>NZ_QSSH01000027.1:5056-31358 GCF_003438495.1 Collinsella sp. TF05-9AC
CTTGCGGGTTCGAATCCCTCCGCTTGCTCACAAGAAAAGCCTCCCGATCGGCTATGCGTTCGAGAGGCTGGTTTCTTTGGCTGGGACGGAGGGATTCGAACCCCCAACAGCCGGCACCAAAAACCGGAGTTCTACCGTTGAACTACGTCCCAATGTCGTGGTGTTGCTAAAAGCAACTCGTCTAGTTTACCTAATCTGCGAGGGCATCGCAAACGCCATCGAGCAGGCGTACCGCGAGCGTCTGGGCGTCGCTGGCAGTGAAGGTGCCGTTGTAGCGCGTCATGCCGGTGAGCTCAATGCGGATGCGTGCCGGCTTTTGCTGCGCGGCGACATTGGCGGTGCGGATGCGCTGGGCCAGGTTGTGGCACTCGGCGAGGGCAATCGTGGCGCGCGGAGCGGCGTCGGCGGGTAGCTCGTCGCTTGCGATCTCGAGCACCAGGTCAACGTCGGTCGGGACCTCGGAGTCGCAAAGCATCATGCCGCTGTTGTCGGTCGTCGCCGTGGCGATGTTCCACATGCGCGATGCTACGCTGCGCGCGATAGGGTCCTCGCCAATGACGGCAATCTGGAAACGCTCGAGTACGTTGGCCGCGCGGGCAAAGCCGATGCGCGATTCGGCCTCGGTCACCGAAGGTTTACCCTCCCACACGTGGTGCAGGCGGTTGATATAGGCGTAGGTATCCTGGAAAGCCATACCGTCGGCAAACAGACCGACGTTTTCCTGGAACTGCTGAAGGGCCGCTTCGGTGTGAGGGCCAAAGTAGCCATCGTCCTCGCCGCAGGCAAAGCCCAAAACGTTGAGCGCCTTCTGCAGGGCCTGCACGTCGGCGCCATGGAAATTGGGCATACGCAGGTAGAGGGTGCGGTCGCCCAGCTTATACGAGGCGTCGACCAGGGCACTCCAGCAGGGGATGTCAACGGCGTGGCCGGCGGCAAGACCGCTGTCGAGCCTAAAGGTGCTAACGGCCTGCTCGGTGGTGGCACCAAAGTGCTTGTCGGCGACCTCGGTGGCATCAATCGTGTAGCCGAGCTGCAGGAGACGAGACTGCACGTCCTCGACGGCTGCTCCCTGCATGCCCGTTGTAATAGGTTCCATGAACGAACCCCTTTCGGCGTATCATTCGTACTATTTGAGCGCCTGTCGGATAGACGACGCAAAGGGATGCATAAACATACATTCAACAGTGTAGCAACTTGTACCCAAATGCGCTGCCGACAGGTTTTGCAACCCCCGCTAGTTGAGTCGCTCCACAAAGAAATCTGCCATGGAGAGGAACAGTTCGCGTGCGTGCGAATCAAGCTCAACGTCCTCGATGGCGGCCTTGGCTTTGGCGGTTAGGTCCAGCGCGTAGGCGTGGGCGTAATCGATAGAGCCGGTCTCCTGGAAGATTTCCACGGCGCGCGCGAGCTGCGCGGGATCCTCGGTGCCCGAGGAGAGGATCGCTTCAATCTCATCGTGATAGCGCTCATCAGACAGGGCGTGCACGGCAACGAGCGTGCGCTTACCCTCGGTGATGTCGGTACGGAAGTCCTTATTGGCGGCCTCCTTGGTGCCGATCAAGTTGAGCAGATCATCTTGGATCTGGAAGGCAAGGCCGGTGTGCAGGCCAAAGGCGCGCAATGCCTCGACTTGCTGTTCGCTGCCTCCGCCAATGATGGCTCCGGTGGCAAGCGGCGTGGCTCCGCTGTAATACGCGGTCTTGTGCGTTGCCATGTCCAGGTAATCGTCGACCGAGATGTCAAAGCGCCCGTCACGGACCCAACCCAGGTCGAGCGCTTGACCCTCGATGGTGCGGACGATCATCTCGGTAAGCTCGTGGAGCACACGCAGCTTCACGTCGGACTCCAGCGTGGGGTCGTCGAGAACCGTCTTGGTGACCATGGTGAGCGCCAGGTCGCCACAATTGATGGCAAGGCCCGTGCCCTCGGTAAGGTGCATGCAGGGCTTGCCTCGACGAAGCTGTCCGTTGTCGGCGATGTCGTCGTGGATCAGTGCGCCCGACTGGAAATGCTCGATAGCTGCCGCGGCGCTGCGGGCGCTCTCAAAGCTACCGCCCACTGCGGTTGCGGCGAGCATACAGATAAGCGGGCGGTGGCGCTTGCCGGCGTTGGCCGTAAAAGCCGAGAGCGGCGCGTACAGGTAGCGCTCGATATCGGCAGAGGTCGCCTGTCCGTCAAAGAACGTGGCCAGATAGTCGTTAATCTGGTCAAAGTGCTGGGCTAAAAAGCTGGTAAACGGACTGGACACGGGTTCTCGCATTCTTTCTTGGGTTACATCGTTGCGGTGTGCAGATACCATATTGCCACATTGGAGTTGCCGGCGCGTCTGTTTTGGCGATTTGGAGAAACGGGACGCGTGCGCGTGCCGGCTGCTTATATAAGCCTAAAGTGCTCGAGCGCCTTGACGACGCCATCTTTGTCGACCGAGTCGGTGATGTAGTCGGCGCGCTTTTTGAGATAGTTCGGCGCATTGCCCATGGCGATACCGACATCGACGGCGTTCATCAGCGAGATGTCATTGCTGGCGTCGCCGATGCCGTATACGGTTCCGTGGTGGGGATCGAGGGCGTCGAGTACAGACTGGATGCCCCCGCGCTTCGTGCATTCGCGGGGCGAGATTTCGGTTACCTCGAGTTCGAGCTCGTTAAAGCACAGCAGCGGCTCAAGTGCCTTATCTTGAGCGATGTGGTTGGCGAGCGATGTAGACATCAAGATCTTGTAGACACTGTAATGTTGCAGCTGCGTGACTGCGTCGCCCAGGGTGCGCGCGTATCCGGGAGCATCGGGGGCATCGGCACTCATGCGCACGACGCCGTTGAGGCCCTCAAAGCGGATGACCTCGCCCGATTGCTCAAGGTAGGGGGCAAGACGCTGCAGCATACTGGGCGTCATCGACAGATCGCGAATTGCGTGTCCGTTGATCTCGGCGTAACCGCCCGCAAGACAGACGATGCCGGTCCAGGGCAGCTCAAGAAGTTTGGGGTGGATGCAGCTGAGGGTGCGTCCTGTGCAGATAAAGGCCATGTTGCCGTTTGCAACGAAATCGCGGATGGCCTGCGAGACCGCCTCGTTGGGATAAGGGGACAGGTCACGCTCGTCTTCGGGAAGGTCTTGGGCGAGCCTGGGGTCTTGCCAGGCGAGCGTTCCGTCGATATCGAAGAAGCAGATATCGCCGCGCTTATGGGCTGCGCTGGCGGCAGGGGAGGCCGAGGTGGTGGGCACAAATCCCGGCTCGAGGCCCATGATCTGGTCAAAATGCTCTTTAACGCGGGGAACGGAGATGCCGATGATCACCTGGGCGGTCTTGCCCGTAATGATGAGGCCCTTGGCGCCCACCGCGACAAACGACGCGTTATCTGCAACGATGGAAGGGTCTGCGACCTCGACGCGCAGGCGCGTGGCGCAGTTGGTTGCGCCCACGATATTGCCAACGCCACCTAAGAGCTGAATTACCCGCTCAGCGAGGACGTGATCTTGATCGGATCGACTATTGACTTCGTCATTGGGAGATTGCTCTTTGGCAAAGTCGCTTCCCGTTAAACGATCGATTGCCGCGCGATTGGCGACATGATCCTCGCGGCCCGGCGTCTTAAGGTCATAGATCAAGATGAGTGCTCGAAAACTAACAAAAAAGATGAGGCTAAAGGCAAGGCCGATACCGAGCGCCAAAAGATAGGCACCGGCATGCGTGCGCATGAGCGGAATAAAGTTGAAGGCTGCCATCTCCATGAGGCCGCCCGAGAAGATGCCGACGATGCCAAAGAGATTCATGGTTGTGGCAAGGCAAGACGATAAGACGGCGTAGAGAAAAAAGAGCCCGGGGTGGGTGAACATAAAGAGAAACTCGAGTGGCTCGGTAACGCCGCAAACCACCGAGGCGATGATGGCGGGAACAAGGATGACCCTGAGGCCGGCGCGGCGCTCGGGTTTTGCGGTGGAGTAGAACGCGGCTGCGATGGCGGGAAGGCCAAAGAGCTTGACCCAGCCGGTGGCGGTAAAACCGGCCCACGGCGCAAGTTCATTAAGGGGGCGCGTGCTATGGGAGAGGATGGGGAGCAAGCTGCTCCACGTGGCGTAGATGCCGTCGTTAATGACCAGGTTGTCGTAGTAGATCGGCATGTAGAGCAGGTGGTGCAGCCCCATGGGCTCGAGCGCTCGCTCCAAAAACACAAAGATGCCCACGCCAAAGGGTCCGACGCTCGTAAGTGCATGGCGCAGCGTTTCGGTCATTGCGTATACGGAGGGCACGATGGCGGCCGAGATAGCGGCAAGGGCAAACACGGCAAAAAAGCTGATGAGGTAGACCAGCGAGGAGCCCGAGAAGGTGCCGAGCCAATCGGGAACCTTGGCATCGTAGAAGCGGTCATGGATGGCGACGACGGTTGCCGATACCACCAGCGGGCCGATAATGCCGGTGTCGAGCGTCTTGATGCCGTCGATGACGGTGATACCGTTGGCGGGGGTCAAAGATGACGGGTACTTAAGCCCAAGGTTGTCTCCGCTCAGCTTAATGATCTCGCTCAAAAAGAAGCAATAGGCAAAATAGGCCACGAGTGCCTCGAGGCAGCAGCGTGCCGGTTGCTTTTGGGCAAGACCGATAGGCAGCGCTACGGCAAAAAGGAGCGGGAGGCGCTTAAAGACCGTCCATGAGCCGCGCTGGATGATGGCCCAAAAAACGTACCAAGGGGTTCCGTATACGGCTAGATCGCCGACGATGTCCGCAGTCGTTGCGAGAGCGGAGACGCCGACCATGAGGCCCGATATAGAAAACAGCATGGCGGGAGCGAACATTGCCCCGCCAAAGCGTTGGATTTTTTGCAGCATGTTCTGCCTTCCGAATATCGAGGCGCGTTGCGCGTGGGGAAACGTTTAAACAATGGATTCATTGTAGAGGACCAGACGATTGTTGTGCCGGCAGTTTTGAGCGAAACCGATTTGGGCACGACAGAAACCGTCAACGGTTAAATCCTGTCGCTTTACCGATATTCGGTTTAAACAACTTTAAGAAATGCTATCGTGCCTAGCCGGAAATAAATAATGTAGAGGTGAAGTCATGCCAAAAGCGATTTACGAAGGAATCTACCGCGAGATCCGTTCGCGCATCATTAACGGGACCTATGCGTTTCAGGAGATGCTGCCAACCGAAGCCGAGCTGACCGCGGAATTTGGCTGCACGCGCAATACCGTCCGCCGCGCTTTGAGCATGCTGGCAGACGAGATGTTTGTGCAGCCCATACACGGCAAGGGCGTGCGCGTTATTTGGCTCAAGGGCGAAACCGACATGCTGGGCGCACTCGAGGAAGTCGAGTCGTTTGGCGAATTTGCAAAGCGCAACAATGCCGTCGCATCGACCGAGGTCAAGTCTTTTGAACATTTGATTTGCACTGAGCAACTCTCTCGTCGCCTGGGCTTTAAGGTGGGCGAGGAGTTGATTCGCGTGGTGCGTGTCCGAAGCCTTAACGGCAATGCACGCCAAGTAGACCATGGTTACTTTTTGGAGTCGATCGCCAAGGGCCTGACGCCCGAGATTGCCGCAAAATCAATTTACGACTATCTGGAGCACAAACGCGGCGTCAAGGTGATGGCGAGCCGTCGTACGGTGAGTGTCGAGCTCGCCAACGATGAGGACTGCAGCTACTTGGACCTTGGCAAGTACAATTGCGTCGCCGTTATGGAGAGCCAGTCGTACACCTCGGACGGCATCTTGTTCGAGGTCACGCATGCCCGCACGCATCCCGAGATCTTCCACTACCGCGTCAACTCCAAGCGATAGCCGGCTAGCTCGAAGCCTGACGAGACTCATGCCATCAAAGCGAAAACGCCCGGTCAAACCGACGATACATCGGCTTGACCGGGCGTTTTCTCTGCATTCGATAACAAATAATTGTTTATACAAAACTTGTCAAGTATCAAGTTGAAATTACCGTTCACCGAAGTTTTTCTACCGCTCTAGTAATACTTGTTCAAACAACTAGCCAAATAGCGTATTGTACAAATCAGCAAAAGGGGCAAAGTCCCCGAGCCAATCTCCGAAGGCGGCGGCAAAGGGTGCCGCCACGGTGTGAAAGGGTGGATTGTAATGAAGAACGAAATGAGCAGAAGGCAGTTCCTGGGCTTTGCTGGTTCCGCGGCTGCGGTTCTTGGTCTGGGTCTCGTGGGCTGCGGTGGTTCTGCCGGCTCCGGCTCCTCTGCTTCTGGTGACGCTGCCGAGGTCTACTTCCTCCAATTCAAGCCCGAGGTCGACAAGGAGTGGAAGGAGATCGCCAAGGCGTACAAGGAGGAGAAGGGCGTCGAGGTCAAGATCGTGACCGCCGCCTCCAACACCTACGAGGAGAAGCTCAAGTCCGAGATGTCCAAGAGCTCCGCTCCGACCCTGTTCCAGGTCAACGGCCCCACCGGTCTTAAGAACTGGAAGGATTACTGCGCCGACCTGTCCGATACCAAGCTCCGCGGTGAGCTCATTGACGACTCCCTGGCTCTGCAGTCCGACGGCAAGGATGTGTGTATCGACTGGGTTCAGGAGAGCTTCGGCATTATTTACAACAAGCAGCTGCTCGAGAAGGCTGGCTACAAGGCCGAGGACATCAACTCCTTCGACAAGCTGAAGGCTTGTGCCGACGACATCCAGGCCCGCAAGGACGAGCTTGGTGTCGAGGGTGCCTTCACTTCCGCCGGCATGGACGACTCCTCCAGCTGGCGCTACACCACCCACCTTGCCAACATGCCGCTCTACTACGAGTTTGAGAAGGAGCACAACCAGGAGGACGACGAGATCAAGGGTGAGTTCCTCGACAACTACAAGCAGATCTTCGACCTGTACATCACCGACTCCACCTGCGATCCTTCGCAGCTTGCTTCCAAGACCGGCGACGACGCCACCAACGAGTTCGCAACCGGCAAGGCCGTCTTCTACCAGAACGGCTCTTGGGCCTACTCTGACCTCGTCAAGGCCGGCATGACCGACGATCAGATTGGCATGATGCCCATCTACATCGGTGTTGACGGCGAGGAGAACCAGGGCCTGTGCTCCGGCGGCGAGAACTACTGGTGCGTCAGTTCCCAGGCTTCCGAGGATGCCCAGAAGGCCACCGAGGACTTCATGTATTGGTGCGTCACCGCTGACACCCCGACCAGCATCATCGCCGACAAGATGGGTCTGACCGCTCCGTTCAAGAGCGCCAAGGAGACCACCAACGTCTTCTCGCAGCAGGCCGTTGCCATGGCCAAGGACGGCAAGAAGACCGTCGCTTGGGACTTCGTCTACATTCCCTCCGAGGAGTGGAAGAAGAACCTCAAGCAGGCTCTGATTGCCTACGCTGCCGATAACAGCAAGTGGGACGGCGTCAAGAATGCCTTCGTCGATGGCTGGAAGACCGAGAAGGCCGCTTCCGAGTAAGCAGTTGCTGCCCAAGCTATCTGATTAGCGACAGGGGGCGGGCAGACGTTGGTTTGCCCGCCCCCTGCATATTGAAAGGACCCTTTTATGGGCAAAGCACTCAAGCGCTGGTGGCCGCTCTTTATGCTGCCCACGTGTCTGGCGTTTATGATCGGGTTCGTGATCCCTTTTATCCAGGGCTTCTACCTCTCGTTCTGCCAGTTTATTATCATTAGTAACGCGCACTTTGTCGGTATCGAGAACTACGTACGCGCGCTGTCCGATCCGCAGTTTGCCACGTCGTTCTTCTTTACGGTGGCGTTTGCCTTCCTGTCGACGGTGCTCATCAACGTGATCGCCCTCGCCATCGCGCAGGCGCTCACCCGCAAGGCACTCAAGGGCACCAACATCTTCCGTACGATCTTCTTTATGCCGAACCTGATCGGCGGCATCGTGCTGGGCTACATTTGGCAGATTCTGATCAACTGCCTGCTCTCCAACATCGGCGCCGACCTTATCGCCCTTAACTCTGCTGCTGGCTTCTGGGGCCTTATCATCCTGACCCTGTGGCAGCAGGTCGGCTACATGATGATCATCTACATCGCTGGTCTGCAGTCCATTCCGTCCGACTACATCGAGGCCGCCAAGGTCGACGGCGCCACGGCATGGCAGACGTTTTGGAAGGTTAAGATCCCCAATCTGATGCCGACGATCACCATCTGCCTGTTCCTGTCCATCACCAACGGTTTTAAGCTGTTCGACCAGAACCTCGCCCTTACCGGCGGCGCCCCTGCGCACTCCACCGAGATGCTCGCCCTGAACATCTACAACACGTTCTATTCGCGTGCCGGTATCGCATGGCAGGGCATCGGTCAGGCCAAGGCGGTTATCTTCTGCATCCTGGTCGTAGCAATCTCCATGATCCAACTTAAGGCCACGAGGTCCAAGGAGGTGCAGCAGTAATGAAACGCGATAAGGCTATTAACCGCGCGCTCTCGATTTTCTTTACGATTCTGTCGCTCGCGTGGATCTACCCCGTGTTCATGATTGCGCTCAATTCCTTTAAAAAGGGAACTGCAATCAGCACCACCACGGCGTTCGATTTGCTTACGCCTGAGACGTTCAACGGCCTTGCAAACTACGTGCACGCTCTTAACGAGCAGGGCTTTGCCTCGGCGTTTATGTACTCGCTCATCATCACGGTCACGTCGGTCGTTCTGATCTTGGTGTGCTGCTCCATGTGCGCTTGGTACGTAGTGCGCGTCAACAGCAAGATTTCGAACTTCTTCTATTACCTGTTCGTGTTCTCGATGGTCGTGCCCTTCCAGATGCTCATGTTCACGCTGTCCAATTTGGCGGACCGCATCGGCTTCAACACGCCGTTCAACATCTGCTTTATCTACCTTGGCTTTGGCGCGGGCCTGGCGGTCTTTATGTTCGCCGGCTTTGTAAAGAACATCCCGCTCGAGATCGAGGAGGCGGCCATGATTGATGGCTGCAACCCGGTCCAGGTGTTCTTTAAGATCGTCCTCCCCATCATGAAGCCCACCTATCTTTCGGTCGGCATCCTCGAGACCATGTGGGTCTGGAACGACTACCTGCTGCCCTACCTTACGCTCGACTCCACCAAGTACAAGACCATTCCTATCTTGATTCAGTACTTCCGCGGCGGCTACGGCCACGTCGAGCTCGGCCCCATGATGGCCTGCATCATGATGGTCGTTATCCCCATCGTCATCATGTACATCCTCTGCCAGAAGTACATCATCGACGGCGTGGTGGCAGGTGCCGTCAAGGGCTGATGCCGTAACTGTTTTGCAAGTTTCTGCGGCGCCCCTCAGCGCGGCGCCGCACATCGAAAGGTAAAGACATGGCCGAGATCGTTCTCAAACATGTTCAGAAGGTGTATCCCAACACCGAGTCCAAAAAGAAGGGCTTCTTTGGCAAAAAGAAGAAGACCGAGGAGAAGAAGCATAACCTTAAGGTTACCGAGGATGGCGTGCTCGCTGTAGAGGACTTCAACCTCACCGTTCACGACCAGGAGTTCGTCGTTCTCGTTGGTCCCTCTGGCTGCGGTAAGTCCACGACGATGCGCATGGTTGCCGGCCTGGAGGACATTACCTCGGGCGATGTGCTCATCGACGGCAAGCGCGTCAACGACGTGGCGCCCAAGGACCGCGACATCGCCATGGTGTTCCAGAGCTACGCTCTGTACCCCAACATGACGGTGTACGAGAACATGGCGTTTACGCTTGAGCTCAAGAAGGTCCCCAAAGACGAGATCGACCGCAAGGTTCGCTCCGCTGCCGAAATCTTGGGTATCACCGAGTACCTCGACCGCAAGCCTAAGGCGCTCTCGGGCGGCCAGCGCCAGCGCGTCGCCATCGGCCGCGCCATCGTGCGTGACCCCAAGGTCTTCCTGATGGACGAGCCGCTGTCCAACCTGGATGCCAAGCTTCGTAACCAGATGCGTGCCGAGCTCATCAAGCTGCGCCACGAGATCAAGGGTACGTTCATCTATGTTACTCACGACCAGACCGAGGCCATGACTCTCGGCGACCGCATCGTGGTCATGAAGGACGGCGTCGTCCAGCAGATCGCCACCCCGCAGGAGGTCTTCAACCACCCCGCGAACATCTTCGTCGCCGGCTTTATCGGCGTGCCGCAGATGAACTTCTTCGATGCCCAGCTGGTGCGCTCGGGCGACGGCTTTACCGTCAAGACCGAGGATATGAACGTGGCGCTCGCTCCCGAGACCTGCGCTCAGCTTGCCCTCAACTGGGACGGCGGCGACGTGAAGGAGATCACGGCCGGCGTGCGCCCCGAGCAGATTCTGCTTGCCGACAAGGACGAGGAGGGTGCACTCCAGGGCACCGTCGAGGTGACCGAGCTCATGGGCTCGACCGAGCATGTCCACGTGACCGCTCCCGATGGCCAGTTCGTCCTGATCATTCCCGTTGTCGACCTCGAGGCCAAGGGTGCGCTCAAGGCGGGCGACACCATCTGGTTCAAGTTCGAGAAGAACGCGACCCACCTCTTCGATAAGGTCTCTGGCAAGAACCTTATCTAGGCCCGGTGCATCCAGGCCCTTCCTTTGGGCGACTGCGGTATTGCCATCCTTTTGCCGCGGTCACATATAAGGCTCCCCTCCCGTCCACTGGGCGAGAGGGGAGCCTTTCTTTGTGTTGGGGCTGTCTGACCGGTCGTTTGTCTCGATCTGTAACGGGTGAGGCTGATTTCGGACGTTAGATGTTACAGATCGAGACGGTTCCGCTGAGCTAACCATTTCATCTAAATCTGTAACACCAAAGGTGAATTTCAGCTGCTAGATGTTACAGATTGAGATAAACCCAAGGGGAGGGGCCGGTATGTCTCAATCTGTAACAGCTGGGGCCGTTTTTACCGAGTAGCTGTTACAGATCGAGATTGTTTGGTCGAGTCGGGTCACAGGGTAGCGTGCGGGCACAAAAAGCGGAGCCGCGTTGCCACGACTCCGCTTTCAAGAGGATGGGTAAAGGAAACGAAATTAGCTCAGGTGCCAAATCTCGTCGTTGTACTGGGAGATGGTGCGGTCGGACGAGAAGGTGCCGGCGTTGGCGATATTGATGAGCGCCTTGCGCATCCAGGCGTCCTGGTCCTCGTAGTCGGCCAGCACGCGCTCCTTGGTCTGGATGTACTCCTCAATGTCGAGCAGGGCCATAAACCAGTCCTTGCCCTTAATGTCGTCGTGCAGGCGCTGCAGGCGCTCGGCATTGCCGGTCGCCATAAAGGCCGGGTTGGTGATGAAGTCCACCAGCAGTTTAATGCCGGGCTTGCGGTAGAGCACACCGGCGTCATAGGTGCCGTTGGCATAGAGCTGCTCGACCTGTTTGGACGAGGCACCAAAGGTATAGATGTTCTCGTCGCCCACGAGCTCGGCAATCTCCACGTTGGCACCGTCGAGCGTGCACAGGGTTAGGGCGCCGTTGAGCATGAACTTCATGTTGGAGGTGCCGCTCGCCTCCTTGGAGGCCAGGCTGATCTGCTCGGAGATGTCAGCGGCGGGGATCACGCGCTCGGCGGCGGTGACGTTGTAGTTCTCGATCATGACAACCTGCAGGTAGGGAGCCACGTCGGGGTCGTTTGCAATCCACTGCGACAGCGTCAAGATCAGATGGATGATGTCCTGCGCGATAGTGTAGGCAGGCGCCGCCTTGCCGCCAAAGATGATGGTGACGGGGTGCTTAGGTCTGTTGCCGTTCTTGATATCGAGGTACTTCCAGATGATGTAGAGCGCGAGCATCTGCTGGCGCTTGTACTCGTGGATGCGCTTGACCTGGACGTCGATGATGGCGTTGGAGGGAATGGTCACGCCCTGCTCGAGCGCCATGAACTGGCGCATGATGGCCTTGGCCTCGACCTTGGTGGCGGCCAGGCGCTCAAGAACGTCCTTGTCGTCGGCGAACTTGGCGAGTTTGCTCAGATCGCCGGTGCTGCGCCAGTCGGTGCCGATCACATCGTCGAGCAGGCTGGCGAGCGCGGGGTTGGCCCCATGGATCCAGCGGCGGAAGGTGATGCCGTTGGTCTTGTTGGAGAACTTCTCGGGATAGATTTCGTAGAACGGATGAAGCTCGGTGTCCTCCAGGATCTTGGTGTGGAGGGCGGCTACGCCGTTGATGGAGAAGCCAAAGTGGATGTCCATGTGGGCCATGTGGACGGTATCGTGTTTGTCGATGATGGCGACGCGCGGGTCATCGTGCTCGGCCTTCGCGATCTCATCGAGCTTGATGATAATGTCGGCGATGGCAGGGGAGACCTTCTGTAGGCTGGCGAGCGGCCACTTCTCGAGCGCCTCGGCAAGAATCGTGTGGTTAGTGTAGGCGACCATGGAGCGTACGATGGTCACGGCCTCGTCAAACTCGATGCCATGCTCGGTGGTGAGCAAGCGAATGAGCTCGGGAATGACCATGGTGGGGTGCGTGTCGTTGATCTGGACAACGGCGTAATCGGCCAGATCGTGCAGGTTGCTGCCGCGCTCGACGGCCTCGTCGATCAGGAGCTGGGCGGCGTTGCTCACCATGAAGTACTCCTGATAGATGCGAAGTAGGCGGCCCTGCTCGTCGGAATCGTCGGGGTAGAGGAACAAGGTGAGGTTCTTGGCGATCTCGGTCTTGTCGAAGTCGATGGAACTGCCGGGGACCAGGCCGTCGTCGACGCTCGCCAGGTCGAACAGGCGCAGGCGGTTCTTGGTGGACTGGCCGTAACCGGGCACATCGATGTTGACGAGCTTGGAGGTAACGGCAAAATCGCCGAACTCGACGGTGTAGGAGTGGTCATCGTCGACTAGGATGTCCTGCTCACCGAGCCACTCGTCGGGGACGGCCTTCTGCTGGTTGTCGACAAAGCGCTGACGGAACAGACCGTAGTGATAGTTGAGGCCCACGCCATCGCCGGTCAAGCCCAGCGTGGCGATGGAATCCAGGAAGCATGCGGCCAAGCGGCCCAGGCCGCCGTTGCCGAGTGACGGCTCGACCTCGAATTCCTCGATTTTGTTGAGGTCGTGGCCTGCGGCGGTGAGCTGGTCCTTAACCTCGTCGTAGATGCCGAGGTCGATCATGTTGTTGATGAGCAGCTTGCCGATCAAAAATTCGGCGGAAATGTAATAGAGCTTTTTCTTGCCGTTGTTGAGCGGGCGGGCGGCGGAGCGCTCCTGCACGAGTTTGACCAGTAGCTTGTAAATGCGACGGTCGTCGAGCTGCTCGAGCGAGGTGCCAAAAGACTGCTCGGCGAGTTCCATGAGGTTAATTTGGGGCATGTTTTCTCCTGTGATGGGTTGTTTCATGTCTGCAATTCATAAGAAGCCCGCGCGAGGGGATTGGGGTGGCCTCGCGCGGGAAAAGCAAGCGCGTCCGCACGGTGGGGAGGGGTCGGGCGCGGTAGCTCCTATTGAGGAAGCTCGATTTCGGCTTCCGACGGGATGCGGAAGTAGGTCTCGGTCCAGTCGGTGAGTTTGTGCTCGAGCTCGCGGGTGATGGCGCCGTCGAGCATGCGCCAGGTCCAGTTGCCGCCCAGCGTGGCAGGGGTGTTGATGCGCGCCTCGTTGCCCAAGTTGAGCAGATCCTGCATGGTGTAGATGCACGTGTCGCTCACGCTGGCGGCGATGGTGCGATTGAGTGCATCTGCCATGGGTTCGCCGGCCTGCTGATGGGTGTACAGGGCTGCCTGCTCACGCTGACGCGGGGTGGCCGTTCCCTCAAACCAACCGCGCGCCGTCTCGTTGTCGTGGGTGCCCACATAGGCGACGGTGTTGGCGATGTAGTTATGCGGCAGGTAGTACGAGTTGGTGCCCTCAAAGGCAAACTGCAGGATCTTCATGCCGGGGAAGCCCGAGTTGTCGCGCATGTCGATGACGCCGGGGGTGAGGAAGCCCAGGTCCTCGGCGATGATGGGCAGCGTGCCGAGCTTTTCCTCGAGCGTCTTGAAGAACTTGAGGCCGGGACCCTGCGTCCACGAACCGTAGGACGAATCGGGTGAGGAGAACGGCACCTCCCAATAGGCCTCGAAGCCGCGGAAGTGATCCAGGCGGATGACGTCGTACATGTCGAGGGCGGCGCGAATGCGGCCCTCCCACCAGGAGAAGCCGTCGGACTCCATGGCGTCCCAGTCGTAGATGGGGTTGCCCCAGTACTGGCCGGTGGCCGAGAACTGGTCGGGCGGCGTGCCGGCGACGCTCACCGGATTGCCGGCGGCGTCGATCTTAAAGAGCTCAGGTGTCGCCCACATCTCGACGGAGTCACGCGAGACATAGATGGGCAGGTCGCCGATGATGAGAATGTCGCGCTCGTTGGCATAGGCCTTGAGGCGGCTCCACTGGCGATCGAAAAAGTACTGCGTCATCTGGTGGTAGAGCATATGCGCCGGATGGTCGGCGCAGACCTTGGCGGAAGCCTCGCCGCGGGTGCGGAGCTCCGCGGGCCACTCCCAAAACGCCTTGAGACCGCACTCCTCTTTGACGGTCATGAACTCACAGTAGGGGATGAGCCAGTCCTCGTTGGCCTGGATAAAGTCATCGAAATCGGCCGGCTTGTCGGCAGCAAAGCGCTCAGCGGCGCGGTCGAGAATCTGACGGCGGCCGTCAAAGATAGCACCGTAGTCGACATTGCTGGGGTCGGATCCCAGATACACGCCATCGATATCGCGCTGCTCCAGATACCCTGCCTCGATAAGCTCGGCAAAGTCGATAAAGTTGGGGTTGCCTGCGCGGGCCGAGAACGACTGATAGGGCGAATCGCCATAGCTGGTCGTCGTAAGGGGCAGAATCTGCCAGTAATGTTGTTTGCACGAGGCGAGAAAATCGACGAAGTCGTAGGCATTCCAGCCAAAGCCGCCGATTCCGTATGGTCCGGGCAGAGATGAGACGGGCATGAGGACGCCGCTTGCACGCTCCATGAATGCGCTCACCAACCTTCTTGTTGTGGGGTCGGCCTGCCGATGGGTGTGCAGTCCGCCTCCGATGTTCTGATTCGGTACGCCTATTGTAAAACATGTTGTTTAAACATGTACAGGCAAGATAAAAAAGTTGGTCGATTTTCGGCGAATGGTTACATGCCATGAAAAAGCCCCGACCTCACAACGTGAGATCGGGGCAAGAGCGGTATGTAGGTTTTTGCTACTCGGCGTCGGCGAAGCCGTTGGGGTTATGGCTCTGCCAATTCCAGCTGTCACGGCACATATCCGCGATGTCGTACTGGGCCTTCCAACCCATCATGCGCTCGGCCTTGGAGGCATCGCACCAGTTGGCGGCGATATCGCCGGCACGGCGCTCGCGGATCACGTAGGGCAGCTCCTTGCCGCACGCCTTGGAGAAGGCGGCGACGACCTCGAGTACCGAGGTGCCGGTGCCGGTGCCCAGGTTAAAGATCTCGACGCCGGTTTTGCCGTTCATCCAGTTGAGGGCGGCAACGTGACCAGATGCCAGGTCGCAGACGTGGATGTAGTCGCGAACACCGGTGCCGTCGGGGGTGGGGTAGTCGTTGCCAAAGACCTGAACGGCCTCGAGCTTACCGACGGCGACCTGGGCGACGTAAGGCACCAGGTTGTTGGGGATACCCTTGGGATCCTCGCCGATCAGGCCCGACGGATGGGCACCGATGGGATTGAAATAACGGAGCAGCACGACGTCCCACTCGGGGTCGGCGGTGTGGACGTCCATGAGGATCTGCTCAATCATCCACTTGGTCCAACCATAGGGGTTGGTCGCGGGCTTCTTGGGGTCTTCCTCGGTGACGGGCGGATTGTCCGGATCGCCGTAGACGGTCGAAGAGCTCGAGAAGATGATGGACTTACAGCCGTGGTTGCGCATGACATCGATGAGCACCAGGGTGTTCTCGATATTGTTGTGGTAGTACTCGACGGGCTTGCTCACCGACTCGCCAACGGCCTTAAAGCCGGCGAAGTGGATGACGCGGTCGATCTGGTGGGTATCGAAGATCTTGTTCATCGCATCGCGGTCGAGCACGTTGGCCTCGTAGAAGGTGAGGTTCTTGGCGGCCTCGTCGCCCACGATGGTCTTGACGCGGTCGATGGCAACGGCGCTGGAGTTGGAGAGGTCATCGACGACGACAACCTGGTAGCCACCCTCGAGCAGCTGAACGACGGTGTGCGAGCCGATAAAGCCGGCGCCGCCGGTAACGAGGACGCAGGTGTCTTTGGGGTCGAGTGCTTTGGACATGTAGTCTCCTATCGAATCAGGAACACTTCTTGAGGGGAGTATAGCGCAGCTGGGGGCGCCCAAAACACGCGGGGCAGGAAAACCAGAGGATTGATGTTAACGTACTCATAGGGTGTTATTTGCATAATCCTTACCTTTGGTGTGGGACGTATTTGCGAGCCGCTGACCATGCTTTTCCAGCCGTTCGTGGAAATAGTTGGGACAAGCGCGATGTGCGTTAATATGTTTGAGTTGAGCGACATATAAATAAGCATGTAACGGAGTACATATGTCACCAAACAACGATTCCATCTTTACGCAGGAGCTTTCGCGCCGCACTGCCCTTAAGGCTCTTTTCGGCGCCGCTTCTGCGGCTGTTCTTTTTGGCCTGCCCGCCCGCGCCCATGCGGCTGAGGCCAGTCAAGAAACCACCGACAAACTGAATGCCGCCCAGGCCCAGCTCGACGAGGTCCAGGCTCAGCTCGACAGCATTGCCAATGAGTACGCGGCGCTCGCCAACAAGAATGCCCAGACCCTCAGCGATATCGAAGGCGTGCAGGGTCAGATCGACGACACCCAGGAGCAGATCGACACCAAGAAGTCGGAGCTCAAGAAGAAGCGTAACGACCTTTCCGATCGCGTTGCCGCCAGCTACAAGTCGGGCGGTACCAATATCCTGTCGTTGCTGCTCGCTTCTGGCTCGTTTGAGGAGCTCGTCGCCAACGCGCATTACGTCGAGAAGATCAACAAGAGCGACCGTGACGCCATCGAGGACATCCAGACCATCCAGAAAGAGCTCGATACACAGAAGTCCGAGCTCGAGTCGCAAAAAGCCGACTTGGAGAAGCTCAAGGACCAGCAGACTGCTCAGATGCAGGACATGCAGGCCAAGCAGCAGGAGGTCCAGACGGTTCTGAACGGCCTCTCCGACGATGTCAAGGAGCTCATGGCCCAGCGCGATTCCGAGATTCTTGCTGCCGCTCAGGCTGAGGAGGCTGCCAAGAAGGCTGCCGCTGCCGCGGCTGCCGCAAACAAGAACAATTCCTACTCGGGTGGTTCAAGCTCGGGTGGCGGATCGTATGCGCCCGGAACTCCGCAGCAGAATGCCGGCTCGGGCAAGCAGCAGGCTGTCGTCAACGCATGCTACTCCACGCCTTCGCCTGGCCTGAACTGGTGCGCCGCTTGGGTTACCAATGTGTTCCGTAACGCCGGCGTGGGCTACTTTGGCGGCAACGCGTGCGACATGTTTAACGCCTGGTGCTACAGCTCCGATCGTTCGGCACTGCAGGTGGGCATGATCGTGGCCGACTCGTCGCACAGCGGCACCGGTACGCCGGGTCTGCTGTACGGACACGTGGGCATCTATGTTGGCGGCGGCATCGTTATGAGCAACGAGGGCGCCATCACGTCTAAGTCGCTTGACTCGTTCATTGGGTTCTACGGCACTGGCTCTGGCGTGCGCTGGGGCTGGCTCGGCGGTATTGCGCTGTCGTAAAGCCGACTGGGCCGCGTGCCCGCCCGCAATATATTTGATTGCCTGCTCGGGCAGTCCTGCGCAAGACGAAGGCCACATTAAGTGGCCTTCTTTGCGTGCGGAACTCGCGATCAATCAAATATATTGCGGGCGGGCACGCGGCCCTCTCGGGTTCGGGGCGCTGCGCACCGGACTGGTTGTCTGATATAAAGAAAGTGAAGGCCCCTTTCGGGGCCTTCTTTGTTAGAGGAATTCGCCTACTCGGTGGACTTCGGGTTGTAGGTCTACTCCGAATTGATCTTTGACGGTTGCTTGGATATGGCGGATGAGTTCGTCGACGTCGGCGGCGGTGGCGTGGTTGGCGTTGACGATGAAGCCGCAGTGCTTCTCGCTTACCTGGGCGCCGCCGATAGCGTGGCCGCGCAGGCCGGCGTCCATGATGAGCTTGCCGGCAAACTGGCCCTCGGGGCGCTTGAAAGTGGAGCCGGCGCTCGGCATGTCGAGCGGCTGCTTGTCCTCGCGGCGCTGGCGGTAGTCGTCCATGTCGGCCTTGATCATCGCGGCGTTGCCCGGGGCGAGGTTAAAGGTGGCAGAGAGCACGATAAAGCCGTCGTCGGCGATGCGGCTCTTGCGATAGCCCAGGTTAAGCTCGTCGACATCGAACTCAATGATATTGCCGCTGCCGCGGGTGCCGTCGTCGAGCACGCGGGCGGGCTTATAGACGCGCACAGACTCCAAAACATCGGCCATACAGGCGCCGTAGGCACCGGCGTTCATATAGCAGGCACCGCCGACCGATCCGGGGATGCCCGAGAGGGGCTCCATGCCGGTGAGGCAGGCTTCGGCGGCAGCCGCGGCGACATCGGAAAGCAAGGCACCGGCTGCCGCCGTAACATGCGTGCCGTCGACGGTGATGTTAGAGAGGCCTTTGCCCAGTGCCACGACGACACCGCGGATGCCCTTGTCACCGACGAGTAAGTCGGAGCCGTTGCCCACGATGGTGAGCGGCAGATCGCAGCGGTAGCAGGTGTCAAGCGTGGCGACGAGTCCCTGCTCGGTATCGGGCGTGACAAAGACGTCGGCCGGGCCGCCGATCTTAAACGTGGTGTGCTCGCGCATGGGCTCGCTCATGAGCACGTTGTCCTCGCCGGCAACTCCAGCGAGCGCGCAGAGCAGGTCCTCGTTAAAAAAGTCGTTCTCGTGCATACGGATATCCGCCTTTTGGTGGTTGTTGTCATCAATCGATTGCAATATACCCCACCCAGGCGGATTTGGTGCGCTGGCGGCGATAAAACAGCCGTCTACCGGATTGGTAAAGTGTTTATCATCAAGGTAGAGGGACGGTCGCTATACTTTTTTACAATTGTGCGTAGACTCGGGAGGAGCGAGATGGCCAACAAGGTAACCCTAAAGCAGATCGCCCAAGAGGTGGGGCTTTCCCCCTCGTCGGTCTCGCTGGTGCTCAACAACCGGCCCTGTCGTATCTCGGAGGAAAATCGCAAGCTCATCAAGGAAGTTGCCGCGCGCAACCACTACGTGCCCAACCAGATCGCGCGTAGCCTGGTCATGCGCGAGTCGCGCACCTTGGGCCTTATCGTCCCCAACATCGAGAGCCGCTTTTTTGCCTCGCTCGCCGGCAGCTTGGAAAAGCGCTGCCGCGAGGACGGCTACGCGCTCTTTATTACCAGCTCGGGCGGAAGCGCCGAGGACGATCTGGAGCTGCTGCGCCAGCTGGTGACGCGCGGCGTCGACGGTGTGTTCTTGGTCGTGGGCGACGAGTTCTCGGACGACCGCGCCCTGCGCGAAGAAGTCAGTCATCTCCCCATTCCGGCCGTGATGGTTGACCGTGCCATTGAGGGACTCGAGTGCGACAAGGTGATGTTCGATCACGAGATGGGTGGCTACATGGCAATCCGCTATCTAATCGAGCAGGGCCACCGTCGCATTGCCTGCTTGGTTAATGCGCGCCGTTCCAATACGGGTCGTAAGCGTCTTGCCGGCTACGAGCGTGCGCTGCGCGAGGTGGGGCTGCCCATCGACGCGCGTTTGGAGTTCGAGAGTGAGTATTACATTCCGAGCGCCTACGAGGCCTCGGAGGCGGTGCTCGCAACTGACGCCACCGCCGTGTTCGCAAGCTCGGATAACATTGCCCTCGGTTTGCTCAAGCGCTTGCACGAGATGGGGAAGAGCATCCCGGGCGATATCTCGGTCGTAAGCTATGACAACTCGGCGGCCGACGTTCTCTTTGAGCCGGCGCTGACCGCGATTGAGCAGGATCCTGGTGTCCTCGCGGAGCATGCTTTTGGCTGCATGTCCAAGCGTCTTGCCGGTAGGGGCGGTAGACGTGCCGAAGAGGTCGTTCTGGAGCCGGCGCTTATCGTGAAGGGCAGCGTGCTTGACCTTACCGAATATAGCTAAGCGCACTTGTTTGTTTGCATAGATTGCATGCGGAGTGTCCGCTATTTGCCGGCGGGGCCGGGGCGCCTGCTTTGTTTTGAGAGGTGGGCTTCGCGAACTTCTCAAAACAAGGCAGGCACCCCGGCCCTCGTCCGTGAACTCTTCCGCTGGGCGAGCTATAGACGCCGCGCACCGATAGGGTAAGGCGGCGGCTTGAAATTGGTGCTATATTCAGCTTGAGTTGTTTAATGCTAGTACGGGAGGCTGATATGGGGCTGTTCAAGAAGAAAAACCCGCAGGATGCCTTTGATCCCGATGTGTTTACCATCACGGATACGATTTTGGACCCGCCGCGGTTTACATTTTTGCCGGCTATCTACCAGGATGCCACGCGCCGCAAGTGGGCTGTGCATCAACGCGGTGGCGAGCCGAAGATTTTTGACTATGCGGACGTGTTGCAGTGCGAAGTGGCCGAGGCGGGCGATCCGGAGGCCGAAGAAGCGGTCTCTAAACAGGAATTTGCCCAGCGTATCCTGGCAAATCCTGCCAAGGCAGCAAAAATAAATGCTGCCAAGCGTAATATGTGTCTTGGTATGGGCGTTGTTGTGGCGGTTCAGACGGGAAAAGACGAGGTTTCCAAATTAGAGATTCCCGTTATGACCGACGAAGTCAAACGCGATTCAAGTCTATATAAGTCGTATCGGAATGTCGCCGAGAAGATCAAGGCAGAATTTGATGCCATGGGAGGGCTGGCCTAATTTTGGCGGCATACGTTTCTGAATGAGGAGTCTGTGCAATGGCAGGCGAATCTTATGCAATTCCCCCCAAAGATCATGCTGTTGAGGGAATTCTTTGGTATATCCAGCACCATCAGCTTGCCGGCGGCGATCGCCTGCCGGCCGAGCGCGTGCTGTGCGAAGAGATTGGCGTTTCGCGTACGGCGTTGCGTGCCGGTATCACGCGGCTTATCTCGTGTGGAACGCTCGAGAGCCGTCGCGGATCGGGCACGTATGTGTGTCCTCCCAAGCCGCTGAACATCTTCCAGGAAACGTATAACTTTTCCGATGCTGTGCGGACTGCCGGCCTGCACCCCTCTTCTCGTCTGGTTTCCACCGGGACCATCGAGGCGGATGAGGCGCTTGCCGACAAGCTTGGGGTGGCTGTAGGCGCTCCCTTGCTCCGCATGCAGCGCGTTCGACTTATTGAGGGCGAGCCGGCGTCAATCGAGACCGCTCACGTTAACCTGTCCCTGTGCCCATCGCTTCCCGAGCACGATTTTGAGTGTGAGAGCCTTTACGATGTCTTGCTCAAAGAAGGTGGCGTGCGCGTTGAGCATGGACGTGAGCATATCTCCATCTCGCGTTTGAACGTCGAAGAGGCCGAGCTGCTCCAGCAAGAAGAGGGAACGCCGGTGTTCTATGAGAGCTCGATCGAATTTGATAAGGACATGCGTTTTGTGGAGCATTGCAAATCGGTGATTTTGCCCACAAAGTTCCGCTTTGCCGATAACGGCGAAGAGAACGGCATGAGGAGCGTGGCAGGTGAACAATGGCTGAAACAGTAGATGCCACCCCGGTTTATATGCGCATTCGACGCTGCATCGAGGAACGTATCGAGCGCGGTGCATATCCCACGGGTTCCATGATTCCGTCCGAAAAAGACCTCGCCGAGGAATTTGGTACGACACGCTTGACCATCCGAAGCGCTGTCGATGAGCTGGTTCGACGCGGGCAGATTCGCCGTGTTCGGGGAAAAGGTGCCTTTGTGGCGCAGAAAGTACCTGCTTTTTTTGAACGCACGGTCGGTTTCCGTGAATCGGTCCGTGCTTCGGGCGGCGAGCCGTCCGTCCGTATTCTCGCGCGTTCCAAGCGTTATGCGGGGCCATATTACGCCGACCTGTTTGGCATCGCCGAGGACGACCTGCTCTATTCCGTTCGACGCCTGAACTGCATAAACGGTAGCCCCGTATCGATTGAGACGGCGCTGATTCCCTGCCTGCTGTTCCCAACCATCGAAGATATTGACGTGTCGGTCTTCAGTTTGTACGAGACCTATGAGATGCTGGGCCGAAAGCCAGTCATGGCACAGGAAAAGCTCGATATCGAGGCACTGGGCGCACGAGATGCCGGCCTCCTTGGACTGGAACAGGGCGATCTTGTTTTGCTTTTGGAATGCGTGAGCTATGACGCGAGCGGTCAGGCTATCGAGTATGTAAAGTCCTTCAATCGTGGCGATACGGGCGGCTACACCTATACGTACTAGCTGGTATTTTGTGAATAACGGCTGGGAAACTAACCAGTTTTGATCGTTGGGTCAGCTGTATATACAACCTTACATGGCTCAAAATCGACCGTTCGCCGAAGGGGATAAATTAATCGACAAAGAGGTATCAAAAAGCCGTAACCTGTAACTGTGATTGGTATCAAATACTAATGATTTGTTACGAGGTGAGACGATGAAGATGCTCGATTACGTTCAGCTTGCCCATGTGCGTATGGGGGAGAACCTCGAGCGTTCGTCTGAGCTGGTAGCGCAGCTCGTTGATATTTTCCAGTCCGGTTCTTTTGACGCACTGCGCATCGTTGCTTCGGGTTCGTCGCGCCATGCTGCGGATTGCACCCGCGATTTCCTGCAAGATACGCTGCAGATGCAGGTGTCCGTTGTGACGCCCGAGGCCTTCGTCGATTTTGAACACACCTATCCGCAGCATGCGCTCAACATCGCCGTCTCGCAGAGTGGCTATTCGACCAATACGATTGCGGCGCTCGATTACATGCGCGCACACGATATGGCTGCAGTTGCGCTCACGGCAAACGTCGAGGCACCCATCAAGGAACACGCTGACATCGTTCTTGACTACGGTGTGGGCGTCGAGTCGGTGGACTTTGTAACTCTGGGCGTCGAGGTTCTCGTTGAGTATCTGGTGCTCTTTGGTATTTACGGCGGTCAGGCGCGCGGAACGGTTGACGCCAAGGGCGTTGCTCAGCGTCTTGATGGCCTGCGCGAGGCTATCCAGGCTAATGCCGTGATGTGCAAGACCGCCGAGGCATATGTCCAAGACCACATGCTCGAGCTTTCTGAGCACATGCCCGCCATGGTCGTCGGCAACGGCCCCAACTACGGCGTTGCCGAGGAGGCGGCGCTCAAGCTGAGCGAGACCATCAAGATTCCTGCCATGCATCACGAGGGCGAGGAGTTCGTTCACGGTCCCGAGATGCAGATCGTTCCGGGCTATCTGGTGTTTATCGTTGACGATCCGCAGGGGTCGGAGCGTCTTGCGAATATCGCCGATGCGCTATCGAACGTTACGACAAAAACGGTGCTGCTCACGGCCCATCCCAGGGGTAAGGCTCACGAGGTTGCGGTGCCTCAGGTGGTTCCGCTGCTCAGCGCAATTCCCAATTTGGTGTTCTTCCAGACGATTGCGGCAATGATCGCCGAGCGTCTGAAGTCATGGGACGTGCACCCGTATCTTGATGCCGTCTCCAAGCAAATGGAGGTCAAGGCAGAGGGCTACGAAGAATCAGTCAATGCGCTTAAGGCCAAAGCGGCCGAGTGTTACGGAATGTAAGCGGGTTTGATGCCCGTTGGCATGGGGGATGTGAAGACAACCCCAGAAAGGAGAGACAAATGAAGGAAACCGAGAAGATCGAGATCATGCATTTCGACCAGGAGGGCTATCTCGAGGACGGCAAGGCGCTCTATGAGACCGGCAAGAAGATGACCGCGCTCGCCGACAAGGTCGCCGACGAGGGCTACGACGCCGTGTTCCTGATGGGCGTCGGCGGCACCTGGGACGAGCTCATGCAGCTCGAGTACCTCATGAACAAGTTCGGCGACCGCGACCTCGAGGTCTACCTGATCCACGCCGCCGAGTGGAACGCCATGGGCCACAAGCGCATGACCGAGAAGTCCGTCGTGCTCACCGCCTCCGAGTCCGGCACCACCCCCGAGGTCCTCGAGGCCGTCAAGAAGATGAAGGACATGGGCGTGCGCGTCTACGCCATGACCAAGCCCGAGGGCCCCATCGGCCAGGCTGTCGGTGCCGAGAACTGCGTCGCCATGGCTTCCGACCATGGTTCGGGCGGCTGCGAGAAGGGCTACTACCTCGCCGACTGCTTCGGCCTGCGCCTGCTCAACCGCCGCGGCTGCTTCCCCAAGTTCGATCTGTTTATCGAGCAGACCAAGGATATCTGGAAGGACATGCTCGATATCCGCAAGCGCTTCGAGCCGCGCGCCGAGGAGCTCGCTAAGAAGTACGCCCTGGCCCCCTACACCATGTTCATCGGCTCCGGCGCCCTGTGGGGCGAGACCATCCTGTTCTCGATGTGCATCCTCGAGGAGATGCAGTGGAAGCGCACCCGCTACATCACCTCGGCCGACTTCTTCCACGGCACCCTCGAGCTCGTGGAGCCCGGCGTCCCGGTCTTCCTGTTCATGGGCGAGGACGAGAACCGCAAGCTCGACGAGCGCGTCCGCGCGTTCCTGAACCGCGGCGTGACCGGCGACACCGACATCAACGTCATCGACACCGCCGAGTTCGCGATCCCCGGCCTTGACGACGAGTTCCGCGTCATCGTCTCCCCGTGGATTCTGACGGTGCTCGTGACCGACCGCCTGGCTCGCTACTACGAGACGGTCACCAAGCACAACCTCAAGTATCGTCGCTACTATCACCAGTTCGACTACTAAAGAAAACGGGTGCGGGAACGTGCCGGGCTATTGAGAGGAACACAGAATGAGACAGTACATCATCGCCAGCCATGCGCACTTCGCTACCGGCATCAAGGAGAGCGTCGAGCTGCTCTCGGGCGCTCGCGACAACGTCCACGATCTTTCGATGTTCGTCGATGGCCGCATGGACGTGGCCGAGGAGGCCCAAAAACTGCTGGCAGGCATGTCTGCTGACGATGATGTCGTTGTCTGCACCGACCTCTTTGGCGGCAGCGTCAACAACGAGTTCACCAAGATTGTCCAGACGCGTCCCCGCACGTACCTCGTTACCAACATGAACCTTCCTCTCCTCATCCAGTTGCTGTTCTCTGACGAGTCGGCGCCGGTTGAGGAGACGATTCGCGCCATCGTCACTGCGGACGATACGCGCGTGAAGTTTGTCAACGATCTTTTGGTCGATGACGACGAGGAAGAAGAGTTCTAATCCGCAGCACCTACTGACACGCCGTAAGACGGCACAAGACCTTTGGGGGGTCACATTATGATTCAGCTACTTCGCGTTGACCATCGCCTGCTTCATGGCCAGGTCGCAGTTTCCTGGGTTCAGGGCCTTGGCTCCAACTGCATCTTCTGCGTGGGCGATAAGGTCGCTAACGACCCGGTGTGGAAGACGACGCTCAAGATGGGCAAGCCTGCCGGCTGCAAGCTCGTCATCAAAGATATGGAGCATGCAATCGAAGCTATCAACTCGGGCGTGACCGACAAGTACAAGATGATCATCTGTGTCGCCACTATTGCTGAGGCAAAGCAGCTTGTTGAGGGCTGCCCGCAGATCAAGTCGGTCAACCTGGGCAACACCAAGCCCAAGGACGAGAAGCGTCCCGATGCGCGTCAGGTCTCTCGTCAGATCTTCCTGACCGCGGCCGAGGAAGCCGATGTGCGCGAGATGCTGGATCGTGGCGTTGAGGTCGAGATTCGACCCCTGGCCGATGACCCCAAGGTTGACTGCGCCAGCGTGCTCTAGGCGTTCAATTTCGAAGAGTCTGAGCTCTTCGTAGTGTCCTATTAGGAAAGGGGGATATATGCTTACCCAAGCAATCCTCATCGGACTTATCGCCGCATTTGGTAAGTTCGACTGCCAGCTCGGTACGCTCTACGCGTTCCGCCCCATCGTCCTGTGCCCGCTCGTGGGCCTGGTGCTGGGGGACCTGCAGTCCGGCCTCGCGATCGGTGCGAGTCTGGAGCTGCTGTTCATGGGCTCGATCTCCATCGGCGCCTACGTGCCGCCTGATGAGACGATCGGCGGCGTGCTCGCCTGCGCCTTCGCTATCCAGCTGGGCCAGAGCACCGAGGCAGCCATTGCGCTTGCCATGCCCATCGCCACGCTGTGCCTTGCCATCAAGAACATCCTCAACGCCGCCCTGCCGATCCTGGTTGACCGCGCTGATGTCTTCTCCGGCCAGGGCAACCTTAAGGGTGTCTATGCGATGCACTTCCTGATCGGTTTGACCGGTATCATCATGGCGTTCCTGCTGTGCTCGCTGTCGTTCTATCTGGGTGCTGACGCCATCCAGGGCCTGCTCGACTTCATCCCGCCCTTTGTCCTTGCTGGCTTTGGCGTTGCCGCCAACATCCTGCCTGCCATGGGCTTCGCCATGCTCGGCCGCCTGGTGCTCACCAAGCAGCTCGTGCC
>NZ_QSSH01000028.1:0-15434 GCF_003438495.1 Collinsella sp. TF05-9AC
GGCTGCGCCTGCGGGATCGCTCGACTACCAAATATCTCGCCGCCGGCCGGGCCACTTCGTCCAAAAATCACCCGTAAAGGCGCATTTATCTGAAGAATTGAATCCCGTGTTTTGTGCTGCTTGTTGGCGTTGCCTGGGCATCGGTGGCTATGTGCTTCAAGAGACGGCGGCGTTGCCATTTGTTTTTACAAGTAAAGAGGTCCGTTTGCGAACGAGCTTCGACTACTGAAGATGCGATGTTCGCACTAACGACATAGCGTAATTACGGCATTGTTGGTTTACGCACAAATTGAAGAAATCTAAAAGATGCGTCGATTTCACTTCGCCCGCAGCGTTACGGTGCGAGAACGTCCAATGGAACAACTTGGACGCCGCGGTCGGTAACATAGGCTTGTGAACCAAATCCAATAATCGCTACTTTAGAAACCGGCGGGGTGTTTCCGGCAGCAACCATCCGCTCTTCGACGGCAACAAGATTGTCAGATGCCTCTTCGATTTGAGCGGAACTGAGCTTGACCTCAACGGGAATCCACATCCCACCTGGAGCCGCTATGACAGCGTCGACCTCAAGATCGCGGGAATCGTGATAGTGATAAAGGCCCATTCCGTTTGCCCTCGCATAGACCCATAGATCATGGAGCGCCAACGATTCGAAAAGCAGCCCAAGTGTCTTGAAGTCTGACAACAACGTCTCCACAGTCGCCCCGAGCGCAGCCGCTGCAAGCGACGGGTCGGCAAGATGATGCTTACGCGCCTCCCTCAGATGCACCGGAGATCTCATCGCGGGATTCCATGCGGGGATATCGCAGACGAAACTCAATCTGCTAAGAAGGGATATGTATGATGCCGCTGTTTGTCTCGATACGTCGCCACCCAAATCGGCCACAAGCGTCTTGAGCGTTGCAAGAGTGGATTCGTTGCGCGCCAACGACGCGATGACGGCTTTCACTTTCTCAGGATCTCGTCGAGAGCCATCGACGCGGGGGATGTCTTCCTCAGCGACTATCTCGATATATCGTTTTGCCGTCGCGGACGCAATTCGCGCGTCACGCCCAATCGACGCCGGCCATCCACCGCAAACGATGCGCTCGGCGATCTCGGCAGAACCCATCGATCCGAAGGCGCCCCTGAACTTTTCGCCAGAAATGATGCCCGACAGCTTAACCGCACCGCTAGATTTCCCAAGTTCGAAAAGCGTCATGGTGTCCATGCGCAATTTAGCGAACCTTCCAGCGCCACTGTGCATCGGCCGCTCATTGTCTCGCGGTGTCGCCGACCCCGTAAATATGAACTGGCCAGGCTCGCCGCCGCGGTTGTCGCACTCAAACCGTGCCGCGTCCCAAAGTTTCGGAACCTCCTGCCATTCGTCGATCAGCCGCGGCACCTCGCCAGAAACGGCAAGCGCCGGGTCCGTCTCGGCACGGAAGCGATTCTCGAAGTTGCGCGACGGGTCCATGAGGAGGAGCCTGGACGCCGCACGGGTCCCGGCCGTGGTTGTCTTCCCGCACCATTTAGGTCCTTCGATGAGAACGGCACCGAATATCCCAAGCATCTGGTCGAGCTCATTTTCGATAATTCTAGCGTAGTACTTATTTGGCATAGTTTTCACCATTGCTTACCAGCGCGTTTAACCAAATTTACAGTTTTCATTTAACCAGATTCCAATTATTTGATTAACCAGATTTGCATATTTCGGTTAACGAGACAGATTAAACATGAACGAGCCAAGTCAGATGAGAATCATCTACTCGACACCGCGCATGAGCTCCGAAATGGTGATGTGAAAGCCGTCGGCAATCTTCTTGAGATTTGAAAGGCTGACATTGCGCTGCCCGACCTCAATGCTCGCGTAGTAGGAGCGATCCATCTCAATTAAATTAGCGGACGGAGTGCCCGGGCTCGTTGCGCCTAGGGCGCGGCGGGGTCGGCGACGTCGGAGGTGTCGATCTCGCCAAGAATGGCGAGCCGGCTGATGAACGGGATGCCCTCGGGTTCGTCCACCTCGACGCCGCCGAGCACGATGGTGTTGTCACGCATGTCGATTTGGGTCGTGAACACGGCCTGATCGCGGCCTGAGGCGATAAAGCCGATGCCCGCGAGTACGATGCCCGCGGCAATAAGCCCGCCCGCCACGGCGAGGTAAATCTTCTTCTCCGCTGGTCATGGTACTCACTCCTTTCTACGCCGCGAGATACGCGGCAGCAGCCCGGAGAGCGTCGCCCCCGCCGCGAACTCCTCATCCTGGACGAGCTGGGCTACGTGCCGCTGGACATCGAGGGCGCGAGGCTGCTGTTCCAGGTGATGTCGGTGCCGGAGGGCAGGCAGAGCATGATCGTCACGGCCAACATAGAGTTCAGCAAGTGGGTGACCGTGTTCGGCGACGACAAGATGGCGGCGGCTGTCGTGGACAGGCTCGTCTACACGGGCAGGCTCGTGGAGTTCAACGGCGCAAGCTGCAGAATTGAATCCCGTGTTTTGTGCTGCTTGCTGGCGTTGCCTGGGCATTGATGGCTACGTAGTTCAAGAGACGTTGCTGCTGCTTGGATTTTGCAGTTAAAGAGGCCCGTTTCCCTGGTTTTGGTTGGGGAAACGGGCCTCTTTTGGGTTTGGGTTTGTGGATTGACGAAGGTGACGTTCGTCGGCAGCTATTTTGAGTTCTTGAGGCGGCGGGTGGCTGCGGCGGTTATTCCGAGTCCCATGGCGGCGATTCCTGCTAGTGCGATTGCGCTCGGCGTTGTGTCGCCGGTGTTTGCGAGCTTGTCGGCGGTCGTATTTGCTTGCTTGCCGTTGCTTGTGTTCGCCTGCTTGGAGGGGCTCGGTGCGGTGTCTTTGCCGGTCGCGGGCGAGCTGGCGGGCTGTGTCGTCTCGGCCGGTTGCGCCGAGCTGGAGGGAGGCGTTGTCTCGGTCGGTTGCGTTATCTCGGGCGAGGTGGCCTTGTCTGCCGCGGCCTTTGCCTCTTCGTATGCCTTGCAAGCGTCGTCATAGGCCGCCTGTGCCTTTTCCAAATCGTCGGTGAGCGCATTTCGCTTGGCTATGTCCTCGTCGATGCGGGCTTTGACTTCCTTCGCCTCACTTTCGAAATGCTGAACCTGTTTTTCCTGGCTTTCGAGCCGGCGTTGGTAGTGGTGAAGATCATCTTCACAAGATTTTTCTCGCGTTTCTGCCGCCATGATCTCACTGCGCAACTGCTTAATATGCTCCTTAATAGCTGTGCTGGGCTCCTCGTCGCCGAGTGCTTCAAGTGCCTTATCTAATTCTGCCTGAAGGCCGCTTGTCCGGTTGTGGGCCTCATCGTATTTGGCTTGGGCTGCATCGACATTCGCCTGCATGGCGGGAAGGGGTTCCCTCCATTTGGCGGCTTCCGCCACTATCATGTCGTAGAGTTCTTGAAATGCGGCAATGTCATCATCGATTTCCGCAAGTTTCTCGGGACTTGCGGCCTCTTTTGCGGCTTCGAGGTTTTTGAGCGCTTCCTGCATGGCTGCATACGCTTTGTCTTTTGCGGCGGCCGCATCTTCCGTCTGCAAGGCAACTGCACCGATGGGGGAGCTCGTTTCTGCCGCGATCGCCGTTGCGGGGGCGATTCCTGCGACAAGCGCCACGGAGAGGGCGATGCCCATAGTTGCTCGTCTTGCTCTTCTTGCGAGAATGTCGTTCATCTCGGCACCTCATTTCAAGGGTCGGAGGCTATTTTGAGTTCTTGATACGGCGTGTGGCTGTGGCGGTTATTCCGAGGCCCATGGCGGCGATTCCTGCTAGTGCGATTGCGCTTGGCGCTGGGTCGCCTGTGTTTGCGAGCTTGTCGGCGGTCGTATTCGCTTGCTTGCCGTTGCTTGCGTTCGCTTGCTTGGCGGAGCTCGGTGCGGCGTCTTTGCCGGTCGCGGGCGAGCTGGCGGGCTGTGTCGTCTCGGCCGGTTGCGCCGAGCCGGAGGGAGGCGTTGTCTCGGTGGGTTTCGTTATCTCGGGCGAGGCGGCCTTATCTGCTGCGGCTTTCGCCTCTTCGTATGCCTTGCAGGCGTCGTCATAGGCCGTTTGCGCTTTTTTCAAATTGTCGAGGAGCGTATCTCGCCAGGCTATGAACTGGTCGCTATGGGCTTTATATTTCTCTGCAGAACGTTCACAGTCATTAACTCGTCTTTCCTGACTTCTGAGGCAGCGCTGGCACTCTCTTAGCTCCGTTTCGCAATGGCCTACATGCGATTTCGCCCCTACCATCTCATTTTGCAACTGCCTTATTTGCTGTTTAGTAGTTTCGACAAACTCCTCGTAGCCGAGTGCTTCGAGTGTCTTAAGCATCTCAAGTTTTTTGTCTAATTCTGCCTGGAGCTCGCTTACCCGGTTGATGGCCCCGTCGTATTTGGCTTGGGCAGCATCGACGTTCGCTTGCATGGCGGGAAGGAGTTCCCTCTCTTCGGCGGCTTGCGCCACCATCTTTTCGCGGAACTCTTGAAAACGGGCAATGTCATCATTGAATCTCGCAATTTTCTCTGGACTTGCGGCGTTTTGTGCGGCTTCGAGGTTTTTGAGCGCTTCCTGCATGGCTGCATACGCCTTGTCTTTTTCGGTGGCCGCGGTTTCGCTCGAGGCCGCCGTCTGCAGGACAACTGCATCGACAGGGGAGTTGGTTTCTGCCGCTATCGCCGTTGCGGGGGCGATTCCCGCGGCAAGTGCCAGGGAAAGGGCGATGCCCATGGTTGCTCGTCTTGCTCTTCTTGCGAGAATGTCGTTCATCTCGGCACCTCATTTCAAGGGTCGGCGGCTCAACTTGGTAGCACTAAGGTAAGTATATCAGGCGATTGACCTGCTCTTGAATCTCGCCAGAAATGACTCGTTGTTTACGCATGCTCTAGGGCGACAGTACTATCATGGTTCGAATTGAGTGTGAATGATGATAGGGAGCGCCTTTTTATGATTGAGTTGCTCAGGCGTTTTGGCGGTAAGTTTCGCCGGTATATGGTGATTGGCCCTGCGTGTAAGCTGATCGAAGTGATCTTTGACCTGCTGACGCCGCTGGTGATTGCCCAGATGATCGATAAGGGTATTGGCGCACACGATGTCAACGCCGTCGTCCACTACGGTATGCTGCTTGGCGCCATGGCCGTGATCGGCATCTCGTTTACGCTCGTCTGCCAAAAGATGGCGGCGCTCACCTCGCAGGGCATGGGCACCGATATCCGCGGCGCGCTCTACGAGCACATCAACAAACTGAGCTATGCCGAACTCGACCGCTTTGGCACGCCGTCGCTTATCACCCGCATCACCAACGACGTCAACCAGGTGCAGCTCGCTGTGGCGCTGGGCGTACGCATGCTCATCCGCTGGCCCTTCTTGGCGGTGGGCTCTATGTGCGCGGCCCTTGCCATCGACCTTAAGCTCGGCATGATCTTTTTGATTTGCACGCCCGCCATTGGCCTGGTGTTTTGGTTTGTCATGGCGCGCTGCATTCCGTACTACAAGCAGCTGCAGGCAAAGCTCGACCGCATCGCGCTCATTTGCCGCGAGGGGCTTTCGGGCGCTCGCGTGGTTCGCGCCTTCGTGCGCGAGGACCACGAGCGCGAGCGCTTTGCCCAAGCCGCCGATGACCAGGCCAATACTGCCATCGCGGTGGGCAAGCTCTCCTCGATTCTCAACCCTGTCACGTTTCTCGTGATGAACCTGGGCGTGTGCGCCATCCTGTGGGTGGGCGGCATCCAGGTCAACGTGGGCGAGCTCACGCAGGGTCAGGTCATGGCGTTTGTGAACTACATGACGCAGACCCTGACCTCCATCGTGTACGTCGCCAACCTGGTCGTGGTTTTTACCAAGGCGAGCGCCAGTGCGTCACGTATCAACGAGGTGCTCAATTGCGTGCCGAGCATTACCGACGAGGGCAATCAGCCGGTCGCACTGCCCGAGCCGAGCGAACTGGCGGGTGGCGCTGTTTCGGTCCCGGCGCTGAGCTTTGACCATGCGAGTTTTTCGTTTGGCGCGGGCGCGGCAAATGCCGTGAGCGATGTGACGCTGGAGCTGCTGCTGGGCAAAACGCTTGGCATTATCGGCGGCACGGGTAGCGGCAAGTCCACGCTCGTCTCGCTTATCCCGCGCCTGTACGATGCGAGCACTGGCAGCGTGAGCGTGATGGGCGCCGACGTGCGCACCTGGCCGCTCGATCAGCTGCGCCACGTGGTCGCGACCGTTCCGCAGCGCGCGTCGCTCGTGAGCGGCACGATCCGCAGCAACCTAACCTGGCGCGACGAGTCGGCGACCGACGAGGAGCTTTGGGCGGCGCTCGATATGGCGCAGGCCAGCGAGTTCGTGCGCAACAAGCCGCAGGGGCTCGACGCCCCGGTCGAGGCGGGCGGCAAGAACTTCAGCGGCGGTCAGCGTCAGCGCCTGACCATCGCACGTGCCCTGGTGGGCGCTCCGCAGGTCCTAATCATGGATGACTCCGCCTCGGCGCTCGACTTTAAGACCGACGCGGCGCTTCGCCATGCCATCCGCGAGCGCAGCGTGCGTGGTGCCGCCGAGGGCGGGCTGCCGCTCACGACCGTCATCGTGAGCCAGCGCGTCTCGACCGTACGCGACGCCGACATGATCTGCGTGCTCGACCACGGCTCGGTTGCGGGCCTGGGCACGCATGACGAGCTGTATGCAAGCTGCCAGCTCTATCGCGAGATTTGCCAGTCGCAGCTGCGCCGCGAGGAGCTCGAGGGTCAGCAGGGGAGCACGGCGCCCGCGTCCGCACCGATCGCCCCGGCATCCGTCTGCGCAAAGGAGGGCTGCTAAATGAATCCGTATACTTCTTCCGGTTCGGTCGCCACGATGACGGCCAACGTGTCCGGCAACGATAACCTCAACGACTTGGGTGACGGCCCGCGTCAGCCCGGCGACCCCGAGCGCTACCCCGTGGGCGCGGTGGCTCGCCGCCTGCTGGGCTACGTCCGTCCGCATCGCATTTCATTTACGGCATCGTTTGTGAGTGCCGCCGTCTCGGTGATCTTGCAGCTCTATACGCCCATCCTCATCGGCGAGGGCATCGACCTCATCGTTGCCGCCGGGCAGGTGGACTTTGACGCGCTGCTGCCGCTCGTCACCAAGCTGGCAATTGTCGTGGTGGGCGCGGCGGCCTTCCAGTGGCTGCAGGGCTACTGCGTCAACCGTCTGTCCTACGAGACGGTGCGCGACATGCGCGTGGAGGCGAGCGACAAACTCAGCCGCATGCCGCTCAGCTTTATCGACAGCCATGCCCACGGCGACCTTATGAGCCGCGTGGTCAACGACGTCGACCAGGTGGGCGACGGCCTGCTGCAGAGCTTCACGCAACTCTTTACCGGCGTCATCACTATCGTGGGCACGCTCGCGTTTATGCTGTCCATCAACCTGACCATGACGCTCGTGGTGGTGCTCGTCACGCCGCTTTCCATCTTTGCCGCCGGCGCCATCGCCAAGCTCTCCAACAAGAGCTTTACAGCGCAGCAGCGCATTCAGGGCCAGCTGGGCGGCCATATCGAGGAGTATGTGGGTGAGCAAAAGCTCGTGGACGCCTTCGCCTATGGACCGAACGCGCAGCAGCGTTTCGACGCCCTCAACGCCGAGCTCTACACCGCGGGTGAGCGCGCGCAGTTTATGGGTTCGCTCTCCAACCCCGGCACGCGCTTTATCAACAACATCATCTATGCCGTGGTGGCCGTGATCGGCTGCGTTGGCGTGATTACGGGCGTGCCCGCGGCGCTCACGGTGGGCGGTGTGCAGATCTTCCTGTCTTACGCCAACCAGTACACCAAGCCGTTCAACGAGGTCACCAACGTCATCACGCAGATCCAGACGGCCTATGCCTCGGCGCGCCGCATGTTTGCGCTGCTCGATGCACGCGAGCAGGAGCCCGATGCCGCGGATGCCGTTGAACTCACAGCCCCGCAGGGTGAGGTCGCCTTTGAGCATGTGGACTTTAGCTACGTGCCCGACCGCAAGCTGCTGCAGGACATCTGCATCGACGCCAAGCCCGGTATGCGGTTTGCCCTCGTTGGCCCCACGGGCTGCGGTAAGACGACGCTCATCAACCTGCTGCTGCGCTTTTACGACATCGATGCCGGGCGCATCGTGGTCGACGGGCATTCCTCGCGCGACTACACGCGTGAGAGCCTGCGCCGCGCCTTTGGCATGGTGCTGCAGGACACCTGGCTGTTCGAGGGCACGGTGGCCCAGAACATTGCCTACGGTTGCCCCGATGCCACGCGCGAGCAGATTGTCGAGGCCGCCAAGCGCGCGCACGCGCACAAGTTTATCGTGCAGCTGCCAGGCGGCTACGATACGGTGATCGGCGAGGACGGCGGCACGTTTAGCCAGGGTCAAAAACAGCTGCTGTGCATCGCGCGCGTCATGCTCACCGATCCGGCGATTCTGCTGCTGGACGAGGCAACGTCGAGCATCGATACACGTACCGAGCTGCAGGTGCAGGCGGCATTCGACGAGCTCATGGCCGGTCGCACGAGCTTTGTCGTGGCGCACCGCCTATCGACGATCCGTAACGCCGATTGCATCCTAGTCATGCGCGACGGGCAGATTATCGAGCGTGGCACGCACGACGAGCTGCTAGCGGCAGGCGGCTTCTACGCCGAGCTCTACCGCAGCCAATTCGCCCAGTGAGCAAGACGCGGGACATGTAACGCAGCGCTAGGGCGCGAGCGTGTCAACGGGGGCAACGATGATGCCCTCGGGCGTTGTGTGGACCGGCATGCCGAACCCGATGACGATGAGTTTGGCCGCGGGAGGCCTCTCGCCACGTTCGACCAGCTTGCGCTCGAGTCGAAGCAGGTTTGCAGACGCCTCGGGGATCTGCGGGCTTCCGAGTTTTACTTCCACGGCAATCCAAGTCCCATCGCGCCTGTGTATGACGGCGTCGACCTCGAGATCGTCGACGTCGTGGTAGTGGGACACCGATGAGTCATTTGCGGCGGCATAGACCTTAAGGTCGTGCAGGACGAGGGATTCGAAGAGCAGTCCCAGCGTTTTCGGGTCAGATGCCAATGACTCCGGATTTGCTCCGAGCAGCGCGACGGCAAGCGAAGGGTCGGCGAGGTGCCTTTTCGCACTTTGCCGCAGCTTTACCGGCGACCTGAGCGCCGGATGCCAAGCCGGGATATCGTCGATGATATTGATTCGTCTCAGAGCATCCATGTATCTGGAGACCGAATTCTTCGAAACGCCGGTACCGATATCTTTATCGATGGACTTCGATCCAGCAAGTGTCGACTCATTTCGCGCAAGCGATGTCAAAAGAGACCTGACCTTGACCGGATCACGTTTGACGCCGTCAGTTCTAGAAACATCCGATTCGCATATGCCATCAACATAAGCAGCGGCAATCCGCATAGCATTTTCAGTTGTTTTCCCCATCGCTTGAGGCCAACCACCGCGACACAGCAAATCGGCGATGCCGGCGACACCAGCGATCGATCCGACCGCCTGCTTGGCGGGGTGGCCGGAAAGCAGCGCTCTAATCGAAGCCGCGCCCGAAGAAACGCCGAGCTCAAACAGCGTCATGGTATCCATTCGCAATCTAGCTATTCGCCCAACGCCGCTATGCATTGGCTGCTTCGAATCTTGCGGCGTTGCTGAGCCCGTAAGAATAAACTGTCCGGATTCTCCCTGTCTTGCGTCACACTCGAAACGTATGGCATCCCATAGTTTTGGTTCTTCCTGCCATTCGTCGATGAGTCTAGGCGACGGTCCTGCTATTGCCTGCGCTGGGTCGATCCGAGCCAACTGGAGAGCGGAAAAATTTCCAGCCGGATCGGAAAGAGACAAGGATGATTTGGCAAAACGTCTGGCCGTAGTGGTCTTTCCGCACCACTTCGGGCCTTGAATGAGAACCGCACCGAAGATATCGAGATTATGCCTGATTGCCTTGTCGATGCATCTGTCTACATACCTATCCATACCGTCACCTTCTCAACTTGCCTTGATTATGTATTTTACCAGCTGCGTGGTGACGATTGACGGTAATCTGTGGTGACGATTGATTACGAACTATGGTGACGATTGGCGGGTATCTGTGGTGACGGTTGTCATCGATTCGGGGCATAGGGCAGCTTAGCTGTCTCAAAGCTTATAGATTTCGGGGCTTGCGCTGCGGGCGTTTTTGTCCATTGATGTCGCCTGCGTCGCCAATCGGCAGACGGTGGTTTACATCTGTCACGTTAGTACTAAGATATTCATCTAATAAATTGCATTAGTGGCTTTAGTTTTGGGGGAAACGAGGCAACGTGACTATGACATGCTCTTTGGTGGTTAACAGCAAGAGCGGTAATACCAGGATGGTTTCGGGCGCGATCAAGCGCGCTCTGCAGGCTGCGGGCGTTGAGTTTGTCCATGCCGCGGCGTTGAGCGACGATGCGGACGCAGATCAGGTTGCGCGCGAGGCGCAGGGCGCCTGCGCGGCCGACACGGTGCTCGTCGGTTTTTGGTGCGACAAGGGCGCGTGCACGCCTTCGGTCGCGGCGTTGCTCTCTGCCTTGCACGGCAAGCGCGTCTTCCTGTTTGGCACCTGCGGTTTTGGCGCCGACCAGAGCTATTACCAGCAGATTATCGATCGTGTGACCTCCAATTTGGCCGATGACGCCGAGCTTGCGGGTTGGGCCATGTGCCAGGGCAAGATGGGCCCCGCGGTCAAGCAGCGCTACGAGGCCATGCTCGAACAAGACCCCGACAACGCGCGCTTTAAGATGCTGCTCGACAACTGGGTTGCCGCAAAGGATCACCCTACCAAAGAAGACCTCGAGGACATGTTCGCCGCCGCCAAGAAGGCCGTGCTGGGCGCGTAGGTCCATCTTCTAAATGCAATGCCCGCCACCCGGGAGGGCGGCCCTTTATCGATGGAAGGCCTCATAAGCTGAAGTTCAATCCCCGGGATGCGTCCAGAGTGGGACGTGCTTTCCCGATGGGCGGGGTTTCGGAAAGTGCGTCCCGGAATTTGAGCTTAGAGTGGGACATGCTTTCCCAAAGGCCGCTCAACGGGAAACCGCATCCCACTATTAGCCCGAGAAACGGGATGCACTTTCCCAAAGAGAGCCAACGGGAAACTACGTCCCACAATCAGCTTCCAAAGTGGGACACACTTTCCCGTTGAGGGTTGTTCCGGAAAGTGCATCCCGGAAATGGGCTTTGAGCTTGGACGATGCTCCCCCAGTACCTCCGCTTTTAAAAATGAGACACGCCGTTGGCGGAAATGAGACACGTGGAACTGGGCATCGGACGTACTATTCGTGGAATGAGCCGCTCCATTCGAGTAAAGTGAGGTCCCTCATGTACGTTCCGCACCCCCGTATCCGTAGGCGGTCGAAAATCCCGCTTGCCGGGACGGCGGCGCTTGCTGCGTTGATTGCAACGAGTGTCGTCTGTTTTATGGCCACGCCCCAGGTTGCCCAGGCGGCAGACGCGCCCGCAATCACCGATATGACCGAGCAGGACTATAGCGATTTGGGCCTGGGCACGAGCGAGGACATTCCGGCCGATACCGTTGGCCCCTACTCCACCACCACTCCCACGACGTTTGCCACGCGCAGCGAGGTCTATATGGCAGTTAACGGTAGCCATGGCAATCGCTACACTCTGCGCGACAAGCTCGAGAACGTCGAGCGCGGCGATCTTGGCGGCAGCAGCAAACTCACCGATGGCTATGGAAGTGTGTGGGGCGCCGCAAAGTTCTGGCAAAATGTCAACAGCTTCGATACGGGTAGCGACCTCTACAAGCACAGCGATTACGGCGGCGGCGACTGGTCGTACCTAAGCAACAATGGGTCATCAACAGTGCTTGCCAACGAGAACAGCGACTTCTCGGGCATTCACGCCACGAGCGTCGAGTTCTGCAGCGACGCCAAAACGGGCAAAAAGAGCCGCGTCGCCGAGCTTCGCGCCTATGGCGACAGCTCCTCTACCACGATCGACGGCAAGTCGTACTCCGGAAAGATCGAGCTGGTCCTCTTTTCGTTTGCCAACGGGCGCACGCGCAAGCTCGATACACGCCTGCCGGTGACGGTCAACACCAATATGATGTACGAAGGCCGTTTTAAGTATCTGGATGCCGGTTATCTGCAAGAGCACGATGCCGTCTTTGATGTCGAGGCGGGCGATGTCGATGGCGACGGTGTGGACGAGCTTTTTGTCTACGCGGGTTGCTATGTCGACGAGAACGGCGTGCGCAAGGCCGTAGTCGACATGTACGACCTGGAGGGCGGCAACTGGAAGCAGAGCGTCGTTAAGATCGATGCCGGTAACGCCGCTGACTACACCACGCACAACAAGGGCGGGAACGATTCCTGGACGCAGCTTCAGTCAGCTCCTGTCGTTTCGCTGGCGGCCGGCGACCTCGATCGCGATTTTTGCGATGACCTCGCCATCGTGGTCTCGGCACCCTACGGCAAAAAGAATATTGATAAGTCGACGCATTGCGAGCTGTTCTCGTGGGATGCATCCAAGGGTGCGCTCGTCCATGTCGATGCTCTGGGTGACGCGGGCGCAATCTCCCTCTCCGCGAACGGCAAGACCATGGTTGCCGCGAATGCGACATTCGGCACGTTTGCCGCCTACGATGAAGAAGGAAAGAAGACGGGTGAAACCGTCACGGGCCTTATTCTTGCGGGCTATGACTGGCAAAGCAGCACTTTTGATTACGGCGCCTCTGACGGCAGCAAGGGGCTGTACGGCGCGCTGTACCGCTACGCGTATTTTGACTCGGAGTCTGGCGAGTTCAAACTTTCCGATTGCAAGGAATACAGAGACGGGCTCCTCGCCTCCTATGGACTGATGCATGTGCCCAACAGCGCATGGAAGGATAGTGCTCAGGATAAGCGCTATCCGTGCACCTTGGCACCTATTGCTCTTGCCACTGCCAACCTTGACGGTCTGTCCGAGCAGCCGGCGGTCGACGAGGTGCTCGTGGGCGGCGATGTGTTCCGCGACTTTGCCTGCAACACAGCGCAGAGCGGGGCCCAGGGCTTGGGTTCCATGGTCGGAACCATGAGCATGAGCGGCCAGCAATACAACAGTAGCAACAAGCATGACCACAAGGGTATCGAGCAGGTGTGGATCAGCGATGTCAAGGCGGGCAGCGTCTCGGGTTCGGACCGCTATAACGAGAGCTTTATCGCCGTGGTGGGCAAGCACCGCGATGAGGACCTGCGCAAGAACGATGACTACTATTGGATGACCGCCTCGCATTTTTCGCTCGACGAGAACGGAAAGGTGCGCCGCGGCGAGGAGCAGGTGATTAGCGAGAGCAACCGTCGCGGCACTACCTATGGCACATTTATCTCGCTCGCGCTGCCCGATGTCGACAATGACAGCGTCAAGATTACGTACAAGGACCGCTACAAGGTCTATACCAACCCGCGCGTGCTCGCCGTGCTGCAGGATGCTCCCTATGTTGAGGATCTGGAGCAGGCATACGGCTATCTGGTGTTGGGCGGTACGGAATATGGCGAGGGCACGAGCACAGGGCAGATTCACGGCGGCACTATTGGCGCCGAGTTGGGCGTTGCCGTCGAGGTACAGACCGGTCCGCCCCTGGTGGCGATTAATGCTTCAGTCGATTTTGCCGCCGAGGGATGCTATGACTATCGGAGCGAGCGCACAGTGAGCGCCAGCGTAAGTTATGAGTCGCATGCCGGCGAAGGCGACAAGGCCGTGCTCTACACGATTCCGATGGTCTATTACGAGTACGAGATCGAAAATGAGGAAACTGGCGGCAAGGGCGTGATGGCGGCGCCCGTGTCGCTCGGCGCGCAGACCTCGGTCGTTAATGTCGAGGCCTATGACCGCGTTGCCAAGCAGCACAACATGACGCCGCTCAGCTACTTTTTGACCAACCGGTCGGGAGAGCCCGACAGCTATTACACGGCGCTCAACGGTACGACTCCCGTGCAAGATTCCTTTGGTCTGGGCAAGCCCGGCGTGACGCGCGCTTACACGTACGATGGGTATAGCGGTGCTGTCGCGCAGTCGGGGGCGAGCACTACGCAGACCATCGAAGTCGAGGAGGGCGAGGAGCAGGAGTTTGAGTACGGCTTTACGCTGAACGGCAGCGTTGTCATGGGCGCGAAGCTTGCAAAGCACGAGTTATTTGGCGGCCTGTGCTTTGGTGCCAACGCCGGCTTTACTACGGGTAACTCCTCGAGTGAATCGACCGAATACGGCGGCACCGTCGACAACCTGCCCGAGGCCGCGAAGGATAAGTACGGCTTTGCGTGGCGCCTGGGCGTCAACGCGGTGGATGTCAACAAGTTCGAGGACGGCTCGGGCGACAAACTCGGCACCAAGGACACCGATCAGTTTTGGATCGTGGGCTATGACGTCAAGGACGTCGAGATGCCCGAGGCGCCGGCCGTGACGGGCTTTACGGCAAACGCCGTTGATTCGACCAGTGTCGCGTTTAGCTGGGACGACGTGCTCGCAAACAGGGGTGGCTTTAGCTACGGCGTGGGTATGCTGCAGAGTAACGCGGCCGACGCCATCGTCAACAGCTGGAAGATCGCCGACAATACGCAGACCTCGCTTACCTGGGACGGGTTGCAGCCCAATACGGAGTATCGATTTGCCATTGCCGCCGTTAAGAATGGATCCACGACCGAAACGGGTATTCGCTCGGCAATTATTACGGTCAAGACCATGCCCGAGGGCATGACGATGAGCGTGAGCGGACCTGCGGCGGATGATGAAGAGGGGGAGAGTATCGAATACGATTCCTCGATCGAGCGCGCAGCGGGAAGCCGCCTGACGCTTTCGGCGATCGGCAACGTGACGCAGCTCGGTGCCGACGGTAGCGAAACGGAGCTGGCGCCGACATACATCTGGTACCGCAAGGGCCGTGGTGAGACCGAGTTCAAGCGTGTGGGTGCCGATGGCAACCTCGAAGCCGGAACGGCCTCGACGCTTGGGATTGACCTGACCGCAGATGATGACGGTGCGCAGTACTACTGCCATGTGGGTTACAACGACGTCGGCCTCGATACCGGTGTGACACTGGTGAACATCGCGGCCGAGGAGACGAAGCCCACAACGGTGAACGCCGCTCCGATCCGCACACGCCGCCTGTTCTCGCAGGCAAGCGCGGGCGCCAAGAAGTTCTTGGACCATACGCTGGTAAACACTGCCGGCCCCACCGACTCCGAAGGCCCAAAGGACCCCGAGACTCCGGCAACGCCTGAGACCCCGTCTGGCCAGGACAAGCCAAAGTCAGACAACGGCACCGACGCCAAGACAAAGACCAAGACTACGACCACGGCCAAGAGCCTCGCAAACACCGGCGACCAAACATTCGCCCTAGTTGCCACCGCAGCGGCAGCGGGTGTAACGCTCGTAGTAATAGCCCTCATCATGCTGATCAAACGCCGTAAGAACCACTAGCAGCCAGTCGAACATATCGACAAACTAAAACCCGGGTAGCCAAACAACTGGCT
>NZ_QSSH01000028.1:15451-30479 GCF_003438495.1 Collinsella sp. TF05-9AC
GGGTTTTCTCTTTATTAGAAATCAGAGTCTTCAAGGCAAGAGCCCGATTCAACCAGAGACACTCCGAATACTCCCCATGACAAGCCGCGCTCCAACAACAAGGCGTCTGCCCGGGCGGCGCGGAATGTAAGGTTCATCGCGAGTTCCGCACGAGCCGGAGAGCACTTAATGTGCTCTCCGTGCGAGCAGGACTGCCCGAGCAGGGAATCTTACATTCCGCGCCGCCCGGGCAGACGAACCGGGATACACGCCCGCTACTTAATCTTGGTCGTACCCGGTGCCAGGTTGGGGTCGGTTTCGTTGGCCTCGGTCTGGAAATGCTCGGTGTAGACGTTCTTGCCGTCGCGGAACATCTCGTAGTACTGCATCTTGGCGTAATCCTCGCGCGCCTTGGTGGCGGCTGCGGCAGCGGCGTCGTCACCGGTGACGTTGGAGGAGAGCGCCCAGCGCAGGCTGGCGTCCTCGTAGCCGACGGAGTTGATGGCGGGCAGCGACTTGCGCAGCGTCATGTGCGCTTTCTGGTAGTCGGTCAGCGGTGCGCCGATCAGCTGCATAAGCTGCGTGGACAGGTAGTTGGTGGATAGGTCGTCGACCTCGCTCGTCTGGTCGCAACCGGCAACGTCGTAGTTGGCCCAAATGATGTAGTCGGTCTGCCACAGGCGCTCCTGATGCGTGGCGTCGTCCTCGCCGGTAAACCACTTGTCATTGAACTTGGACGGGAAGAACGGCTGATGGTCGCCCCAGAACACCACGACCACCTTGCGGTCGAGCTTGCTCAGGGCGTTGAGGAAGTAGCGAAGCGCCTGGTCGGACTGCTCGATGCACGAGACATACTCGTCGACATCGGAGAGCGTGCCGTCCTCGACGGTCTTAGCGTCCAGGTCGGTCGCGTCGATGTTCAGGTGCATCTGCTTGTCGACCGGCAGCAGGCCCGTGTCGTAGCCCGAGTGGTTCTGCATGGTCACGTCGAAGATAAACTGCGGATCGGCGTTCTGGTCGAGCAGCTCAAGAATCTTGTCGTAGGTAGCCTGGTCGGTCACCATGCCGCGCAGGGTGTCGGCTCCCTGGAAATCGTTGATGGACAGGAACTGGTCAAAGCCAAAGTCCTTGTAGACGTTCTCGCGGTTCCAGTTGGTCGCGTGGTTGGGGTGCATGGCCGTGGTGGAATAGCCGAGCGATTTGAACTGCTCTGCCAAGTTCCCGGTCGTTTCCATGTTGTAGATGGTGTAGGGGTACACGCCCGATCCCAGGTTGGCCATGGAGTTGCCGGTCATAAACTCAAACTCGGTATTGGCGGTGCCGCCGCCGTAGGCGCTCACGTAGAGCTTGCCGCGGCTGAGGCAGTTGGACAGGCTCTTAAAGTACTGCGGGCCCTCGTAGCCGGCGCGCATGTTCTGGTAGATGGATAGGTCCGAGAACGTCTCGTTCATGATGGCGATGACCGTGGGCTTCTCGCTGTCGAATTGCTCTTTTGCGGCGGCGCGCTCGTCGCTCTTGGCCGCGTCGGACTTGTCGTAGGCCTTGGCGTACTTTTTGAGCGTGGCCTTGGCGTCATCGACGGAGTAGTCGGCGGGTTTGGGCGGCTTGATGGACTGCGCTGCACTAATAAAGGCGGGCAGGTAGCCCTCGCGCCAGTAGCTCTCGAGCGGACGCCAGGTGTAGACGGTGATGCCGAGAGTGTTGTAGTAGTCGATGAGCGTAACATGCGCGGTCACACCGCCCAGGCACAGCACGGCCACGAGCAGGTTGGTGAGCAGCATGCGCTTGGCGTTGGCGGCGCCCTTCTGACGGTGCGGTGCCACCAGGCCAGCGTACTCGCACAGCAGCATGGCGATGGCGGTAAAGCCCATGGACAGCACACAGAACAGCGAGATGGAGAAGGTGTAGCCGGTGCCGGCGACCGCGGCGGCGGTGGAGATGGCCGAAAGGTCGCCCGGCTGGATGGGCATGGACTTAAACGTGATGACGAAGAACTCGGCAATGCCCAGGACAAAGAGGGCAAAGGCCAAGACCGCGGGGGCTGCGCCGTGGCGCTGGAACAGGAAGAACAGGCCGACCATGAGCGTGGTGATGATGGCCCACTCGAGCAGGATGCACAGGGGGTAGACCCAGGTAAAGTCGTGGTTGGACGAGACCTCCATGCCCAGCAGCGCAAAGACGCCGGCGAGCAGCAGGCACAGGACGGCGGCGACGAGCGGTTTACCCACAAAGGCTCCGCGCAGGCGGGCGAGCTTGCCGGTGGGGGCGGGGGCGTCGGGCCCGGCGAACGCAAAGACACGCGGGGCGATGCGGTCGCGGGCGATGCTGGCCCAAGCGCAGCCGGTGAGGATGGCGTTGGTCAGGATGAGCATCACGAAGGCGAGCGGCTCGTTCTGCGCGACGAGGCCAATAGCGCCCCAGACGGTCAAAAAGAGCTGGAACAGGCCAAAGGCGACGCTCCAGGCGAAGGCGCCCTTGGCAACGGTGCCCGACTGAGCGCGAATGGCCTTGGCCTCGCGCAAGACAAGGTAGACGGTCGCCGCAAGACCGACGAGCGAGATGGCGGCAGCGAACATGCTGAGACTCCTCACAAACTAAAACGTACGAAAGCGGGGGTTTACCCGATTGTTACCAAGATATGCGCTGCAATTGGTGTCTGCGCACAACAACCAGCCATATTAACGCGCACGTGTGACGGTGTGGCGCAATGTAGTGGCGACCTGCGCGATAATGGACGGGAATTACACGGAAACGTAAAGGCTTCTTAAAGAATTGGCGAGGATGAGGCGATGAACGAACGGGCTTGTATGACGAGTGCGGGTGACGTGGACGCTGGCATGGACGCGGGCGGCTATCCGGTCGAGACGACGGGCAATGCGGTGCTGGACACGTTGGAGCACCGTTCCTCCACGCGTGCCTTCGCGCGTGATGACGACGACCGTCCCGTGGCGGTGACCGACGAGCAGCGGGCGGCAATTTTGCATGCGGCGAGTCGCGCGCCGTCGGCGGGCGCCATGATGATGTATTCCATCGTGAGCATTCGCGAGCAGGCTACGCTGGATCGTCTGGCCGACCTGTGCGACCACCAGCCCATGATCGCCAAGGCGCCCTGGGCACTTATATTTGTGGTCGACTATGCCAAGTGGATCGATCTGTTTGAGCACGTGGGCTGCTTTGAGCCCGAGTTTGTCGAGCGCACGGGCAAGGCGCCCCGCCGTGCACCGGGTTTGGGTGACTTTGCCATCGCGGCCCAGGACGCCGTGATCGCTGCGCAAAACGCCGTGGTCGCCGCCGAGGCCCTGGGCCTGGGGAGCTGCTACATCGGTGATATCGTCGAGAATGCCGAGGAAGTGGCCGAGCTGCTCGATCTGCCTCCGTATACCATGCCGCTGTCGATGCTCATCATCGGCACGCCCCGTAAGGAGCGTCCGGCCATTGCGCATCCCGTGGTGAACCTGGTGCACGAGGAGCGCTACTGCCGCGCCGATGCTGCGACTATGGACGCGCAGGTAGCCGAGATGGACGCGATGTTCCGTCCGCATGCCCGCGTGGTGGGGGAGCGCGTCGTGGACATCTATACCCGCAAGCACACGAGTCCCTTTATGGCCGAGATGAGCCGCTCCATGGAGTGGTGGTTCAAAAATTGGCTCGGAAAATGACGGATGCGACAAAGAGACAGTCCCTTTGTCACATTCCATATCGCCGAGGTGGCTTAAAGGCCGTATAAATGTTTATCTAGCTGGGAAAACAGTGCCATTCAAACATGGGCCGATTACCTATAATTCCTTCGAACATTAAAGTTGGGAGGAAACCGGCTTATGGAACAAAAGGCCAAGGAGGCAGCTTCGCGCGCTGCGATTCCTGTGAGCATCTCGGCGATGCTCGTCACGCTGGGCGTGGTGTACGGCGATATCGGCACCAGCCCTATGTATGTAACCAAGGCGCTCGTTGCCGGCAACGGCGGCATCGGAAGCGTCACGGAGGAGTTCGTGCTCGGCGCGCTCTCCCTTGTCGTGTGGACGGTCACGTTGCTGACCACCATCAAGTATGTGCTCATCTCGCTGCGCGCCGATAACCATGGCGAGGGCGGTATCTTTGCCCTGTACAGTCTGGTCAAGCGCTGTGGCAAGTGGCTTATCATCCCCGCCATGCTAGGTGGCGCCGCGCTGCTCGCCGACGGCATCCTCACGCCGGCCGTTACCGTTACCACGGCCATCGAGGGCCTGCGCACCATCCCGGCGGTCCATGCCGTGCTGGGCGATGACCAAGGCCGCGTCGTCGCCATTACGCTCGCCATCATCATCGTGCTCTTCTTGGTACAGCGCATCGGTACGGCCAAGATCGGTCACGCCTTTGGCCCCATCATGACGCTGTGGTTCCTGTTCCTGGGCGGCACGGGTCTGTTCTTTGTCTTCCAGCACCCCGCCGTGCTGCTGTGCCTCAACCCGGTGCGCGGCATCGCCTTTTTGCTGAGCCCCAACAACCACGCGGGCATCATGATTCTGGGCAGCTGCTTCCTCGCCACCACCGGTGCCGAGGCGCTCTACTCCGACATGGGCCACGTCGGCCGCGGCAACATCTACGCTACCTGGCCGTTCGTTAAGTGCTGCCTGCTGCTTTCCTATATGGGCCAGGGCGCTTGGCTTATGAACAACGCTGCCAACCCCGAGCTCATGGGCATTGCCGACCTCAACCCGTTCTACCAGATGCTCGCCCCGGGCCTGCGCCCGTTTGCCGTCGGCCTTTCCACCGTCGCGGCCATCATTGCCTCGCAGGCGCTCATCACCGGCGCATTCTCGCTGGTGTCCGAGGCCAGCCGTCTGGACCTCATGCCGCACATGCAGGTCTTCTACCCTGCCGAGACCAAGGGCCAGCTCTACATCCCCATGGTCAACAACGTCATGCTTGTCGGCTGCGTCATCGTGGTGCTGCTGTTCCAGAACTCGGCGCATATGGAAGCCGCCTACGGCCTTGCCATTACGCTGACTATGATGTGCACCACGCTGCTGCTCTTCTTCTACCTGCACGAGGAGCGCAAGCTCAAGGTTGCTCCGTGGATCTTCGCGGCCTTCTTCCTTTTGCTCGAAGGCTTCTTCTTCGTGAGCTCACTTACCAAGTTCTTCCACGGCGGCTACTTCACCATCCTCATGGCCGCGCTCATCATGGGCATCATGGTGTGCTGGTACAACGGTACGGCTGTTGAGCAGCGCCAGTTTACGCTTCTGCCGCTGCGCAGCTACCTGCCGCAGCTCAAGCGCCTGCGCGACGACGACCGTTACGAGCGCATGAGCGACAACGTCGTGTACCTGACCAAGGACACCCATACCGACTACATCGACCGCGATATCGTCTATTCGATCTTGGACAAGCATCCCAAGCGCGCCCGCGCCTGGTGGTTTGTGAATGTCGAGACCATGGACGAACCGCACACCTTTGCCTATTCGGTCGAGACGTTCGGCACCGATTACGTGTTCCGCGTGCATCTGTACCTGGGCTACAAGATCAACCAGCGCGTCAATGCCTACCTGCGTCAGGTTGTTCAGGACCTGGCTGCCACTGGCGAGCTGCCGCCGCAGACGCATGACTACTCGGTCTACAAGGACCCGGGTAACATCGGCACGTTCAAGTTCGTCCTGATCCGTAAGCTTTTGGCGCCCGAAAGCGACGTGGAGCCGAGCGAGCGTACGGCCATCACGCTCAAGTACATCATCCGCCGTGCCGCCGGCACGCCCGCGCGTTGGTACGGCCTGGAGAACTCCAACGTGAGCTTTGAGTACGTGCCGCTGTTCACCAAGTTCAAGGCCGTGAACAAGATGCAGCGCCTGGCTCCCAACGAGCGGCCGTAGTCGCCGACAGGCTGCATGGAGTTGGTTTTCGATGGACAAGATTGAGGCCGGGGAGGCAAACATGGATGCAAAGGCGCTCGATGGCCGCGAGGCGGTGGTCGAAATGGTGCGTGAGGCGCGTGTCGACGCCGCCGAAGATCGGTTCCTTACGAACCGTGCCAACATGGATATGGCCGATCGCGTAATTTCGATCGTGGCACTGGTATTTGGAGCGGTGTGCGTGTGTGCCCTGCTCGCGCACGTGCTATTTGTCTAGCGACCGCCGGTTGCAAAGGCTATACACTTGGAACCACCACAAGGGAAACCACCACAAAGGTGCCTGTCCCTTTGTGGTGGTTTTTGTTTTTGAGAGAGGGGCGGGGCACTGATGGACGTCCGTACGGACGGCGATATTGCCGATAGCTTTTGGTGGCGGCGCACAACGCTGACGCGCCGCACTCCTCTGTATGACGCCTGCGTATCGGTGGGGCTGCTGGTCGCGGCGACGATTGTGGGCGCGCTGCTCGACCATCCGGGTCTCGCGCCGAGCATCATGATCGTCTATGTGTTCGCCGTTCAGCTGTGCGCATTCTTTACCTGGAGTTGCCTGTATTGCTTGCTGAGCTCGGCTGCCGCCGTGGCGCTCTACAACTTCTTGTTTGTCGACCCGCGCTACTCGCTGTCGCTTATCGACCGCGGCTATCCCGGCATGTTCTTCATCATGTTCGTGGTCTCGCTTGTATCGAGCTCGATTGCGTTGGCCCTGCGCCGTGCCTTGGCACAGGCTGCCGCCAGCGACCGTCGCACGCATATGGTGCTCGAGACCAACCGCATGCTACAGCGGTGCGCCGACGAGCAGCAGATCGTTCACGCCATGGCAACGCAGCTGGCGCGTCTTTCGGGCTGTCCGGTCGTGTGGTACAGCGCCGACGCCGAGGGCGATGACCTGCTGCCGCGTGCGACATACACGGCCGTGGGCGATGCCGCACCGGTGCACGAACTGGCGCCGCAGATGCCGCCGCGGCTCTCGGCATCCGCCTATGTGGGAACGCCGCTCGACGCCACGTTTGGCGGCTCGGCGTTTTATGGCATCTACCTGACGGTTCGCACAGGCGACGGCTTCGCGCGCTCGGGCGACCCCGCCTCGGTGGTGGGCGTGCTGGCTATCGTTGCCGAGCCCGACGTGCTGACGCACGAGGAGCGAACACTTGCCGATGCCATCGTGAGCGAAGGCGAGCTGGCACTCGATCGCGCCCGCGCCATGGAGGCCCGCGAGGAGGCGGCGGTGCTCGCCAAAAACGAACAGCTGCGCGCCAACCTGCTGCGCTCCATCTCGCACGATCTGCGTACGCCGCTCACCAGTATTTCGGGCAATGCCGATGTCCTGCTCGATCAGGGCTCGACCGGCACCGCGGTGCTCGATGCCCAGACGCGCCGCGGCCTGCTCCTTTCCATTCGCTCGGATGCGCTGTGGCTCAACGCCACCGTCGAGAATCTGCTCGCCATCACCAAGCTCGAGGGTGGCGGTATGCGCCTGTCGACCACGCTCGAGCTCATGGACGATATCGTCGAGGAGGCGCTGCGCCACGTGAACCCTGCCGTGCGCGAGCACGACCTTAAGGTGGTGGCGTGCGATGAGCCGGCGCTCGTCAACGTCGATGCGCGCCTGATGGTGCAGCTGGTGGTCAATCTGGTGAACAACGCCATCACCTATACGCCCACGGGCTCGCATATCGTGATTTCGATTGGTGTCGCCGGCGGGCGCGTGAGGTGCTCGGTGGCCGATGACGGGCCGGGCATCGCACCTGAGGACCGTGAGCGCATCTTTGAGTCGTTCTATACCGCCAATCATGGCCTGGCCGACAGCCACCGCAGCGTGGGCCTGGGTCTTTCGCTCTGCCGCTCCATTGCGCTGGCACATGGCGGTAGCATAGAGGTTGCCGCGGCGGATCCGCACGGCTCGATCTTTACGATTGAGCTTCCCGCCGCCGACGTTTCGTTTGATAAGGAGTAACGCTGTGTCGAACTCTGCCGTGAAACCGCTCATCTTGGTCGTTGAGGACGACCCCGCCGTCCGCAACCTCATCGTCGCCGCGCTCGAGGCGCACGGCTTGCGCCATATGGCTGTAGAGACCGCCCATGCCGCTATCGCCGCCGCCTCGTCGCAGGCGCCGAGCATCGTGCTGCTCGATCTGGGCCTGCCCGATATGGACGGCGTCAAGGTGGTCGAGTCGGTGCGCGCATGGTCGGGCATGCCGATCATCGTGGTCTCGGCGCGCAGCGAGGATGCGGACAAAATCCGCGCGCTTGACGCCGGTGCCGACGACTATCTGACCAAGCCGTTTTCGGTCGAGGAGCTGCTCGCGCGCATTCGCACCACGCTCAGACGTCTCTCATATGCGCAGGTTGGCATGGGTGCGTCCGAGGGATCGTTCAATACCGGTGAGTTGCATATCGATTTTGACGCCGGCATCGCCACGATGGATGGCGAGGAACTGCACCTGACGCCGATCGAGTACAAACTGCTGTGCCTGCTGGCCCATAATGCCGACAAGGTGCTGACGCACCAGTTTATCCTGCACGAGATTTGGGGTACGGCAACCAAGAGCGATCTGGCGAGCCTGCGCGTCTTTATGGGTACGCTGCGCAAAAAGATTGAGTCCGACCCCGCGCATCCGCGCTATATCCAAACGCACGTGGGTATCGGCTACCGATTGGTCACCCAAGGCTAGATCGCCAACCACCATCCCACTATGAGTTGCGGTGAAATACGGTCTAAATTTACCTAATTCCAGGCAAAACAGTCCGTATTCCACCGCAACTTTGTTTATTTGCCTTTGGGCTTGCTGGCGTAGAACTTCTTCTTTTTGGACTTGCCGGCAGGGGAGGGTTTGCCGGCAAAGTTGGACCTGCCGTTGCCGGCCTGCGCGTGCGTGGGCACTGCCGCGCGAGGCTTGCGGACCTCGGGGTTGCGCAGCTCCTCGACACGCTCGGCAATCTCCTCGGCGCTAAAGCCGACCTCGGCCATGGCGTCCTCGATGGGCAGGCGGCGCACGATGTAGCAGTGGTGCACCTTCTGGTTGCGCGCGAAGTCCTCGGGGATGGTCTGCGCCGTAATGTCCTCCAACACGACGCCCGCGCGCGCGAGCTTGCGCGTCTCGGGGCGGAAGCCGCGCAGGTTGCAGCTAAAGATGGCGTGGCCGCCCTGTGCGAGCAGGCGCGATACGCCGGCCAAAAGCTCAACATGGTCGCGCTGGACATCCCAGGTGCGGCGGCCCATCTTGGATGAGTTCGAGAACGTGGGCGGGTCGACAAAGATCAGGTCCCAGCGGTTGCGCGTCTGGCGCTGGTCGCGAATCCAGGCAAGCACGTCGTCGCGCACAAAATGATGCTGCGGACCAACAAAGCCGTTCTGGCGCATATTGCGCTCGGCCCAGTCCAGGTAGGTGTTGGAAAGGTCGACTGTCACGGTTTCCTCGACGCCGCCGTCGGCCGCATAGCAGGTGGCGGTGCCGGTGTAGGCGAACAGGTTGAGGAAGCGGCGTGCCTGTTTGGCGTGCTCGCGCACCAGGTTGCGGGTGACGCGGTGATCCAAGAAGATGCCCACATCCAGGTAGTCATCAAAGTTGACGGCAAAGGTGAGTCCGCCCTCTTCGATGAGCGGCAGGCGGCGGCGTGCGATATTGGCGCGTTCTCCCGATCCGCCCTTGCCGGCGCCCTGCTTGCCGTACTGCGAGCCGCCGCGCGAACGCATGCGGGCCTTGGCATGCACGTGCTCGGCCGGAACATCCAGGATACGCGGCGCGATGGCAAGAATGTCGAGCATACGGGCCTGGGCAAGCGCGGGGTCGATGGTCTTGGGCGCGGCGTATTCGGCGATGACGAGCCAACGGCCCGGCGTCTGCGGGCAGCCCTCGTACAGATCGATGGCGGCGGAGTAATCGGGCAGGTCGGCATCGTAGACGCGGTAGCAGCTCACGCCCTCGCGCTTGGCCCACTTGCGGCGCAGACGGGCATTCTTGCGCAGGCGGTTGGCGAACTGCTCCGACTCGGGGATGAGCACGGGCAGCGGCTTGCCGTCGCCCAGGTCGAGTGTGGCGGCAGGTTCGGGCATGGAGGAAGCGGCGGCTTTGTCGTTGGCTTCGTTGGCATCCGCAACCTCGGCCTCGGCATCCGCACTGGTCGCAGCCTCAAACGCTGCGGCGGCGTGGTCGAGCGAGGGCCAAACCTCAATAGTTGCCTCTTCGTTATTGGGCATGACGGCGATGGAGCGCGCGGGCTCGGCATGGAGCGCGCGGGCCATAAGGCCATCGCGGGTGAGTGCGGCGACCGGCGCCGCGGAAAGCTCGGGCGCGCGGCGCAGCTCGCCGACCAGCCTCATGGCGTCGTGCATGAGTGAAAGCGGTGTCTCGGTGGTGTCTGCGACTACGGCGGCTCCGGCGACGGCGCCAGCATGGTCCAGCACGGTGGCGGACTTGGCGGCGCAAAAGTCGACAAAACGCTTGTAACCAGCGCTCTTGACCATGCGCTCGGCGGTCTTGCGAGCGGCGGGGTCGATGTCTGCGGCCACGATGCGCGCCTGCCGCTCGCGCGCTGCCGCCTCGCGCTCGCGCGCCTCGGCAAGCAGCTGCTCCCACAGAGCGGCGTCGTGCAGCTGCCAGCCCTCAAAGCCCCAGCGCTCGCGTGCGGCGCCCGGGGCGCGGTCGGTCAGAATGTTTACGGCTTCCAGCAACAGGCCGCCGCCGGCGCACGAGGCGTCGATCAGCGTGGGCAGAGCTTCGTTCTCGTAATCATCGGCCGTCAGCTCGCGCTCGCATAGCGCGGTCCAGCTGACTTGCGCCAGCACCAGGGCGGCGTAGTCGGGGCGCAGCACGTGCGCGCCCTCGCCGGCGCGGGCCGCTGCGGGCGGCAGGCGTTTGAACAACGGGTCGCCCGAAAGGTCCAGGCTGATGCTCGCGCGGCGCTGACGCAGCGAAAGCAGCAGATGAACGTCGGGATCGGCGGCATCAACGTCGGCGCGACGGCCCGTGGTCTCGGCCAGGCGGTCACACAGCGCGTCCTTGGCGCGCAGGGCCGAGAAGCGCGTGTTGCGCAGCTGCTCGGTCACGCCGCGGGCGGTAATGGCGATGGTGGCGCCGGGGCGGATGATGGTCTCCCAAGCGATGTCGTAAACGCCGTCGTACAGCTCATCGGCATCCTGCGCCTCAAAGCGTCCGAGTACCACGAACACGCGGCTCGCCAGGCGCGACCACAGGCACGCGCGATAGCCTTCTTCGAGCTCGCCCTCAAACGTGGCGCGGCCCTTCAGGCGGCGGACATGCGAAAGCCCGAGGCGTTTAAGCTCATCGGCGAGTGCGGACTCAAAGCCCTCGGGGCAGCTTGCGTAAAATTCCATGGGTGACCTCTCTGGTTGCGTCGCTCCATTATATGATGGATACTCCGTTTACTCTCGCCCCCGAAAGGAACCCATATGATTGATGCGTGCCCCGATTCCGCCGTGCTCTTTTTTGACGTGGACGGCACGCTGACGTCGTTCGATCCCGACAACATGACCGACAAGGACTTCTCGGCGGTTCACCCCTCGCAGGCGGTCGTCGAGGCGTTTCATCGTCTGCGCGACGCGGGACACCAGGCATTTATCTGCACGGGTCGTCCCTTGTGGCTGATTGCCGATGGCCTGCGCGCGCTGAACCCGGCGGGTGTCGTTGCCATGGCGGGAGCGACGCTCGAGGTCGAGGGCCGCGTGGTACACGAGGACTGCTTTGATGAGGACGTTATCGAGGAGCTTGCACGCCGTATGGCCGCGGCAGGGATTGAAGCCTTTTTCGAGACCAACGTGGCTACCTTTGCCCTGGAACCCGCGGGTGTTGAGCAGCCGTCTCTGATCGGCACTTCTGTGGTGCACAGCGCCGAGGAGATGCGCGTCGACGGCCGTCTGCGCGTGGGCAAGGTGTGCATCGTCGCGAGCTACCTGGCTCGCGTAGCCAACGATGACGGCTTTATCGATCGCGAGTTTGAGCTGTGCAACACCGGTGGTCAGAATCGCGAGCTGAGCCCCAAGGGCATTGACAAGGGTGTGGGCGTGGCGCGAGCGCTGGCGTATCTGGGCCGCGAGGGAAATGCGCGCACCTTTGGCTTTGGCGACTCGGGCAACGACCTGGGCATGCTCGCCGCCGTCGAGACGGCCGTAGCTATGGGCAACGCCATGCCCGAGGTCAAGGCGGTCGCCGACTACGTGACCGATGACGTCGCACACGACGGTACCGTCACGGCTATGCGCCACTTTGGCTTGATTTAATACATGGCCGGGTCGCCTGCATTGGGGGCGACCCGGCCATGTGAGCTATTTTGCAATATAGAGTTTGGGATGACTGTGGCTGCTCTCGATTGCCGCTGTCATGATACCTTCGCTGTCCCCATCGATGATGATGCCGTCGAGGTCATCGATCTGTGCGGACTGATAAAAGCTCGTCTTATTGAACTTACCCTGGTCGACCATCATGTAGCTCAGGTTCGAGTTGGTTAGATACATGCGCTTGATCATGGCAGAGAAGTCGTGCTCAACGGTAAAGCCGTGGTCGGGATGGAATCCGTCGGCGCTGACAAATGCCTTGTCGGCATGAAGCTTGCTCATGCAGTCGAACGTCAGCGCGCCCGCGAGATAAAGGTGGCCCTTTCGCACGGAACCACCTAACAGCACTACCGAAGCGTTGGGCAGATTGAAGCTGGCATAGTTTGCGATGGCAAGATCGCCGGTGATGATGGTGATGTCGCGCTTGTCTATGAGGGCTTTAGTGAAGTAAAAGCCCGTGGTGCCGATGTCGATCACCAAAACGTCACCATCGTCAACAAGAGTTGCTGCGGTCGCGGCGATAGCCTCCTTGGCTTCGACTTGGACATTGATGCGCTCTTCGGGATACGAGATTGCAGTGGAACGTGAAAGCGATACTGCTCCGCCGCGTACACGACGCAATTTGCCTTCCGATTCCAGTGAGACGAGGTCGTGTCGTGCGGTGACTTCCGAAACCGAAAAGCGACGGACGATGTCGGATACCGAGATATTCGGCTTTTCCGCCAGCCAGTTCATGATAAATCGCTGACGCTCGGCGGGTGAAAGGTCTGAAGTAGATGCCATGTGTCGCTCCTTATGAACGAAAGGCGAAAGAAATGCCTTTCGTAATCGAAATATAACGTATCGATATGAAAAGAACAAGGCAAAATCGAGTGAACGAGATGAATGACACGCTTTGCTTTTATTTGTGTTAGTAGTTGGCCTGACATGCAGAATGCCTGTAATAGCCAGTAAAGAGTCTTGCCTGGAAGGTGTTCACAAAAAGTGAGGTACGCTCACGCCCGATAATCGACCGTTCGCGGAAAGTTGGCAATTGAGCTTTCGATATCTTTTGAAATAGTTTATAAAAGAAAACCGAAAAGCTTTTGAAACAAAGAAAAAGGCTTTCGATAGCAATAGTGCTAGATGAGAAAGGACCGAACATGGCAATCAAGGTGTTTGCCGACGGCGCTAACCTCGAGGGTATGCTTGACATGCACGACAACGGCAACGTTCAGGGCTTCACGACCAATCCTTCCCTTATGAAGGCCGGCGGCGTGACCGACTACCGCGCTTTTGCCAAGACGGTTCTTGAGCACATCACCGATGTGTCAGTCTCGTTCGAGGTGTTTGCCGACGACGAGGCGGGTATGGAGGCCGAGGCTCGCGAGATCGCAACCTGGGCGGACAACGTCTACGTTAAGATCCCGGCGCTCAACACCAAGGGCGAGTCCACCGCAGCGTTGGTCAAGCGCCTTTCTGCCGATAGTATCAAGGTGAATGTCACCACCATCTTCACGCCCGAGCAGGTCGACGAGTTCGTCGATGCCGTCTCTGCCGAGACCCCCTCTATTCTGTCCATCTTCGCCGGCCGTATCGCCGATACCGGCGTCGATCCGCTGCCCCTCATGGCAGAGTCCGTAAAGAAGGCTGCCGTCAAGCCCGCCGCCGAGGTTCTCTGGGCATCCACGCGTGAGGTACTCAACATCTTCCAGGCAGAGTCTGTTGGCTGCCAGATCATCACGGTCCCCAATGCCCTTCTCGCCAAGCGCAAGAATTTCGGGAAAGATTTGCTCGAGTACTCGCTTGATACGGTCAAGGGCTTTGCCCGCGACATTCAGGCGCTTGGTTTTCATATCCTGCCCGAGGAGTAGGGAGCTGTCATGCTGACCGATCTTCTTAAACCCGAGCTTGTTGCCTGCCATGTCCAGGCCTCCGATTGGGAGGAAGCGATTAGGGCATGTGGCAAGCTGCTCGTTGACGCGGGCAAATGCGACCAGAGCTATGTCGACGCCATGATTTCATCGGTTCACAAATTTGGCCCCTATATGGTTCTGGAAGAGGGTATCGCCATGCCCCACGCCCAGGCCGATGGCAATGTGAGCGAAGCGGGAATCTGCATCGTCACGCTTGATCCTGCGGTTGCATTTGGACACGAGGATTTCGATCCGGTTCACGTACTCGTGGGCATTTGCGCGCCCGACCCCAAGGCTCATCTTGGTTGCTTGGCGGAGCTTTCGCAGATGTTCGAGGACGAGGACTGCGTTGCCAAGCTCAGCGCGCGCGGTACGCCCGAGCAGGTTTTGGAGACCATGCGTTCATTCTTTTAGGCCTTAATGGCACGGCGATGCGTCGCCGCTTTTGGATAGACGGAAAATCCGTCACGTGTAGGAGAGGAAGGTTGCCATGCATATCATCACTGTATGCGGAAACGGCATCGGGTCCAGCCTGATGCTCGCTGGCAAAGTCGAGGAGCTTTGTGAGGAGGAGGGCATCAAGGCCGACGTTGAGTCTATGGACCTGAACGGTGCTTCTTCCGCAAATCCGGATCTGTTCATTACCGTTAAGGAGCTCGCTCCCGAGCTTCACGGTAACGTCGTGATCGTTCGCAGCTACGTGAACAAGAAGAAGATCCGCGAAGACGCCCTCGAGGCAATCAAGGCGGCCGCCGCTAACGCCTAAAGCGGCACAAAAAGGGGCGGTTCCCTGTGGAAGAGGGAAACGCGCCCACGTTAAAAAGAAAGGAAGCCCAGATGCAAGTCATCCTTCCCATACTTGAGTTTATCCAATCGATTCTGACCAAGCCAGCATGGATTATGGGTCTGTTCGCTTTTGTGGGCCTCCTTGATTATCGACTTCATCCGAACACCTCCCACATTCATCCGTACATGTG
>NZ_QSSH01000029.1 GCF_003438495.1 Collinsella sp. TF05-9AC
TGCGGGAACGGCCTGTCCGCCTAATGTGTTCGGCTGAGATCGGAAATCAACCAAAAGTTTGCGAGCGGAGGGGATGGGCACGGCACCGGGCACGGTGAGTTCATGGAACACAGGGGCACCATAATTCGATGCCAATGGCGTGGTAGAACTGTGCTCGATATGCATCCGCAAAAGAAAGAGGCACCATGGTCTCGCGGGTTCTCTACCGACCGTTTGATACCGAAGACTTCGACGCCATCGCGCTGATTCTGCAGCAGCTTTGGCATAACAATTCGGATAACGATGAGTACAACCGCCTTGAGGCCGCGTGCGACCTCGCCTATTGTCTTTCGTCGTCGACGTTTTCGCAGGTTGCCGTAATCGACGGTCAGGCGCGCGGCATTTCGCTCGCGCGTGCGGGACAAAGCTCCGGCGCCACCGTTAAGGAGCATTGGATGGATACCGAACGCGCGCTGCTATCGCAAATGCGCGAGCTGGAGCCCGATGCTTGCGCCGAGTATCTATCGTTTGTGCGCGCAACCATCCGAACCAACAACCGCCTGCTCGAGAGCAGCCCGTTGCCGCACGACAACGAGGTCACGCTGCTTGCCGTGGATCGCGATGTCCATGGTCTGGGCGTTGGCACGGTTCTGCTCGATGCCGCCGTCTCGCACCTGTCCTCGCTTGGAGCGACGAGGGCGCACCTGTACACCGACTCCAACTGCTCGTGGAAGTTCTACGAGCTGCACGGCTTTAAGCGCACGGCCACGCACCGCGCCAACCGCGAAGAGCGCCGTCACGACATGCCGCGCGAAAGCTTTCTCTACGAACTCGATCTAACAGCCTAAACCCAGCAGCCATACCTAGTCATTTAGGGATGTTCCCAGTGATTAGTCGTTGGGGACAGCCTTCGTAGGTAGCGCATAAAAATGGGATAGATTTTCCGCCAACAGTCGCCGGAGAAGATCCATCCCAAAAATCAGAGCGCGCTAGAACGTTCCGCCGCCGCCTCCGCCGACGCCGCCGCCTCCGCCGCCAGAGAAGCCGCCGCCTCCGCCGCCGCCCGAGCTGTCGGAGCTCGACGCCAGCTCACGGATGCTCTCGTGATACACGTCATCGAACGAATCGAGCGGAGACTCGATACCGTAATGATGGTAGTACCACCAGTAGCAGGGATAATTGTCATAGAAGCCGTCGGCCTCGCGCACCTCGGGCGGCACGGCCTCGGCAAGCTGACGCAGCACTTCCTTGGAAACACCCAGCGCCACGCCCATCACCAGCAGCTTGTTCCACAGCACCAGATCGCCGGGGACGGCTTCCTTTAGACGCGTGAAGTCCTCGAGCCAATGCTTGAGCGCCTTGCAGCGAGCCGCCACCTCGGCGCCCTCCGGCGTAAAGCGGCGGAACGTAAGGCCCACGCCGATACCCACCAGCACAATCGGCACCGAGATAACCGCGGCGGTAATGTTCGTCTGTGCGCCATCGGTAAAGAAGATAGATCCCACGGGAACAAAGGCAATCAGGATACCAAGAACCAGGCAAGACACCATTGCAACAATGCCGTCCGAGGCAACGTACTCGCTATCGGCCAACTTGCCCTTAACGGTGTTCTGATAGTCCTCGAGCTTATCGCCCACGGGCGTAGCGTGCTGCTTGACGTAGTGCTGCAGCTCGTCAAACGTGCGCGAGCGATCGCCGTTCTCGTCAGGCTTAGCACCGGCAAAGAAGACCTTGAGCACCATGTGGTCAATGCCCTTGGCCGACTTCCAGCCCGCATCGCTCACCGTCACGCGATACGTCTGCTCTTCTTTTTCACGCCCCAACAGACCCTTCTTGGCCTTGGTCACGGTCGCCTGCTCCAGCTTGATCACACGGTCGTCAGTGAGCTTCATGAGCGTGGCGATATATGCCTGATCGGGCACCTCGTTCCAGCTCATGAGGGCCGAAAGCACGGCGGGATGGTCGGCCGAGGGCACATCGCGGAAATATTCGTCCTGGAAAAGCGGCTTGGGCTTGCGCTTGCGCAGCTTGAGCATAACGATTGTGCCGGTAAAGGCCACCGCCGCAACAACACTTAGCACGGCAAGTGCATTGGCAATTATGCGAGCGTGAGCGCGGCGGGCGTTAGCTTCGTCGGCCCATTCCTTCTCTTCGCTCAGGATCGTTGACATGCGCTCTTCGCCCGAGGTGGCAAGCTGCGGCACCCAGTCGCTGGGGAAGGCGATGCGTGCCTCGGCGAATTCGCCCTGATGCACGCAGGGAATGGTATAGGTGACCATGGGCTCGTCCTCATCGAGCGACACGTCGCCCGCCAGCGGACCGTGGCCCCATGCGCGGAAGTTATCGCCTTTGACGGCCGCCGTCCCGGCAGCGGCATTTGCGAAGCGCACTTCCATCTCGACATCGTCGGAATCCGCAGACCAGCCGTCGCCCACGAACTTCCAGTAGAGCTCGGCGGTATCGGCCCAGTTCATAACCGCACCGGTCATGGTGTAGCTCACGTAATAGATCGCGCTGTCGCCGCTCTCGTGGGGGCTGAACACCTTAATCCTTACGCCGTCACCGGCCTGCTCGACCGTGTAGACGCCAGAATCGCCCTTGTTCGCGCTATCGACTTTGTTAAACGCGGTGTCCCCTTCCTCGACACTCAGCACATCGACGCCCGCCGTGCCACCCTGCTGGTTGGTACCCGTATTAATCTCCCAAAACACGCCGTTGATGTCGTCATCGAAATCAAACTGGCGCCCCTCGACAACGGTCAGCGATCCATCGGCCTCGACCGTGGCACTGATGTAGGTTTGGGTCATGGAATACCCGTCGGCACGTGCAACGGCGGGCAACAGCAGCAGCGCGCACGCGACGAGCGCGCAAATGGAAGCAAATCGCGCAAACGGGCAGCGCTGCCGACAGGTCTTGGCAACGGGGGCGTTCATAGGCACATCCTTTGTCTGTGATACCAGTAGCGTCATTGTCCCACGTTTGCGGGTTCATGTGACGAACATCTAGGTCAGCGGAGTATCAAACGGGACGAAAGTCACGCCCGCGGCCGGCACCTGGGGACGTTCCTTATCTGCCGGCAATCTGGGACACTCCTTGGCATAGCCCGCTCCGGCAATAGATACCACTTCATAGCTCCGTCACAGGTGTAGCGGCTTTGTGTGGGCGCGGCGTGAGCCGATTAAGCCGGCGAGCGAGGGGCATAAAGCAGTTGAGCGAAAACGGTTTGCCCCTTTGCCGTTCGCTTGAGGATCATGTCCCCCTTTTCCGCGGAAACCCCGGCAGTTGCGAAGAGCTGCCGGGGTTTCTGTCGTTTGAGGGGTTGAAGGGGCTGAGCTTGGGGCGGCAATCGAGGTGTTGAGTCGGTGCCCGCCGCGCACAACACGCAGCCTCGGCAACTCGCGAGCATCGACGACGCCCCCCCCCACCTCACCCCGCGCTATACTCGTCCGCATGGATATCAAAACACGCAACATAGCAACGCCCGCCGCGGACGCGCCAGCGACGCCACCCGCCTCCGCCCCCGCGCCCGTCGTGGGCCGTTTCGCCCCGTCGCCCTCGGGCCGCATGCACCTGGGCAACGTGTTCAGCTGCCTGTGCTCGTGGCTTTCGGCCCGCAGCCAGGGCGGCAGCATCGTGCTGCGCATCGAGGACCTGGACGATCGCTGCAAGCGCCCGGAACTTGCCGCTCAACTGATTGACGATCTGACCTGGCTAGGGCTCGAGTGGGACGAAGGCCCCTACTACCAGCACGATCGCCTGGATCTGTACGAGGACGCCCTGCGCCAGCTACAAGACGCCGGCCTCACCTATCCCTGTTTTTGCACGCGTGCCGAACTCCACGCCGCGAGCGCGCCGCACGCCAGCGACGGCACGCCCATCTACCGCGGCGCCTGCCGAAACCTTTCTGCCGAGGAGGTTGCCCGCCGCAGCGCCCTGCGCGCTCCGGCCACGCGCCTGCGCGTGCCCGCCGTCGACGACCTCGCCGGCGACGTGATCGAATTCGTGGACCGCACGTACGGAGCCCAATGCGAGGCACTCGCCACCGAGTGCGGCGACTTTTTGGTCCGCCGCAGCGACGGCGTGTTTGCCTATCAGCTAGCCGTGGTGGTCGACGACGCCGCCATGGGCGTCACCGAGGTCGTGCGCGGATGCGACCTGCTGGGGTCCACGCCGCGCCAGATCTACCTGCAGCATCTACTGGGACTGGCCACGCCGCGCTACGCGCACATTCCGCTGCTCATGTCGCCGGACGGCCGCCGCCTTTCCAAACGAGACCGCGATCTGGACCTGGGCGAGCTCCGCGCCCGCTTTGGCACGCCCGAGGCATTGCTAGGATGGCTCGCCGGGCAAACGGGCATCGCGCCGGGCACCACGCCGCGCTCTGCCGAGCAGCTGGTCGAGCACTTTAGCTGGGATGTTATCCGCGCGCATCGGGAGAACATCACTGTAACGGTCGAGTAGCCAGCCATCCCGCCTCTACGCAACATCCCAGGACTGGAGTTCGTCGCCCAGGCGAACGATGCAGTCGTAGAGCACGGTATGGCGCTCGGCCGGGTTGGCATCACGATGAAAATGCCCGTAGTACCAGCGCTTGTAGTCCAAGCGATCTTCCAGCTCATCGAAAAACGCCGTAAGCCGATCAACGGCGGGGCAATTCCAGCCGGGCGCCGGATAGAGCGTGGGCGAAAGCATGCGCGTAGAGCAGGTGTGGGTGATCACGTAGTCGACCTTCCAGCCCACGCTGTCGAGCTTTGTCCGCGCCTCCTCAAAGTTGCGCTCGTCCGGCAGCTCCTGCGGCCACCAGCTGGAATACGGAATGCGGTATTCCTTGTCCACGCTCGTGGCGCCGCCCATGGTAAGGATCGTTGAGCCGTCGAGTTCAAAAACCTCGCCGCGCGTCAGGCGCCGTATGGGCGAGGTATCCGACAGGCGCTGCGTCAGTCCACCGTGCCACAACTCCATGGGTCGCTCCGCCCAGTGATCGAAACGCTCGTGGTTGCCGTCGACGAACAGCACGGTATAGGGGCGCGACTCCAGCCAGGCGATATCGGCGCACTCCTCGGCAGAGAAATCCCAGGGAAAGCCAAAGTCGCCGGCGACGATGAGACAGTCGTCACTCGTCAGACTATCCCCAAGCTCCCAGTCGCGCAGCTTTTGCATGTCGAGCCCACCGTGAATGTCGCTCGTCACATAGACCGTCATCGGATCACCACTTCCCTGCAAGTCGCTAGCCCGCATTCTGCACGATTACTAAGCTAACCGTTCCAGCCCTTCCATCCCTTAGGGCTTACCCCTCGTTCTTCCATCCAAACGGGTCAAGCACCCAAAAAACCAGATCGAGCACGCCGCCGGTCATCATGGCGCCGGCAAGGGCCATGCAAACATGCAGAGAACTGGCACTTCGGAGCACGTCGAATGGCCCCAGAACAGCCAGCAGCGCGACCGCTGCGCCGGCTACGCACAGCGCGAGGCACGGCCCCGCGTCCTTGACGCACTTCTTTGCGAGATGCTTGGTGTTATCACTCATCGATATCGAACTCCTTAGAGGACCGTTGTTTGGGTACATGCCACCGCGGCAGAGCAGGGCGGCAGGGTAAGTGTCACATGTCGTGCGGACATCAATGGAGAAACCGCCTGCTCGACCAACCTTTGACGCCGTTTTGCACCGGCACCACATCCCCCGCTATCGAGGTCTAATACTTTTCCCACCGCTACCCAAAAACTCATCCAACATTAATCTTGGCTCAAGAATCGCTTAATCTATAACCTGCACTATAGAGTTCGACCAAGGGCGGGGCGGCGCCACGCAGGCCGCCGAACGCAACGCTCGCGCCCGGGCAGATCGCCCGGCGTCGCGCCCATCGAACGAAAGGACAGGTCATGGACGACCTCGAAAAAGTTGAAACCATCCGCACCAAGTGCAACGTGAGCTACACCGATGCCAAGGCGGCGCTCGACGCCGCCGACGGCAACGTTTTGGACGCCATCATTTGGCTCGAGTCGCAGGGCAAGACCCAGACCACATCAGCGCATGCCGCCACCGAGTCTGAGCCGGTCGATGAGCCCTCGGCCGAGATGATCGCCGCGCAGGCCGCCTACGAAAAGTCGAGCGAAAAGACCGACTTCTCCAAGAAGATGGACAGCGTATGGGAGTACCTCAAAAAGCTCTTCCGCCTGAGCCTGGACACCAAGTTTATCGCCACGCGCCGCGATGCGATCATCCTCAACATCCCCATCCTGATCCCCATCATCGCCCTGTTTGCCTGGGGCGCTACGATTTGGCTAATGCTGATTGGCCTGTTCTTTGGCATGCGCTACCGCATCGACAGCGACGGCGACGTGCCCGGCAGCATCAACAACCTTATGAATCACGCCGCCGATGCCGCGGACGACATCAAGCAAAATCTGAACGACGACAAGTAATCGCAAACGGGGGCACGCATGGCACGGATCCTGATCGTAGAGGACGAGGAGAAAATCGCCCGCTTTGTGACGCTCGAGCTGGAGCACGAGGGCTACCAGGTGGAACACGCCGCCGATGGCCGCACCGCCGTGGACCTGGCGCTGGAGCGCAACTACGATCTTATTCTGCTCGATGTGCTGTTGCCGCAGCTCAACGGCATGGAGGTCCTGCGGCGCGTCCGCAAGCACAAGGATGTGCCGGTGATAATGGTCACCGCGCGCGATGCCGTGATGGACAAGGTGGCCGGGCTCGATGCCGGCGCCGACGATTACCTGACCAAGCCGTTTGCGATTGAGGAGCTGTTCGCACGGATCCGCGTGGCGTTGAAGCGCTCGGAGGCCGTGCGGGCGGCTTCAGGCGTTGGCGGCATCGGGACGGGCGCGGCAGGCGGCACGGGTGTCGGCGCCACTGCGATGCCCCCGGTCAGTGACTCGACCCAGGTTTCCGCCTCGCTCTCCCCCGCCACGCTCGCCGTGGGCTCGGTTGCGCTCGACCCCGACCGCCGCGAAGTCACGGTCGGCGGCTCGCCCATTGCGCTCACGGCCCGCGAGTTCGATGTCCTCGCCCTGCTTATGGCGCATGCCGAGACCGTGCTCACGCGCGAACGCATCGCGCACGAAGCGCTGGGCTACGAATACATGGGCGACACCAACAACGTCGACGTGCACATCGCGCATCTACGCGCCAAGATCGAGGACGCCGGCGGCGTCCGCATCATCCAGACCGTGCGCGGGGTGGGCTATGTCTGCCGCGCGTAACGCCGAGGCCAAGCGCGTCACCTCCATCGCCCGCGCCATCAACTGGAGCTATATGTGGCGCCGCCTAATGAGCTACGTTTGGCTCGACCTGCTGCTAGTAGTGATTGTGGCGGCGATCCTTGTCTATGGATACAACCAGACGCTGCCCAACGGCGCGTTTACCGCAGGATGGATCCCCGGCGCCACCGTTCACGGCATGTCGCTGACGCCCGCGCGCGGCTGGGACCTGACAACGCTCACCTATACCGTCGAGCTTGCGCGCACCACCAAGACTTTCCCCCTCGCGCAGGACCTCGTCGCGCTATGGCCTCTCTACCTTGTCGTTGTGGGTTGGCAGGTCATCAGCGTGCTCAACATGCTCGGCGGTGCCCGCCGTGTGCGCCGTACCATGGCACCGCTCAACGACTTGGCACTGCGCGTGGACGAACTCGGCCGCATGCAACTCGCCGGCGGCAAAATGGAGACACTGGAGCAGGCCATCGAGCGCGCAAGCGTCGACTCGCCGAGCGTCACCACCGGCGACGCCGACCTGGCAAGCATCGAGGTCGCGCTCAACCGCCTGCTGCGCCAGATGCAAGAGGCAAAGCTGCAGCAGATGCGCTTTGTCAACGATGCAAGCCACGAGCTACGCACGCCCATCGCGGTGATTCAGGGCTACGTAAACATGCTCGACCGCTGGGGCAAAAACGACCCGGACGTGCTGGCAGAATCCATCGCGTCCCTTAAAGCCGAAAGCGAGCACATGCAAGAGCTTGTGGAGCAGCTGCTGTTTTTGGCACGCGGCGATGCCGGACGCACCGTACTGCGGCGCGCGAATACCAACCTGGCCGCGCTGGTCGGCGAGGTATGCGAGGAATCGCAGATGATCGATACCGAGCACACGTATCGACTGGCCTTTGACGCTGTGCTTGTCAGCGACCCGCGCTGCGACGCGCCCGTTGACGTGGCGCTCGTGAAGCAGGCTCTGCGCGTGATCGTGCAAAACGCCGCCAAGTACTCGGATGCGGGAACGACCGTCACATTTGGCATAACGCCGGATGCGGGCGCGGGCACGATCGACATAAGTGTTGAGGACGAGGGCATCGGCATGAACCAGGAATCCGCAGCTCACGCGTTCGAGCGGTTCTACCGTGCCGACAACGCGCGCGATGCCGGCGCACAGGGTTCGGGTCTGGGGCTTGCGATCGCCAAGTGGATCGTCGACAGCCACGGCGGCGTCATCGGTGTGACCTCGGTCGAAGGGGTCGGCAGCCGCTTTACGATTCGCCTGCCACGATAGGAAGCCCCTCGGCATAAATAAAGGGATAGGGCCACGCGGCCCTATCCCTTTTTGCCAGCTATGGCAGCTTGTGCGCTACTCGCGGCACAGGTGCACGGCGAAACCGGCGAACTCGCGCTTAAAATACACGAGCTTGGTGCCGCCGTCGGGCAGCAGCGCGCGCGACTCTTCGTTGACCTCGAGCCCGCGCTCGGCAAACCACTTCTCAGCTGCATCGATGTCGTTAACGGCAAAGCCGATGTGGCCTTTGGTGCCACGACCGTTCTGCTTCATGATCTCGACCAGCGAATCGTTGAAGTACGAAACCGGGGTCTCGATGACGGGCAGGCCCATCATCGTCGAGAACAGCTCCGCGATCTCCAGGGCGTCTGCCGGGTCGGTGGCGTTAATGCCCACATGGGCAACGCGCATACCAAAGAGCTCTACCGGGTTGGCGTTCTGCTCACTCATGCAGTCAGCGCCTACTGAGCCATGACGTCGAGAACGGCCTTCTCGGCGGCAACGCGGTTCATGCCGGTCATGAAGGGCACGCCACTCACGTACGGGCAGGTGAGGCCCTCGGGGGCAACGGTGGTGGCGATCAGCAGGTCGGCGCCCTCGTCGCAGTAGTCCTTGGCCTCGGAGATGGCGCACTGCACAATCTCATACTTGCCGGCGTAACCGTTGGCGTCGAGCAGGGTGGCGACCTTCTGGGCAACGAGCGTGGAAGTAGCAGCGCCAGCACCGCAAGCCAAAACGATCTTCTTCATAGGTAATGTCTCCCTTCATGGTTTACTTTAGGTAAGTGTACCGCAGCGAGCGATGGCACTCGGCCTCGATGAGCTTTTATGCCAGTTTGCTTTCGCGCTGCGTATAATACATCTAGTACATGTTGTCATACCGCTCGCTTTATGAGCGACTAAGGACCCTAATATGCCCGATTCTCGCACACTCTGGACCGCCGTCGTTATCATCTGCATCGCCGTGTCGGTGTTCTTTAGCGTCAAAAAACGCACCACGTTTAAACGCCTGCAGCAGCTCATGGCCGCCAAGCAGTGGGACGAGTTCGATCGTTTGCTCGACGGCAAACTCACCAGCATGCTGTACCCGCGCTACAACCGCGACTACCTGCGCCTGAACTCCTATCTGCTGCGCGAGGACCATAAGCGCGCCGACGAGATGTTCGACCTGCTGCTGGGACTCAACCTGCCCAAGATGCAGCGTGTCGACCTGGTCATTAAGGCCTTTAACTACTACGTTGGCCAGGAGGACCGCAAAAAGTCCAAGGAGCTGCTGCACGAGATCAAGGGCTTTGAGGGCGGTCAGGCCGAGGCAGTCGCACACGAGTGCCAGCTGATGTACGACACGATGATCCTCAAGCGCCACAACGATATTCCCGAGCTGGAGCGCATGCTCAAGGAGGCCGGTGACGACAAGGTCAAGAGCTGCCGCCTGGAATACCTGCTGGCCCTGCAGTACCAAAACAAGGGTGACGAAGCCAAGTTCCAGGAGTTCCTGGAGAAGTCGGGCCAACACTCGATGGCCGTCAACGCGTAACGGACGGCTTGTGCTAGACTTCTAGTCTCACGGGGGCGTGGCGGAATTGGCATACGCAGGAGACTTAAAATCTCTCGCCGCAAGGATTGTGGGTTCGAGTCCCACCGCCCCTACCATATGGAGCTTGCGAGCCCGTGTTCCCCAGGGATGCGGGCTCGTTTCCTTTGGACGCCGTCAACTGCAGAGCAGCTCATTTGGGACGGGGCTTTTTTGACTACTTTTTCCGCCCACCCAATGAGTTTCCTACCACATTTTCCGATGGAAAAACGTGGTTGTCTCGCACATTTTCCGATGGAAAAACGTGGTTGTCTCGCACATTTTCCGATGGAAACACCCAAATGGCCTTATACTAACCGAGAGGGTTGGGAGGCAATATGCAGCGACAGCTTATGAGCGAACTTATCGCTTGGAAATCAAGGACGAATCGCAAACCTCTCTTGCTTAAGGGAGCCCGCCAGACAGGAAAGACTTGGCTTCTTAACGAATTCGCAAGCCAGCAGTATCGAAACGTCATTCGTTTTGACTTTATGCTCGAGCCGAGCACACGCTCGCTGTTCGATGGGGACCTCGACCCCAAGCGCATCATCTCCCAGATAGAACTCCTACGTGGCCAAACTGTAACGCCAGCAGACACGCTCATCATCTTCGACGAGATCCAAGAGGCCCCGCGCGGGATCACCTCGCTCAAGTACTTCAACGAGCTTGCACCCGAATACCACATCGTAGCAGCCGGTTCCTATATGGGCCTCGCGCTCCGACGCGAAAATGAGTCATTTCCCGTCGGCAAAATCGACCAGCTCACCATGCGTCCCATGGGGTTCGCCGAGTTCGTTCGTGCCGTCGACGGCGACCCGCTCGCCGACGCCATCCTTGCCGCAGACATGAACCTTCTAGCAAACGTTACCGAAAAGCTCGAACACTTGCTCAAGGAATACCTTGTTGTCGGCGGTATGCCCGAAGTTGTCTCCGCTTTCGCCGAGACACGCGACTTCATCGAAGCCCGAAGGCTTCAGCAGCAAATCATCGAGGCTTACGAATCCGATTTTGGCAAACATGCACCCGCCCGCATCATCGAGCGCATGAGGTTGGTTTGGAAATCCCTTCCCGGCCAGCTTGCCAAAGAGAACAAGAAGTTTGTCTATGGCGCCCTTCGCCCCGGAGCGCGCGCACGCGATTTTGAGGAAAGCCTCCAGTGGCTCACGGACTACGGAATCGTTCATAAGGTGCCACGTGTTTCCGCTCTAAAGGCGCCGCTCTCGAGCTACGAAGACCTCTCGGGCTTCAAACTGTTCTGCATCGACACCGGCATCCTCGGAGCGCTCTCCGGTCTCTCTCCGGCCATCGTTCTTAACGGATCCGCTGTTTTTACCGAGTTCAAAGGTTCGCTGACCGAACAATACGTCGCGCAGGAGCTTTTGCTCCAGGACAAAACTCCCGCGTATTGGTCCTCTACCTCTGGCAATGCCGAAACCGACTTTGCCATCGACCATGCGGGAACCGTGCTTCCGCTTGAGGTCAAGGCGGCAGAGAACCTTAAAGCGAAGAGTCTGAAAATAGCCTGCGAAAAATTCAAGCTCGAGCGTTGCGTGAGGAGCTCCCTGGCGGCATATAGAGACGAGGGCATGCTCGTCAATATTCCGCTTTGGGAGATTGGGCAAATCGACAAGCTGGCATAGGCGCTGTGGGGACGCCCCGCAAGGACTGTCCCCAGGTGCCGGCTGTTGAGTTGCGGTGGAATAGGGACTGTTTGGCGCCCGAAAGGGCGATTTTAGTCCGTATTTCACCGCAACTTATTTAGAGGGCGCTGAGGCTGGGAGTCCATGCGATGGTGGGAGTCGCGCCGTCGAGGGTCTCGTTGATGGTGGCGGCCATACCGGCGAGGAGGCTGTTCTCGCTTACGGTGAGCATGTCGTAACCGCCGGCACGCATGAGCTCGCGGATCACCACGGCGCCAGCCAGAATCACGCCCGCGCGTTTGGGCTGTACACCCGGTAGCGCGGCGATACCCTCCACATCCAGCGTAGATATACGATCGATGGCGGCCGAGATCTGCTCCATCGAAAGCTCGCGCAGGTGCACAAAGCTCGAGTCGTACGGCTCCAGTTCGTGGATCAGCGCCACGAGCGTGGTGACGGTACCGCCCACCGCGACGAGGCGCTCGGCGCGCTCAAAGTCGACAGGCAGGCCCTCAAAATAGGCGGAGAACTGCTCGCTCGCCCACGCGGCGGCAACCGCAAGCTCATTCGTCGACGGCGGCAGCGCAGAGAAAAACCGCTCCGTCACGCGACGGCAACCGATGTCCAGTGAGCGCGTTCCCTCCAGCGCAAAGACCCCGCGCTCAGGCGCATAGACGCCCGTCGCGAGCTCCGTGGAGCCACCGCCCGAATCGGCGACGATGATGCGCTCGCCAGCAAAGTCGTGTGCCACGCCAAAAAACGTCAGGCGCGCCTCAACCTCGCCCGGAATCACCTGCGGTTCGAGCCCCAGATCGCGCAGACCGTCCAGCAGCAGCGCGGCATTGGACGCATCGCGCGCGGCACTCGTGCAGGTGGTGCAGACGCACGCGGCCCCAAAGGTACGGGCTTCGTCCACAAACATGCGGCACGCAACGAGCACGCGCTCAACGGCCGCCTCGCAAAAGCGCCCCGTCGCGTCCACGCCCTCGCCCAAGTCGGTGATCTCGGTATGCTTGGACGATTCCACGATCGCCCCGGCCTCGACCTGCGCCAACACCAGTCGCGACGACACCGTTCCCAGGTCGATCGCGGCCACCTTATAGCATTTGCAATTTGTCATTGCGAGCTCCCCTCCGGGCGCTATTTGCCGTTGGACACGACCGTCTGACCCTCGACGCCGTTAAACCCAAACAGCATGTCGAGCGCTTGGATGTACCATGGCGCGTCCTTGCCGACTTCTTCGATCTCCTTGGCCACCTCGCTGGCCTTCTTGGCGTTCGACGACTTCTTTTCAGCCGACGACGAGTCCGAATCGCCGTCCAGGCCCTGCACTTCAATCCTCTTCTCGCCGGGCATCACCAGGCCCAGGTCCTCGGATGCCGCGTCCTTGATACCCTCCTCCGAGAGCAGCTTGTCGACGCTTTTTTGCAGCTCATCATTGTATTGCTGGCGAATCTCGACCTGCTTGGCCAAGATATCGCTCGAACGCTTTGCCACGTACAGGTCGCGCACGGGGAAATACAGGCTCACGAGCACCAGGGCAACGACGATGCCGATGAATAGCCCTCGCTGAGGACCGTGGGTAAAGTCGTAGATCGCCTTGACCACCGCGTTGTCGTTGGCGTAGTGCATAAAGTCCGAGCCCGAAAGACGGTTCGAGGGCCTGCTCGACCTATCGTGCGTTTGAGCCGACGAGCGCTGAGCATGCGACGAACGTGCCGGGCGCACTGGTCCATCTGTCGAAGTATTCACTTGAGCATTGGGGCGCGAGGTACTTGTCGGGCGCTGTATGGAGCGGTCGGCGCCGGCGTAGGCGGACCCACCGAGCTGCACCGTGCGCGCACGGCGAGGTGACGGCTCACGCGAACCGGCGGAATAGTACCTGTTGTCGTAAATCTGATCCATGTGCGCCTTGTGCGGTTGAGGTTTGTTTGCGCTAAGTCTTTTAGTTATAGCACGAGTGCGCGCACCGCCTTCGGCGGCCCTTGCTCGACATAAAAAAGGCGCTGAGCCATATGGCCCAGCGCCCAATGGTGCTCAACAGTGCCCGACGGGAGCAAGGCGAATCCGAGTCAGCCCCGCCCCCGCACACGCCGCTTGCCTAGCGAATGTTGTAGAACGCGGCCTTGCCGGCGTAGCGCGCGCTGCCCTCGAGCTCGTCCTCGATACGGATGAGCTGGTTGTACTTGGCAATACGGTCGCTGCGGCACGGGGCGCCCGACTTGATCTGGCCGGCATTGACGCCCACGACCAGGTCGGCGATCGTGGAATCCTCGGTCTCGCCGGAACGGTGGCTCACGATGCAAGCGTAGCCGGCCTCCTTGGCGATTTCGATGGCCTCGAGCGACTCGGTGAGCGTGCCGATCTGGTTGACCTTGACCAGGATCGCGTTGGCGGCGCCCAGCTCGATGCCCTTCTTGAGGCGCTCGGTGTTGGTGACGAACAGGTCGTCGCCCACCAGCTGCACCTTGTTGCCAATGCGACGGGTGAGCTCGACCCAGCCGTCCCAATCCTCCTCGGCCATGCCGTCCTCGATGGAGATGATGGGATAGGTGTCGACGAGCTTCTCCCAGTAATCAACCATCTGGGCGCTCGTGTACTCCACGCCTTCGCCCTTGAGCTCGTACATGCCAGTCTCGGCGTTGTAGAACTCGGTCGATGCCGGATCCATGGCGTACATGAAGTCGACACCGGGCTTAAAGCCGGCCTTCTCGACGGCCTTGGTGATGTACTCGAACGGCTCGGCATTGGTCTTGAGGTTGGGCGCGAAACCGCCCTCGTCGCCCACGCCGCCGCCCAGGCCGGCCTCGTGCAGCACGCCCTTGAGGGTGTGGTAGACCTCGGCGCACCAGCGCAGGCCCTCGGCAAAGCTCGGGGCGCCCACCGGCATGATCATGAACTCCTGGAAGTCGACGTTGTTGTCGGCGTGCACGCCGCCGTTGAGGATGTTCATCATGGGCGTGGGCAGCAGATGGGCGTTGACACCGCCCAGGTACTGGTACAGCGACAGGCCCGCCGACTCGGCTGCGGCGCGGGCAACGGCCAGCGACACGCCTAGGATGGCGTTGGCGCCGAGCTTGGTCTTGTTGGGCGTACCGTCCGCGGCGATTAGCGCGGCATCGACGGCGCGCTGATCGAAGGCGTCGAGGCCTACGACGGCATCGGCGCACTCGTTGTTGACGTGCTCGACGGCCTGCGAGACGCCCTTGCCCAGATAGCGGCCCTTGTCGCCGTCGCGCAGCTCACAAGCTTCGAAAGCGCCGGTCGAAGCGCCCGAAGGCACCATCGCGCGACCGAAGCTGCCGTCCTCGAGCACGACCTCGACCTCGACGGTGGGGTTGCCGCGGCTGTCGAGCACCTCGCGACCGTAAACATCCAAAATATCGCTCATGTTGTCTCCCTCTCACTTGGAAACGAGTTGAATGCTTGGCGACGCGGCTTACACGCTGCAGCGGCGCGAAGGTTCATAAGTTAGCCTTGTCGCACTTTTTGCATTATGCCCTAAGTTAGCCAAGCGATACAATCTTTTTAAAAAAATAATGGGGCGATGGGACAAGTCCGTCCCGTCGCCCCCGCAGTCTTACTCCTCTGCCTTTGCGGCATCCCAGAGGTCGTTGAGGCCATGGGTCGAAAGCTCGGCAAGATCCACGTGGGCATCAGCCGCCATCTGCTCCATCGCAGCCCAGCGACGGCGAAACTTGGCCGTGCTCGCGCGCAGGGCGCTCTCGGCGTCGATACCCTCCTTGCGCGCAACGTTGACCAGGGCAAAGAGCAGGTCGCCAAACTCCATCTCGCGCTCGGGCGAGCCGGGAGCCTCGGCCTCGAACTCGGCGCGCTCCTCGGCGACCTCGTCCCACACGTCCTGGACCGTCTCCCACTCAAAACCCACGGCAGCCGCCTTGCGCGACACCTTCTGAGCCTGCATCAGCGCCGGCAGGTGCGTGGGCACGCCGTCGAGCAGGCCCTCGGGCGCGGCCTCGCCTGCCGCCACGGCCTTGTCCTTGGCGGCCTTCTCGGCAAGCTTGACCTCGTCCCAAATCTTGAGCACCTCGTCAGAGTTATCGGCATCCACATCGCCAAACACGTGCGGGTGACGACGGATGAGCTTGGCGTCGATATCGCGCGCCACATCGGCCAACGTAAACTCACCGGCGTCCGCCGCGATCTGCGCATGCAACACTACCTGCATGAGCACGTCGCCGAGCTCTTCGCGCAGATGCGCCGCGTCGTCGGTCTCGATGCAATCGAGCGCCTCGTAGGCTTCCTCGATCATGTTCTTGCCAATGCTGCGGTGCGTCTGTTCGCGGTCCCACGGGCAGCCATCGGGCTGACGCAGACGCCAGATGGTCTGCACCAGATGCTGCAGCTCGGCCGACGCGTCGACCAGCGTGGACAGATCGCGCGAGCCCTCGGCATTTTGCTGAGCCATGTGCTGCGCCATGGTTATTCCTCCTCCAGGATCACGTGGCGGAACGCACCGCCCTCGTAGATGCCGTAGCTGTGCGTGCCGTCCTTGGGGATGCTCACGCTGCCGGGGTTGAAGAGCCACAGGCCCGGGTGCGCCTCGCTTGCCTCGTTAACCTTGATGTGCGTGTGACCGTAGACGAGCGCGGAGCCCTCGGGCAACGCGGGCGCGTGGTCGACGCTGTTGTGCATGCCGGCGCCAAAGACGTGGCCGTGCGTCAGGAACAGCTCGCGGCCGGTCTCGTCGAACAGCGTGGCGTAGTCGGCCATGACGGGGAAGTCGAGCACCATCTGGTCGACCTCGGCGTCGCAGTTGCCGCGCACCGCGATGATGCGGTCGGCTAGGGCGTTGAGCAGCGGAATCACGCGCTTGGGAGCATAGTCGCGCGGCAGGTCGTTGCGCGGACCGTGGTAGAGCAGGTCGCCCAGCAGAACGATGCGGTCGGGCTGCTCGGACTCGATGGCGATGGCCAGGCGCTCGGTCCAGTATGCCGAGCCGTGGATGTCGGAGGCGATGAGGTATTTCATGGTGGTCCTTTCGGTGAGGTTGATGGGGTGGGTGTGGCGCGTCGCCGACCGTGTCACTCAAATTGCAGAGCCGCGGCTTGTGCTGCCTGCATCACGCGCTGGAGCGGCACACCGTGCTCGCAGGCAAGGCGGGCGCAGTCCTCGTACTCGGGCGCTGCACGCTCGCTGCCGTCGGGCAGGGTGGCCACCTTGACGGACACCTCACCCCATGGCGTCGTCACCTGCTCAAAGCGGCGTGGCAGGCAAACGCGTTCCATGACCTGGCGACGAATGCCGTTGGTCGTGGTTTCCAAGAAGATGATCGTCTGCAGGCGCTCGATATCCCCGTAGGTGCAGATTACCTGCAGCTGCCAGCCGGGGCGGCCTTTCTTGCAATAAACGGGCAGCCAGTGCACCTCGCGCGCACCGGCCTCGCGCAGGCGGTCGGCGGCGTAGGCGAGTACCTCGGGCGACGCATCGTCGATGTCGCATTCCAGCTTGACGATGGTCTCGGGCGCATCGGTCTCGCGAGACAGCGGAGATTTGCTATCGCATGGCATACGGTCCGGCTCCTTTCCGCACGGGCTCGTTTTGTTCATCCAAACGCTAGCACATCGCGGGCGGCGCAGGGGCGGCGTCATGGGATAGGTGCGACTTTTGCTGGGCGCAAGTGCTGGCGCGCTCCAACGCCGGCCCGCTCCACTCAAACGTGTACGTCAGCCTCCAAACATGTCATTTTTTGCAGCTTTTGGAGGCTAATGTACATGTTTTGAAAGCGCAAGCGAGGCCGCACCACGCGCCGCGCACCCTTTCCAATCGATTTCGGCACCCCGCGCGTACGACGCGCCGAGGCTGCGCCATTACAATGGAGCGGATTCGCCAAATGCAAAGGAGCCGCTATGCCTATGTGCCCGCTGGTCGATTGCCATACCCACACCTCGTTTTCGGACGGCCATGCCTCATTTGAGGACAACGTCCGCGCCGCTGTCGCCGCCGGCTGCCGCGCCATGGTCTCGACCGACCATCTCACCCTACCTGCCAGCATGGATGCCAACTGCGAGGTGCAGGTCGTCGAGGGCGACCTGCCGGCACATCGTCTGGCTTTTGAGGACGCTCGCAATCTTGCCGCTCAGATTGCGCCAGAATTCACCTTTATCTACGGTTTCGAATGCGATTGGTACGAGGGCTGCGAGCCTTTGGTTGAGCGCTGGTCCCAGGGCGCCGTCGTGCGCCTGGGCAGTGTGCACTGGATTGGCAACCCAGGCGATATCATGGCCGGTGCCGCGGGTACGGCGGGAACGGAGGACGTCGCTCGTCCCGATACGCCCGATTCGCGCTGCGGCTGGATCGACGATGACACCAACCTGCACGTTTGGGAAAACCTGGGGGTACGCGGCGTGTGGGAGCGCTATGTCGATGACTGGTGCCGCGCCTGCGAGAGCCCGCTCAACTTTGATGTGATGGCTCACCCCGACCTGGTCATGCGCTTTTCGAAGGAAGGCTTTGCGCCCGATTTTGACCCCGCACCGTTTTGGCAGCAGATGGCAGAGTGCGCGCACGATACGGGCCGCCGCGTTGAGGTCTCGACGGCCGCACCGCGCAAGGGCTTGGGCGACTACTACCCCGCAACCGGTCTTTTGCGCTGCTTTGCCCATGCCGAAGTGCCGATCACCTTTGGCTCGGACGCGCACCGCGCCTGCGATATCTGCTGGAACATCCGCGAGGCCCAGGCGCACGCCTACGACTGCGGTTATCGAACCTTCGACATCCCCCACGCCACCGGCGAATGGGAATCCACGCCCCTCGCCTAGCCATCCCTTCATAAGTTGCGGTGAAATAGGGATTGTTTTGCTTGATGAAGCGCTTAAACAGTCCCTATTTCACCGCAACTTCCATGACCCCGTTACACCAACAAAGACTGTCCCAAACGACTAGTGGCGGCGGGCGTTGAGTTCGCCGGCCAGCTCGTCGAGGGTGATGCCGTAGCGCTCGAGCGTCACGAGCAGGTGGTAGACCAGGTCGCCGGCCTCGTAGCGGATGTGATCGTGATCGTTATCCTTGCAGGCCATGATCACCTCGCTCGCCTCCTCGGCAAGCTTCTTGAGCAGCTCGTCCTCGACGTCGGTCAACAGACGAGCGGTGTAGCTCTCCTGCGGCGATGCGTCGCGACGGCCGTGAATCACCTCGGCGAGCCCCGTCAGCGTCTCACCGATATTTCCATCCTGAACGTTTGCGGTGCGCACACCCATAGTTCAATCCTTTCTGGTTGGCCGAGCGTCTAATCGAGCGCCCGCCCTACGCGAGTTTCTTAAAGAAGCAGGTACGGTTGCCGGTATGGCAGGCCGGACCCGGCGAGTCAACCTTGACCAGCAGCGTATCGCTATCGCAGTCGGCCCAAAGCTCCTTGACCTCCTGCATATTGCCGCTCGTCGCGCCCTTGTTCCAGAGCTCCTGGCGACTGCGGCTCCAAAACCACGTGGTACCGGTCTTGAGCGTCAGCCCCACCGACTCCTCGTTCATCCAAGCAACCATAAGCACCTCGCCGGTGTCATACTGCTGAACCACACAAGGAATCAACCCACGGGCGTCGTATTTCAGCTCGGTAGCATTTACCACCTCAGTCATCATTCCTCCCAAGTAATTACCGTGAACATCGCAGGTCGGCGAGGCTTGCCCAGGTGCCGCAGGTTGCCGCGAAAGAGGAGCGACGCGTACTTTGGTACGCGAGCGACGGTTTGAACGGCAAGATGCGGTGCCTGGACAAGCCGCAGCGAAGCCCGCAGCATTAGAAGTCCAACCTCACAGGAATACCTTGAGAGGCCATATACTCTTTGACTTCGCGAATGCTGAACGTCCCAAAGTGAAAGACGCTCGCCGCCAGCACGGCATCGGCCTCGCCCTCAATCACGCCCTCGGCAAAATGCTCGAGCGCGCCCACACCGCCGCTCGCAATCACCGGAATCGGCACCGCGCGCGCCACGGCGCGGGTGAGCGCCAGGTCAAATCCGGCCTTGGTGCCGTCGCGGTCCATACTGGTGAGCAGGATCTCGCCGGCGCCGCGACGAGCCGCCTCCTCGGCCCACGCCACCGCGTCGATGCCCGTGGCGTTGCGGCCGCCCGCCGTGAAGACCTCCCACTTGTCGGCACCAGATGCGCCGGGCAAACCGACGCGCTTGGCATCGATCGCCACGACCACGGCCTGGCTACCAAACGCCGCGGCAGCCTGGCTAATCAGCGACGGGTCGCGCACGGCGGCAGAGTTGAGCGACACCTTGTCGGCACCGGCTGCAACCATGGTGCGCATGCCCGCCAGGTCGCGAAAACCGCCGCCCACGGTATAGGGAATGGCTAGCTCCTCGGCCGCATGCGCCGCCATCTCGATGGTCGTCGCACGGTTGTCGCTCGTGGCGGTAATGTCCAAGAAGACGACCTCGTCCGCACCCTCGCGGTCGTAGGCGCGCGCCAGCTCCACCGGATCGCCCGCATCGCGCAAGCTCACAAAGTTGACGCCCTTGACCACACGGCCGTCCTTGACGTCCAGGCAGGGAATCACACGTTTGGTAAGCATGGGCTACTCCTCCCCTCGGGCGGCGGTCAGCGCCTGTACCAGCGTAAAGTTGCCCTCGTAGAGCGCGCGACCGGTAATGGCACCTTCAATCGCGCCCTCACGCACTGCGGCCAGCGCGCGGATGTCGTCGAGCGTCGAGATGCCACCCGATGCCACGACGGGAAAGCCCGCGACCTCGGCCACATGGCGATACGCCGCCACATCGATGCCCGCCTGCATGCCATCGCGCGCAATGTCGGTATACACCAGATGCTTAAAACCCAGCTCGGAAAGCTGCGCCACGGCGTCGTCGAGCGCCACGCCCGCGCCGTCACGCCAGCCATTCACCTTGACCTGGCCGTCGCGTGCGGCAATATCTGCCACCAACAGCTCGCCAAAGCCTTGGGCCGCCACCTCGGCAAAACCCGGCTCGGTCACCAGCACGGTGCCCAACGCGATGCGACACGCGCCGTAGCCGGCCAGCTCATCGATGCGCGCGAGCGAGCGAACGCCGCCGCCCACGTCCACGGACAGACCGTCGACGCCGCAGATAGCCTCGATCGCCGCTGAGTTGGCGGCGCATGTGTCCTCGTCCTCGCCAAAGGCAGCGGACAGGTCGACGACGTGCACCCAGCTCGCGCCCTGCTCGGCAAAGGAGCGGGCAACTGCCACGGGGTCGTCGGAATATACCTTGCAGCGGTTCCGGTCGCCGCGCTCCAGGCGCACGACCTTGCCGCCGATCAAATCGATTGCGGGAAACAGAATCATCGGCTGGCCCCCTCGACGATGCTCACGAAGTTCTTAAGAATGCGCTGACCCAGCGCAGAGGATTTCTCGGGATGGAACTGGCAGCCCCACACGTTGCCGTGGCGCACGATGCACGGGAAGCTCCGCGTGTAGTGCGTGCGTGCCAGAACATCGGCGGCATCGGCATCGTCGGCCACCGCATAGCTGTGGGTGAAGTACATATTGGCGCCCTCGGCAAAACCGGCAAGCAGTGGATCGGCCGCACCGGCGGGCGTCATGTGCACCTGGTCCCACCCCACGTGCGGCACCTTCAGACGGCTCGACTCCAGGCGCGTACACGAACCGCGCATAATGCCCAGGCCATCGATCCAGGGGCCACCGGCCTGCTCGGGGGTGTTGTCGTCGGCGACCACGCCCTCGTCCGCCGGCACCCCCTCGTTGCCGCGCTTAAAAAACAGCTGAAGGCCCAGGCAGATGCCGAGCAGCGGAGTTCCAGCGGCAACGGCGTCGAGCACCGCGTCCGCCTCGCCGCTCTGGCGCATAAAAGTGATCGCGTCATAGAACGCGCCCACGCCCGGGATGACCAGGCCGTCGGCGTTGCGGATCTGCTCCGAATCGTCCGACGTGCAGGCGACGGCGCCGGCGCGCGCAAGCCCGCGCACAACGCTCGACAAGTTGCCCTTGTGGTAGTCGACCACCACGATCTTCGGTTCGCCCACGCGACCCTCCTCTTCCCATCATCCAAAACCACCACAAAGGGGACAGGCACCTTTGTGGTGGTTTTTGCCTTTGTGGCGGTTACAGCGAGCCCTTGGTGCTGGGGATGCCCTGCACGCGAGGATCGAGCTCGCAGGCGTGACGCATCGTGCGGCCCACGGCCTTAAAGGCCGCCTCGATAATGTGGTGCGAATTGCCGCCCGCCAGCTCGCGCACGTGCAGCGTGAGCTTGGCGTCGCGCGCAAAGGCGTAGAAAAACTCGACGGCCAGCTCGGTATCAAAAGTGCCCACGCGCTCGGTCGGCACGGGCAGCTCGCAGTAGGCCTGCCCGCGGCCCGAAATATCAACAGCAGCCATCACAAGCGTCTCGTCCATGGCGATCGCCGCGTCGGCAAAGCGCGTAATGCCCGCCTTGTCGCCCAGCGCCTGGCAGAACGCCTCGCCCAGCACAATGCCCGTATCCTCGACGGTGTGGTGCGCGTCGACTTCCACGTCGCCCACCGCGTGCACCGTCAGATCGAACAGGCCATGGCGGCCAAAGGCGTTGAGCATGTGGTCGAAAAACGGCACGCCGGTCGAGATATCGCACACTCCGGTTCCGTCCAGGTCGAGCTTGACGACAATATCGGTCTCCCCCGTCTTACGGGTTACCTCGGCATAGCGGCCCATCTACATCTCCTCCTTCACCAGCGCGACAAACGCAGCCAGCACCTCATCGTTTTCCTGCGGGGTGCCCACGGTAACGCGCAGACAGTCCGCGAGCCCCGGCGCGTAGCTAAAGTCGCGCACCAAAATCGAATACTCGTCGCGCAGGCGCTCGCGCACGCGCGTGGCATGCGGCGTACGCACGAGCACAAAGTTCGCCGCGCTCGGCCACGCCTCCACGGGCAAGCCCTCGGCAGCCATCGCGCGCAGAGCGGCCAGCTCGCGCTCGCGCTCGGATGCGACCTGCGCCACCACGGGCGCGTACGCATCGCGGGCACGCACACAGGCAAGAGCGGCGGCCTGGCTCAGCACGTTGACCGAATAGATCTGGCGAATCGCCGCGAACACCTCGATAACCTCGGGTGCCGCGATCACGTAGCCCAGGCGCGTGCCGGCGGCGCCAAACGCCTTGGACAGCGTGTGCAAAATCACCAGGTTGGGATGCTCGGCGATAAGTCCCTGCGCCGTGGTGGTCGCGCCAAACGAATCGTCGGCAAACTCAACGTATGCCTCGTCGACCATGACCATGCCGGGGCACGCATCGCACAGCGCTGCGACAAATTCGAGCGGAGCCACGTCGCCCGTTGGATTGTTGGGCGAGGTCACGATTGCCAGGTTGCACTCGGGCGCGGCCGCGAGCACAGCAGCTTGGTCGAGCTCAAAGCTCGCCGGATCACGCCACACGTCGCGCACCTCGGTCTGACAGAGCGACGCAAAGAACGCGTACTCGCTAAAGCACGGCGGGCAGTTGAGCAGGGTCCGCCCCGCACCGCCAAACGCCAGCAGATAGTTATAGAGCAGCTCGTCGCCGCCGTTTCCCACGCAGATGTTCTCGCGCGTCACGCCATGCCAGGCAGCAAGCTCGTCGCGCAGGTCGTTCGACATGGGGTCGGGATAGCGGTTGAGCGGTGTGGCAGCCAAGGCCGCATCAACCGCCTCGCGCACGCCGGCGGGCACGGGATAGGTGTTCTCGTTGGCCGAAAGGTTGATGCGCGTGGGCGTAAAGTTAGGATCGTAGGGCTCAATACCGGCCAAGTAGGGCTGGACGAGCTCCTTCATGCGGGGCGTCAGCTCGGCCATATTAGGCCTCCTCGCCGGTCGCGCCAACGCCATCCGCGCCCGCAGCCGCCAGGTCCACGCCCTCGGCGACCGTCGCCACGGCGTCGCCCGGCCAGGCGACCTTGGTCAGGTCGGCCGCGGCCAGCGACGCGGCACTCACGGCATCCTCGCCCTGCTCCAACACGCGGCGACGCAGAGCGGCGGAAAGCGCGTGCGCCCACAGGCCCTCGGCCTCGGCCAGGCGCTGCGTAGCGGGAGCGTCGAAGAGCAGACCTTCGGGTGTATAGCAAATGACGCTCGAGCGCTTGACGAACTCTTCGACCGAAAGCGGGTTGGAGAACATGGCCGTACCGCCGGTCGGCAGTGTGTGGTTGGGGCCGGCAACGTAATCGCCAAGCGGTTCGGAGCTCCAAGCGCCCACAAAGATGGCGCCGGCGTTGCGAATACCGCCAAGCAGGCCCATCGCGTCCTTACAGTGCAGCTCAAGGTGCTCGGGCGCCACGGTGTTCACCGCCTCGACGGCGGCAGCCATGTCGGTGGCCACCACGATGGTGCCCTCGTTATCGAGCGAGGCACGCGTAATCTCGGCACGCGGGGACTGCGCCACCAGAATATCGATGCCCGCCTTGACCTCGCGCGCAAACTGCTCGTCGCAGGTCACCAGATAGCAGGCTGCCAGCGGGTCGTGCTCGGCCTGGGCCATCAGGTCTGCCGCGACCACCATGGGCTTGGCCGTGGCATCGGCCAGCACGCAGACCTCGGAGGGACCGGCGACCATGTCGATGCCCACATCGCCCGAGATAATCTGCTTGGCAGCGGCGACAAAGGCGTTACCCGGGCCGGTGATTTTGTCGACGCGCGGAATGGTCTCGGTACCGTACGCCAGTGCGGCCACGGCCTGGGCGCCGCCCACCATATAGATCTCGTCCACGCCGCCGAGCTTTGCCGCGGCGAGCGTGTAGGGGCTGATCAGGCCGTCCTTTTGCGGCGGGGTCACCATGACCACGCGCTCAACGCCGGCGACCTTGGCGGGAATGGCATTCATGAGCACGGTGGAGGGATACTGCGCACGGCCGCCTGGCACGTAGATGCCAGCCGCTGCAAGCGGGGTCACCTTAACGCCGAGCATCGTGCCGTCCGGGCGCGTGGTAAACCAGCTCTGCTCGACCTCGCGCTGGTGGAACTCACGAATCTGGCGCGCAGCCTTCTCGAGCGCGGCGACAAAGGCCGGATCGAGGCCTTCGAGCGCGGCATCGATCTGCTCTTGCGGCAGACGGAAGCTCTGCAGCTCAACGCCGTCAAAGCGCTGGCAATAGTCGCGCACTGCAGCATCGCCGTTGGCACGCACGTTGGCCACGATTTCGCGGGCGGCGTCGACGATGTTTTGCGGCAGCACGCCCTTGCGGTTGAGCTGGTTGGTAACGAGGCGCTCACCGGGAGCAAGCTTGATGGTCTTCATATCGGTATCCCCTATCGGTCGAGGTTATGTTCGAAAAACGAGAGGCCGGGCGGCGGCGCCAGTCGACCCGCAGCCCAGACGTTGGGGCGCCCGTGCGTGCTCGCGCTATTGTGCCGAGCCCGCAACGGGCTCAAAATGCTTGTCCTTCACGGCCGCCGCCAAGCGATCGGCCAGATTGCGCACGCGCGGATCCAGGCGCGCGGCACCCGGGTTGACAAAGAAGCGGGCCGTGCAGTCCATGATGCGACCGGTGATGACCAGGTCGTTGTCGCGCAGCGTGGCGCCCGTGGCGGTAATGTCCACGATGCGATCGGTCATGCCGACGATGGGGCCCAGCTCGATGTTGCCATGCAGCGAAACGATGTCGGCGTTCACGCCTCGCTCGGCATACCAGGCACTCGCGATGCGCGGATACTTGGTGGCCACGCGAAGCGACCCGCGGCGGGCATAGTTGCGCTCGGCCTGACCGGCGCGCCACGCGGGCTCCGCCTCGATAAAGGTGCACAGGCCGTAGCCCAGATCGACCAGCTGCAGCAGGTTAAGGTCGGCCTCGATAAGCGAGTCCCAACCGCAGATGCCGCAATCGGCACCACCGCAGCCCACAAAGGCAGGCGCATCGCTGGGGCGCACGATGACAAACTCGATATCGCCGACCGTGCCCTTGCCGGCACGCGCGTCGCGGCCGCGCACAATCAGGTGACGGCCGGGGTCACGCAGCTCAGAGACGTCCAGGCCCGCGGCCTCGAGCACGTCGAGCGTATCAGCCTTAAGCGAGCCCTTGGGCACGGCGATGCGCAGCGGACCCTCGGCGCCACGGCCCGCGGCGTGATCACCATCGGAAGCGGCGTCCTCGGCCGAGGTACGCGCGGCCTCCAGACGCTCGAGCGAAAAGGCGAAGCCCGCCGCCGGTACCTCGATGCCGTCGCCAAATGCACCGGTAAAGATGGAGTCGTAGCGTCCACCCGAGCCGACCGGATCGGGCAAGCCGCCGGCATAGGCCTTAAAGACCAGGCCCGTGTAGTAATCGAAAGAGTTCATGATGGAGAAGTCGAACGACAGCACCTGGGCGTCCTCGGGAGCCAGGCCCTCGACCAGGGCACGCAGTTCGCGCGTCAGCGGCGCGACAATACCGGCGGCCTCCAGCAGCACATCCACGCGGTCGAGCACCTCGGCACCACCGTGCAGGCGCGGCAGCTCGCTAATGGCGGCCTTGACGGCATCGGACTCGGCGCTGGCAGCCACGCGGGCATCGAGGCCCACAAAGTCGTTGGCATGCACGCAGCGCAGGGTCTCGGCAGCCAGCTCACGATCCTCGCATACCGCGAGCAATTCCTTAAAAGGACGCACGCTGCCTGCGATAATGCGCGCATCGGGAAGTGCCAGCTCGCGCACGGCTTCGGCGACCAGCGAGACAATCTCGACATCGCCCGAGGTATCGCCCGCGCCGATAAGCTCAAAGCCCAACTGCGTAAACTGGCGCGAACCACCGGCATTGCGCTGACACTCGCGAACCACCGGCGCCTCGTAACGTAAGCGCAGAGGCAAGTCGGCAGCGCGCATGCGGGTCGAAACCAAGCGCACGATCGGCAGCGTGTTGTCGGGACGGACCACCAACAGGCGGCCGTCGTCATCAAAGAGCTTAAACGGCGTGTCCGCAATGCGGCCGCCCTCCTCAAGCGAACCCTTGTCCTCGAGCAGCGGCGTCTCGACCGGAAGGTAATGATGCTCCCTGAAGCAGCCCTTCACCGTACATGCGATCTCTTCGCGCGCCTGAGCCTCCTCGGGCAATATGTCCCGGAATCCCCACGGTGTGGCCGTCATCTGGTGAGCCTCCTCATGCTGCTTTTCATATAGAACGAACGACCGGCATAGCTCCGCCGGTCTTCTGGGTACTTTAGCATACTAGAGTGCTTGCGGGGAAAATCCGCCGCAGCCGCTCACGCCGTATTCATTTGGAAACATGGGGCAGATTGCCGCAACCCAACCCCACCTAGGCGCCAATCGCGCGTCGGTACTCCGCCATAACCTGAGCGTCGGCTGCCGCGGGATTGGCAAAATAGCGCCAGTCATAGGTCTCGGCCGAAACAACTCCGCGATAGCCGCGCGCCACCAGCCTATCTAGGTCGGCGCGCATATCGCGGTCGCCGTCACCCCAGGCAAGATGCGTCGTGCCATCTGCCGCAACATCGACAAAATGCACGTGGGCGACATCATCGCCAAGCAGATCGAAATAATCGTCGATGGTATCCCCCGCCACCGCCATAGCGCCCAAATCCAGACACGCCTTAAGTGCCGGATGATCAACTGCCTCGATCATGCACTTCGTATCGGCCGCCGAGTTCACGATCATCGACTCAACCGGTTGTAGGGCCTCGAGCACCAGTCGCACGCCGCGCTCTCCCGCATGCTCGGCAATCGCACGCAGCATCGAGGCGCTGCGACCCCACGCGTCCTCGATCGGCTCGTTCAAAAATGCCCAGCCGCTCGAGACCATGACCTGCTCGGCTCCAAGTTCCGCCGCGATATCTACAACGTTCTTAAAGTACGCGAGCGTGCGGGCACGCGCCTCATTCCCGCGCGCCGCGATATTCCACGGCTTGGGGTTGTTCTGTTCGGGACAAAGCCCCACAATCCGAACCCCATACCGCTGCGACAGCTCCCGCACCTGCTCGAGCGAATCGTATCCATGGCAATCGACATACAGATGCATCGCCCCGGTCCAAAGCTCGCAACACGTGTAGCCCGAGGCCGCTGCCGAAGAAAAGAATTCCTCAAGGTCAAAATAACGATGGCTGATATTCATGACGGCAAGCTGCGGATAGCTCATAATTACTCTCCAACCCAAGCGAGGCCCCGTTCCATATAGGAGCGGGGCCCAATTACACAAACGTTATTTGCTCTTAGTAGTCGAACTGGTGATAGTAGCGACGGTAGTTGAGGTTGTGCTTGGTGACCGTCTCGTAGTAAGCGGCAAGGCGATCGGTGATCAGCGAGGAGAGGATCCACGGGGAGACGATGACGCGGAACTCGTCGTCAAGGCCGGGGATCGCGAACTCGGCGGTGTCGATGACGTTGATGTCGGTGTCGCCGGTCACGCCGCGGTTCAGGAACGCGCGGACGCGCTCGTCGAGCTTGCGGTTCTCGTCCTCGCCCATGAACAGGAAGACCGGGACGCCGGGCTCCACGAGCTCGAGGGTGCCGTGGAAGAAGTCGGCCGAGGTGATGTAGCGGGTGCGCTTCCACTGCATCTCCTCGAGGATGCACATCGAGAACAGGATGGTCTCGCCCCACAGGGCGCCGGAGCCGATGAACATGGTGTAGGGGGCCAGGGCGTACTTCTTGGCGAGCTCCTCGGCGCGCGGCTCGAAACTCTTGCGGATGTCGACCAGGTGGGTCCAAACATCCTTGGTCTGCTCGATGAACTTATCGAACTGCGGGAAGCAGCCACGGCGGTTGAGCAGGCGCAGGCCGAAGCAGTCGGCGAGGTAGTAGCCCATCTCGCAGCCGCCGTTACCATGATCGGAAGCCATCTTGACGCAGTTCTCGGCGCCGACAGCCTGGCCGATGGGGCCCTCGGGCTTGGTCATGGCGTAGACGCGAATGCCCTTTTCCTTCATCTTCTTGACGGCCTCGAGGACCTCGGGGGTGGTGCCGGACTCGGAGGCGGTGAGCACGACGGACTTCTCGGTCATGCGCTTGTGGCCCATGGCGTTCCACTCGGCGGCGTGGATCAGGTAGACCTCGAGGTCGCGGTCGCCGAACTTGTTCATGAGGTACTCGAGCTGCATGAGCTCGTCCCAGGTGCCGCCGACGCCCATCAGGAACACGGCGTCGTAGCCCTCGTCGGCGACCTTGTCGGCGAGCTCAATCATCTTCTTGCCGGTCTCGTAGACGTTCTTGCCGTCCTCGAGATAGCCCTCCTGGTCGAAGTGCATGATCTCGATCTTCTCGGTTTCCTTCATGGCTTTTCCTTTCTGTCCTGCACGCAACTCTATACATTGCGTTTCTTTTCGATACCAATTATAGACATACACCTAATGTGTTTTTAATACCACTTATCAATCTGCTCCAATCCTCGGTGAACGGTCGAAATTCTCTGGTGAGTGGTATTAAATTAGAATTGAATGTATAGCTAACACCTCTGGCGCCTCCCTTGTGTGACAAAGAACAGCGTTCCTACCAGCGCGATAATGGTCGATGCCCCAAACAGCACCGCCTGAACGCCCAAAGCCTCCGCCAAAAACGGAGCCGCCAGCAACGGAAGCACGCCGGCGCTCATCAGGCCAAAACGCACAAAGCCGGTAATGCGCCCCAGGTATTTGATGTCCGCGCGCTCCTGAATCAAGATCATCTGCAGCGGCTCCAAGAAACCCCAAGCCAGTCCGTTAATCGCCTGACCGATAATCGCAACCCCCAGCATATCGGTGCCCACGTACACCATGGACCCAATGCCCACGGCCATGAGCGCGCCGAGCAACAATCGCAGGTTGACATGGCGAGCAGAAAGCTTGGTCAGGATGAACGCGCCCACCGAGGAAGTGAGGCCCACGACCGAGGACAGCCAGCCCAGCCAGACGATATCCACGTTGAGCACATCGCGGTAGAACAACGACTCAAGCGAATCGAACGCGCCGAACGCAAAGAAACCCAAAAAGCCCGAGATAAAGATGAGGCGCAAGTCGTGGTCGCGAAACGTAAGTCGCGCGCCCTCGGCCATGCCGCCCAGAATACCGCCCTTCGGCTTCTCCCCTTTTGCGGGAGCAACACACTCGTGACAGCCCAAGGAGAGCACGGCCGCCACACCCATCATGCCCGCCATGAGCAGATAGACCGATTGCGTGGCAAAACAGCTCACGATGGCACCGCCGAGCAGCGGGCCAGCGGTATAGGCGATATTGCTGTAGAACACCATGAGACCGTTCACGCGGGTACGGCCCTCGGTGGTCGACTCCAGGTATCCCGGAAACGCATGCGTGCAGGTGTTGATAAAGCCGCCCGCAAGTCCCAAGACGCACGCGGCAAACACAAGCCCGGGGACAGACAACGGCGCCAACCCCACGCCAAGCGATAGCACCGCCGTAATCACGCACGTCACAAATGACGTCCGGCGCGGTCCAAAGCGGTCGATGACCGAGCCCGACACCATATTGCCCACCGACGTCATAAGATTGCGCGCGAGCGTAATGGCGGCAACCAAAAAGGCCGTGCCGGCCAGATCATACGTGGCCGCACCGATAAGCCCCAAAAAGTAGACCGCGTTGTTGGCGCACCACTGCAGGGACTCAATAAGAATCAGCCTGACCTCTGCCGGCGTCAGGCGCATTGCTTCGCGATCCTTCGCGAACATACGAACTCCTTCTATACAAAAAGGGGATGGAGGGCATAGGCCTGCTCCATCCCCTTTCCAGGTTGCAACGAAAATCTATGCAGCCGGGCCCTTACGCCAGCACGCCGAAGAACGCGCCGATGATGCCCACGACCATGGTGGCCAC
>NZ_QSSH01000003.1:0-3982 GCF_003438495.1 Collinsella sp. TF05-9AC
TTGCTTTCCAACGCATTCCGCAGGGGGCGGCATTATTTTGTAGCGCGAAACGCGGATCAAAATAATGCCGCATGCCCGAGGACGCGTTGGAAAGCAACCTCATTCCGGCCCGAACAGGTCCATCTACCTGTACATTTACAAATTTGTAAACTTTTTTCAAAAAAGTGCTTGCACAGTTCTCGAATCATAGGTTATTATCTTCCTCGTTGAACGCGCGGGTCCAACAAAACGAACCGCGAATCAACAACATAGCATGTCGGAGTGGCGGAATTGGCAGACGCGCTAGCTTGAGGTGCTAGTGACCGCTTTTTGGTCATGCGGGTTCAAGTCCCGCCTCCGACACCATTGCATTTGAGAAGCCTCTTCGGAGGCTTTTTTGTTACCGATAGACGGTGAGGTCCACGATGGAAACGCTTGAGCGCAACGAGTGGGCAGACGTTGCCCAACTGGTCGAGATCACGAGCGATGCTGTCATCATCTGTGAGCTCGACGGAACCATTCTGCATGTGAATAATCGCTTACTTGGTTTGATGTGCGAGGAACGCGCCGACGTCATCGGTGGAGATGTTAAAGACGTTCTGTACTCATCCGCTTTTGAACGTGCGACGGAACATCGTCTGCCATTTGAAACTGATGGCTCCGAGAACGAACTGATGCTCAAGCTGAGTGACGGCTCTTTTATCCCCGTCTTGGTTCGCGCAGGCTCCGTAACGCCTCCACGTGTCTTTGGGCGCCGCGCGCCACGTGTCCTGGTGGCACTTCACAGTATTGAGGAACAGTATTCTCACGACCGTCAACTCAAGCGTGCGTTATCGGAGCTTAGAGTGGCAAATAAGCGTCTCTCTGGCACGCTTTCGGTCATTATGAGCACTGTGGGCTCCGATGAGCTACCCAGCCTGCTTGATACCGTTTTAAATCAGCTCGTCGGAACGCTCAATGCTTCTGGAGCTGCGATTTATTTTTCGGAGAGCGGTGGCTTTAAGCTCCGTGGTGTTTCTAAGGAGCTTGAGGATAGCTATCTGCCCGAGTTTATGCCGTATGGCGCGGGCATCCCGACGTACGTGCTTCGCGAGTCGCGCGCTTGCCGTCTGTCGATTCAGCAGGACCTTGAGGGCGATCGTGTCGCCTCGGGCATGTTTATGGATTTGGACAATCGTTCTAAGCACCTGTTGCGCGTGCAGGATATGCCTCCGTACCGCAGCGAGATCTGTCTTCCCGTTTTTTACGGTACGCAGATCCTTGGCGTGCTGGAAGTTGGCTGGAAACGCCCCCAGGCACCGCTCGCCTATGACGTTAATGTACTCGAGGTCATTTGCGATTACCTGTCTATCCAGCTGGTCGGCATGGCATCGAGCCTTCGCTCTCGTCGCACGGCCGAGCTTGGCCGCTCGCTTAATGTGCTTCGGGATGAGTTGTTTGCCTATCTTGATGATCCTGTTGCCGCCTCGCGTGCGGTGTCGGCCGAAATTTGCGCCGTGCTCAATTGCCATTTCTGTTCCGTGGAGTATGACGCTAGTCTGGACGCCTACGTCATAGATTTTGAAGGCGGCAGTCGCGTTGCTTTGCCTGACGATCCCGAGAAGCTTTTCTTTTCCACGACGGCGCCAGCGGCACGTCTGGGGGCTGGCCCTGATGGCTTTGGGGCGTCTGTTTTGGGCGGCACGAGTGCCGAGGACCTTAAACACGTCCGTATAACTCGCGTTGACGAATCGATGCCTATGGGAGGCTGGCTTAGGGCGCATGGTCTACCTTGCCAAGGTCTCTACGTCGACACCGGCATCGAGGCGGGGCGCCCGCGTTCTGAGGGTGATGGCAAGCACAGCAGCGACGCAATTGTCCCTGCTTTTGTTGCGAAGGGCCCGACGACGCGCGCGCTGCTGCTTCGTGATGGCAGCCAAGAGCCGATTGATGACCTTGAATATGACTACTTGGTGCACTTGGCGCATGACTTTGAACTGATCTACGAAGGCGAATCTCAAAAGCGCGAGGAGCGCCATATCGCTCAGACCCTCCAGATCGGCATGAGAAATTCCCTGGGGGATGTTCCGGGTATCGCAACCGATTCGGTGTACCTGTCGGCCACGAACTCGGCGTTGGTCGGCGGCGATTTCTATACGCTCATCCGACTTCCCGACGACTGCGCCGTCATGATTCTGGGTGATGTGTCTGGCAAAGGCATTGAGGCTGCATCGATGTCCGCGCTCGTCAAGACGGCCCTGACGGCATATGCCTGGGAGGGCGCTGGCCCGGCCCGCATGGCGCGCTCCCTTAACAGCATGCTCATGGGCTTTTCGAGGGTCGAGACGTTCGTGACGGCCTTTATCGCCAAGATTGACCTTAAAGCCGGACGCGCAACGTATTGTTCGGCGGGCCATCCTCCGACCATGGTCATCAGGCCAGAGTCGATGCCGCTGGGCGGCGGCGAGGCCCGTGGGGGAGAGGTCGAACTGCTTGGATGCCAATCGGGCGTAATCGGTGCATTCGAAGGCATGGTGTACGAGACGGGTGCCTTTACGTTCGCCCCCGGCGACATGCTCTTTATGTATACGGATGGAACGATTGAGGCCCGTGACCGCACCGGAGCATTCTTTGGCGAGCAGCGCTTGCGCGACCTTCTGCTTTCTGTTTCGGGGGAGGGCGTGTCGGGCATTTGCGGCAAGGTCTTGGGCGAGCTCGACCGATTTACCGAATCGGCGCTGGACGACGACATTGCATTGGTGTCCCTTGAGTTTTTACGGGGTCGTTCATAGACGACGCTGGACGGGCTGAATCCGCACGGTTGGGGAAACAAATGCATCGAGTGGGCTTTTTTGGGGAACCATGGTCGTATGAATGAGTGGAATGACATAGCGGTTTTGACGCCACCGGGCGATATCGACATCGCCACGGTGCCTGCGCTGCGTCGGCGGTTGGATGCTTTGGTTGACCGCGGCGTGCGTCGTGTCGTCATCAACTGTCAGGCTGTTGGCTTTATCGATTCGACGGGCTTGGCATTCCTGCTTACGCGCGCTCGTGAGCTCATGAGGCGAGAAGGCCTGCTTTCGCTCGTCAATGCATCAGGCGAAGTTGTTCGCTTTTTGGAGATTGCTCGTCTTGTCGATATCCTTCATGTCGCGGGTCCGGCACGGGAGTCTATTCCCGCCATTCCGGTGGGGGAGCTGCCTCGCTGGAGTAAGAGCGTCGAGGTCCGTCAGGGTATCGAGAATCTTCCATACTACCGACATCACATCGCCGAACTCCTTGAATCGCTTCCGTTGCGCCGCGACGAGCGCTACGATGTCGCATTGGCGTCGGGGGAGGCACTGGGTAATGCCTATGACCATGCGGGCGGTGTCGGGTGCGTCCTGACGGTTCAGGCCTATGGCGATCGCGTTGTGGTTGAGGTGCTTGATCGAGGTGCCGGCTATTCTATCGATAAAACGAGCGAACCGGTCGCATCCGAGGAGCGCGGCCGTGGTATCAAGCTTATGCGTATGCTCGTCGATAACGTGGAGGTTGCGCGTCGTACAGACGGCGCCGGCACGCGCGTGCAGATGGTGAAGCTGTTTAGCGGAGCGCTCGAATCGTGTGCCTAGCCAATCGCTTTGGCGCGTTTAGCTACCGAGAACATGCGGCAGACAACTTTTTTGAAAAAAGTACTTGCGTCTTTTGGACAACTCGCGTAAATTAATAACCCGCAAGCGGACATGGCTCAGTTGGTAGAGCACAACCTTGCCAAGGTTGGGGTCGCGGGTTCGAGCCCCGTTGTCCGCTCCATTGCATTTACGGACCGTTTAGGCGGTCCTTTTTCGGCGAAGTGGCCAAGTGGTAAGGCAGAGGCCTGCAAAGCCTTTACCCCCGGTTCGAATCCGGGCTTCGCCTCCAGGCAACATCCGGGCGCTCCGGCGCCCGTTTTGTTTTACATATGCGGACATGGCTCAGTTGGTAGAGCACAACCTTGCCAAGGTTGGGGTCGCGGGTTCGAGCCCCGTTGTCCGCTCCA
>NZ_QSSH01000003.1:3992-111369 GCF_003438495.1 Collinsella sp. TF05-9AC
CGAGCCCCGTTGTCCGCTCCAAGCGCAACAGCCCGACTACTACGGTAGCCGGGCTTTTTCGTACCCATCGCAGAGGCTCGAACCCGAGAGGGAGCGAGCGTTAAGCAAACGCGGAGCGTTTGTAGCGAGCTGGCGAGGTCGCCGGCAGGCGGCCGAAGCCGGTGCGGATCCGCGAAGCGGATACGCGGACGCCCCGTTGTCCGCTCCAAACGCAATAGCCCGGCTACTACGGTAACTGGGCTTTTTTGTACCCATCGCATGGGCCCGAACCCGAAAGGGAGCGAGCGTTTTGGGGCGTGGCTGTGGCGTTGTTTGCCGCGAATGTTAGCTTTGAGCGTATCATCGTGGACATCTCGCAAAACCTCGTTGCAAGGGAGGCGCACCCCATGGCTACAGAAAAGTCCTCTTCTCGCTCATGGATGTCCGATGCCGCGATCTATCAGATCTACCCGCGCTCGTTTAAGGATTCGACTGGTTCGGGTCTGGGCGATATCGCGGGCATTACCCAGCAGATGGACTATCTTGAGCGGCTGGGTATCGAGGCCATCTGGCTGAGCCCGTTTTACCCATCGCCTCTTGTCGATGGTGGCTATGATGTGGCGGACTACTGCGATGTCGATCCACGTCTCGGCTCGCTTGACGACTTCGATGACATGATCGCTGCGGCTCACGCGTGTGGCATCAAGGTCATCGTCGACATCGTGCCCAACCATTCATCCAACCAGCACCCGTGGTTCAAAGCCGCTCTTGCCGCTGGCCCCGGATCGCCCGAGCGCGCTCGTTATATCTTCCGCGATGGTCGCGGCGAGCACGGCGAGTCGCCTCCCACCAATTGGAATGCCAACTTTGGCGGCCCCGCCTGGACGCGTGTCGCGGACGGTCAGTGGTATCTGCACATGTTTACGCCCGAGCAGCCGGACTTTGACTGGTCGTGCCCCGAGGTTCACGCGTTCTTTTGCGACGTCCTGACGTTTTGGAGCGATCGAGGCGTCGATGGCTTTCGCATTGATGTGGCGCACGGTCTTGCCAAGGATCTCGACCGCGATGACCTCGACCGGTGGCATCTCGCCGAGGGCGATGACATGGTTGACGACGGCACCCATCCGCTGTGGGACCGTAACGAGGTCCACGAGATCTATCGCGAGTGGCGCCGCGTGTTCGACCGCTATAATCCGCCGCGCAGCGCCGTTGCCGAGGCGTGGGTGCTGCCCGAGCGCCAGTATCTCTACGCCCGCCCCAGCGAGCTTGGCCAGACATTCAACTTTGAGTTCGCCAAGGCCACTTGGACCTATGATGACATGCACACTGCAATCGAGGAGGGTTTGAAGGCGGCCATCGAATCCGATTCCGCCTCGACCTGGGTACTCTCCAACCACGACGTGCCGCGCGTGGCGACGCGCTATGCGCTGCCGCAAATCAAGGCGACGCGCTACCACCAGATTGCGCTCGACTGGCTCTTACGCGACGGGTCGTCTTATGACGAGGACCGTGAACTCGGTGAGCGCCGCGCGCGGGCGGCCCTTTTGCTTGAGCTGGCGCTTCCGGGCTCGGCATACGTGTATCAGGGTGAGGAGCTCGGCCTTTTTGAGGTGGCTGACATCCCGTGGGCTGCACTCGAAGATCCTGCTGCGACCAATACGCACGGACCGAAGCGCGAGAAGGGGCGCGACGGCTGCCGTGTGCCCCTGCCGTGGGTGGCAGCGGACGATCCCGCGCAGGGCGGATCGTTTGGGTTTTCGCCGGCGGACGCCGATGCGGCGCCCCATCTGCCGCAACCTGCATGGTTTTCCGATTACGCTGCCGATAGGGAAGAAGCGGACCCGACATCGATGCTTGCGCTCTATCGTGACGCCCTCCGGCTGCGGCGCAAGCTGCGCGGGTGCGCCAACGATCTTGCGTGGCTCGATCTTGACGGGCGCACTGGCCTTACAGATGGTGCCGAGGGCGCTGAGGGCGGCGTCATCGCCTATCGCCGCGACAACGGCTGGGCGTGTGTGACGAACTTCGGTACAGCACCCGTGGAGCTGCCGGCGGGCAGGATCCTGCTCACTTCATCACCACTTGCAGACGGCAGGCTCGCGCAGGACAGCTCTGCCTGGATCATGCTCGGTGAGATGTAGAGGCCTCTTGCGGCGAGTTTGCGGTTGCCTGCGCTTTCCGTGGTGGCTGATGTCTTCGCGAGGTTCGTGAGGGCGTCGCAAAACTTTTTAAAAAAAGTTCTTGCATAGGATGCGGGTATCACGTAAGATTAATCCTCGTAAGCGGACATGGCTCAGTTGGTAGAGCACAACCTTGCCAAGGTTGGGGTCGCGGGTTCGAGCCCCGTTGTCCGCTCCATTTGGGCGTTTAGCTCAGGGGGAGAGCGCTTCCCTGACACGGAAGAGGTCAGAAGTTCAAATCTTCTAACGCCCACCAAATGTTCACAGCCCAGAGGCTATGTCCTCTGGGCTGTTTTTTTGCCACCAAGCACGCCGCCAAATAAGCCACCAAATATTGATCCAAGGTCTGTACGCAATGGTTTTCGCATCCCGTAGGGCTGCCGGCAGATTGCATACGTCCTGGCCGATCGTGACCGCAACATGTTGGTCAAGCATAATCTTTTGGATTCTTTTGGCGTGAGCGGCTTGGTTTTGGTCCTATTTGGCGGTGGCTCGGTTGAGGGGGTTTTATAACTGCCATGCAGGTAGTCGTGTTGATAACGTTTTACCGACTTGCCAAGAACCCCTCATAATTAATGCGTCTGCAAAATGACTAATTGCTTTGACCTGCTGAAACACTATATATTGTGTTTGACCTAAAAAAAGAATACAGGATATAGATGCCTCTTTGTCGTATGATAGATGGCGGACAGAGAACGAGGACCTTATTCGCCCCATTTGGATGGATCTTTGAGCCCCTTGATTGGCTGCGAGGATTGTCCGCATGAGGGCCTATGGTTATCGAAAACACAGATTGCGCGACGGCGCCGCAAGACAGGGTAAGCCCTGCCGGGCATCGTTTGGCTCTGAAGCGCAATGAGGCTACGATGCGAAAGAGGCAAGAGGATGAAGATCATCAAGCGCAGCGGCACCGAGGTTACCTTTGACATCGATAAGATCGTCAATGCGATCCGCGCCGCAAACTTGGAGGTCGAGGAAGGCTCTCGCCTTACCGACCGCCAGGTGATCTATGCGGCACAAAACGTCGCCGAGGCATGTGAGAAGGCCGGTCACACCGTATCGGTCGAGGAGATCCAGGATTTGGTCGAGGACGAGATTATGCGTCTCGACTGCTACGAGGTCGCTCGCCACTACATCATCTATCGCTATGTTCAGAGCCTAAAGCGCCAAAAGAACACGACCGACGACAAGATCCTGTCGCTGATCGAATGCAACAACGAAGAGGTCAAGCAGGAGAACTCTAACAAGAACCCGACCGTCAACTCCGTTCAGCGCGACTACATGGCCGGCGAGATTTCCAAGGACCTGACGCAGCGCGTACTGCTGCCCCAGGAGATCGTGGATGCTCACAACGAGGGCCTGATTCACTTCCACGATTCGGACTACTTTGCCCAGCACATGCATAACTGCGACCTGGTGAACCTGGAGGATATGCTCCAGAACGGTACTGTTATCTCGGGTACGCTGATTGAGAAGCCGCATAGCTTCTCGACGGCCTGCAACATCGCGACGCAGATCATCGCCCAGGTTGCTTCCTCCCAGTACGGCGGCCAGTCGATTTCGCTGACTCATCTCGCCCCGTTCGTCGAGGTGAGCCGTCAAAAGATTCGCGGCGAGGTTGCTCGCGAGCTTGAGGAGCTCGGCGTTTCCGCATCTCCCGAAAAGGTCCGCGAGGTCGTGGAGGATCGCCTGCGCGATGAGATTCGTCGCGGCGTCCAGACGATCCAGTATCAGGTCGTGACGCTTATGACCACGAACGGCCAGGCGCCGTTCGTGACGGTCTTTATGTATCTTAACGAGGCCCGTACGCCTCAGGAGAAGCACGACCTTGCCATGATTGTGGAGGAGACGCTTCGTCAGCGCTATGAGGGCGTTAAGAACGAAGCCGGCGTGTGGATCACCCCGGCGTTCCCCAAGCTCATCTACGTGCTCGAGGACGATAACATCCGCGAGGATTCGCCGTACTTCTATCTGACCAAGCTCGCTGCCAAGTGCACCGCCAAGCGCATGGTGCCCGACTACATCTCTGAGAAGAAGATGCGCGAGCTCAAGCTGTCTAAGGGCGAGACCGCCGGCAACGGCGATTGCTACACCTGTATGGGTTGCCGCAGTTTCCTGACGCCCGACCGTTCGGGCAACGGCTTTAACAACGTCGCCAACGCGCTGAACTATGACCCGAGCAAGCCTAAGTACTATGGTCGCTTTAACCAGGGCGTTGTGACCATTAACCTGCCTGATGTCGCGCTGAGCTCGCACCAGGATATGGACAAGTTCTGGAAGATCTTCGATGAGCGCCTTGAACTGTGCCATCGTGCCCTGCTGTGCCGTCATGAGCGTCTGATGGGCACGCTTTCGGATGCCGCGCCGATTCTTTGGCAGTACGGCGCCCTGGCGCGCCTTAAGAAGGGCGAGACGATCGACAAACTGCTCGTGGGCGGCTATTCCACCATCAGCCTGGGGTATGCCGGTCTGTATGAGTGCGTCAAGTACATGACGGGCCACAGCCACACCGAGAAGGAGGGCACGCCCTTTGCCATGGCGGTCATGCAGCGCATGAACGACAAGTGTGCGGAGTGGAAAGCCGCGAGCGATATCGATTTCTCGCTGTACGGCACGCCGTTGGAGTCGACGACCTACAAGTTCGCCAAGTGCCTGCAGCGTCGTTTTGGCATTATTCCGGGCGTGACGGACAAGGGCTACATTACCAACAGCTACCACGTCCACGTGTCCGAGGAGATTGATGCCTTCGACAAGCTCAAGTTTGAGGGCATGTTCCAGCAGCTTTCGCCGGGCGGGGCCATTTCCTACGTTGAGGTTCCCAACATGCAGGACAACCTCAAGGCTGTCATTCGCGTGATGCAGTACATCTACGACAACATCATGTACGCCGAGCTCAACACCAAGAGCGACTACTGCCAGGTGTGCGGCTACGATGGCGAGATCAAGATTGTCGAGGACGATGGCAAGCTGGTGTGGGAGTGCCCCAATTGCGGCAACCGCGACCAGGAGAAGATGAACGTCGCTCGTCGTACGTGCGGCTACATCGGTACCCAGTTCTGGAACCAGGGTCGAACCGAGGAGATCCGCGACCGCGTGCTGCATCTCTAATAACCATCCCAGGCTGCCCCGTAGCGAGGCCCCGGACCTTTACTCGCTATTTCGGACAGTCCTGGCTCACGACGGAGGCGCCACTGGCGCCTCCTGTTCGTGCGGAACTCATATCGAGCAAAGGTCCGGGGCCTCGCTACGGGGCAGCCAAGTTAATGTAGCTGAGATGCAGCATGCGGCCTGCTCACCCCTCGAAGTTCTTAGCGGAAATGAGTTGACTTGCAACAACGGTTTGCTTGCGGAGTCGGTTGAGCTGCAACAAAGTATTTATTGGACCTCGAACCCTATGCTCGATGTTCGCTTCGTTCATTGAGTTACCCTTTGCATGAGGCCGGGGCATATCGTCCCGCCCGCAGTTTCGCAGGCCGCAGGCCGAGAATGTTTGAGGACGGGATGATATGTCCCGGCCTCCCGGGAGAGTTACCTATGAACTACGCGAACATTAAGTATTTCGACATTGCTGATGGGGAAGGTGTTCGTACTTCTCTGTTTGTGAGCGGGTGCCGTCGTGGGTGCAAGAATTGCTTCAACTCCGTCGCGTGGGACTTTGCCGCGGGTGAGCCGTTCGATCGTGCCGTCGAGGACAAGATTATCGAGAGTCTCGATCATCCCTTTATCGATGGTCTGACGATTTTGGGCGGCGAGCCTATGGAACCTGAGAATCAAGCGGGGCTTGTCGACTTTATCGAACGCGTGCGTGCGGCCTATCCATCGGGGTCGGGAAAGACTATTTGGTGCTTTACCGGCGATGTGCTCGAGGAGCTTATGCCGGGCGGTCGTCATCATACCGAGGTGACGGACCGCATCCTTACCTGCCTCGATATGTTGGTGGACGGTCCGTTCGTTCAGGATTTGTACGATATCTCGTTGCGCTTCAGAGGCTCGAGCAATCAGCGCGTGATCGATATGAACGCTACGCGTGCCCGTGCCGAGCGCGAGGGCGTTGCGCTTTGTGATGCGGTTGAACTTTGGCGTGATGATCCGGTCTATTCGACCCATACTATGTAGCTTGTGGTCGATGCCGGAGGGCGTGGTACCATAGCGCGAACGTGAAATCGGAAAAGTGAGGCCCAGATGGTCGATCAGGAAAAAGTCGAGGCCGCCATTAAGCTGTTGCTTGAGGGCATAGGCGAGAACCCAACTCGTGAGGGCCTGCTGGAGACCCCGGCGCGCGTTGCCCGTATGTATGGTGAATTCGCCGGCGGTATGGACCAGAGTGCCGAGGAGCACCTGTCCAAAACCTTTGCCGTCGCTTCGAACGATTTGGTTATCGAGCGCGACATCACGTTCTACTCGCTGTGCGAACATCATCTGCTGCCGTTTTACGGCAAGGCTACCATTGGCTATATCCCCAACGGCCGTGTCGCAGGGCTCTCTAAGCTTGCTCGCACGGTTGAGGTTTATGCCCGCCGTCTGCAGCTGCAGGAGCAGCTGTGTGCGCAGGTTGCCGATGCCCTCATGGAGTATCTCGCTCCCCAGGGAGCGATTGTGCTCATGGAAGCTGAGCATATGTGTATGACCATGCGCGGCGTGCAAAAGCCCGGCACCAAGACCGTGACGCTCGCTCGCCGCGGCGTCTTTGAGACCGACCCCGCGCTCGAAGAGCGTTTCTTTAGGATGCTGGGACGCTAACTATGAGAGTCGTCAACGACTTTACATCGAATACTGACGAGGGAACGCCGCGTCGCGGTTTTATGGCTTCGGGTCTGGCGCCTTTTGGTGTCATGCCTCGCATTGATTACATCTGTGCCAACGGTCTGTTCCGGCGGCACCTGGGCAACATTGCACAGTTGGAATCGGGGCGCATCTTCTGCCGCCACGGTATTGACCACCTGCTGGATGTCGCCCGTATTATGTGGATCAAGAATCTCGAGGAACAGCTCGAGTTTGACCGCGAGGTCATCTACGCCACGGCACTTCTTCACGATATCGGCAAAGATGAACAGTATGAATCGGGTATATCCCATGATGTTGCAAGCGAGCGCGTCGCTGATGCAATACTCGCCGGCATGCCCGATGACGTGGCGTTTGAGCCGGCCGATGCCGCAGCCATTAAGACGGCCATTCTGGGCCATCGAAAGCTGCGCGTGAACAGCCAACCGCTTGAGCGTCTGCTCTACGCAGCCGACAAAGCGTCGCGCGCCTGCTTTGCATGCCCCGCGCGCAATGCTTGCAACTGGAGCGACGATAAAAAGAACCTGTCGATTCGCGTGTAGTTAGTTTGCGCGGTCGGGGTTCTAAACGAAGGAGACGATCGCGATGAGTAACAAAAAACTGCCCGAGAATGCAACCAAGACTGAAGGTGCCGAGCTCGCCCGCCGTGAAAGGGGCAAAATATCCACCGCAACGGCGGTGCCCCACGTGAGCTATGACGATCTGCGCCATGCCGATCGCATTACTATCGACGGTCTCGAGGTCTTTGCCAACCACGGCGTGTATCCCGAAGAGAACGCGCTGGGCCAGAAGTTCATCGTGTCCTTGGTGCTCTATGCCGACCTGCGTGCAGCGGGGGAGCACGATAACCTGGACGCCTCGATTGACTACGGCTCGGTGTGCCACGATGTCGATGGCTATCTGCGCGAGCATACGTTTAAACTCATCGAGGCGGCAGCCGAGGGGACGGCCCAGATGCTGCTGCGCCGCTATCCCTCGCTGCTTGGTGTGCGTATAAAGCTCGATAAGCCGTGGGCACCTGTTGGCCTGCCCCTGGCAAGTTGCGGTGTCGAGATCGAGCGCGTGCGCTAACCGGCTCTAATACGTCTCTATGGGTGGCTGCTTGAGCCGCTGCGACAGAGCTCTATTGTTGGGGCAGTACGTGTCGAGCAGGGCGTGAAACCGCTGATTGTGGCTTGGTTCGAGCAAGTGGACGAGCTCGTGGGCGACAACCATGTCGAGACACTCGATGGGATAAGCGGCAAGTTCGCGTGCGATGCGAATAGCTCCGGTCTTGGGCGTGCATGATCCCCAACGTGTTTTCATACTGCGCACGGAGACGCGGGAAACGGTGACGCCCATTGCGATTTCGTATGCGCGCACCATATCGCGTAGCGCTGCGGTGACCTCGGATGCATAGAGTTGGTCGATGCGTGTCTGGAGCTCGTCGGACGTTAGGCCGTCGAGGATTGCGCGCCGCTTGGCCTGTGGGCCTTCGTCCGATTCGTCGGTACCCATAAAACTTGCGAAGGTGGCCTGCTTGGGCCGCGGTGCGGGTGATGTAAAGTTGTGATCGAGCGCATCTTGTACCGTGATGGGTTTGCCCCAAAGCGCAATGATGGACGAGGGGCTGAGCGGCTCTCTCGCCGTCGCCTGACGTTGCTCGCGCTGGGCAAGTCGGCTGATAATCCAGGCGCTGTTGCGCTTCACAAACGCTTCGATACGCTCACGGCTGGCGCCGATCGGTGCGCTGGCGTGGACCTCACCGCTCGATGTGACGCGTAGGTTGAAGTTCTTGACGCGCTTTTTGGTAACGACGACGGGCAAGGACGTGCCATCCGGTCGGGGTAGGAAAAACGTAAATTGCTGCGTCAAAAGCGGTCCTTCAGATTGGGGACGGGCCGGCATGTCGACCGTTCGGCATGCCGGCCCGCTCAAGGGATGTGAAATTAATAACGCTCAAAGAAGGCAAGCGCGTTGTCGCTGCAGAGCTTTTGCATCACGGTCTTGCCAAAGTGCTTGGAGAGCATGTTCTGGAACTCGGGCATCTTGCTGGCATCGGAGAGGAAAGCAGGCACCGTGGCGCCGTCCCAGTCGCCGCCGAGCGCGATGACGTCCTCGCCGCCCAGGTCGAGCCAGTGCTCGATATGTGCCGCCAGCTGGTCGAAGGTGACGTCTGCGGCGGTCTTGTCGGTTGCGTCGTTGGAAAGGAACTCGCTGCAGTAGTTGAGGCCGACGATACCGCCCATGTCGCGAATGGTGCGGAACTGGTCGTCGGTGAGGTTGCGCTTGACGCCGCAAACCGCGCGGGAGTTGGAGTGGCTGGCAACGAAGGGGCGCGTGGCGTGGGCGACAACCTCGTCAAAGCACTCATCGTTGAGGTGGGAAACGTCGAGCACCATGCCGGCGTGCTCCATCTGCGTAAGCGCCTCGATACCGGCGGCGGTGAGGCCGGCGTGGGTGTCGTGGCCGCTCGCGAGCGGTCCCTGCGCGTTCCAGCTGAGTGACGACATAAGCACGCCCAGGCTCTTGAGCACCTCGATCAGCGCGGGGTCCTCGGCAAAGAACGTGGCGTTTTCGATGGTGTGGATGCAAGCGACCTTGCCGTCTTTGAGCGCAGGGCGAATGTCTGCGGCGCTGCGTACGTTGACCATGCGGTCGTGGTTGAGCATTGCCTGGCCGCTCATATGCGCCATGATTTGCGCCTGGAAGCGCGCGGCGTGGGCGGTGGGAATCTCGTCGGGGACAAACGTGGCGAAGCACTGTGCCCACGGCGTGTTGCCGATCTTTGCGAGCGAGATGGCGCAGGCGTTGCCCTCGATGAGGTCGAAATCTTGCGGATGCGTTTCGTCGCCGGGGAAATAACCGTCGGTGCCGGCGGTAAAGCGCAGGTCGAGATCGAGCGTGGCCCAGCCGATGCGGTCGGCGGTGTCGCAGTGTAAGTCAAATACGGGATATGCCATGGATCCTCCGGTTGCAGCGTTTCTTTGCAAACTGTCTTTGAATTGTATGACTAGGGTATAGTTAGCGCCATATGTTCACGGCGGCCCGCGTTGTGCGCCGCCCTTATCACGGAGGTTACCATGTCCAACCAGGGCAAGAAGGTCAAGACTCATTATCGCGGCACGCTCGACGACGGCACGCAGTTCGATAGCTCCTACGATCGCGGCGAGCCGCTGGAGTTCACCTGCGGCGCCGGCCAGATGATCAAGGGCTTCGACGCCGCTGTTGTCGACATGCAGGTGGGCGAGAAGAAGACCGTGCACATTCCTGCTGCCGATGCCTACGGCGAGCACAATCCCGAGATGGTTATTACCTTCCCGGCCGAGCAGGTTCCCAACATCGAGCAGATCGAGAAGGGCATGAAGCTCTTCCTGTCCACGCCCAGCGGCATGCCCGTCCCCGCCGTGGTCATCGACGTGACGCCCGAGGCCGTGACGCTCGATGCCAACCACGAGCTTGCCGGCAAGGACCTCAACTTTGATATCGAGCTCGTCGAGGTCGAGGGTTAGAGTATGCCTGAACGCTTGGTTTCGACGACATGCTTGGGAAATCTCAACGACCCGTCCTATGAACTCCTGCTTCGCCGGGAGCTGGGCGGTGTCTTTGAAGTTGACGAGCTACTGCTCGATTGGGACCAGGCTGATGTATGCGCGTTTGTTGGCGTGACGGAGCTGGGGCGCACGATCGATGTTCGGCTGGATACTGCCGACGGCGGTCGTCTTGCCGATGGCGACGTGCTCGCCATTGACCGTTCGGGCGTGGTGCCTGTGGCGGTTATTGTGCGCCTGCGCAGCGCCGAGGTTTATTTGGTCGAAGTCGACCGCATGGATCCGATTGCACTCGCGCATGCGTGCTGGGAGATCGGCAACATGCATGCGCCGCTCTTCCGGGGCGACTCGGACGAGCATACCGTGCGCATGTATACGCCGGTGCAGCCTGTTTTGGGCCGCATGCTCCGGGGTGTCGAGGGTGTTCGGCTCTCGGTGGTCACGCGCGAGCTCGATGCCAGCCGACGCTTTGCGTCGAGTGCGGCGGAGGTCGTCGTGAGCATGGCTCCCGACTTTACCATCGTAAAAAAGACGCGCGGCTAAGCGCACGTATGCGCAAGACGGGCTTTGAGGGGCGACCAATCAAAGTCCGTCTTGCTGTTGATGAGGTGCTTTGGGGGAAAGCATATGGGTCTTGAGGGAATCAAGCTGATTGCATGCGATTTGGACGGCACTTTGCTGCATCCGGGGGAGCGCGAGCCGCGTTCCGAGGCCTTTGAGCTTATCGATGAGCTGCATCGTCGCGGTATCGTGTTTATGCCGGCGAGCGGCCGTCAATATGCGAGCTTGCGCCACCTGTTTGCCCCGGTGGCCGATGAGCTCGCATATGTATGCGAAAACGGAGCCCTGGTGATGAGCGAGGGACGTGCCGTTGTCAAGCGTTCCATGGAGCGCAGCCTTGCTATGGATATCGCGAATGCCGTGGTTGCGTATCCCCATGCCGACGTGACCCTTTCGTGTGAGGGGCACCTCTACACCATGAGCGGCAACGATGCGTTCGTCGACCATTTGCGCTATGAGGTCCACTGCGATGTGGCGGTGGTCGACCGTCCCGAGGACATCGACGAGGACGTCATTAAGATTGCCTTCCAGACGCCCGAGGTGGATCAGCCGGCGGCCCTGGAGTATTTCGAGCGCCTTTTTAGCGACCGTGTCGACGTGATGACGTCGGGAACCGAATGGACGGACTTTATCGGTTTCGGTTCGGGCAAGGGCTCCGCGCTTGCCGATTACGGTCGTGCCCTGGGGATTTCGCCCGATGAGATGATGGCGTTTGGCGACAATGAGAACGATCGCGACATGCTTAACGTCGTGGGCCATCCCTATCTGATGGAGAGCTGCAATCCCTCTATGCGTGGCATCAACGACCGCGTCCGCTACGTGCGCACGGTCGAAGAAGAGCTGCGTCGTCTACTTGCTGAGTAGACATTTGGGACATGTCTAGAAATCTACTTTTTGCTGCAGAGTGCGGAAAGGTGGATTTTAAGGCATGTCCCAAACATCTATCGGCAGTCGGGGCAGAGACCCTCGAAGATGGTGTAGTGCGACGTGACGTGCCAGCCGATTTGCTCGGACGCTTTGGCGTCGAGCTGGGCATCGAAGGGGAGCGGTACGTCGATGACGCGGCTGCACGAGGTGCAGATGATATGCGCGTGCGGCTCGATGGTGCGATCGAAGCGACTGCCGCCCGGTGTCTTGATGGAGAGGATCTCGCCGGCGTCGGCCAAGAGATTGAGATTGCGGTAGACCGTACCGCGGCTGATTTTGTCATCCTGCGCGCGCACGACGTTGTAGATTTCGTCGGCGGTGGGATGGTTATAGCTTTGGCGCACGGCGTCAAGAACCAGCTTTCGCTGCTTGGTATTCCTTCTTTGCACCGCCATGCGCCTCGCCTCTTTTCTATCAACGGTCGTAGGTAAATGATACCGTATTTAGCACACAATACTAATAATGAGGACTGAAACCGTCTTCATTGGCAAGTGGGGCTCGGGCCTGGGCGTCTACGAGGCGAAAACGCGTTCCCATGCGCTCGTAGGAGGCATGAAGCGTCTCGAGATGAGATAGGATGTTTGCCGGCGCGCCCTGTATTTCCATCTCGACTGAGCCGTCTTCCATGTTACGCACCCAGCCGGTGAGGGAGCGCGCCTGTGCGAGGTTGGTGTTGGTGAAGCGGAAACCGACGCCCTGGACCTGCCCCTCCCACCGCAGGAAATAGCGCTGCGGGGCGTCTTGAGTGGCCTCGTCGCTTGCGAGCACGGTGAGCCTACGGCGCAGCTCAAGCTCGACGCCAGAGGGCTTTTGGGGTTCGCGGCTGCCGCCGGTGACGCCCGAGAAAAGCTTGTCGAAAAAACCCATCGCTATGCCTGCTTGTTAGAGTCAGCGGGGAAGGCGATACCCGCCTGCTGGCGCACGGCATCCATGATGCGCAGCGAGACGAGCGTGACATCGCGGTAGTGGCCAAGCTCGTGGCGTCCCGCCGGGGTCTCCCAAATCTCTTCCTTAACGTTATCGATGCCATCGATGGCGGTGATAAAGTCTGTGAGTTCGTATTCCATAGTGTTGCTCGATTTGGGCAGGTCGAGCACGCGGCCGTTCTCGCCCTGTTCGCGCGGTGCCTCGGTCGCTGAGCCGCGTACGACATCGCCGCGATAGTCGATGCGGACGTTGCGGGGCGTGGACAGATGGTCGATCTGGATAGTGCCACGCTCGCCTTCGATCTGCGAGGGCAGCAGGTCATTCGTAATTTTGGAGTGCGCGAGCTCGACGGAGATGCGACCTCCGCCATAGCTGGCGAGGATGGAACCGCAGCCGTCGATGGGGCCGTGCGTGAGCTGTCGCGTGGTGGGATCGAGCAGGGTAGTCATGCTCGTAAGACCGGAGGGCATGCCGAAAATCTCGACCATGGGCTCGACGGTGTAGACGCCAATATCCATGAGGGAACCCGATGCCATATTGCAGTCGAAGATATTGGTGGCGCGTCCCGCGAGAATCTCGTTGTAGCGCGAGGAATACTTGCCAAAGCGCAATGAGGCGCGGCGGATGGGGGCGATTTCACCCAAGGCGTCCTCGATGGCGTGGAAGGCGGGATCGTGGAGGGGACGCATGGCCTCGAGGGCCACGACACCTGCTGCCTCGGCAGCGCGGAAGACCTCAAGCGCTTGCGCCTCGGTGGCGCAGAAGGGCTTTTCGACGATAACGTGCTTACCGCCGGCGATGCAGGCGAGCGCCTGTTCGTGATGGAGTGCATTGGGGCTGCCGATGTAGACGGCGTCGACGTCGTTGGCGGAAGCGAGCTCGTCGAGTGCGGTGAAGTTGCGTTCGCCACCGTGCTCGGCAGTAAAGGCGGCGCCGCGATCTGCATCGCGCGAGAGCGTGCCCACAAACGCAGCTTGGTCGTTGGCGTTGACGACCTGGATAAAGTCGTCGGTAATCATGGATGTGCCGATGGTCGCTATACGCAGCATGTATCCCCCTCGTGCCGTTCGGTTTACAGGATGAGTGTAGCGCGAAGGGGCAGGAAATAGCGTGCGAAAACGCCGTTACAGGTCGCTCTCGTTAAAGCCGGTGTCGATATCGAGATTGGCTCCGTCGGCCGCCGTGGTGGCGAGCTCGTCGCAGCGCTCATTGAGCTCGTGGCCGGCATGCCCCTTAACCCAAATGAACTCCACCTTATGCTTACTCTTTGCGGCAAGCAGGCGCTCCCATAGGTCGCGGTTCTTGACGGGCTGCTTGTTGGCGGTTTTCCATCCGCGCTTTTTCCAGCCGTCGATCCAGTGCTTGTTGAAGGCGTTGACGACGTACTGCGAATCGGAATGGACCTCGACGTCGCAGGGGCGGTTGAGCGCCTCGAGCGCCACGATGACCGCCATGAGCTCCATGCGGTTGTTGGTGGTCTTGGCGTAGCCGCGCGAAAGTTCGGAGGTGAAGGTCTTGCCGGCGGGGTTGGTGTATTTGAGCACGGCGCCGTAGCCGCCGCGTCCCGGATTTGATCGGGCCGAGCCGTCGGTATAGATGATGACCTTCACGGGCTTCCTTTCGTTGAGAGCGTTTCATGTGAGTGACCATTGTAGCGCCATGTTCGCCGGGGACTTGCAATCTACGATTTCTACCCCGTCTTCCGACAGTTAGTTGGCATGGATGATGTGGTTGAGTTCGTCGAGGTATTGCTGCAAGAGGGGAGAGGGCTTGCGCTCGTCGTGCATGATATAGCCTACGTGCATCGTTGGGGCGTCTGCTAACGGGATCGATGCCATACCCCATTGCATTTCATTGGAGAGGACACCGGTCGACAGGGTGTAACCGTTCGACGTGATAAGTAAGTTGGTAAGTGTTCCGCGGTCCGAGATTCGTATATTGCGGTCGCAAGGGATATAGCTAAAAGGTTCCTCGGCGTAATAGAAGGAGTTTGAGGTTCCCTGCTCAAAGCAGTAGCGCGTATAGGGCGCGAGGTCGGCAAGGGACAGCTGAGGGCGGCGTGCGAGCGGGTGACGCTCGCTAACGAACACGTGGACTTTCGCATCAAAGAGGGGATGAAAGCTCGCTCGGGCATCGGTAAAGGCCTTCTGCAAGACACGGGTATTAAAGTCGTCCAGATAGAGGATGCCGATGTCGCTGCGAAACGCGCGCACGTCGTCGATGATCTGCGCTGTGGTGGTCTCGCGCATGATGAACTCGAACTTGCTGTCGCGGCAGCGCTCGACCACGTTGACAAAGGCCTCGACCGAAAAGGCGTAGTGTTGGGCCGAGATGGCAAGGCGGGCTTGCGGGGTGCCGCCGTCCTCGTAGCGCGCCTCGAGCATATCGGCCTGCTCTACGACCTGGCGTGCATAACCCAAAAGCTCGGTGCCGTCGTTGGTGAGTGCAACACCGCGGCTAGAGCGCGTAAAGATTTCGATATGAAGTTCCTGTTCCAGGCTTTTGACGGCGTTTGAGATGTTGGACTGAACGGTATAGAGGCGCTGAGCTGCGGCGTTGATTGAGCCGGACTCTGCCACGGCGATCAAAAAGCGAAGCTGCTGGAGGGTCATCGGCGCCCGTCCTTTCGATAGCTATCTATAAAACCGATAACAGGTTAGCGCTTTTAAGTGATTGACCGAGCGAAGCAATGCCCGTACTATTCAAAACACACAAAGGAGGTAGGTAATTAAGTCGACCACGGAACCGGGATGCGAAAGGAGGCCCGCATATGAACTGCTTGCCAAGACGAATGCCGGGCTCCTGTTTGCGCCCGTTGGCGTGATCAGGAGACAGCGACTTATTTCTCTTACTCTTATTACTTTTGTTCGATCAAGGAGATCATCATGAGCCAGTTTATCAACAACCCCGAGCACACCTTTGGTTTCGATACCCTGCAGCTGCACGTTGGCCAGGAGAGCGCCGATCCTGCATCCGACTCCCGTGCTGTGCCTATCTACCAGACCACGAGCTATGTGTTCCGCAACTCCCAGCACGCCGCCGACCGCTTTGGTCTTGCCGACGCCGGTAACATCTACGGCCGTCTGACCAACTCCACCCAGGGCGTCTTCGAGGACCGCATCGCCGCGCTTGAGGGTGGCGTGGCAGGTCTTGCCGTCGCCTCTGGTGCCGCCGCCATCACCTATACCCTGCAGGCGCTCGCTCAGGCCGGCGACCATGTGGTGGCTCAGAAGACCATCTACGGTGGCTCCTACAACCTGCTGGAGCATACGCTCTCCCAGTTTGGCGTCGAGACCACCTTCGTCGATGCCCACAACCTGGACGAGGTCGAGGGCGCCATCAGGGACAACACCACGGTCATCTACCTCGAGACGCTCGGCAACCCCAACTCCGACATCCCCAACATCGACGCCATCTCCGAGATCGCCAAGAAGCACGGTTTACCGGTTGTCGTCGACAACACCTTCGGCACCCCGTATCTGTTCCGTCCGCTGGAGCATGGTGCCAACATCGTCGTCCACTCCGCAACCAAGTTCATCGGCGGCCACGGCACCTCGCTGGGCGGTGTGATCGTCGACGGCGGTAACTTCGATTGGAAGGCGAGCGGCAAGTATGCGCAGATCGCCGAGCCCAACCCCTCCTACCATGGCGTCTCGTTTGCCGAGGCTGCCGGTCCCGCCGCCTTCGCAACCTATGTCCGCGCCATCCTGCTGCGTGACGAGGGCGCCTGCATCAGCCCGTTCAACGCCTGGGTCCTGCTCCAGGGCACCGAGACTCTGTCGCTGCGCGTTGACCGTCATGTCGAGAACACCAAGAAGGTCGTTGAGTTCCTGGCTGGTGACAGCCATGTTGCCAAGGTGAATCACCCGAGCCTGCCTGAGCACCCCGATCACGAGCTCTATCAGAAGTACTTCTCCAACGGCGGTGCCTCGATCTTTACCTTTGAGATTAAGGGTGGCCAGGAGGCAGCTTGGAAGTTCATCGATCATCTGCAGGTGTTCTCGCTGCTCGCCAACGTGGCCGACGTCAAGTCGCTCGTCGTGCACCCGGCTACCACCACACACTCCCAGCTCTCTGCCGAGGAGCTCGCCGAGCAGAACATCACGCTCTCCACGATCCGTCTTTCCATCGGTACCGAGAACGCCGAGGATATCATTTGGGATCTGAAGCAGGCTTTCGCCGCGCTGGACGAGTAAGGCGACTTGTGCAAGGACCCCTTGCGACTCGATAGGTATAACTGCATAAAATGCCTGCTCAAGGCGCCTGTGCGAACAATAGTTGCACAGGCGCCTTTTTTGCATAGAGAGGGCGCAAAAACAGGGTTTTTGACACGCTTTATGCATTCGAGTTGTGGAAAACTCCTGTTGAGAGGATGTGAGTTTTACGCAATTGACGTGCGCCTTTTGAGTAAAACCGCAGGTCGCGATTTGCTCGGGGTACTATGCAGCGCGATCGAATCACACGCAGCCCAAACGCAGCAAAAACACACTACGGAGGTTTCCAGCTACATGAGGATCGATTCACGAAAACCGAAAGCCGCCGCCCTTTCCGCCGCTCTGACCGTGGCACTTTTGGCGGGCGTCGGCGCAACTGATGCCCACGCGGCAACACTATCCGATACGGTCGGATCTACGCCGTCCGAGGCGACGCTGGTGCAGCCCGTCGACTACCGCGGTGACGGTTATGGCTCTATGCAGGAGTGGAACGCCTCGATGGGGGCGAAGCGCGATTCCCTGGAGATGCGCGCTCAGATCATTATGAATATGTATGGCGACTATGCTACCGATGACGAGCGCGCTGTGTTGCAGGGCTGCATCGACGGCGCGAGTAGCCTGTTGACGATGGGGGAGGTCGACGCCAAGTCGACCGAGCTCGACGAGCTTCGCTCTACGCTAGAGGATGCCAAGCGCGAGGCGCTCGAGGCTGCCGCAGCCGAAGCCGAGGCCGCTGAGGCCGTTCAGGCTTCGTATTACAACGCCGGCTCCGGCTCGTCTTACGCGTCTGCTGCGTATTACGCGAACGGCTCGGGCCTGACGCGCTCGAGCGGCGTCAATAACTATAACGGCCGCCGCGAGACTTATTACAGCAGCAACGTGTTGTATCACCACCGCACGGGCGAATGGACGCAGGACGCCGAGGGCTTTTGGCGCGATTCCGATGGCTACTACGTCGTTGCCGCGGGCGATAAGGCCCAGGGCTCCACGTTTACCGGGTCCAAGGGCGAGTGCAAGGTCTATGACTCCGGCTGCGCTGCCGGAACCACCGATTACTACACTGGCTGGTAATTTTTCTGCATCACGGATATTTGGCGGACGGGCGTCTTTACCGAGCTTTAGGGCAACGTAAGGGCGCCCGTTTTTTGTGCGTGCTTGAGTTAACAGAGCGCTTACCGTGGCAGTACGCCGCGCATATGGGCGCGGGGCACACTAAGTCACGAGAAACAAAGTCTTTCTCGTGGAGGAAGTGGTCTTGTGAACGCTCGAGATATCGCCGTTGCCGCCGTTGCATTGACGCTTGGTTGCCTTGGTCCTACGGCCGCGCTCGTCGCGGGTATGCAGGGGTCTTGTGGGGCTGCCTCTATCGTGGTCGGTGCGTTGATCGCGGCTGCGCTGCTGGGAAGTGCGGGTGTAGTTCTTTGCCGCGATGGCGAGGACGAGGTGCCTGAGTCGCAACGCTAACTGTTGTGAGGTTGCCGCCGGTCATAGACGAAGATGAAAGCCGCCGCAGGGGAAAGGTTCCCTTGCGGCGGCTTTGCTGTTGAGTCTGTTGACGTGGTGAGCCGGGCGCTACCAGCTTGCCTCGATATCGCGGATGCGCCGATAGAGCCACTCGTTTTGCGGTGCCTGGATATCGTGCTTGGCCGCCAGACGGCAAATGGTGCCCGCGAACTCTTCGACTTCGGTTTTTCGTTGCGCTATGCGGTCCTGCGCCATCGAGGGCATGCCGGCGGGGTCGATTCCCTCGATGAGGTGCACCATCTGCGTCAGGTCTGCCTCGGTCAGCTCAACGCCCTCGGCGTTGGCGACCGCAAGCGTTTCGCGCATGGCGGAAACAAAGCAGCGACGCTGCTCGGAGCCCGGCTCCGTGGCGCTTCCGTAGGTCCCGCCGTAGGCCATACAGGTCTGGTTGATGCCGTCGTTGAGCATGAGTTTGGCCCACATGCGGTGCGCAATGTCGCTCTCGACGGTATGGGCGATGCCGCAGCGCGTGTAGAGCTCGTCGATGGCGGTGACGGTTGCGAGCTCGGTGCCGGCCGCCGCGCCAAAGCGGATTTCGCCCGCATTGGTAAAGGTGAGCTCTCCGTTGAGGAACACGGCGTCCATGCCCTGGCAAATACCAAGAACGGTATGCTCCCAGCCAAAGCGCTCGGCAATCTTTTGTTCGCTTGTAATGCCGTTACACAGCGAGGCGATGAGCGTGTTGGGTCCCACGACGCGCTCCATAGTCTTGAGTGCTTGGTTGAGTCCAGTCGTCTTGACCGTGAGAATGACCAGATCGGCGGGCGTTGCCTCGCTGGCGCGGACGGACGTGAGATCGCAGGGTTCGCCGTTGACGGTGAGTGCGTCGTTCGCGTGACGCTCGAAACGAGCATCATCCATGACGTATTCGACGGCGTCGTTGCCGAGCACCCTGGCGATCATGCTGCCGTAGAGCAGGCCGACGCCGCCCTTGCCGATAAAGGCGACCTTGTTGATCTGCATGCGAATCATCTCCTCATATAAAAGGCGCCCGCGTAAGGGGCGCCTGATGGATTGTATGTCGCCGGGGCGTTTGGTAAGCGCGTGGGGCTGCTGTTATGAAAAAGAAACTATTGCACTGTGCGCTTATGCCGCGGGACAGATCGCAAAAACGCGCGCGGGGTATCCGACGCCATCGCGCACCTTGGGGAAGGTGCAGAAGATGACGGCGCCTGTGGCGGGAAGCTCGTCCAGATGGTCCATGACCTCGATCTGGTAACGGTCGACCGAGAGGATGTATTGTTCGCCGGGGTAGGGATAGGCGTCCTCACGCGTGGTCCGTTCGCCTCCTTTCATCGGGCTTTTTGCTGATGTTAAAGCGGTGTCGTGATGGCTCGATTGCTGCTACGTTACGATACGTTCTCGATTGCGATTCCAATGTGTTTTGATGGCGTGGCCGTTGTGTTTCGCCTCATTAGAGCTTCGAGGGGAGAGGAGGGGCAGTGCAATATCGTGTTGACCCCAAAAGCGGCAACCGTATCTCGGTGCTGGGACTGGGCTGCATGAGGTTTCCCGGTGCGCCGGGACACCCCGATGCGAAGACGGCCGATGCCATCATTTCCCGTGCGGTGGAGCAAGGAATAACCTATCTGGACACGGCCTATCTCTACCCCGGTAACGAAGCTTGTGTGGGAGCTTCGCTTGAGCGCCTGGGGCTGCGCGACCAGATTTTGCTTGCGACCAAGTTGCCGCACGCTTCGTGCAAATGTGCGGAGGATTTCGACCGCTTTTTTGACGAGCAGCTGCGCCGTTTGCGGACTGACCATATCGACTACTACCTCATGCACAACATCACCTCGCCCGCGCAGTGGGAGCGCGTGGCAGCTTTGGGTATCGAGGACTGGATTGCGCACCAAAAGGCTGCGGGGCGTATTCGCCAGATAGGTTTTTCGTACCACGGCGGTGCGGCGGATTTCCTCATGATGCTTGACGCGTATGACTGGGATTTTTGCCAGATCCAGTACAACTATGCCGGAGAGCGCTACCAAGCGGGAACGGCGGGGCTCATGGCGGCTGCGGAGCGCGGGCTCGCGGTGTTTGTGATGGAACCGCTTTTGGGTGGACGCCTGGCGGGCAAGCTGCCTCCGCGGGCCCGCGCCGTGCTCGATGACGTACGCGATCCGTACCTGAAGACGCCGGCTGCTTGGGGCCTTTCGTGGGTGTGGAACCATCCTCAAGTCACGATGCTGCTTTCGGGCATGACCGATACCGCGCAGGTGGACGAGAACGCGGCATTGGCGGATCGCGCACTGCCGGATTCGATGACGACAGAGCAGCTCGATACCATCGCACGTGTGCTGGGAGAGTTTGAGAAATCGAATCGCGTGCCCTGTACGGGGTGCGGCTACTGCATGCCGTGCCCCAAGGGCATCAATATTCCCGGTTGCTTTGGCGCCTACAACGCGAGCTACGCGCATAGTTGGTTTACGGGGCTGTCTCAATACTTTACGGCGAGCGCGGTGCGGACGAACGAGCCCAAGCTGGTGAGCAATTGCGTCAAGTGCGGCAAATGCGCACGTCACTGCCCGCAGCACATTGATATTCCCGAGCGTCTCGACGATGTGCGCCGACGTTTCCAGCCTGGTCCCGTAACGGCCGCGCTTAAAGCCTTTTGCAAAACGCGCTCCTGATGCCCCTTTTATAACTTGCGGTGGAATAGTTCCTGTTTGCGGCAGAATAGGGGCCAAGCAGGAACTATTCCACCGCAACTGAAGGGGGCTGTCGTGGGCTATCGGGATTCATGTGATGGTTTGCGTGATGTTCGCTGGGGCGTTTTGGGCGCTGGACACATTTCGCATCGATTCGCATCGTCGCTCAAGGAGGTGGACGGGGCACGGCTTGTGGCTGCCGCCGGTCGCACTCCTTCGCATGTTGAGGAGTTTTGCAGGGCGTTTTCGATTGATGCCGCGCACGGCTATGCCACGGCTGACGATAGCGGCGATGCGGCTTATGATGCGCTGATTGCCGACCCCGATGTCGACGCAATCTACTTGGCTCTTCCACATGGCATGCATGCGCATTGGGCCTGTCGGGCACTGCGCGCGGGAAAGGCCGTACTGTGCGAAAAGCCGGCCGTTTTGAATGAAGAAGAGGCCCATGCGATCGCCTCCGTTTCCCGTGAGTACGGCGTGCCGTTTATGGAGGCGATGAAGAATCGGTTTTGCCCGATGCGCACTCGCGTGAAGGACTTGCTTGCGTCGGGTGAGCTTGGCCGTATTGTCTCGATTGAAAGCGTGCAAAAGCTCGATTACGGCGAGTCTCCTTCGGGCTATCTGCTTGATCCGTTGCAGGGCGGCTGTCTATATGACATTGGCTGCTATGCAGTCGGGTGGTTTGAGGATCTGCTTACGGGCGCGTGCGATGTTTCGTCTCGTGAAGTTCGCTGGCGTGACGTATCGGGCGGCCGCGTGGATTGGGCCGATGAGATCCATATGAGTGTCGGCGGCATACCCATTCATATGGTGTGCGACGGCAAAGCAGCATATGAAAGCCGCTTAACGATTGCCTGCGAGCGGGGTTCGTTGGAAATCGAGCGCCTCCATCGCCCCGAGCTCGCCCATGTGAAGTACTCCGACGGACGAATGCTCGAAATAAATGCCCCGTTTGAGGTCGATGATTTCTACGGCGAAATCCGGCATGCGACCCAGCTCATCCGGGCGGGGAAACTCAAGAGTCCCGTCATGCCCCTAGCCGCCACACAGCGCTGTGCGCGCATCATCGATGCAATCCGTCTAGCCCTCTAGGACCTGGCGCTGACGCGTGAGGGATCATGACGCCCGCGCCCGTAGCCGTAGTGCTTGGTGGCCCGCATCTCTGATGCCCCTTTTATAACTTGTGGTGGAATAGTTCCTGTTTGCGGCAGAATAGGGCATCGACAGGAACTATTTCACCGCAACTGATGAGGGGGAGCTGGAGATGCTGACGATCGGGTGTCATCTTTCGACGACGAAGGGCTATCGGGCAATGGGGGAGACGGCGCTGTCCATTGGCGCCAATACCTTTGCATTCTTTACGCGCAACCCGCGCGGCGGCAAGGCGAAAGACCTTGACATGGATGACGTGGCGGCCCTGCGCGAGCTTATGGAGCAAAACGACTTTGGCCCGCTCGTGGCTCATGCCCCGTATACCTATAACCCCTGCTCGGCCAAAGAGCGGGCGCGCGAGTTTGCCCTGGAGGCCATGGCAGAGGACCTGCGTCGCATGGAAGCGCTGCCCGGCAACTACTACAACTTCCATCCCGGTGCGCATGTGGGGCAGGGCTCCGACGCCGGCATTCAGATGATCGTCGACACCCTGTGTCAGGTGATGTTTGAGGGTCAGCAGACGACGGTGCTGCTCGAGACTATGGCCGGCAAGGGCACCGAGGTGGGCCGCAGCTTCGAGGAGCTGGCGCTCATCATCGAGGGCGTTGCCGACAAACGCCCCGAGCTGTCGGCCAAGTTGGGCGTTTGCCTGGACACCTGCCATGTGAATGATGCCGGCTATGACATCGTCCACGATCTTGACGGTGTGCTCGACGAGTTCGATCGTGTGGTGGGTATCGAGCGCCTGCGCGCCGTGCATATCAATGACTCCAAGAACCCCTGCGGCGCCCATAAGGATCGCCACGAGTGCATCGGCAAGGGCTACCTGGGTAGTGAAGAGTTTGGCGGCGGTATGCAGGTTATGCAGAATATTGTATCGAATGGCCGCTTGCGCGCCTTGCCATTCATTTTGGAGACACCGAACGAACTTGCAGGTTATGCGGCTGAAATCAAACTGTTAAGGTCCTTGCAGCAGTAATGGCTGCCATAAAGTGGAGTGCTCCATTCACGTTATGGGTTTGTTTCAATCAGTTTTCTAATTGCAGATTCTTCCAAGCGGGTGCATAATAACCCTCAGTTTTTGCAGACCTCTGAATCACATGGGGTCATTGGAAGGAGACTGATTATGAAGCTGAAGAAGCTTGGCGCATTTGCCGCCACGGGTGCTATGGCGCTCGCCCTCGCTCTGACGGGCTGCGGCTCGTCCAACGCCACCTCTGGCTCTGATGCCGGTTCTAGCAGCTCTGACGACGCTAAGGTCGAGAAGGTCGACGGCTCCAAGGAGTACGCGCTCGTCAAGGACGGTACGCTGACCGTCGGCACCTCTGCCGAGTACGCTCCGTTTGAGTACAAGGATGACAACGGCGATTATCAGGGCTTTGACCTTGAGCTCATCAAGGCCATCGGCGACAAGCTGGGCCTGGATGTCGAGTACGTCAATAACGACTTTGACACGCTGGTTCCGGGCGTCGCTTCGGGCGCCAAGTATGACGTCTCCATCGCGGCTATCACCGACACGCCCGAGCGTGAGAAGGAAGTCACTTTCTCCGATTCCTACTACATGGACGATCAGGCTATCGTGACCAAGGTCGATAACACCGACATCACGGCCGATAACTACAGCGAGAAGCTCAATAACGCTGACGCTACCATCATCGTCCAGTCTGGCTCGACCGCCGAGTCCTTTGCCCAGGAGAACTTCCCCAAGGCCAAGATTGTCCCCTACAAGGACGCCACCGAGTGCTTCAGCGCCCTGCAGTCCGATAAGGGCGACGCCGTAGTCACCAACCGCTCCGTTGCTAGCCAGCTGACCGCCGAGCAGTTCAACACCTGTCAGACCATTAAGCAGATCAGCACCGGCGAGGAGTACGCCATCGCCATCAACCAGGGCAACACCAAGCTCAAGGACGACATCAACCAGGCCATCAAGGACCTGACCGACGACGGTACCGTTGACGCCCTCATGGCTAAGTACAACATCAAGTAAAATAACTACTTGATTGCGCGCGGGCCCTTTCCGTTTTGGCGGAGAGGGCCTTTGCGCTTCTCTTGACGGAGAGCATTTCCGTCTCGTTTTGCCGGCAACTTCTACGATAGGAGCCACCTTGTCTCGACTGAACAAAGGGGCCGCGGAGCAGCATTTTCCACTGCCCGCCTTGCTCCAAAAGCTAGTCTGCGTCATGGCCGTGGCGCTCGCGCTGGTTTGCGCGGGGGCATATGCGCCCACGACCGCCCAGGCGCTTGAGACCGCAAAGATTACCGCCCGACCCAACACCGGTTCGGGCAGCGCTGTGGTCGGCGGTACCGAGACGCGCATTACCTGGGAGGTCCAAGCCGATGCCGATGAGGAGCTGAGCGGTCTTTCGCTGACGTTTGTCGACGGCACGACGTTTGGTATCGATGACACGCGATTGACGATGCTCTCGGGCGAGGACCTCATGGATCGTACGCCCATGAAGCCCACGTGCAAGGCTGACGGCCAGACGCTCAAGATTGACTTTGGCGAGACGGCGCCTGCCGGCGGCTTTTTCCGTGTCGAGGTTTACGGCGTGACGTTTCCCGTCGAGGGCGGCGATGAGGCCTTTAGCGGCACCTATACGCTTGCCGACGGTTCGACCAAGAAGATTTCCAAGATTCCTTCCGTCGAGATTAAGGGCGTGACGGCATTCGATAACTTCCTGGCCGACCTTAAGGAACAGCCGTGGGTCGAGGCATGGAATTCCAACATGTTCCTTCGCCTGTTCCTGAACCCGGTCATTTTGGTCCAGAGCCTGCCGATCGTCTTTAAGGGCTTCCTTATGTCGCTCTCGATCGTGCTCGTGGCATTTCCGTTGGCCATTCCCTTTGGCTTTGCGCTGTCGCTCATGCGCATTTCCAAGTCGCGCATCCTTCGTTGTCTTGCCGGCATCTATGTGAATATCATCCGCGGCACGCCGGCGTTCCTGCAGATCTACATTGCGTTCTTTGGCCTGCCGCTTGCCGGTGTCAAGGTTGACGACTACGTCTTGGGCGTTATCGTCATGGCCATGAACTCGTCTGCGTACCTGTGCGAGATCTTCCGTGCCGGTATTCAGTCGATCCCCAAGGGTCAAAACGAGGCTGCTCGCTCGCTGGGCATGAATGCCTTCCAGACGCTGCTCTACGTTATGATTCCGCCGACGTTCCGCAATGTCCTGCCTACGCTGACCAGCGAGTTTATCCTGCTTTACAAGGATACGTCGCTGCTTGCCGCCGTGGGCGTGGTCGAGATCGTCATGAACGCCCGCACCATCGTGGCAACAACGGGCTCCATTACGCCGTATGTGGTTGCCGCCCTGTTCTATCTGGTCATTACCCTGCCGCTTGCGCGCTTGGTGAGCGGTCTTGAGGCGAGGCTGCTGGGTACGGCCGAAACCAAAAAGAAGCGTCCCACCAAGAGCGCCGGACAGGTTGTCGCGACGCCCGCCGACCATATCGCTGGTCTGTAAGGAGGTTCTATTATGAGCGAAACCAATAACTCGAACGAGGTCGTCGTCAGCATCAAGAATCTCCAGAAGGCCTTTGGCGATAACGTGGTCCTGCGCGACATCGACCTTGATGTGCACAAGGGCGAGGTCGTCGTAGTCCTGGGCCCTTCGGGTTCGGGCAAGTCGACGATGCTTCGCTGCATTAACCGTCTCGAGGAGCCCACGAGTGGTTCGATTGTCGTCGAGGGCGTTGATGTGTGCGCCAAGGGCGTTGACCTCAATAAGGTGCGTACGCACTTGGGCATGGTGTTTCAGCAGTTCAACTTGTTCCCGCACCTGTCGGTCAAAAAGAACGTCATGCTTGCGCAGCAAAAGGTGCTCAAGCGCAGCAAGGAAGAGGCCGAGAAGATTGCCATCGAGGAGCTGACCAAGGTCGGCCTGGCCGAGCGCATCGATTTTATGCCGAGTCAGCTTTCGGGCGGTCAGCAGCAGCGCGTGGCCATCGCCCGCGCCCTGTCGATGAATCCGCACGTGATGCTCTTTGACGAGGCCACGTCGGCGCTCGATCCTGAGCTTGTCCGCGATGTATTGGGCGTCATGCGCGATCTTGCGCATGACGGTATGACCATGATCGTGGTGACGCACGAGATGGGCTTTGCCCGCGACGTCGCCGACCGCGTCGTCTTTATGGACGGCGGCGTTATCGTGGAGGATGGCACGCCGAGCGAGGTCTTCGACCATCCTAAGAGCGAACGTACCAAGGCGTTTTTGGGCAATATCTCGTAGCCGCTTTATATGACTGACATAGCAGAAAACGGGAGCCGGATGTGATCCGGCTCCCGTTTTTGTTGGGACGCGAATGTGTTTTGGTGCAGAGCGCGTTACGGGCGGAGCTCATTGCCGCTAGACGAGCTCGGCTCCAAGGGCGCGGCAGGCCGCCTCGCCCTCATCGTCGGGGGCGTCGTAGCAAATGACGGAATCGACGACGTTGACACCTGCCTCGTCGGCATCGGCCTTCCAGTTGTCCATCCACTCGCCCTCGGCCCACGAATAAGAGCCAAAGAGGACGACCTTCTTGTCGCCGAGGGTTTCCTTGACTTCGTCCCACATCGGTTGGAACTCATCGTATTCAAGCTCCTCGGAGCCCATGGCGGGGCAACCGAAGGCGAAGGCATCATAGTCGGCGGCCCTGTCGGCAGAGAAGTCGGCGCAGGGGATGACTTCGGCCTCGGCGCCCGCGGACGTGGTGCCCTCGGCAACGAGGTTTGCCATGGCCTCGGTGTTGCCCGTGCCGCTCCAATAGACGACGGCGATCTTGCTCATGTTGAGTCCTTTCGGTTGTGCGGCGTGCGGCCGCGGTTTGTACGTTCTATCGGGTCGCCTGGGCAAGTTGCGCCAAGCTGCAGCCCTGCTGATAGATAAAGGTGAGGTGTTGGGTGCAGGCACGGTACGCATCAAACGTCGCAAGCGCCTGCTCGACATTATAGACCTTCCAGGCTCCAAAGATCTTGTAGTTCTCGCCACGCTGGGCGATGAACTCGTATACGTCGTCGTAGGGGTACCCCAGGAAGTAGCCAATTTCGTGTGGAAACTCGCAGGTGCAGCCGTTGTCGCAGTGTGCTTGATGGTCCAATGCGCATCGGGTTTGGCCGCATGCGCATTCCGCGGCGTTATTGCTTGCGAGCGTGATGCGCGATGCCAGGTGCACAAGACATGCCGAGAGGTTGCCGGTGTCGTAGCCCTCCTTGGCGAGTGCCGTTTTGGCGCGCGGGTCAGCAAGGTAAGTGGCGAGGCTATTGGGCCGATATGCGTATACGAGCGCCCCGCAGGGGCGCCAGACCAAAACGCTCAGATGGATGCCGAACGGATTAAGCTCGCGGTTGCACCGGGCGATAACGTTGAGCAGGCGTGCTCGGCGATCCTCGATCGCCGCAGTTACGCTTGAGCCGTCTTGATCGACATAGACTCCTGGGTAGGTAAAGAGCGATGCCGGTTTGATGCCCGCGAGCGTGGGGGAGCAGTTGCGCACGACTGCCGCCTGAAACGTTGGGATGTCTATGGTTCGAGTCACGACGCTCCTTACGGATCTAAACTGTTAGCCTAGGAAAACTTATACACGAAAGTAAGCCTTGGTCAACTAAAAAGTTTGAAGAGGGAAACTAATTGACCGAACGGACATGATTTTGGGTTAAGATGGGAACACCCCATGGGGGTATCTAGATAGGGCTACTTGAAAGGGGAACGCATGAGTGACTTGCTCAACCCTGCGAATCTCATCGTGCTGGCCGTCATTGCCGTCGGCATGTTTTTTGGGCTGCGTCGCATTGCGGCGTCGACGCATGGAAAGAGCTGTTGCAGTGATGGCGCGAGCGGCAAGAAAGCCAAGAAGGTTGTGGTGGCAGACACCGACGAGTCCCACTACCCCTATCGTGAGGAGCTGCTTATCGGCGGCATGAGCTGCGACGGATGCGCTCGGAATGTGACGAATGCCCTCAATGCGCTTGATGGCGTGTGGGCTACGGTGACGTATGCGGACCACACGGCACGCGTACGCTCGAAGCGCCCGGTTGATCGCGACACAATCGAGACGGCGGTGAGGGGCGCGGGCTATTACGTTATGAAGATGTAGGCGTTGCCCTCTCCGGCGGATACCGGCCGCCTGCTCATTGTGACTATCGGCATCCAAAAATTTGTGCAAAAAATAACCTTTAGATGCGGCAAAAGTGGAGTTTGGTGACGGTTCGCGCGGAATTCGTTACCAATTGAGCATCTATTAACCCGTCCAAAAAATTACAGGTGTATATTTATACGCTGATTATTGCTGTGCTCAGATTGCAATTAACCGTGGACAGAAATGAAGAATGCTAAAGCTGGGCTTTAGGACAGGGGAGGTTATAGCCTTATGAGACGAGTGGGAGCACTTGGCTTGGTGGCAGCGCTTGCCGCTATCTTGGTATCGCCGCTGCCGGCGCATGCCGAAGACGCTTCGGGTGCCGTTACCTACAATGCGGGAAATGGGTATTCCTTTGAAAAGCTCTCGCATCCTACGGTAGGAACGTCGCAGCCGGATGGCATCGTCGACTACCAGGGCGGCGGTGCCGTTGCCGTTCCGGGCGCCGATGGTAATACGGCCAACAACGAAGGCGATCGCGGCCAGAGCTACACTTGGGCGGCTGCGAGCTATGGTGACTGGCTTTATGTGGGCACCTGCTATGCGGCGATGGGCAACACGCTGACGCTCATGAACGGCACGCTGGGCGATTCCTTTGATGCCGAGACCATGCGCCTGACGCTGGAGGCCATGTTTAACGGCACCTTCTTCTATGGACAGCAGAAGGAGGACGGCACGGCCGACAAGGACAGCGGCGGCATCTTGGTCAAGATCAATACCAAGACCGGTGAGACCAAGCTGCTGCTCTCTGAATCGCTCAACGGCGTCGCTCCTTTGTTCCGCAATGCCGTGAGCTATAAGGGTAAGCTCTATTTCTGCGGCAGCGTCAGGACCAATGGCGGCAAAGGCGGCCTGCCTGCTGTATACGAGATCGATCCTAAGACGGATGAGTACAAAGTTGTCTATCAGGGCCTTTCGAGTATGCAGGATTACGGTGCTGCCTACAAGCAGGGCATTTCTACCGGTATCCGCGGCATGTGCGTCCATGATGGCCAGCTCGTCATCAGTAATGTGGGTAAAGACGCGAACGGTAATTTTGTGTCGACAATCCTGACGTCGTCTGACCCCTCGAAGGGCCAGGACAGCTTCACCGAGATTGCCAACTCGGAGACGCTGTTTGGCTATCCGGCGATTCGCTATAAGGACAGCATCTACGGCGGCGCCATTTGGGATATGGTCTCGTACAATGGCCATCTCTATGCGACCATCTGCACCGGTACGCCCGAGAACGCTCCCGATGATAATTCCATGCAGTCGTTTGCCATGGTCCGTGGCGACAAGAATGCCGACGGCAGCTATTCGTGGACTCCCATTGTCGGCGATCAGAAGACGGACGGTGCAAAGTACTGCTTTGGCATCGATCCTGCCCGTACCCGTTCTGGCGCTGCCAATCTCATCGTCTACAACGACTACCTCTATATCGGTGAATACAACGACGAGGAGATTGCCCTCGAGCGCATCCTGTTCAACAAATCCAACACCGAAGAGGGCGGCAAGAGCAGCATGGGTGGCGTTGACTGCTCGTTTGTGAATGCCAATCTTGAGCAGTCGGTTAACATCTATCGCATGGACAAGGACGAGAACATGGAGCTCGTCGTTGGCGATCGCACCGACATGTTCCCCGAGGGCGGTATTTCCGGCCTGACTTCGGGCTTTGGCCGAAACGAGAACCAGTACATTTGGCGCATGCAGAAGTTCGACGGCAAGCTGTATATCGGTACCTTTGATACCGCGAGCCTGCTTGAGCCGATCGGCCAGTTCTCCAATGGCGACATTATCGATATGACGCCCGAGGAGTGGGACTCTCAGGTTCAGCGCCTTAGGGACCTGCTCGATCACCTGCTCGACAAGAAATCGCCTGACGACCCCATCGTTCCCGTGAACACGCTTGCGGACGATGATTCAAACGAGGCCGTCGAGGTCGATGATTCGAACGAAGCTGCCGAGGTCGATGATTCAAACGAGGCCGTCGATGTCGATGACGAGAAGACCGAGGTTGCTAAGGGCTTTGGCGATCTGAGCGATGCGCTGGGGGATGCCGCGGGCGGTCTTTGCGATCAGGCCGCGACGATGTCCCAGGACTTTGAGGACGATGCCGCTTATGTCCAGAAGATCGATGGCGAGATCGCGTACTTCAAGTCCTTTGCCGACCAGTATCAGGACATGCTCGATAGCTATGAGAGCCTTAGGCAGCAGTACGAGGATGCCTATGGCACCGAGCTGCCGAGCGATATTCAGGATGCGCTCGATAAGCTGCTGAGCGAGGAGAACCTCAAGAAGCTGCAGAGTGTCCTTACGTGCATGTGTTACCTGCGCGATGCCGAGCGCGGCTTTGATATGTATGTGACCGAGGACGGCGTGAGCTTTACGACGCTGACGACTAATGGCTTTAACGATCCGTATAACCATGGTCTGCGCACCTTTGCGGTGACCAACCAGGGTCTGTGCCTTGGTACCGCCAACCCGTTCTATGGTTGCCAGGTCTGGATCCAGCGCAAGGAGAATTCGGAGAATCCGATTGATCCCGGTACTCCGGATCCGGCGGAACCCACCGATCCTTCGCAGCCGGGTGGCGGCAATCAGCCTGGTGGCAGCCAGACGGGCGGCAACGACCAGTCGAGCAGCACCGCGACGACCGTTTCGACGACCACTAAGAAGACTCCGAAGGACGGCTCGCTGCCTCACGCTGGCGACTCGACCCTCACGCTGGTCTTGGGATTGCTGGTTGCAGCTGCCGCAGTGCTTGGCATTGCTCTCGTCTTGCGCAAGCGTTCTCGTTGCTAGACTCGACCACGCAGCTCGATGCCTTGGATATCGTCGAAGTTGATGGCGATATCCCTGAGTTTGAGCAGCTTGAATGCGGGTAACACTTCGTCGAGAATGCCCGTGCGGCTACGATAGCCGTACGTATCGTAATAGGTGACGCGCACCAAGTCGCCACGTTTGAGGCCCTCGAGCTTTTTCGAAAGCTCGAGGGCTTTTTCTTCCGTGAGCTCGCATTTGGGTTCGACGGTGATTTCCTGCTTACGTACGAGCTCGTAGTATCCCGTGAGGGCGGCAAAGGGCATAAACTGCGCGGCGCGGCCGGCGCGGACGGAGCCGTTGGCGGTGAGCTTGGGGTCGGCGGATTGACGTCTTCCCTCGGGGTCCGCTAGACGTTCAAAAGGCGTCGGTGGCCGCATCGGCTGTTGTTGGGACTTAGGCACGATGTCCCCCTACCTGATCGTTGCGTTCGCGTGCGGTGGCGCCGGCGGTAAAGCTCAATCCCTTGACGAGCGCGTTCTTGCCGTACTTGCCCTTCACGGCCAGGACGGCGCGCGCCAGGTCGCGCTCGCGCTCATCGGCCTTAACATCGCTGAACAGGTCGATAGTGGCAAATTCCTCGGGCATGAGGTTGCCAAATCCCAGGTTGATGCGCTTGATCGGTCGTTTGGGATCGACAGTCTGCGCCCAGAGCTCATCGAAATAGCCCATGATCTTCTTAAACGAATTGGTGCGCTCGGGCAGCTTGCGCGAGGCGTTGGAGTGCGCAAAGAGCGCGGCATAGCCACCACGCGGTTTGCCGCCATGCTCTCCCACAAAGATGCCATCGATTGCCTGCGCCTCGCGCACCAGGCGGCGCCGTTCGTCATCGCGCTGGACGGGCTTGGGCGCACGGGGCGCGAGTCCGGGGCCGGCGGTTGCGGTGGGTTCGATACTCGACGTGCTTGAGCGTAGGTGTCCGCATCCGTCCACATATTGCGCTGTGCCGCTGGCGTCGAGGCGGCGTATGTCGGCTCGTTCGCTTGCATAACCCACAAAGAGCGAGATGCTGTCGCACACCACGTGCTTATCGATCAAGTCCAGCACGGCGTTGTCGACCATCTCGCGCAAGACGGTGTAGGCCTGTTCATAGGCATAGCCTTTCGATAGCACCTGTCCTGTGGTAGTTGAGGTTGCCTGCGGGCGATAGGCTTGGATATCGGCGATAGTTGTCGGCTCGCGCCCGAAGGCGTGGTCGATGAGATATTCGGCATTGACGCCGAGCTCGTCGTAAAGCAGGTTTTCGTCGAGCGCGGCGACGCCCATCAGATCGTATACCCCGTACTTTTCGAGGCGGGCTGCCACGCCGGGGCCGATGCCCCAGATGTCGGTGATGGGACGATGGGGCCAGATCTCCTTGCGAAAGGTCTCGTCGTCGAGTATGCCGATGCGGCTGGGTACGTGCTTGGCGGTAATGTCGAGCGCTACCTTGGCTTGGAATAGGTTGGGGCCGATGCCGACCGTCGCCGTGATACCGGTGCGCGCGAGGACCTCATCGCGCAACATGCAGGCAAAGCCTTTGGCATTAGTGTGGTAGAGGTCTAGATAGGGCGTCACGTCGATAAAGCATTCGTCGATTGAATAGACGTGAATGTCTTGCGGGCTCACGTATTCCAGATAGATGCCGTAGATTTGCGCCGACACTTCCATGTAATGCTGCATGCGCGGTACGGCCTTGATGTAGTCGATGCCGTCGGGAATCTCGAACAGACGGCAGCGGTTGTGTATCCCGAGGTCCTTCATGGCCTGTGTGATGGCGAGGCAGATGGTCGTGCGCCCGCGCGATTCGTCGGCAACGACCAGGTTGGTGGTGAGTGGGTCGAGTCCGCGGTCGACGCACTCGACGCTGGCGTAAAACGTCTTAAGGTCGATGCAGATATAGGTGTGACGCTCGTGCCCCACGCGTCCTCCCATCAAACACATGTTCTTATCGAATACATGTTCGATAATACCCGCTCATCCGGACATCGTCAAAACCTGCCAAAAAGGGACTGGTTTGTTTTGGTAGGTATGGTCGTGCGGCTGCATCGGGGTTTTAACGCAGCTCTAAAGAGTGCGAAACAGCCCGGAAAACCTCGCTTCGTAGCATGAGCCTAACGATTGATATCGCCTATACGCACGGAAGGGTTGTGGGAAAGATGGTCAATTATGGGTTTGGTATGCCGACGCGCCTTGTTGCGGATGGAGACGTGGCTCGCTGGTGCGGGCGATTGGTTGCTCACTATGGCGGCACCAAGGCGCTGGTCGTGCTGGGCGGTGACAAGCATACGCGCGATGAGCTTGTCTCGGCGGCACTTGGCTCGCTTGATCGAGCCCTGCTCGAGCGTGTGCTTTTCCGCTGCGGCTCGGTTGAGGGTGACGGGGGAGACGAGCTGATCGACGAAGCCGTGGCCCTGGCGACCGACGAAGGCGTGGACTTTGTCTTAGCGATTGGCGATGCCGATACTGCCGGCTTTGCACGCGAACTCGTCCGTCGCATGGCGGCGCTCGATGCCGGCGAAGACGGCTTTGTGCCTTATGGATGCATTGTCTCGGAGGGCAAGGTGCCTGCCGTCGCGGGTGCCGGCGAGGTTCCCGTTTTTGCCATCATCGCGCCCGAACTGCTGGAGGGTATCGGGTCTCCTCTGCGCGAGCTGCTCGGCAGCGTGTGCGCCGCGACCTAATATTTGGCATAAAGGGATGGGTTATTTTTGGTAGGTAAAGCGTTTGACCTGCCAAAATAAACCTGTCCCTTTTTGGTCGGTTGCCGTTTGGGGGCCGATTGGCAACGCTCGCTGATTATGGTCTTGACCTGCGCTAGAATAGTGGCATCTGAATGTCCGGGCGCATGGAGGCGTGCGCCCGTATGCTGAGGAGGACTCTATGGCAACTGTTGCCGCACCTATCGATGCTACGTCGACTGCCGCTTGGAAGGCGCTCGAGGCTCATCAGGAGAAGCTCGAGGCCGAAGGTATCGACCTCAAGGCCTGGTTCGCCGCCGATGCCGAGCGCGTGAACAAGCTGAGCTTTGACGCCGGTGACCTGCACTTCGATCTGTCGAAGAACCTGGTGACCGATGAGACCGTCAAGCTGCTGTGCGATCTTGCCCGCGAGGTGAAGCTCGAGGAGCGCCGCGACGCCATGTTCTCCGGCGAGCACATCAACACCACCGAGGATCGCGCCGTCCTGCACACCGCGCTGCGCCGCCCGGCAAGCGAGAAGGGCCAGCTCATCGTCGACGGGCAGGACGTCGTCGCCGACGTGCACGAGGTCCTCGACCGCATGTATGCCTTCGCCGAGCGCGTGCGCTCCGGTGAGTGGAAGGGCGTTACCGGCAAAAAGATCGAGCATCTGGTGTCCATCGGCATCGGCGGCTCCGACCTGGGCCCGGTCATGGCTTACGAGGCTCTGCGCCCCTATGCTGACGCCGGTATCGACTGCCGCTATATCTCCAACATCGACCCCAACGATCAGGCAGAGAAGCTCAAGGGCCTCGATCCCGAGACCACGCTCGTGATCATCGTGTCCAAGACCTTCACCACGCTCGAGACCCTCACCAACGCCCGCGAGGTCAAGACCTGGATGCTCGAGCAGCTCAAGGCTCAGGGCGCCATCGACGGTTCCGATGAGCAGAACGCCGACGCCGTTGCCAAGCACTTCGTCGCCGTTTCCACCGCACTCGAGAAGGTCGAGGCCTTCGGTATCGACCCCGCCAACGCCTTCGGCTTCTGGAACTGGGTCGGCGGCCGCTACTCCGTCGACTCCGCCGTGGGCCTGTCGCTGATCGTCGTGCTCGGCCCCGAGCGCTTCCAGCAGTTCCTCGAGGGCTTCCATGCTATCGATGAGTACTTCTGCAATACCCCGCTCGAGAACAATGCCGTCGCGCTGATGGGCCTGCTCAACGTCTGGTACGTCAACTTCTTCGGTTCCAAGAGCCATGCCGTGCTTCCGTACTGCCAGTACTTGCACCGTTTCCCGGCCTACCTGCAGCAGCTCACCATGGAGTCCAACGGCAAGCATGTCCGCTGGGACGGCAGCGCCGTGACCTCCGACACCGGTGAGATCTTCTGGGGCGAGCCCGGCACCAACGGTCAGCACGCCTTCTACCAGCTGCTGCACCAGGGCACCGTGGTGGTCCCGGCCGACTTTATCGCTTTCGCCAACACTGCCAACCCCGCAACCGACAGCGGCCAGGATGTCCACGAGCTGTTCCTGGGCAACTTCCTGGCCCAGACCAAGGCACTCGCCTTTGGTAAGACGGCCGATGAGGTGCGCGCCGAGGGCACGCCCGAGCAGATCGTCCCGGCCCGCTGCTTTGAGGGCAACCGTCCGACGACCTCGATCTTCGGCGACACGTTGACCCCGTTCGCGCTCGGCGAGCTCATCGCTCTGTACGAGCACATTACGTTTGTCGAGGGCACGGTCTGGGGCATCGACTCCTACGACCAGTGGGGCGTCGAGCTGGGCAAGCAGCTTGCCAAGCAGATTACCCCGGCTTTCCACGACGACGCCGCCAAGGCCGAGCAGGACGCTTCGACCCAGGCGCTCATCGAGTTCTACCGCGCGCATCGCAAGTAGTCGCTGCTGTTAACGCATCGCGCCTTATAGTCAGGGGCCCGTATCCTATCGGATGCGGGCCCCTTTGCTTTGCCGTGGTCCCGGGGCGCACGGCCTTTGTGGAACATCGTCGGGGCGCCGCGCGCTGCGAGAACCCTGCGCCTAGATCTCGGCCTCCGCATGGCCTCGCTGCGCCTCGGGCAGCTCCCCGTAGAGCGGATGGTCTTCGAGCCTAAAGCGCTCGACCTGTTCGGGAGTGCGACCGCGTACAAAGAGCCACGAGCGATCGATCGGCGTCGCCATGAGCGTGCTGGGCAGCGCGTCGGCGCGGTCGGAAAACACCCGGGCACTCTCGGGATCCTGGAACGCCAACACCAGATGCGTGTCGCAGTTGCCCATGATGGAGCGTGCGCGTGCCTCGCCATAGAGCGCATCGAGCTGGTTGGTCGACTGCAGCAGCAGCGTTGCCCAGATGTTGCGGCTTCGGATAATCGAGAGCACGTTGTCGATCTGGGGGATCTGCAGATTTGCGAAGTCATCGAGCATAAAGCGCACGGGCACGGGCAGGCTGCCGTCGGGCTGCCTATCGGCCTCACGAATGAGGCCCATAAACGCCTGCGAAATAAAGAGGCCGGTCAGCGGATCGAGATTGCGGTCAATATCGCTCACGGTTACAAACAGGGCGCAGGGGGTGTGTCCCATGGAAGCGAAGTCCACCTGATGGCACTCACGATAGAGCTGTGCCGCACCGTCGAATCCCAGACACATGACCTTTTCGGCAAGGATGCCGACGATGCTCGCGTGCATGCGCTCGGCATTTTGCGTAATGGCGTAGCGCCGCCATAGCGAGAGGGCATAGCTTTGGGGGTCGGTCGTGATCAGGTCGTCAAACAATCGACCCGTGGCACCGTCCTGCAGGTGCTCGATCAGCTTGATGACCGAGCTGATCGTCTGCTCGTCGGCGGGTAGCTGTTCGGTGACGTAGGCGATAAGACACGACAGCAGGTTTGCCGCCGCATGATCCCAAAAAGGCTGGTTGTTGTCCTCGATGGGGCAGATGGCCTTTGCCACCGAGAGGATGTCCTGCTGGTTGGGCCTGCCGTCCGCCTTGCGGCGAATGTGCCTCAGGGGGTTGTAGCCGCAGCGCTCGATGCCGGGCGCAAGGGCCGGGACGGTGTTGAGGTCGGCGAAGTTGAGACATTGCACGCGGTAACCGTGGGCTGCCAGCACGGGTCCCACTTCGCGACAGAGCGTGCCTTTGGTGTCGAGCACGATGTAGCTTGCGTTCATTTGCAGCAGGTTGGGCTTGAGGACGTTTCGGGTCTTGCCGGCTCCCGAGGGGCCGATCACAAGTGCGTTGTTGTTGAGTCCCGTTTGGCGGGTGTCGCAGGAAAGCGTTCGATCCTTGGCGAGGATGGTGGACGATGCGGACTCAGATGCGGCGAGGCGGCTGGCGAGGTTAGACATGGGCGACCTCCTTGGTGGTCGAGAGGATTTCGTGGGCAAAGCCGAGCTCGACGGCGCGCTCGGCCGAAAGGTAGGTGTCTTTTGCAGTGAGGGACTGGATGCGCTTGGGCGTGAGGCCGCTGCGGTCCGAGAGGATTTGCGTGAGGGTCTTGCGGGTCTGCATGAGACGCCGGCTGGTTTCCTGCAGCGCAAGTGCCGAGCCGCCTGCCCCCTGGGGGATCAGCGGGTCGTGAATCATGAGCTCTGCATGGGGCGCCATACGGCGATCGTCGCCGCCCATAAAGATCACGGCGCCCATGGACGCGGCGAATTCCAGGCAGACGGTGCGGATGGGGCACGATGCGAGGCGCATGGCGTCATAGATCGCAAGACCCGATCGCACGCTTCCGCCGGCGCTGGCGACAAATATGGTGATGGGGCGGCTGGGGTCGGTGGCATCGAGCAGGCGAATCTGCTGGCATAGGTCATGGGCCATCGGGGTTTCGATGTTTCCCATGACGGAGAGCTCGCGACGGGCGAGCATCTCATCGTAAATGCTGGTGAGCGTGATACCTCGGGCGGATTCACGCATGGTGAGGGGGCTGATGATGGGGGAATGATTGGTGTCCATGAGGACTCCTTTCTGTTGGTTGTGTCGTGGAATAGGATTGTTGCCCGCGGGGGGGCTGGCGGGCTACAGGGCTCGTCCGAGCCTGAGATCGAGCTCGGTTGTGGGGCAGGCTGCCTGTTCGTGCGGCTCGCAAGCACCAAAGGCTCCAAAGCGATGGAGCGTTGCGGCGGGCGTGGTGTAGGCGAGCCGCAGCTGATGCTCGACAGGGGCACATCCGTCATTTTTGTAATGAGCCGCGTAGTACTGCGCGATGCTGGCGTTCATCTCGCTGCCATTGCGATGGCGCTCAAACTGGCGTCTGCAGGTCTCGATGATCTTTGCTACCGACTTGGGTGCCGTCGCGGGAACAAGGGCGAGATAGCCCTCAAATAGCTCGTTGATGCTCAGGAGGCACAGCAGGTCGATCAGCGTCCTTATGGCTGCTCCCTCGGCGGAAAAGTGCGCGGTCATGCGGTTATATCGGTTGCGGTCGACGATGGCCGCATGGGGTCTTGGGGTTTTCTGCCCCGTGGTCCCGGGCTTTTGCAGCGCCTGTGTATTGAGCTCGACGTTGCAGCGCTTGAGGCCGTCCAGCGGAAGGAACAGTGCGGTGCGCAGGGTGTTCCGCTTGCTTTCGAGTTCATGACGCTCGTCGGGTTCCCATTCGAGCTTGAGTTTCGTGTCGAGCGCCGTAAGCATATGGGCTAGGCAGCCTACGGTAAGAACGTGCGAATCGTTGTCGCGTTTTGGGGCATAGGGGTCTGTCAGCTTGCGAATGTCGGGGTCGCCCATGATCTTTGTGCAGCGCTTCAGCAGTTGAGGATGGTCGGCCAAGATCGTCGCGAGCGGTAGCGACGCGTAGTTCTTGATGGTCGCGGCGGCAAAGGCGGCATCATATTCGTTTGCATATGCTCGCTCAATTCGGGCATCCAGAATGCTTTTCTTATCGCTGTCTTCAGCGTGGTGGTTTGTCATAGCTTCTCCAATCGGTTGATGTTCGTGCTGTTTGTTGATGTGTTGGTTGTCGTGAGTGATGTGCTTGCCGTGGGTGATGTGCTGACGTTGGGGTGCTATGCGGTTTTCAATGAGCCCGTGAGGCAGTTGCTGCAGGGGCGGGATGGAACGGCCCATGCAAGGCGGAAGGCATCGTGCTCAAAATCGAGACAGCAATGCCCTGGGTGCCTCACATGTGGCAGTTACCTCATTAAGTTGTCATTGCGTTTGGGGTTGTACTTTGCCGATCTTCCTTCTCTTACACGCTAAAACTCAAACTTCATATGCTCGATCTACTTAAAACCGCAACGGCGGTCTTTTATCAACTTATATGTCGGAACGCGTCTTTGCAAGTACTTTTTTGCCTTTGTTTCAAATGGGGTGGTTTTGCAACCGTCATACGCGCGCTGTGCGAACGTGCCCCGGCTCGGATAAGATAGTGCGCGATAAAAACGATGCAAGGAGGCACATATGGCAATCAAAGCCATCGCGATGGATATCGACGGTACGCTCACCAACGACCAGAAAGTGATTAGCTCGCGTACGCGCAAGAAGCTGCTCGCGGCGCAGGAATCGGGCATTAAGCTCATCTTGGCTTCGGGCCGTCCCGCATGGGGGCTGCACGCCTTGGCGCAGGAGCTCGACCTTCAAAACCATGACGGTCTGCTGGTGGCCTTTAACGGCGCGCATGTGGTCGACGCTCAGACCGACGAGGTGCTGTTCGATCAGGCTATGCCTGCCGACGAATTGCATCGCCTGATTGATCACCTGCGTAATTTTGACGTGATCCCTATGATTTCGCTCGGTCGCGATTTGCACGTCGAGGACTCGTACCGTTGCATGATCACGCTGCCTGACGGCTCGCAGAAGAATATCGTCAAGTATGAGCGCGACGCGTGCGATCTTAAGATTCGCGAGGTGGAGAGCCTGCATGAGGTCGCTGATGCTTATCCCGTGGACAAGCTACTCACTGCGGGCGACCCGGCATACCTGCAGGCGCATTACGAGGAGATGTATGCGCCCTTTAAGCAGACGCTTTCGGGCATGTTTACGGCCGACTGGTACTTTGAGTACACGGCGCCCGGTATCGACAAGGCCTGCGCGCTCGAGGGTGCCCTGCCCAAGCTCGGCATCGATGCCAGCGAGGTCGTATCGTTTGGCGACGGCCAGAACGACAAGTCCATGATCGAGTGGGCCGGCACCGGTGTTGCCATGGGAAACGCCGTCGATGAGGTTAAGGCTGTGGCCCAGATGGTGACCACCAATAACAACGAAGATGGTATTGCGGTGGCGCTGGATAAGCTGCTGGGCTAGAATCGCCGATTAATGCATGATTCGGGCGCCTGCTCGCGGGCGTCCTTTTGTTAGGGAGGGTGCCGTGTCCGCATTTCCGTTCGACGCCGTTATCTTTGACATGGACGGCGTCATTGTCGATACCGAGTATTACTACTTGGGCGAGACTGCCGCGTTTGCCAAGGAGCTGGGGCTTAATCTGACTCAAGAGGAGTTGAATGGGCAGGTCGGTACCTCCCATCAGTTCTTCCTGCATATGCTGGTCGATTGGTTTGAGCGCGCCGGTAAGGGGCATTTCACTGGCGAGGAAGCGTTGGCCCGTTGGGACGAGTGGGCGCATAAACGTCCGCGCGACTATCAGGCTTTGATTAACCCAGGCGCCGTGGATACGATTCGAGAGCTGCCGCGCCGTGGCGTTCGTGTGGCGCTTGCCAGCTCGTCTCCCATGGTTAGCATCGAGGAAGTGCTCAACGCATGCGGGCTGTCGGATGCCTTTGAGTATGTGGTGAGCGGCGAGCAGTTTAAGGAGAGCAAGCCCGAGCCCGACATCTACCTGCATGCGCTGGATCTGCTGGGGCTGCCCGCGAATCGCTGCTGCTGCGTTGAGGACTCGGTGCCTGGCATCACTGCCGGCAAGCGAGCCGGTCTGACAGTCATTGCCAAGCGCGAGGAGCGCTTTGGCTTTAGCCAGGATGCCGCGGACAAGATTATCGACCAGTTGCCGGAGCTGCTCACGCTTTCTTAGGAGCGCGGTAGTTGCGCGTTTTTCGGGTCTGATGAGTAAATACCCGACATTTTGGTGCGACACCTAGCATACTTTAAGCTAATGCGGGCTTAAGGACTTGTTGAATGCCCTTAAGCCTGTTTTAGAATTAATTGTGCTGGGAGAGGGTATATGCCACCGACTGAAGGGCCAACTGACGGTAAAGCAGCGATACCGCTGTACCAACAGGTCATTGATATCATTAAAAACGAAATCAACTCCGGCGCCTACAAGGCAGGCGCGCGGATACCCAACGAATTCGAATTGGCTGAGAGCTATAAAGTTGGCCGCGTTACCGTGCGACGCGCTATTGAGGAGCTCGTCCAGCAGGGCTATCTAACGAAGCGACAGGGGAAAGGCACGTTTGTCAATGCCCCCAAGCTCAAGCGCAAGATTCGCCAGAAGGATGACGTCCAGAGTTTTTCGGACGCATGCCGCGTTAACGGAATGGAACCGGGGGCGTGTGTCATTTCGAGAAAGATACTGCCGGCGGATTCCACCGAAGCGCAGTTCTTTGGTGTTCCCGTTGGAACTGACTTGATTTGCGTTGAGCGCGTGCGCACTGCCGATGGCGTCCCTGTCATGCTCGAGAACAACATATATGTTTACGAGGACAACGCCTATCTATCAACGGCACCTCTATCTAACCAATCCATTTTTGAGTTCGTGCGCAACCGGACGGGCCGCACGCCCGCGTTTACCGACCCGTGCACGCTCGAGATCGCGTGCGCGTCGCCCGAGGTCGCTCGACTGTTGGCAGTTCCCGTTGGCGAACCCTTGTTTTATATGGAAGCCTTCTTTTTCGATGAGCAGCGGCGGCCGTTTATCATCGGTCGTCAGCGGATCGTTGGGTCTCGCTACGTTTTTGACATCTAGGACATTGCGAATGGAAACGCCCGGTGGATCATCTCACCGGGCGTTTCCATACCGTTCATGGCGCAAACGCGACCGTTCAACCGCGTTGCGGCAATCAGTTTGAAATTATCTTGATGAAGGAAAAAGCTGCTGGTAATCTATGGGACGTCATAGAACGTTTGCATTGTGCAAACGTTGAAGCGAGATGCGATGCAGTCTCGAGTTCTTTGGAGGTATCTATGTCAGATACGAAGGCGAAGAAGACAAACAGACGTTTTAAGTTCAAATTACCGCATGTCTATACGATCATGTTCTTGCTGATCGTTGTCTTTGCGGTCCTGACTTGGATCGTTCCCTCTGGTCAGTATCAACGCAAGACGATTTCGACGGCGGCGGGCGAGCGTGAAGTCGCCGTTGCTGGAACCTATGAACAGGTCGATAAGAACTACACCGATTCCGAGACCGGCGAGACCATCAATCTGGGCCAGGATATCTTCGCGGTTCTGCAAGCGCCCACCAAGGGCATCCAAGAGGCTGCCGACGTCGTTGCGTTCGTCTTATTGATTGGCGGATCGTTCGCGATCATCACCAAGACCAACGCTTTGAATGCCGGCATGAGCCGTGTGATTAAAAAGCTCAAGAACAAGGACATCCTCATCATTCCCATCACGATGACGTTGCTGTCCATTTGCGGCACTACGTTTGGTATGTCTGAGGAAGCCCTGCCGTTCTATGCCATCTTCATTCCCATCATGATGGGTATCGGTTATGACTCGATGACGGCATTCATCATCTGCTTCCTTGGTCCTAACCTGGGATATTGTGCTTCGACCATCGACCCGTTTAATGTTTTGATCGCCCAAGGCATCATTGGCATCGAGGGTAATCCGCAACTGTGGCTGCGCGCCGTTTCTTGGGTCATCTTCACTGCCGTCGGTATCGCATGGGCCATGCGCTACGCCATGCGCGTCAAGAAAAACCCCGAGTCGTCCATTGTGTACGAGGACGATAAGCTCAAGCGTATTGAGTTTTCCGTGACCGATGCCTCCATCGAGGAAGAGTTCACGATCCGTCAGAAGCTCGTGCTTATCGATTTTGCTTGCGGTATGGGCATTATCGTCTGGGGTCTTGTTACCCAGGGCTGGTACATGAATCAGATTTCCGCCGTGTTCCTTGGCATGGGCTTGCTTGCCGGTATCCTGGGCGGCCTTGACCAGCAGACGATCGCAGAGGAGTTCGTTAAGGGTCTCGCCGACTTTGCGTACGCTGCCGTCGTTATCGGTATCGCTCGCGGTATTCTGGTCATCGCCGAGGGCGGCATGATCATCGACACCATCCTCCAGGCGCTCGCTACCGCGCTCGCCGGTGCACCCGCCGCCGTCTACACCACGTTTATGTATGTCGTCCTTGGCCTGCTCTCTTTGCTGGTTCCCTCGAGTTCTGGCCTGGCAGCGCTCACCATGCCCGTTATGGGCCCCCTGACCGAGCTCATGGGCCTCAATCCCGAGGCGGCCGTCACCGCGCTCCAGTTTGCCAACCAGACCATCAACACCATCAGCCCCGTGGCGGGTATGACGGTCGCCGGCCTTGCCGTGGCTAAGATTTCGTTTGGCCAATGGTGGAAGACCATTTGGAAGTTCTTCATCTTCATGGTCGTGTTTGGCTTGGTCATTACTGCCATTTCCGGCATGCTTCCGGCGTAGGTGGTTGTGATGTCTGATCGTTTGACGGTCCTGACGTCTAAGAGCGTCTTTACCGGTACGGGGGACCTGCCGTTTGAAGGTTTCGTAGCGGTCCGTGGCAATCGAATTGAGGCTGTTGGCACCAAGTGTGAGCTAGCTTCGTATTTGACCCAGGCGGACGAGGTAGTTGACCTGGGCGACCGCACCGTCATGCCTGGCCTGATCGATGTGCATACCTTCTATACAGGCTGGGCGCTGCGGACGTTGGGGCCTGATCTGTCCGGCATCGCTGATGCCAAAGAGGCCGTGTTGCTCTTGCGTGCATGGAAAGAAGATCGTCCGGATTGCGCGGCGGCTTTTGGCCACAACCTACCCGAAACGTTGGCATCGGATGCCGAGAACGCAAATACAGCAGCTGTGTTTGACGAGTGTTTTGGCGATATCCCCGTCGTCTGCTTTACACCGGGCGCGGATACCTGTGTTCTCAATGCTGCCGCCAGTGCGCGATACGGCTTTACGCCCCAGGCGTGCTATGCCGAGAAGATCTGGCGCATGATGAGCGATTTCCTCGCGCTGCCCGAGGTGCGTGCCGGGTATTCGGACTACATGAGCATGCTTAACGAGCGTGGCGTTACCGCCATCAAGGAAATGGCGTTTGATGACTACTACGGCTTTGCCGACGAAATGGCTCGCCGTGAGGAATCTGGTGAGCTGACGGTTCGCGTCTCTATGATGTCGCAGCCGGTGGGCGCCGGTGCAAATCTGGCATATGCCCGCGAGGCGCGAGAGCGCTTCCGGGGACCGTTCGTTCGTTTTTCTGGCTTCAACCGTATGACCGATCGCGGCGTATGGGCGGGGCTTGCCGAGATGATTGACCCCTATGAGGACACGGCCGATGCGGGCGCTGCCGGCAAGACGGTCGTCGAGGAACCAGAGTGGGATCTGATTGAGAGCGAGCTGCGTGCAATTGATGCTGACGGCTTCCGATATTCCTTGCATTGCCAGGGCGATGGCGCCGTTCGTCGCACCGTGGCGCTCTATGCCTCGCTGCCTCGAGACGAGCATGGACGGATGCTTCGCCGCCATGCGATTACCGATCTCGAGAACTCTGACCCGACCGATCTTGTCGAGTTTGGCAAGTTAGGTGGAATTTGCGAGGTCTATCCGCAGATTCTAACGCTGGACCGGCGCGAGGATTGCCTATCGATGATGCGTCGACAAATTGGCGAGACGCGACTTTTGCACAGCTGGAATCGCCGCGGCATGGAAGATTCCGGATGCACAGTGTGCTGTGGAACGGATTTGCCGCTGCTGATTCCGAGCCTGGGCGAGTCAATCTACAGCGCGTGCGGCGGATTCTTCGCCGACGGACTGCCTGTGAATGAGGTCAACACGCTGACGCTTGTCGAGCTCTTGCGCGCTTGGACTGCCGGGGGCGCGTACGATCTGATGCGCGAAGACGAGCTGGGTACGCTCGAGGTCGGCAAGCTTGCCGATATCTGCGTGCTCGATCGGGATGTGTTTGACCTCGATTATCGCGACGCACGCGATCTTGCGGTTGATATGACGATGTCGGACGGACAAATCGTGTTCGATCGAAATAAGGAGGCATAAGATGTCTGAATCCAAACCGACGCTGCGTCGCGAGCAGATTGCGGGCATGAATATCCACTACATCATGTGGTCGCTCGATTACTTCCTTGATGTGCAGCAGCGCTTGGGCTTTGAGTCCATTGAGCTGTGGTGTGCAGAGCCGCATGTGACGCTCGACCATACGGGCTACTTTGAGGCTGAGGTCCTGGCGAAAAAGGCTGCAGACCGTGGGCTTAGGTATCGTACTCTGTGCCCCGAGAATGTTGTCTATCCTTGGCAGTACTGCGCACGCAAGCCGCTGCATGAACAGCGCAGCCTGGCGTACTTTAAACACGGCATTGAACTTGCCGAGGTACTTGGGTGCGACCGTATGTCCATCAACTCGGGCTGGGGCGACTGGGACGAGGACCGCGAGGAAGCCTGGAAGCGCAGCCGCGAGCACTTGTCCATTCTGGCGGAGTATGCCGGCGAGCACGGTCTGGTGCTTACGATGGAAAGCCTGCGTCCCGAGGAGAGCAACCTTGTGACGACGGTTTCCGATGCGAAGCGCATGATTGACGAGGTCGCGAGCCCGTACTTACAGCCCATGGTTGATACAACCGCGATGGGCGTCGCAGGCGAGACGCTCGAGGACTGGTTTGCCGCCTTTGGCGATGGGGCAATTCACGAGATGCACTTTATCGACGGTGACCCGTATGGCCATCTGGTGTGGGGCGATGGCAAGCACGATATGGACGCCTTCGTCGCCACGCTCAACGCCCATGGTTTCGACGGCATGCTGGGCCAGGAAATCACGGACGGTCGTTACTACGATGACCCGGCGGCCGCAGATGCCAAGAACATGGCCGCATTCGAGAAATATCTGATTGACTAAAACAACCATCGGCCACGCAACCAACGTCATTGATTGCGGGCCAAACAAGAAAGGAACTGGATATGAACGCACACGATCTGATTAAAGAGGCAATTGCCGAGAAGGGCAAGTTCGACAGCGTCTACTGGATTGCTTGCGGTGGCTCCATGATCGATTTGATCCCGGCTCATGAGCTTCTGCAGCGCGAGGCTACCACCTTCACTTCGTATATCTATACCGCGCGTGAATTCGACATTATGCGTCCACGTCGTCTGGGCGAGAAGTCCCTGGTCATCGCTTGCAGCCACAGCGGCAATACCCCCGAGGTCGTCGAGGGCTGCGAGATTGCCCTTGCTGCTGGCGCTACGGTGATCGCCCAGACCGACAACGCTGGATCCAAGATTGACTCCGGCAAGTGGACCACGTGGGTCTACCCATGGGGCGAGGGCGTGCCGCAGGCCGAGGTCCCCGCTGGCATTTCGCTGTCGCTTGCGGCAGAGCTGCTCGATCAGCAGGAGGGCTACGCCGATCTTGCCGATATGTATGCCGGTATCGCCGAGATGGATAAGATTCTTCCCCCGGCACGCGAGAAGGTAAATGCCGAGCTGGGCGATCGCTTTGCCAAGCTTTGCCAGGAGCACGAGTTCTTCTATATTCTGGGCAGCGGTCCCAACTTTAGCCAGACCTACGGTTTCGCTATCTGCTCTCTTATGGAGATGCAGTGGCAGCACTGCAGCTACATTCACTCTGCCGAGTACTTCCATGGCCCCTTCGAGGCTACTCAGGATGGCGTTTTTTACTTCCTGCAGATGGGCTCCAGCGAGTGCCGTGCTATGGACGAGCGCGCCCTGGTGTTCCTTAAGACGCATACCGATACGCTGATGGTGCTCGATGCCAAGGAGTACGGTATGGAAGCCGTGCCGGCGAGCGTCCGTGCCTATCTGGACCCGGTGCTGTTCTACGCCATGAACTGCGAGCTGCGTGCCGCACGCGGCAAGGTGTTTGACCATGATCCCGATTTCCGTCGCTACATGGGCGTCGTCGAGTACTAGAAGGGTAAATACCATGGCATTTAACGTTAACGCGCTCGGATTTGGCGACAACGTCGTCGATCGCTACGAGCATATCCACACCATGTATCCTGGCGGCAATGCGGTGAACTTCGCCGTTTATGCCAAGAAATGCGGTGCCGCACGCTCTGCATACATGGGCATTTTTGGCAATGACGCCGCTGCCGAGCATGTCATTGCAAGCCTCGAGGATGAGGGTATCGAGCTTGACAAGTGCGAGCAGATGATTGGCGAGAACGGAGCGGCTCGCGTGACCGTCGTTGACGGTGACCGTGTCTTCCTCGGCTCCAACGAGGGCGGTATCCGTGGCGATGCGCGCTATGTCCTCGATCGCTTTGATCTGGCGTATATGAAGCAGTTCGATGTGGTTCATTCTGGCAACTATTGCTTTACCGAGCGCGAACTGCCCAAGTTGAAGGCCGCGGGCGTCACGGTTTCATTTGACTTTTCGGATGACTCCACCGACGAGTACTACGAGCAGATTGCACCCTACGTCGATTTCGCTTTCTTTAGTGCGGCGGATGCCGCGAGTGAGGACGAGATTCGCGAGCGTCTGGCATGGGTGAAGGGCCTGGGTCCGCGTTTTGTGTCGGCTACGGCGGGCGCCGAGGGCTGCATTGCTTACGACGGCGAGCGTTATTACCGCCAGCTGGCTAAACCGGTAACGGACATGAAGGACACCATGGGGGCGGGCGACTCGTTCCTCACCTCGTTTTTGATGTGCTATCTCGATTCCGCCAAGCGTGGTGAGGATGGCGCCGAGGCCATCGAGCGCGCGCTCGACTTTGCTGCCGGGTTTGCCTCGACCGTGTGCGGCATGGAAGGTTCTTGGGGCCACGGAGCACCAATCGTCGAATAGCTTAAGAAAGCGTACGGCGGTCTGGCTATGAGGCTTTGGACAGCCGATGCAAAACAATGAGCGAAACGCGAAAAGGGGGCTCGCCATGTGGTGGGTCCCCTTTTGTACATTGGAGAAGACCATGGGTATTAAAGCGTGTGCGGCTGGATTTTGCTGCGCGGACGTCTATCAAAACATCGGCGTGTTCTATCCGACTGGCAATGGCATTGACTGGGGTATCCATCTTGCACGAATGGGCGTTTCGGTATCTGCCGTGTCGGTTGTCGGCAAGGACGAGTACGGAGACAAGATGAGAGAGGCGCTGGCCGCCGAGGGGCTCGATATCTCACATCTGCGGGTGGAGGATGGCGACACCTCGGTGATGCTCATGGCATTGAAAGACGGCGTCGATCGCGTACATCTCGAGGCGATCGATGGCGTAATGGAGACATATCGACCGAATGAAGACGACCGGGCGTTTATCCTGGAGCATGACATCATTCATACCGACCTGTTTGGCAATTGTTTGGACCTCCTGCCCGAATGGCATGAAGCGGGCAAGACGGTGGTTATGGACTTCTCGGTGTTCAGCCAGGATCCCGAATATGCATGTGAGGCTCATTTTCCTTACGTAGACTATGCGTTCATGTCGTTTGAAGAGGACACTTCGGAGCTACGTGATTGGGTACGTCACGTACAGGAGTTGGGGCCGCGCGTTGCGGTTGCCACGCTTGGCGAGAAGGGAAGCATTGCCTTTGACGGCGAGCGCTTCTATGAGTGCGGGATCGTGCCGGCGGAGAAGGTCGTTAACACCGTGGGTGCCGGCGACTCGTATATTGCCGGGTTTACCAAGGGCGTGATCGATGGCCTTGATATTCCGGCGTGTATGAAGGCGGGCGCTGAACTGTCGTCCCGAGTGATTGGTTCGTTTGAGCCGTACTAGGGCCAAATGCCTGGAAAGGAGTACGAAATGGTTATCGACATGTTGGTTCAGCCCATGCTCTACAGCGAGATCTGTACGCCGGGTGATGAGCCTGATGGATTCGGTTTTTGGTCACGAGAATTTGGTATGGGGCATATGGGCCCCATGGATTGGGATGAGCTTCAAGTCGAGATGGACGTCTGCGACGTGCGGAAGAGCGTGCTCATGCCGCTCGATGTAACCACGGCATGCGGAGGACACTTTGGCACCAATGACCAGATTGCCATGCTGGTTGCCGCGCACCCCGATCGTCTGTGGGGATTTGCGAGCGTAGATCCGCAGGTGAGCGGTGCCGCAGACGAATTGGAGCGCGCCTTTACCGAGTTGGGGGCAAAGGGGCTTTGCCTGCATCCGGCAAAGCAGGGTTTTGCCCCCGATGATGCTGTGGCCGAGCCGCTTTACGAGCTGTGCGAGCGCTATAACAAGCCGGTGGTTTTCCATGCCGGTATGTCTTGGGAGCCGGGCGCAGAGCTCTCGCGCAGTAACCCGCTTGCATTTGAGCACACAATCGCAACGTATCCAAATGTGCGCTTTAGTTTGACCCACTTTGGCTGGCCCTGGGTGCGCGAGACCGTGGCGATGCTGCTCAAGTATCCCAACTGCTACACGGACACCTCTATCACTTACATCGATTCGCCCGAGGAGATGATGCAGCGCCTTTTCACGGTCGATATGGGGCCGCTGTGGTATGAGCGCGCGCTATCGCATCAAGTGATGTTCGCCAGCAATACGCCGCGTTTCCGTGCATTCAAACTCAAGCGGGCGCTCGATACCGTGCTCATGCGCGATGATGCGCGAGAAAGGCTCTACTGGGGTAATGCCCTGCGTTTTCTTGAAGGGGATGAGTAAACATGGTGACGCTCGAGATATTGAGCTATCTATCGACTGCTCCGGACCAGTTCATCGATATTACCGAGGACGTGCACGTTGCCATCGAACGCAGCTCGGTGACCAATGGCTTGGCAGCGATTATTTTGTCGCATACGACCTGTGGAATCGTGGTAAACGAGGGGCTGCCCTGCGTGGAGACGGATCTTATGGAGACGCTTGATCGCATCGCCCCACTCGATGCCCCCTATGCGCATGCACACTTCCTGCCGAGCTATGGAGCCACCGGCAACAACTCCTGTGGGCATATCAAGAGCATGATTTGTGGAAACAGCTGCTTCTTTCCCGTTCAAGATGGCCACATCGTGTGCGGAGGTGCCCAGAACATCTATCTTGCGGAGTTTGACGGTCCGCAGAAGCGAAAAGTGTACATCGAGGTGCTGGGGGAGTAACGTCCCTGCAATAACCCTATGAAGGAGCACATTATGTCGTTTCTAACTTCGATGTTCAAGACCGAAAAGCCGGTTATCGGAATGCTGCACCTGCGTCCTCTGCCGGGCGATCCACTGTACTACCCGGGCGGAAGCGTGTCACAGGTCGTGGAAGCCGCCAAGCGCGATCTCGAGGCGTTGCAGCAGGGCGGTGTCGATGGCATTTTGATTACCAATGAGCTCTCGATGCCCTATGAGCAGCACGTTTCTCCCTCAACCCTTGCATCGATGGGTTATGTAATCGGGGCTCTGTCCCATGATCTGTCGACTCCTTGGGGAGCTGAGGCTATTTACGATGGTGATGCCACAATCGAGCTGTGCGCTGCCGTCGATGCGCAGTTCACGCGCTGTATTTTTTGCGGTGCCTGGGCCGGTGATCTCGGGCTGATTAACCGAGATTTCGCGCACACCATGCGTCGCAAGGCGGCGCTGCGCTTGGACGACCTCAAGCTTTTTCACTTCATCACGAGCGAGGGAGAGGTTTATCTCAACGACCGCACGACTGCGGACATTGCCGATTCGCTTCTCTTTAATTGCCTACCGGATGCGATGGTCATCGGCGGTTCGGCTGCCGGTCGTGGCGCTTCGGGCGAGCTTGCCGATGAGGTCCGTGAGCGTGTTGGCGAAGTGCCCGTGGTATGTGGCACCGGTTGTCGCGAAAATACCGTGGCTGACGTATTTGCTCACTACGATGGCGCGTTTGTCGGCACCTGCTTAAAGCGCGACGGAAAGCTAGATGCCCCGGTTGATGTTGAGCGGGTAGCTCGTTTTATGGCTGCCGCCCGTACGGCGCGAGGGGAGTAGGCACCTATGGCGCTCTATCTGGGTATTGATATTGGGACAAGCGCCTCTAAAGGCGTTTTAATCGATGATCGATGCAACATCGTTTGCCAAGCCTCTTGTGGACATGAGACGGACAACCCGTGTGACGGATGGTACCAGCATGATGCCGAGGCCGTTTGGTGGGGCGATTTTTGCCGCTTGTCGCGCGAGCTGGTGGCGCGATCGGGGGTTAACGCGGCACAGATCGGATGCGTGGGCCTTTCCGCATTGGGTTGCGACTGTGTGCCGGTCGATACCGAGTGCAACGCGCTGGCGCCCGCGATTTTGTATGGAGTCGATGCACGTTCGAAACCGCAGATTGACGAGCTTCTTTCCGAATATGGGACAGATCGCGCACGCGAGCTTTTCGGGCACGATCCCTGTTCGTCAGATATTGCTCCCAAGATCTTGTGGTTTAAGGAGAATATGCCCGAGGTGCACGAACGTGCCGCGAAGTTCCTGACGGCGTCATCGTTTCTGTGCGCAAAGTTGACGGGGCGTTTTACGGTGGACCGTTATTTGGCGGAGGATTTTCTTCCCCTATACGACCGCTTCACTTGGAAGGTTGATGCTCGGGAATGTGCTCGTTTCTGCCGGCCTGACCAGATGGCGGAGGTAATGTCGGCTACCGATATTGCCGGGGTGATTACTCAGCGTGCGGCTGAGGCGACGGGGCTCGCGGCAGGGACACCTGTCTTAGTGGGAACGGGCGACTCTGGTGCCGAGGCCATTTTGACGGGTGTATTTCGTCCCGGCGATATGATGGTTCAGTTGGGGAGTACGGCGTATTTCATCTATCTAGCTGATCATATGGTCGATGATGCCCGCCTGTGGCCAGGGACGTTTATCATTCCCGGAACTTACGGGATCTGCGCGGGGACCAATACTGCGGGTGCGCTCACATCGTGGCTGCGCCAAGAGCTGTATCGCGACGCCGTGGAGGCCGAGGGCCACGGTGGCCCCGATGCATATTCGGTTATGGCGCATGATGCCGCCGGTGTGGCGCCGGGTGCCGATGGGCTCCTGTGTCTGCCGTACTTTGCGGGGGAGCGCACTCCGCTCAACGATCCCGAGGCGCGTGGCGTCTTCTTTGGCCTGACCGGAAGGCATACACGAGCCCATATGGTTCGCGCCGCCTTGGAAGGCGTCGCGTATACCGTTGCATCCCATGTCGACATTATCGAGCGAGAGCATGAACTGCCAATTGGGCGCATTATGCTTGTCGGAGGCGGAACCAAGAATCCAGTTTGGATGCAGGCTATCGCCGACGTATGCGGGCGCGAGGTCTCGGTTGCCAAGGTTACGGTGGGCGCATGCTTCGGTGATGCCATCATGGCAGCTCTCGCAGGTGGCGCCTATGCATCATGGGATGAGCTCGCCCAAGTCCTTGGCGTTGCGCAAACAATCGTGCCTGATATGACTGCCCACGAGTTATATGCGTCGCGCCGTCATATCTTTGACGAATTGTATGCACGCAACCGTGATCTCATGCACGAATTGGTGTAATGCTGCCGAATTGTACTGTCTTCCAAAATAGGGACTGCGTTGTGCGATTTGCATGCCCCTTGGCATTTTTGCCCACAGGGGTTAGCGAAGGTCAAAAACAGAGTGCGCATTTGTTAAAACTGCCGACTCGATGCGCTTTGCGTCACAGTTTTTGAGTGAGGCGATGCGCATCGAGGTCCTTGCGAGCGATCTGATGAGCGACTGCGCGCTTGTTTCTGTGTTTGGTTTGGCTGGCGCATCGGTCTCGAGCAGTAGACGGTCGAGTGGAATCTGCCGGGCATATTCGCGACCGCGCTTGGTGGCGAGCATACGCTCGTTCACGGAAAAATAGCAGTTTGCGTTTCGCGCGCGGGCGAGTTCGTTCGAAGTGCCGCTAAACCAGTGGAAGATGATAGCGGGGGAGTCGGGGTTTGGGATGAGTAGTCCATGCGATTCGAGGACGTCCAGTACGGCTCCTGCCGAACGAACGGCGTGAATTGATATCACGCGCCCGGTAAGAGGATGCTGCACGAGTGCATCGCAGAGCCGGTTAAGTGCCTGTATTTGTAGCGGCTCACTTCCAGCGAAGCGCGCGGAAAAGTCGAGCCCGACTTCGCCGATGTAGCGCTCTTGGGCAGCAACTTCGCAAAGCAGATTGACTTCGGCGGGACCGCAGCGGCCGTCGGCGAGCCACCAGGGATGGAGGCCGATGCCCTTGATGACGGTAGGAAGGCGACGGGTTCGCCCGTGTGCGCTAGCGAAGTCGCGTGGATCGACGCCGCAATCAAATAGACCCAAGCCCAGCGCCGTTGCCTCATCGGCAACGGCGTCCGGGTGAGCCATTAAATCAAGATGGCAGTGTGCATCAAATAACCGGGACTCCATCTCGGCGCGCTCCGCTAGTCCAGGCGTTGGCCGTCGGCGCGCACGCGCTCGGTGCCGCGACCACTGATCTGACGGATAACCTCGCCGGCGATCATCTGGCCCATGATGGGCGGCATAAAGCTGGCGGTTCCCAGCTCGGTGCGCTCGTGGATGTTGGAAGGGTCGCGGGGCTGTGTCTTAACCGATTCCTCGCAGCTAAACAGTACGTGCAGGCTCTTGATGCCGCGCTTCTTGCATTCTTTGCGCATAATGCGGCTCATGGGGTCACGTACCGTATCGAAGATGTCGGCAAAGCGGAGGCACTCGGGATGGAGCTTGTTGGCCCCGCCCATGGAGCTAACCAAACGAATGTCGTGGTCCTGAGCATATTTGGCAATGGTGAGCTTGGCCGAGATGGTGTCGATGGCGTCGACGACGTAGTCGAGCTTGCCGTCCGTCTGCTCCAAAACGCTCGCGAAGAACTCGTCGATGTTGTCGCTCAGCAGGTATTCGGTGCGTTTGATAACGGTGGCGGCGGGATTAATGTCGTGGATCATGGCTTCCATAACATCGACCTTGCGCTTGCCGATGGTGCTGTGAAAGGCGATAGCCTGGCGATTGATATTGCTGGGCGCGACGATGTCCTTGTCCAGAATGACGAAATGACCAATGCCGCCGCGGGCGAGCGCCTCGCAGCAATTGGACCCCACACCTCCGCAGCCGAGCATCAGCACCGTAGCATCGGCGAGCTTATCGAGTGCCTCGCGGCCCATGATGATCTCGAGCTTGGTGTCGCGTGTCTCGACGAGAGCGGCAGCGGTTTCGGTCATAGACATCCTCCGATGGGGAAGCGAATCGTGTTTTAGCTATCGTCATTATAGGTAATCGCCATAGGTTGCGATGGCGTTTACTTTGATGTGGTTTGAAGCATTGCGATTAGATAGTTAGACAAACATCTAAATATCGAGTATAGTGTGCGCGTCATGAGAGATGATGAGAGGAGGTCTTATGCCGGGAGAGGGTTTTAAGGCGCTTGCCGATCCAACGCGACGGCGCATTTTGGAACTGCTGCGCGAGGGCAATTGCACGGCGGGGGAGCTTGCCGAGCATTTCGATATCAGTAAGCCGTCGCTGAGCCATCACTTGGCGACGCTCAAAAACGCCGGGTTGGTGACCGACGAACGTCATGGCCAAAACATCGTTTACAGCTTAAACACCACCGTCATGCAGGACTTGATCGGCTGGTTTATGGGCTTTACAAACACGGAAGGTGATAAGGATGAATAACGAAAACAAGGGCATTCACCCCACGGGGGTATCGTCGCGCGTGTGGATTGCGCTGGTCGCTCTGTGCGTCGCCAATGTCGTAGCGCACCTCATGGTGATGCCGAGCTTGCCTGCGCAGATTCCCACGCACTGGGGCGCGAACGGCGCCGTCGACGGTTGGGGTCCTAGCTGGATGGCCTCCGCGCTCGGCGTGCTGCCTCTGGCGCTTCTCGCAATGTTCTGCGTGGTGCCGCGCATCGACCCCAAAGGTGAGGCATATCGAACCTCGGGCAAGTTCTACCAGGGCTTCGTAATCGCCTTCACCTTGTTCATGTGCGCCATAAGCTGGCTGGGAGAGCTTACGGTCTGGGGCGTGGTGCCGGCGGTCGGTTCGGTTAACGTGCTTATTTCCGGTGTTGTCGGTTTGCTGTTCATCGGCGTAGGCAACTACTTGCCGCGTGTGAAGCAGAACTATACGCTCGGTATCAAGACACCTTGGGCGCTTGCCGATCCCGAGAACTGGCGCCGTACGCAGCGTTTTGGCGGCGCCTGCTTTATGGTGCTGGGTATTGGCCTGATTGTGATGGGCGTGGCAGGCAGCGTGCTTTCGAGTGAAGTCGTCGCCGCGGTGATTGCGGCTCTGGCGTTTGGTTCGGTTGGAGCCGTCTACGTCTACTCGTATCTGTTGTGGCGCAAATCGCAGCGAGCCGCTCGTTAAGGTTGCGGAAAACTAGCGTATGCAGTTCATAGTATGTTCCGGGGGACTTTTCCCAGGTAGTATTAGGGGGTGTGGGCAACCATGCCCCTTTTTCGTTACGTTTCAGAGCTGGTTTTCTCATTTCGTTTCCACTAAAGCGAATCAAGAATAGGGAAACAGCAGGTAGAAAGGATAGAACAGACATATGGCGGAGTTTATCTACCAGATGTATCAGGCTCGCAAGGCCCATGGCGACAAGGTGATCCTTGACGACGTGACCCTGAGCTTCTACCCCGGTGCCAAGATCGGCGTCGTGGGCCCCAACGGTATGGGCAAGTCGACCCTGCTCAAGATCATGGCCGGCATCGAGGAGGTCTCCAACGGCGATGCCAGGCTCACCCCCGGCTACACCGTAGGCATCCTGCAGCAGGAGCCGCCGCTCGACGACGACAAGACCGTTATCGAGAACGTGCGCATGGCGTTTGGCGATATGATCGCCAAGGTCGATCGCTTCAATAAGATCGGCGAGGAGATGTGCGGCCCGGATTGCGACATGGACGCCCTCATGGCCGAGATGGGCAAGCTCCAGGACGAGATTGATGCCGCCGACGGCTGGGATATCGATTCCAAGCTCGGCCAGGCCATGGACGCCCTGCAGCTGCCCGATTCCGACATGCCGGTCAACGTGCTTTCCGGCGGCGAGCGCCGCCGCGTGGCCCTGTGCAAGCTGCTGCTCGAGGCTCCCGACCTGCTGCTGCTCGACGAGCCCACGAACCACCTGGACGCCGAGTCGATCCTGTGGCTCGAGCACTTCCTGCACAACTACCAGGGCGCGGTGCTTGCCGTCACGCACGATCGCTACTTCCTGGATAACGTTGCCGAGTGGATCTGCGAGGTCGACCGCGGCCACCTCTATCCCTACAAGGGCAACTACTCCACGTATCTGGAGACCAAGGCTGCCCGTATCGAGGCGCAGGGCAACCGCGATGCCAAGCTCGCCAAGCGCATGGAGGCCGAGCTCGAGTGGGTACGCAGCTCGCCCAAGGCTCGCCAGGCCAAGAACAAGGCCCGTCTGGCTCGCTACGAGGAGATGGAGGCCGAGGCCCGCGCAAGCCAGAAGCTCGACTGGACTGACATTCGCATTCCTGTGGGCCCGCGTCTGGGCAACAAGGTGCTCGAGGCCCATCACCTGCACAAAGAGTTCGATGGCCGCGTGCTTATCGACGACCTTTCGTTCACCCTGCCGCGCAACGGCATCGTGGGCGTCATCGGCCCCAACGGCGTCGGTAAGACCACGCTGTTCAAGACGATTGTGGGTCTGGAGCCGCTGAGTTCGGGCGAGCTCGAGGTGGGCGAGACCGTCAAGATTTCTTACGTCGACCAGAACCGTTCCGGCATCGACCCCGATAAGAACCTATGGGAGGTCGTCTCGGACGGCCTGGACCACATGATGGTCGGCGAGACCGAGGTTCCGAGCCGCGCTTATGTGGCGAGCTTTGGCTTTAAGGGCCAGGACCAGCAGAAGCGCGCTGGCGTGCTCTCCGGTGGCGAGCGCAACCGTCTGAACTTGGCGCTTACGCTCAAGCAGGGCGGCAACTTGCTGCTCCTCGACGAGCCCACGAACGACCTCGACGTCGAGACGCTGTCTTCGCTCGAAGCGGCGCTGCTCGAGTTCCCGGGCTGCTCGGTGGTCATTAGCCACGATCGTATGTTCCTGGACCGCGTCGCCACGCACATTCTGGCGTGGGAGGGCACCGACGAGAATCCGGGCAACTGGTATTGGTTCGAGGGCAATTTCGAGGCCTATCAGGCCAACCGTATCGAGCGCCTGGGCGAGGACGCAGCCCAGCCGCATCGTATTCACCGCAAGCTGACGCGCGATTAGTCGAGCTCAGGTGACCTAACGAGAAAGGGACGATAACCTTGAGGGTTATCGTCCCTTTTTGTTACTTGGTAGAAGGCTCGACTTTATCGATGGTCCAGGCGGCTCCGAGACCGCCGGTGGTGTTGCGGCGGATGCGCACGGTGACTTCGTGGCGCTCGCCGGCTTGCGTGTAGCGCAGAGGGAAGCTTGCGCGGTTTCGCGCGGCCTCGATGGTACCGCGCTCGCGGGCGATCCAGTAGTACTCGCCGACGATGCCGAGCGTGTCGGCGCCGTAGGGGAGATAGGTTGACAGCTGGTGCAGAAGCGGGCCGGGACAGAAGACCTCGGTTGCGAAATCGACGGGGAAGTCCTCGGGGATGGCGGGCGCTGCAGGTGCGGGGGTTGGGGCCGCTGCGGGTGCCGAAGCCGGTGCAGGTGCGGGAATTTGGTCGCAAGCAGAGGTGGGCACGGACTCGATGACGGGTGCGGGCTCCGGCGTCGTTTTCGGCTTGATTGTGGAATCTGCGGGCTTCACGGTGACGGGCGCGTCTGCAGCTGCAGTTTCAACCTCAACCTGCGTCGCGTTCTCGTTTTCAACGCTCGACTTTGCCTCGACCGGCGTGGAGGCCATGGTGGTGATGCCGGCATTGGCGTTCTCGGGGTCATAGACGACCGTGAGCGAGATGGCGGGCTGCGGCGTCTCGGGCTCCGGCACCGACTCGGCAGCGCCTTGATCGGCGGGCTCGTCAGACTGATCGTCCTCGGCCTCGTCGCCAAAGACATCGCTGTTTTGGAACGCAGACGTCTCGGGCTGGCCAGCGGCTTCTTCGGTTGTCGACTTGGGAGCTTCGTTGAGCTCCACAGTGGCTTCCTGCTCGGATATGACTTTGGGATTGGTCGTGGCGGCGATTTCGGTTTCGGCTTCTGCTGTTACCTCAATAGCGATTTCGATCTCTGTCTCGGGCTCGGGTTCCGGCGCGGCGTCAACCATGGCTTCGGGCTCGGGACGCTTAACGTGCTTGGGGCGCACGGCCTTGAGGTCCTTCTCGCCGCGCTTTTTCTTTTTGTAGGACTGCTTGGCTCCTTTGGTTGCCTTGGGCTTGTCCTCGCCCTTGGCAAGGGCGGCATCCCAGGCCTCGTTGGCGATGACGGTGGCATACAGGCGACCGCCCTTAAAGACGGTCAGCTTGATGCAGTCATCGAGCTCCTCGAGCAGCTCGCGCGTGGACTCGAAGCCCAGGTCATAAGCGGCCATGTCGCCGGCGGCGAGCGTCTCCTCGACCTGCGTCATAAACGTTTGCTTGCCGCACCCAATCGCATCGCGCAGCAGACGATATAGATAGATGTGGTTGCCCAGCGATAGCGTGGGCTTAACTATTGTCTTGCTCATGGCAAATCTCCTCTTTACACACCAAAGCATCTTACCATCGCACGGGGCGTGCCACCTCGGCGCCCAAGGCAAACGGGCGCGACCGTTGCCGGTTCGCGCCCGTTATACAGGTCGGTTATCTATGAGAGGCAAACGTGCTTAGTTGCCCGACGCCGTGCCTTGGCTCGAGCTGTCAGATGCCGTGCCGGACGCGGTTCCGCTCGAGCTGTTAGTGCTGCTGTTGTCGGTAGATCCCGTGCCCGATGTATTGTCGCTTGTCTGGTCGCCCGTGCTCGGCTGCGAGCTGTCAGTCGTTTGGCTTGAGTCGGTCGTGCCGGATTGCGTGCCGCTGTTGTTCACGGAAGAATCGACGCCCTGCGATTGATCGGGGGTGTTCGAGGACGAGTCGGTGGATGCGGAGGTGCCCTGCGAGTCGTCCTGCTGGCTTTGCGATTGACCAGTGCTATCCGCGTCGTGCTCGGTCGTGCGCGACGACAGAATCGGCTCGGGGCGCTCGCCCAGACCCTCACCGGCGGTGGTGATAAGGATGGCGCCGGTGCAGGCGATGACCGCGACGATGGCGATGGCGATCGAGAAGATGATGACCTTCTTTTGCGTCTGGCTGCGCTCTGCCGCCGCCTTGGCGCGCAAGCTGTTGGGGGCAACGCGCGCCGTGGTCGCGCGCCCCGCAATCTGGCGCATCTCTTGCGTAGTCGCGGCGCCGCCCAGGTGTTCCTTGGCATCAAACTCAACAGGCTCATAGGCGCCGGCGGGGTAGTCGACGTCGGCGTGCGTACCTTTGAGGGCTTTGGCGCTGGCAGAGATAAAGTGGCGGTAGACCTGCGAGGACACAACGGTGATGACCGAGCTCACGGCGGCGCCAATTACTGAACCTGCGATACCAATCTTGGAAGCAAGCGCGACGCTTGTGGCGGCTGCTGCGGCGCCGGCGATGATCTGGGGAATGGAAATGTCATCGAACAGGCCCTTTTTGGGCGCGATGGCCATGGTCTGTCCGATGGAATGGTTTTCGTGAACGCCGTTGTTGAGCGCGGCTGGTGTCATGACGCGCGTGCGCGGCGCGTCGGTGTACTTGGTTGTCATACGGGGCCCTCCCGGTGTAAATCTGCTTCGTTTCATGCAGCCATCAGGGTACCCATCAGATGTGAATCGTACGTGACATTTAACAGATACCATCAACTCATCAATAGCTCACCAAGTTGGTGGGATGCGGTTACACCCGGCGGTTGAACTACAATAGGGCTTGCTAATTGTTGTGAATGGCGTTTACGCACGGGGGCATTCTTATGAATCTTCACCTTTCTCAGTCTGATGGCTTTTTGCGTGTGGCGGCGGCCTCGCCGCGGATTCGCGTGGCCGATGTCGAGGGCAATGCCGAGGTTGCACTGACGGCTGTTCGCGAGGCTGCCGAGCGCGGCGTTCGCGCGCTGGTGTTGCCCGAGCTTAACCTGACCGGCTATACCGCGGCCGACCTGTTCCATAATCGCACGCTGCTGCATGCCTGCGAGGTTGCTCTGGTGCATATCCTCGATGAGACTCGTGAGCTGCCGATTGTCTTTACCATCGGTCTTCCCGTGGCGGTGGCCGAGAACATCTACAACTGCGCCGCCGTGTGCTGTGCGGGTGAGCTTTTGGGTCTTACGGCCAAGAAGTATCTGCCCAACTATGGCGAGTTCTATGAGTGCCGTTGGTTTGCTCCGGCGCCTGCGGATCCTGTGTGGGTCGAGTTTGCCGGTCAGGGTCCGGTTTCGCTGGGTTCGGGGCTTGTCTACCGCTGCTGTGATGAGGGCGCCGAGGACCTGGTGCTGGGCGTTGAGGTCTGTGAGGACCTGTGGGTGCCGGCGCCCCCTTCGACCGAGATGGCGCTTGCCGGTGCGACGGTGATTCTCAATCCGTCGGCCTCGGACGAGATTATCGGTAAGGCAGATTACCGCCGCAGCCTTATCTCCAATCAGAGTGCGCGCCTGTACTGTGCCTATGCCTATGCAGACGCGAGCGAGGGCGAGTCCACGACCGACATGGTCTTTGCGGGGGAGAACCTCGTCTACGAAAACGGCTCCAAGCTCGCCGCGACCAAGCTGCTTACCTGCGACATGGCCGTCGCCGACGTTGACCTTGACCGCCTGGTTGCCGAGCGCCGTCGCTCGACGACGTGGACGCGCACGGACGATGCGCCGGAGGCCACGACCGTTGAATTTTCGTTTGAGGGCGTGCCGGCAGATGAACCTGTCCTGCGCGATGCGTTCGACATCGACCGTGTCTTCCCCCGCGCGCCCTTTGTGCCGGCCGACCATGGCGACCTGGCCGAGCGTTGCGAGACCATCCTCGACCTGCAGACCGCCGGCCTCAAGACCCGCCTTGCCCATACGGGTACCAAGGCCGCAGTCATCGGTCTTTCAGGCGGCCTGGACTCCACGCTGGCGCTGCTCGTGACGGTTCGCGCCTTCGATGCACTGGGGCTGCCGCGCACCGGTATCACAGCCGTGTCCATGCCCGGCTTTGGCACGACGCATCGCACCAAGTCGAATGCCGAGTCGCTCGCCCGCGACCTGGGTGTGAGCTTCCGCGAGGTTTCGATCCACGCGGCTGTGGAACAGCACTTCAAGGACATTGAGCACGATCCGGCCGTGCAGGACGTGACCTACGAGAACAGCCAGGCGCGCGAGCGTACGCAGATTTTGATGGATCTGGCCAACCAGGCTGGCGGTTTTGTCATCGGCACGGGCGATCTGTCGGAGCTGGCGCTCGGCTGGGCTACCTATAACGGCGACCACATGAGCATGTACGCCGTCAACGCGAGCGTGCCCAAGACGCTTGTGCGCCATCTGGTGCGCTATGCGGCCGATGTCTTTGGTGGGCGCATTGCCGAGGTCCTGCTCGATATCCTCGATACGCCAGTGTCCCCCGAGCTTCTGCCGCCCACGGGCGATGGCGAGATTGCGCAGAAGACCGAGAATTTGGTGGGGCCGTACGAGCTGCACGATTACTTCCTCTATTACCTGCTGCGTTTTGGCTTTGAGCCGGGCAAGATCTACCGCATGGCGCTCAAGAGCTTTGAGGGCGTCTACGACGCCAAGACCGTTCACACGTGGTTGCGTACGTTCTACCGTCGCTTCTTTGCCCAGCAGTTTAAGCGCAGCTGTCTGCCTGATGGTCCCAAGGTGGGCTCGGTGACACTCAGCCCGCGCGGTGATTGGCGTATGCCGAGTGACGCCAGCTCGCATCTGTGGCTTGCGCAGATCGACGCGCTCGATGCAGTTGACTAAGGTTGGCTAAATTGAACCAATACGGGGGTTGCAAGCGTTACACTTTTGCAATCTGATGGCCCGTATCGCGCGGCGCTCTTGTCAGAGCGCCGCGTTTTTCATATCGAAAGGTGGCACCATGCAGGCATCGCAGCGTCTCGACCGCTTTGGCGCGGAGGTCTTCGCCTCGCTCAACAACAAGCTTCTCGCGCTGAAGGCTCAGGGCAAGACCATTTACAACATGAGCGTGGGCACGCCCGACTTTAAGCCGTACGACCACGTGGTCGAGGCGCTCACGCAGGCGGCCCAAGATCCCGAGATGTGGAAGTACGCCCTGCGCGACCTGCCTGAGCTTAAGCAAGCCGTGTGCGATTACTACGAGCGTCGCTTTGGCGTTTCGGGCATTACGCCGTCCATGGTGCAGTCGTGCAACGGCACGCAGGAGGGCGTGGGTCATTTGGGCCTGGCCCTGCTCGATCCGGGTGACACCATTCTAGTTCCCGATCCGTGCTACCCGGTCTTTGAGGCGGGTGCGAAGATCGCCGATGCCAAGCTCGAGTACTATCCGCTGGTTGCCGAGCACAATTACCTGCCCTATGTGGCGGGCATCGATCCCGAGGTGGCCGATCGCGCCAAGTACATGATCGTTTCGTTGCCCGCGAACCCGGTCGGCTCGGTGGGTACGCCCGAGGTCTACGAGGAGATTATCGCCTTCGCGCGTGAGCACGATCTACTGATTGTTCACGACAACGCGTACTCCGACATCGTGTTCGACGGCGAGCCGGGCGGAAGCTTCTTGCAGTATCCCGGTGCGCTCGAGGTGGGCGTTGAGTTCTTCTCGCTCTCCAAGTCGTTTAACGTCACCGGTGCGCGTATCGGCTTTTTGGTCGGCCGCGAGGACGTGGTCTCGGCCTTTGCCAAGCTGCGCAGCCAAATCGACTTTGGTATGTTCTTCCCGATCCAGAAGGCTGCTATCGCCTGTCTGAACGGTCCGCGCGATGAGGTCGAGGCGCAGCGTCTGAAGTACCAGGAGCGCCGCGATGCCCTGTGCGACGGTCTTGAGGGCCTGGGCTGGGAGCGTCCCAACGCGCATGGCTCCATGTTCGTGTGGGCCAAGCTTCCCGGTGGTCGCACCGATTCCATGGCGTTTTGCGAGGAGCTTATGGAGAAGGCCGGCGTTGTGGTGACGCCGGGCGCGAGCTTTGGTCCTTCGGGCGAGGGGCACGTGCGCATGGCGCTGGTCTTGCCGCCCGACCAGATCGCTTTGGCTGTCGAGGCCATTCGCGAGGCTGGCCTGTATTAGAAAGTTGTTTCGGCTCGTCAATAGCTCGAAACCGATTTCGTGCAGTTATTTTACGAATTCTGCAAATAATTTCGGTAAGCGGTCGATATTTGGCTGCGAATAGGAGCATAATCAAAGTCCCGATTGGATGTATTGGGATTACGGCAAGCCGCTCGGGTCGTTCCCGGGCGGCTTGTTTGTGGAGAGAGATGGGAGTTTCTAATGGTTAACGAGAAGAAGGTCGCTATTGTCGGCTGCGGTTTCGTCGGTTCGTCTTCGGCGTTCGCGTTGATGCAGAGCGGTCTGTTCTCCGAGATGGTTCTCATCGACGTGGACAAGAACCGCGCCGAGGGTGAGGCCCTGGATATCGCGCACGGCATGACGTTTGCCGAGCCGATGAAGATCTACGCCGGCGATTATTCCGATGTCGCCGACGCCGCCATGATCGTCGTCACCGCTGGCGCTGCCCAGAAGCCCGGTGAGACCCGCCTGGACCTGGTCAATAAGAACGTCAACATCTTTAAGTCCATTATCCCCGAGATTAAGAAGTCTGGCTTCGACGGCATTCTGCTCATCGTCTCCAACCCGGTCGACGTTCTGACCTACGCCGCCATTAAGATGTCCGGCTTGCCCGAGGGCCATGTCATCGGCTCCGGCACCGTGCTCGATACCGGCCGTCTGCAGCAGATGCTCGGCGCTCACGTTGAGGTTGACCCGCGCGACGTTCAGGCCTATGTCATGGGTGAGCACGGCGACTCCGAGTTTGTCGCTTGGTCCAGCGCTCAGGTTGCCGGCGTTCCGCTGAACACCTTCTGCGAGCTTCACGGCCACCTGGAGCACGAAGCCGCCGAGAAGCGTATCGCCGAGGACGTCAAGAACTCCGCCTACACCATCATCGAGAAGAAGCACGCCACCTACTACGGCGTCGCCATGGCCGTCAAGCGCATCTGCACTGCCGTCATGCGCGATGAGCAGACCGTTCTGCCCGTTTCCTCGCTCATGGTGGGCGAGTATGGCCTGTCCGATCTTGCCATCTCCATGCCGACCGTCGTTGGCCGCGACGGCGTCGTCTGCCGCGTTCCCGTGCCGCTGAACGACGACGAGCAGCATGAGCTCACCGCCTCCGCAAAGGCCCTCAAGGACATCATCGACAGCGTTGACTTCTCCTGCTAAATTCGGCTCGTTTGAGCAACAGGCTACAATGAAGGCGCCCGGATCCATGTGACCCGGGCGCCTTTTTGGTGCATTGGGGACAGGTTTGTTTGCATCAAATGAGGTGCAATCGGTGCAAAACCAGCCTGTCCCCCTTGCACCATTGTTGATGGGAGGGCCATGTCTGATTCGCCTAACTTTTTGACCTATGCCCAGACAGCCTTTGACTCGTTTGATGAGCGGTCGTTTTGCGCGGTGGACAGTCTGGTCTTTGCCTGGTTGTCGTATTTGCGCCTGCCTCAGGACATGCCAGAGCTTGAGGGCTGGCAGGGCCTAGACGTTCGCGAGCTGCTGCGTGCCGAGTGCTACCGGGACATGATTGACGACTTGTGGGATCCAGAGGGGAGCAGGGCCTTGTTGGAGGCCGTGGCAGCAAGCCCTCGCTACCGTGGCGTGCACGTTTGCGGCTATCGTGCCGTGAGCGATGTGGTGGCGACAGAGCAGTTTGCAGCCATGGCGTTCCGGTTTCCGGCGGGGTTTAGCTATCTTTCCTTCCGGGGGACCGACAGCACGATTGTGGGCTGGAAAGAGGACTTTAACATGGCGTTCCGGTATCCTGTGCCGGCCCAGGAATCCGCGGCGCGTTATGTGGACGAGGCGGCGGATGCGATTGACGGGCCGCTTTTGTGCGGAGGTCATTCCAAGGGTGGAAACCTTGCGGTTTACGGTGCGGCGATGTGCTCCGATGTCGCCCGTGCGCGAATCGAACGGGCGTATTCCCACGATGGTCCGGGTTTCGTCGAGGAGTTTCTGAACGGCAACGCCTTTGCCGATCTTTCCGGTCGAATCGACAAGACGCTACCTCGGTCGTCGATCTTTGGCATGATGTTCGAGACACAGGAGGACTATGCCATCGTTGAGAGCACCGAGTTCAGCCTGCTGCAGCACAATCCCTTTAGCTGGGTGGTTGATGGTCGCGACTTCGTGTACTGTGAGCGCCTGTCCGCCGGTGCTCGATACGTTGATGGCTCCATTCGCGAGATGCTGCTTGCAGTTTCGCCTAGCGAGCGCGAGCGTTTTGTAGATGCGTTGTTCTCCGTGTTTGAGGCTACGGGTGCTGAGCGGTTTGCGGATATCGCTGGGAATCTGCGCGAGAGCCTGCCCGTGATGCTCCAGGCTGCGCAAGGGTTTGACAAGGATACGCGACGCTTTGTCTCGCAGACCATCGTGGCAATTCTTAAGTGTGCGCTGCTGCCCAAACGTCCCGAGTTCAGCGTGCCTTCTAGTGGTAAGAGCCTGGCAGAACAGCTCGAGGTGTGGCAGTCCGAGCTCCTGCGCTAGCCATTGGTGCAAAGCAACCTGTCCCCGATGCACCAATCTTCGATGCGCTTGGGGCGGGCTCGACCGCTATACTGGTTCGTGCTCAATTCAATCTAGAACGGAATGCCGTATATGAAAATCAATCACGCGATTCTGCATATCCTGGACTTTGACTCTGCCGTCAACGTCATGAGCCAACGCGAGCTCGATATCGAGAGCCGCACCGTGCGTAATTTCGTAACCACGCACCTGCGGCGCGCTCGTACCTCGGCCGACAATAAACGCGCCACGTTTGCCGAGAACTCTGCGTTTGGCGGCGAGCTCAAGGGCTATTTCTTTGGCGAGCGCGAGTTTGTGGACCTGTCGCAGCAGATTGCGGAGTTCATCTCTTCCGAACTCACCAAGGCCGAGAAAGCCGAGTCCACTGACGTGCTTGTGGCCGATTTTGACGACGATGAGGATGCCCGCTGGTTTGCCGTGATGCTGCTGGGCTCTAAGCAGGCATTCATGCACGAGGTGGGCCGCGAAGAAGGCGAGGTGCGCAACGATATTGCGCGCCACTACGCCATTCTGCCCAACCCCTCGCAAAAGGTGCCGAGCTATGCAATCGTGCGTGCAAGCACCATGGAGATCGGCTATGTGGATAAGAAGCGCAAGATTGCCGGCGAGGATCGCATGCTCATTCCCGACGGCCTGCTGCAATGCGACACGGGCGTTTCGGGTAAGGAGGTCATCGACACGGTGACGCGCGTGGTCGAGGAGGTCGCCGAAGAGCACGGCGCCAACACGGCCGTGGCGCTCGCTAAGGTTAAGGCTGCCGTTGCCGAGAAGGTCGAGGATGACGAGGAGCTGCCGCCTTGGGATATCGTCGATGAGGTCTTTGAGGACGAACCGGTCATCAAGGAAAGCGTGCGCGCGGCACTGACCGAGGAGAGGGTTCCTGAGCGCGTGCCCGTGGAGCGCAAGCAGGTCGAGCGCGCGGCCGTGCGCAATCACAAGATTCGTACCGACACGGGCATCGAGATCAGCTTCCCGGCCGAGATGGGTTCGAACTCCGAGTACATCGAGTTTGTCAACGAGCCCAACGGCCTCATCTCCATCGAGCTCAAAAACATCGGGTCAATTGAGAATCGATAAACTGCGCTTGGACGCCGCAAAAAAACAAAGGCCGAAGCCCCGGATGAGGGCTTCGGCCTTTTTGCTTGGAGCTGAATTACCCCGCAGGTTGAGCATAAGTCAACGAAAACGACCCAGAGCGAGCAAGGTGACGTGAAAGAGGAGGGCATTGACCTTTTGGTCATGCCCGACGATTGAATGTCAGATTGCCGCTCTGGGTCGTTTGGAGTGTCGAGCCGTTACGCGGTTTGGTAAAACCGCGTAACCCTAGAGCTGGCGCAGGCCCTCTTCCAGGCCGGTCTTGCTGTCGGTCTTTTCGTCGCGCATCTTGATGACGCGGGCGGGGACACCGGCCACGACGGCACCGGCGGGGACGTCCTCGACGCACACGGCGCCGGCGGCGACGACAGCGCCCTTGCCTACGTGCACGCCCTCCAGGACCACGGCGTTGGCGCCGATCATGACATCGTCCTCGATGATGACGGGCGTGGCGCTGGCGGGCTCCACAACGCCTGCCAGCACGGTGCCGGCGCCGATGTGGCAGTTCTTGCCCACGGTGGCGCGGCCGCCCAGCACGGCGCCCATGTCGATCATGGAGCCTTCGCCAATGACGGAGCCGATGTTGATAATGGCACCCATCATGATGACGGCGCGGTCGCCGATCTCGACGCGGTCGCGGATGATCGCGCCCGGCTCGATGCGGGCGTTGATGCCCTTAAGGTCGAGCATGGGGACGGCGGAGTTGCGGCAGTCGTTCTCCACATCGTAGTAGTCGATGGAGTCGGCATTGGCATCCAGGATGGCCTTGAGCTCATCCCAGTCACCAAAGACGGTCTTGCCACGACGACCGCCGTAGACGTGTGCATTGCCCCAGGCAACCTTCATGCCCGGCTTCTCGCGCACGTACAGCTTAACGGGCGTCTTTTTGGGCGCGGTGGCGATGTAGTTGATAATCTCTTGTGCATTCATCTCGGCTGCGTTACTCATATATTGTTTCTCCTTTGCGTGGATACGGTTGATACCTGGTTAGGCAAACATGACCTGGTCGAACGTATAGAAGCCGGGTTCGCGGGTGACGAGCTTCTGCGCGGCTGCCAGGGCGCCGTTGACGAAGATCTGGCGGCTCGTGGCGCGGTGCGTGAGCGTGACCTCCTCGTCCTGGCCAAAGAAACTTACTTTGTGCACGCCGGCGACGGTGCCGCCGCGCAGCGAGTGCATACCGATCTCCTTGGGGTCACGCGCACCGCACATGCCCTCGCGGCCATAGACGGGGTAGTAGCCTGCCTCGGGCTCAGCTTCGACGATGGCGTCGAGCAACAACTTAGCAGTGCCGCTCGGGGCGTCGACCTTTTGGTTATGGTGCGTCTCGACGATTTCGCAGTCAAAGCCGGGCAGCTCGCGTGTGCCCTGTGCCACCAGATGGCGCAGGACTGCGATACCGATGGAGTAATTGCCGGAGTGCATGACGCGGGCGTTCCGACCCAGCTCGCGCAGGCGATCCATCTGCTCGGGCGTATAGCCCGTGGTGCCCGAGACCAACGCCGCGCCCGTGCGCCCGACATAGGCGACGACGGCATCGAAGGTCACGACGTTCGAGAAGTCGATGATGACGTCGGCTGCCGGGGCGTTCTCGAGCTCGGACAAGTCGAAGCCGATCTGGGCGACGATGTCGAAAACGGGCTGACCGGCGGCGTCGACAATGCCCTCGGCGGTAGTGCGGATGAGCGAGCCCATGCGGCCCGTTCCCATAATGACGGTCTTAATCAAGCAGACCAGCTCCCTTCAGAGCATCGGTAAGTGCGGCGCGCGTGTCGTCTGTCATGGGGCACAGCGGCATGCGGTAGTTTGCCTCGATCATACCTATCTGAGCGAGCGCTTCCTTGACGGGGATGGGGTTGACCTCGCTAAAGAGGGCATTGATGAGCGGCTGGCCGGCAATCTGGATATCGCGGGCACGTGCCACGTCACCGTCCAGATAGGCGCGGCACATGTCATGCACAAGCTGCGGCTGAACGCCGGCCCACACGCTGATGGTGCCCGAGGCGCCCAGGCTCATGAGCGGTACGGTAAGGGCATCCTCACCCGAGTACATGCGGAAGTCGTCGGACAGCAGGTGAGCGATCTTGGCCGCGTAGGCGACGTTGCCCGAGGCTTCCTTAATACCCATGATGTTGGGGTGTGCGGCCAGGCGCTCCACATTGCGCTCGCTGATGCCGCAGCCGCAGCGGCCGGGAATGTTGTACAGGATGCAGGGGATGTCCACGGCATCGGCGACGGTCTTAAAGTGCTGATAGATACCCTCTTCATTGGACTTGTTGTAGTAGGGGGTAATGAGCAGCAGGCCGTCGGCGCCCAGGCCCTGATAGGTGAGCGACTTGGTGAGCATGGTCTGCGTGGAGTTGGAGCCCGAACCAGCGATGACGGGGACGCGTCCTGCAACATGCTTGACCACGGCGGCGACGACGGAGTTATCCTCGTCATCAGTCATCGTGGCACTCTCACCGGTGGTGCCTAGGGTGAGGATGGCGTCGGTGCCATTTTGCAGGTGGAAATCGATAAGGCGCTCGAGTGCGTCAAAGTCGACACTGCCGTCCTTTTTAAACGGCGTAACAAGGGCGACGATTGAGCCCTCAAGATTGCGGATGTCCATGTTCTTCTCCTTCGCGTCCGCGATCTGGATGCGCTTATTCCATTGGGCGGCGACGGCCAGGCGCTCGTCTTGAGCGCGACGGCGAGCACTTTCGGCGCGCGACTTGGCCAGCAGCTCTCGGCCGCTCGGCAACACGTCGAGCGTGGCAAAATAATCGTCCGGGCGCTCGGCGCGGCGTATGAGGTCGGCCGAGCCATCGGGACGTAGCAGGATCTCGGCGGAGCGCAGCCGTCCGTTGTAGTTGTAGCCCATGGAGTAGCCATGCGCACCGGTATCGTGAATCACAAGCAGGTCGCCCATGTCGATATGCGGTAACTCGCGATCGATGGCGAACTTGTCGTTGTTCTCGCACAGATTGCCCGTAATGTCGTACGTGTTTGTGACAGGCGCCGCGGTCTTGTCGGCGCCACCCGGCTGGCCCATCACCGTAATGTGGTGGTAAGCGCCATACATGGCAGGGCGGATCAGATCGACGGCGCTTGCATCGACACCGATATAGTCCTTGTAGATCTGCTTCTCGTGGATGGCCTTGGTGACCAGGCAGCCGTAGGGGCCCATCATAAAGCGGCCCATCTCGGTGCAGATGGCCACATCGCCCATACCGGCGGGAACCAGGATCTCGTCGTAGGCCGCGTGCACTCCCTCGCCGATGGCGTGAATGTCGTTGGCCTGCTGCTCGGGCAGATAGGGGATGCCGACGCCGCCGGACAGATTGATGAAGGCGACATGTGCGCCGGTCTCACGCTCCAGGCGCACGGCAAGCTCAAAGAGGATGCGCGCGAGCTTGGGGTAGTAGTCGTTGGTGACGGTGTTGCTGGCAAGGAATGCGTGGATGCCAAAGTTTTCGGCGCCCTTGGCCTTGAGCATGCGGAAGGCCTCGAAGAGTTGCTCGGTGGTCATGCCGTACTTGGAGTCGCCGGGGTTATCCATGATGCCGTTGGAGAGCTGGAATAGGCCGCCCGGATTAAAGCGGCAGCTGACCGTCTTGGGGACGGGGCCTGCGACGCGCTCAAAGAACTCGATGTGGCTGATGTCGTCGAAGTTGACGATGGCGCCCAGCTTGTCGGCGAGCTCAAAGTCCGCTGCCGGCGTGTCGTTGGACGAGAACATGATGTCGTGTCCCGTGATACCCAGCGAACGGGCGATCATGAGCTCGGTATAGCTCGAGCAATCGCAGCCGCAGCCGTATTCGTTGAGAATGGAGATGAGCGCCGGGTTGGGATTGGCCTTGACGGCAAAGTATTCCTTAAAGCCCGGGTTCCATGTGAAGGCGTCGCGCACCTCTTGCATGTTGCGGCGGATGCCCGCCTCGTCGTATAGATGAAACGGCGTGGGGAACTGCTCGACGATATGCTCGAGCGTCTCCTTGTCCACAAACGGCTGCTTGGCCGCATACGCTTCATTGGGGGTCAATGCCATGTCCCGTAAACCTCGCTATCCAGACGGCGCCATCTGCGCATCGAATCCGCATAGCGTGGACCCCATGTCCGGATAGCGCTCCCGCATTGCTGCAGACAGTCCTGTGGGTGTTTCCCGCAGGCCCACCAGGTTGTTCGTGCCCGAAAAGCCCAGTTCGGCGGGTTTCGCCTCCCCACGGGGTCAAAGCCTGCCGGCTCGCCCGCGGTTCTTCGTGCCCGCGCCTCTATCAAGTGGTAACGACCCTACCACGTTGCACTTTAGCAAACAAGAGTATTCGTATATAACGTTTAAAAAATGCAGCAATATGCTGGAAACATGTGTGCCACAATCCTGTATCACAATAAGTTGCAACAGATATGCCTCACGAAGGGATCTTCTATGACCGAGCTCCAAGAACTCCGTCGCTATCGCCGCGATCTCCATCGCATTCCGGAGCTCGATTTCGATCTTCCGCAAACCATTGCCTATATCGAGGGCGTGCTGGCACCGCTCGCTTGCGAGGTGACCCATCCGTGCCCCAGCTGCGTTTGCGCTTTCTTTGATGTTGGCGTTGGTGCCGCGCATGCCACGGCGATTCGCGCCGATATGGACGCGTTGTCCATTGTCGAGGCAACAGGGGCAGCGTTCGCCTCGACAAATCCCGACAAGATGCACGCTTGCGGACATGACGGACACATGGCTATGGCACTTGCCGCCGCGACGTATGTCGACCGTACGATTCGCGAACAGCCGGCCGCCATGAGGCGAAACGTGCTCTTTGTGTTCCAGCCGGCCGAGGAAACGACCGGTGGTGCCAAGATGGTATGCGAGAGCGGCGTGTTCGAATGCTACGGGGTCGACCGCATTTTTGGCTTTCACGTGTGGCCCGATCTGCCTGCCGGCACGTTGGCGAGCTGTTCCGGCCCGCTGCTGGCGCGTTCGAGCGAAACGCATATCCATATTCACGGTACGAGCATCCATATTGCTAAGACTTATGGCGTGCCGGTTGAGGAGTCGCACGATGCCGCGTTGGCGGCAGCGAAGTTTTTGGTTGCCGAGCGCGGGCTGATGGACGAGCTGGGCACCGACGAGCCCTGTATCGGCAAGTTTGGTCTGCTGCAGGCCGGTACCGTCTGCAACGCGGTGGCGGGGGAGGCCCATGTTGCCGGCAGCCTGCGTGTGTTTACGGACGACATGTTCGACCGTGCGCGTGAGGGCGTGCGCCGCGTGCTTGATGAGGCATGCGCCGCAACGGGCTGCACATATGACCTCGATTTTGCCGAGGGCTATCCGCCGGTCGATAACGATCCCGAGCTATTTGCCAATGTCGCGCCTGCCTTGCCCGAGCTGCAGCTCGTGGATGAGCCTTTGCTGATTGCCGAGGACTTCGCCTTTTACCAGCGCCATCTGCCGGGCGTGTTCTTCTTGCTGGGCACGGGCGTTCCTGTCAGTCAGGATAATCCGAGCGACGCCGAGGGCTGCCCCGCCTATTCCACGAGTGCCCTGCATACTGATACCATGCTCTTTGACGAGGAAATCCTGCTCAAAGGCCTCGATGTCTACAAACGATTGCTTTTGCTTGGTTAATTGACGTGGACGTTTGTTCTCGAAAATACGAACAAATGCACGCTATAATAGGGATGTAACTCTATAGAAACGCTTGACGTTATTAACGTAAGGCGATACTATGATTGCATCATATAAAGATGAAGACACTGAACGCTTTGCAATGGGTGTGCGGATTAGGAAGTTCATTCCTTTTGAGCGGGTCGCCTTGAGGAAGATTCGCCAACTGCAGATCTGCGCTTCGCTTGATGATCTTCGCGTTCCGCCAGGCAATCGTCTTGAAGCGTTGAAGGGCGATCGCGCCGGTCAATATAGTATCCGTGTCAATGAGCGCTATCGGGTCTGTTTTGAGTGGAGACAGGGGATGGCTTGGAATGCTGAAATCGTCGATTATCACAAGTGACAAAACTGATGCTGGCTTGTTGTCGCCGGTGGCCCCCGGCGAGCTTCTCAAAGAGGAATTTCTTGTCCCTATGGGTATTTCTCAATATCGCCTTGCTAAGGAGACCGGGATTCCGGCTCAGCGTATTGGGCAGATTATTTTGGGAAGGCGTCGTGTTACGGCTGACACCGATCTTCGTCTTTGCCGCTACTTTGGCCTGACGGATGGCTATTGGCTTCGAGCCCAGATCGCGTTTGACCTCGAGGCAGAGAAGAGGCGCATCGAACCGGAACTGGATAAGATCGTTCCCGTTCAGCAGGTCGTTGCGTTGTAGCGCTCAAAGATGTTGAGGTTGGAGTGACGATGGAACGACGCCGACAGTCTGTCGTATATAGTCCTGGTGGGTGCGGATGCGGCTTGCTGCTGCTCCCGGTTATTGCTGTGAGCATTGGCGTGATGTTTGCGCTTGCTGGACTGGCGGCAGCGGCACTTGTGCTGTTGATTGTGGCCATTGGCGTGACGATTTGGCTCTGCCGCAATCGCGAGCAACGCCGTGCCGACGGTAACACCAATGTCGGATGGGTCTTCTTTCTGATCATTGCGTACCTGCTGAGTGTCAGCTACCTGGTGTTCTTTGTCCTGTTGATGATCAGCGCCTTTACCGGGGAATCCGTCACGGTGGGTTGATGCGCTGCCAGCAGACGGTCGCGCAAAGTGCGTTTGCTCGGCGTTTGGATAACTGCGTTGGCCGTTTACCGCAGTCTTAGCTCTCAGCTAATGAATTCAAGTTTAATCCTTCCTACGATGTGCTGTGTGCCGGCGCGGTGGCCGGATCGTAGGAAGGATGCATAATGGCAAAAGAGGGAAAGAAGTCGATTGGCAAGATTGTCCTAGGCGTCATCGTGGTGCTGGTTATTGCCGGTGCCGTGGGCTCTATGGGCGGCAACTCAACCGATTCGTCTGCGAACGATTCGGCAAAACCTGCCGAGACGACACAGCAGGCTGAGGAGCAAAAAGAACCGCAAGAACCGTATACCATTGCTGACGAGGCTGAAGACGCCTCCAATCAGTTTGCCTATAAGATCACGGGTACGCTGACCAATAACACAGACAAGGAAAAGAGCTACATTCAGATTGAGTATGTTCTGTATGATGCTGATGGCAACCAGGTTGGAACGGCTCTTGCAAACACCAATCATCTGAAGGCGGGCGGCTCCTGGAAGTTCGAGGCGCTGGGCACGGTGTCTCCCGATCAGGTCGCCAGTTGGGAACGCTCGGACGTGAGCGGTTTCTAGCATGTTGCATGCACTGGGGGAGGTGAGGCCGTATGCCCGATAAAAAGCTGACTGAGGAGCTGCTCAATGAGCTTCTCGATGCGCCAAGCATTGATGGTTATATCAAAGAGCACGACTTTGCCGCCCCGTCGCTTTCGGAGTATCTGAAACAGCTTTTGGAAGAAAAGGGGCTGGAGCGTTCGCGAGTGGTGCGCATGGCCGACCTCAACGAGACGTTTGGCTATCAGATCTTTACCGGTGCGCGGCATCCGAGCCGCAATAAGGTGCTGCAGATTGCCTTTGCGATGGCACTGACGCTCAAAGAGACCAACCGTGCGCTGACGGCTGCCGGGGTAAGCGTCCTTAACTGCAAGGACCGCCGCGATGCGATTATCATCTTTTGTATCGATCGCGGGTGCAGCCTCCAAAAGGTCAACGAGGAGCTGTATCGCTTTGGCGAGGAGACGGTGAGTTAGCGGCTGATATCTGAGCCGGCGGAGCTGTCGAACAGCGATGCAAACGAACGGGGCGCGGATGCCATGGGGTGTCTGCGCCCTGCGCTATGATGGAGGCTATGGATACTCAGACCCCAACATATTTCGATGACGAGCTGACCGCAGCGCTTGTCGAGCACCTGGTGTCGCTCGATCGCGACGACAGCTATCGCGTGGAGCGTGTACTTAAGCGCTCGTCCGTTGAAGCAACCGAGCTCGTGTACTTTGAAGGAACCGGCGGTGGTTCGCTCGGCCCCTTTGTCCGTAAACGCATCGATGCTTCGGCTCAAATCGGCGGGGCATACGAGCGTCTGTTTGCCGCTCAGCGGGCAGGCAGGCGTTTTGAGCACCTGCCCAGAATCGTCGATTGTCGTCGTGTGGGCGACGAGCTCAACGTGGTTATGGAATACATCGAAGGGGAGACGCTCGGGGCGCTGGTGGACCGTCTGGGAGCCACCCCCGATTATGCGCGTGAATTGTATCCTGCCCTATGCGATGCCGTGGGCGAGCTCCACGCCGGTTTTGCAATAGCGGGGGAGACGTCGGCGCCGGTGATCCATCGCGACCTCAAGCCGTCGAATATCATCGTGACAGGTGCCAACTATACGCCTGATGACGGCCTGACATTTTCATCGCTGGTGATTATCGACTTGGGGATCGCGCGCGTATGGCGCGATGGCGCCGATGCCGACACCGTCAAGTTTGGCACGCGACCCTATGCGCCGCCCGAGCAGTATGGGTTTGGGCAGACGAGTGTGCGCAGCGACGTGTACGCGCTGGGCGCCCTGTTGTTCTTCTGCTTGACGGGAGTCGACCCTAAACCAGGGCTCGACATGCGCGAGCAATGCGAGGCGCGCGGTATTCCCACTCCACTTTCCGATGCCGTCTGCATGTCGATGGCGCTCGATCCGGCCAAGCGTTTTGCGAGTGCGGAAGCATTGGGACGGGCGACGCGCGCGGCATACGATCTGAGTCGCCCCGTGCGGCCTCCTGCGCCTGCGCCTGTCCGTACTCCAGACTCGGAGACAGTGTTGGCGTCCCAAGGGCTCCAGAAACCCGCAGGGCTTCCTAGGCCTGCCGCCTCCACCGCATGCGGTCTGCTCTCTCGCGTTCCGGAGTCTCTGGGGCGCATTTGGAATACGCTCATCTGCTTCTCGCTGCTTGTGTTCTTTGCCGGAAGTCACTTTGCCGTCTTTCACCCCACGGGAGCAAACCAAAGCTACCCGACGTGGCTTCTCATAATCGAGTATTTTTTCTTTGTCGATGGCCTTATGGTGCTTATGCATTTTGCGCTGTTCGACAAGCGTCGTCTTCGTCGGCGATTCGCACTGCTCGACAGCTATCGCGGCAAGAAACTCGCGAAACTCTGGCTCAAGGCATTGGGTGTGCTGCTCCTATGCATGATCGTCATAGTCGCGGTTGCCAATGCGACCGGCGTCGTCGATACCTCCGCTACCTAAAAGAAAAGGGCCCCATTGGGGCCCTTTGCAGTTGCACTTAGATGCGGTTCATCTGAGCGGCGACTTTGTTGTACCAGTCCTGCCACGTGGGCGGGCAGTACTTTTTGGCTGCTGCCGGGGTAAGGGTGGAGCCGTAGTTGGCGCCCAGATAGGCAACGTGAGCGGAGATACCCTCGCTCCAGCTGCCAAAGCTGCGCCAACCGCCGCCACGTGCACTCCAGCCCCAGGCGTTGTAAGAATTGGCGCAATAAGCGCCCTTGGTGCTCTCGATGCAGGCGATGGCGGGGGACCAACGGGGGTCGACACCGGTATTCCAAGCGGCGACGGCAAAGTTATAGCCCTGGCCTGCCATGGGGGAGCCGGCGAGATAATTGTCGATGCGGCTCGTCCACTCATTAATGAACGAATCGTAATCGGAACTACCGGTATTGGCGTTGTTCACCGTGGTGTCGATGGTGGTGTTGGTGTTGGTGGCCTGGCTGCTGGAATTGCTGCCGCTTACGCCCTCGCCCGAGAGCTTTTCGGCGGCAGCGGCCTTATCGGCCTCAAGCTTGGCAAGCTCGGCGGCATTTTCCTGCTCGGCTTTTGCCTGTGCCTCGCTGCGGAGCTGCTGGGCCTGCGTCAGCGCATCCTCGGCGTTTTTCTGCTCTGCCTCAAGCTGTGACTTGGCCTGCTGGAGCTCGGCCTTGTTCTGCTCGAGTTCGGTTTGCATGTTATTGAGCTCTTCGATCTCGTCGACGCTCGAGCTCGTGATCTGGTTGGTGTATTTGCAGGTCGTGATGAATTCACCCAGGCTCTGTGCGTTGACCAGGAAGCTCACGATGGGATTGGTGCCCTTCTGATACTTGTACAGATCGCGCATGGCGGAGCTTGCCTTGGCCTGCTGCTCGGGAAGCTTGGCCTCGATTTCCTCGATGCTTGCCTCATTGGAGTCAATCTGCTTTTGCAGGTCATCGAGTTTGGTGCGGGCGTCGTTGTAGGCGCTCGTGGCGGCTTCGATCTTCTGCTGGGCTGCGGAAAGCTGGTCCTGCGTTGCCTGCGAGGCGGCATACGCCGCAACGGGGGAGAGCATCGGCGAGGCCGTCAGCGCAACGGCGAGCGCGGCGCTCGTGATGATACGAGCCGGCTTCGACGCAATGAGCGCTGCGGTGCGATGATTCGAATGCTGCATCCAGTCCCTCTGCAATCAATCGTAGGTTATGGTTCGAACGGTATTCTACTACTGCTTTCGACCTCAACTTGAACCTTAAAGGTTCCAAAGGGTCAAGTTGAACTTGAGGCTTTGGCTTTGACCTGCAGTTATGATGAATTGTTGAGAAACCATAGAGTTCAACTTTAACGTTACGGGGGCCTGTTTAAGAGGAGCTTTGGGCTGTAAAAGCTATCTCAACGTGGGGTTTTACAACTACAGCGTGCCCTCCTGGCGAGCCTGCTCAATCTCTTCGAGTGCCTCGGCGGGGGTGAACGAGCAAGTGCCGTCGCCGAGCTTGACCACCTGGATTTCGTCGCCGGTATGGACCTCTCCGCCCTTTAGCACCACGCCAAAAACTCCCTCGTGGGGAAAGATGCAGTCGCCGGCGAGATAGTAGATGGCACAGCGGGTGTGGCAGACCTTACCGATCTGACTGATTTCGACCAGGACATCGTTGCCAATCTTGAGCTGCGTTCCCAGGGGGAGCGAGAGTAGATTGATGCCTTGCGTGGTGAAGTTCTCTCCAAAGTCACCCTCGTGTACGTCGAGCCCGCGTGCCTGCGCCGTCTGGATGGACTCCGCGGCTAAAAAAGAGACCTGGCGGTGCCAATGTCCGGCGTGCGCATCGGTAGCGAGGCCAAATTGCTCGATGACGGTGTCGCGTCCATCGGCGACGGGCGACTTGCGAGTGCCTTTGTGCTCCGACGTGTTGATTGAGACGATACGGGCAGGCCCGTTGTAAGCATCGTTTGCGGTGCGTAGGGGAACTGCCGTCCGGGCACGATCCGCAAGTTCGCGCTTGGCGGCGTCAATGATGGGGTTGTTGATCGGATGGGCCTGGGGCACGGTGCACCTTTCGACGGGGCGGGCAACATGTTGAATCCTACAACAATGGTAGGTTCATTGCCCATTGTCATACAACGGTGAGCGCCGTCTTCGTGCTGGCCTTCGTGCTGGACGATTACGTCGATTGCCATAGATACGGTGGAGCTTTGGGCGCCGGCGGCTTGGCACGCTAGAATAAATCAGTTGCGCAAAGACCGCCCATTGTGTGGGCAGTTCATGATAGGAAGTTTCCATGGCATTGCAGTTTACAGAGCGCGAGTTCATTCCCGTGCTGCTCGGTGGCGACATCAACGCCTATTCGGTGGCGCGCGCCTTCTACGAGGAGTACCAGGTCAAGAGTCTGGTCTTTGGCAAGTATCAGACGGGTCCCGCGTACCGCAGCCAGATTATCGACTACACGCCCAACGTGGATATCGACACCATGCCCGTGATGCTCAAAACCGTCAACGGCATTGCCCAAGCGCATGCCGACAAGACGATTGTCCTTGTGGGCTGTGGCGACAACTATGTTGCCCTCGTGGCTCAGGCCAAGGATGCTCATGAGCTGGCGGACAACATCGTCGCTCCCTACGCGCCCTACAGCATGCTCGAGCAGTGCCAGAAGAAGGAGATCTTCTACGAGCTGTGCGAGAAACATGGCGTGCCCTATCCGCACACGTTTACCTTTACCAAGGCGATGCTCAATGCCCAGGGTGAGGCGCCTGCCGAAGTGCTCGACCAGATCGATTTTCCTTACCCGATGATTCTGAAGCCTTCTGACGGCATCATGTGGTGGCAGCACGAGTTCGAGGGCCAGAAAAAGGCCTATGAGATTGCCGACCGTGCCGAGCTGGAACAGGTCATTCGCGACTCGTATGCCAGTGGCTACACCGACGACCTGATCTTACAGGACCGCGTGCCCGGTAACGACGAGTACATGCGCGTGCTCACCAGCTATTCCGACCGCAACGGCAAGGTGCGCATGATGTGCCTGGGTCACGTACTGCTCGAGGAGCATCAGCCCCACGGTGTCGGCAACCATGCCTGTATCATTACCGAGCCTAATGACGAGCTCATGGGCGGCGTGCGCAAGTTGCTCGAGGACCTTCACTTTGTGGGCTATTCCAACTTTGACGTTAAGTACGACGAGCGCGATGGCTCGTTTAAGTTCTTCGATTTCAACACGCGCCAGGGCCGCAGCAACTACTACGTTACCAACAGCGGCTTTAACGTTGCCAAGTATGTGGTGGACGAGTATGTGTTCAACCGCCCGTTTGCGCCGGAGTTTGTGACGGCGCAGGACGAGGCGCTGTGGATGGTCGTCCCCATGGGCGTCGTCGACAAATACGTCAAGGATCCCGAGCTGCGCGCTAAGGTGCATCGCCTGGACAAGGAAGGCAAGGGCGCCGACCCTTCGTTTATGAAGGGCGACTTTGTCTTTAACCGCTGGCTGCGCATGTGGCACACTAAGCTGCGCCACTTTAAGCTGTTCAAGACGTATTACAAGTAGATGAGTGCGGCGCCCGTCCGGTTTGCATCGGGCGGGCGCGGGTACGATACGCGCAATTGCGCAAGCGTCACCAAGGAGGCGGCGATGGAAAAGCTGGGAGTTATCGGCGGCATGGGCGCCGAGGCCACGTCGTATTACTACGACCAGGTGGTGCGTCATACGGCTGCTGCCTGCGATCAGGAACATATCGACATGGTGGTGCTCTCCAAGTCGACCATGCCCGACCGCACGCTGGCCATTAAGACCGGCGAGCATGCCAAGCTGCTGGCGACCATGAAAGAGTGTGCCCAGGCACTCGAGTCGCTGGGCTGTGCGCACATTGCCATTCCCTGCAACACGTCACACTACTTCTACGACCAGATCCAGTCGTTTACCACAGTGCCGATTATCCACATGCCGCGTGAGTCGGTGCGCTATGCTCTGGCCGGTGCGGTGATGGGGGAGTGCGAGTTCGACCCCAACCTGAGTATGCCGGCCGAGCCGGTGCACAAGATTGGCATCATGGGCACCGACGGAACCGTGGGCGCGGGCGTCTACGGCCGCGAATGTAAGGCTGCGGGTGTTGAGGTTGTCTATCCCAGCGAGAAACGTCAGAACGATGTGATGTCGCTTATCTACGATGATGTGAAGGCCGGACGTGAGCCCGATATGGATAAGTTCGACCGCGTGATGTGGGAGTTCGCCCGTAGCGGCTGCGACCGCGTCATCCTGGCCTGTACGGAGCTCTCGGTGCTGCAAAAGTACCGAGAGATGCCCGAGATTACCCTTGACGCCATGGATGTCCTGGTGCGCGAATCCATCATCCGCAGCGGCGCCCCCTACCGCCAATAGCCCTCGATCTGCCAAAAAGGGACAGGTTTATTTTGGTAGGTATTATCTGGGGAAACAGTAAAGGCCTCGGCTCGTTTGGTGCGAGCCGAGGCCTTTTGCGTTGAGTGGTTGCTGTCGGTGGTGAACTAGAACAGGAAGCCGATGGCGATGAGGGCGATGCTGACGATGAGCACGGCGATGTCCAGGCCCTTGATGGGGTAGCGCTTGTACGAGCTGGCGCGTGTGCGCAGGTAGAAGCCGCGCTGCTCGGCGGCAAGCGCGGTGGCATCGGTCTTGCCCACGCTCGAGATGAGCAGCGGCACGCACAGTGGCAACATGAGCTTAAGCTTCTTGATGGGGTTCTTGGTGTCGTACTCGACGCCGCGTGCGGTCTGCGCCTCCATGATGGCGTTCATCTCCTGACCAAACACCGGCACAAAGCGCAGCGCCGTGGTAAAGGTGAAGGCATAGCGATACGGTACGTGCAGCACCTCGACGCAGGCGTTGGCAAGGTCGTTGAGCTTGGTCACCATGAGCATGAGGATGAGTGGCAACGCCACACCTAGCAGGCGCAGGCAGGCCTTCGATCCCGTGATGAGGCCCGCGTCGGTGATAAAGCCCCACACCACGTTGCCATCGCGCATAAAGGCCAGCTGGAGCACCAGCATGATAAGCGCGAGCGGAATCAGCAACTTGAGCAGCGAGAGCAGACGGTCGACGACGCCGGCATAGGTACCCAGTGCAAGGGTGAGTGCCAAAAAGCCCAGCAGCGCCACGTAGGTGTCGGACAAGAAGATGCCGACGATGATGGCGGCGGCGAGGCCCAGTTTGACGACGGGGTTCAGGCGATGCAGCAGCGTATCGCCCGGCATGTAGTCGATGACGTTAACCACGGTGGACCATCTCCTTGGTAATTCGAACGACATCGGTGACCTCGCTCACCTGCGCAAAAGCGGGCGAGACGGAAGATGCCAGACGGCGCGAGAGTTCAATAACCTGGGGAGGCTCCACGTAGGCACGCCGCATGAGATCGATGTTCGAGAACAGCTCGTGCGTGCGGCCGCGGTCGAGGATGCGGCCGTCGGCCATTACTACGATGCGCTCGGCAAAGTCGGAGACGACTTCCATGTCGTGGCAGACCATGATGACGGCGCATCCGCGCTCGGCCATGGTGCGCACGGTTTCCATGACGGTCATGCACTCGCGGTAGTCAAGGCCGCTCGTGGGCTCGTCGAGCACGACGATCTTGGGCTCAACCACTACGACGGAGGCAAGTGCCACCATTTGTCGCTGGCCACGCGAAAGCGAGAACGGTGCCTCGTCGGCGGGCAGACCAAAGCGGTCGATGACCAGCTGGGCGCGACGCAGAGCCTCGGCACGGTCGATGCCGGCAAGCTCCAAGCCAAAGGCGACCTCGTCGAGCACGGTATCCTTGCAGATCTGGCGGTCGGGGTTTTGGAAGAGGGTTGCGACCTCGCGGGCAATGCGGCTCGTGGGAACGGTTGCAGTATCCAGTCCCGTGACGCGCACGCTGCCCGAGGCGGGCTTGAGCAGGCCCGTGAGCAGCTTGGTGAGCGTGGTCTTGCCGGCACCGTTCTGACCGACGATGCCCACGAGCTCACCGGGGTAGAGGGTCAGGTTAAGGTCGTGTACGGCGGCGCCGCCGTTGGGATAGGCAAACTCAACATGGTCGAAGGTGAGTACGGGTTCGGCATCCTTGGCATGAGGACGCAACGACGGTGCATGCGGGGAACCGGCGGGCGCCTGGGCTTCGATGGCAGCGTGTGCGGGGTCGACGATACCCGAAATCAGACACTCGGCTTCGTCGACATCCAAGCAAGGGGTGCCGCTTGCCAGGCCATCGGCCTCGAGGCTATTGAAGATGCGTGTGACACGGGGACAGTCGACGCCAATGGTGCGAAGCTCATCGGTGTGTGCGAAGACCTCGTGCGGCTCGCCCTGCAGTGCGATTTCGCCATGGTTGAGCACGAGCACGCGGTTGCAGTACTCCGAGAGCAGGGCGACCTTTTGCTCAACGACGACGATGGTGATTCCAAGTATGCGGTTTGCCTCACGCAGCGTCTCGAAGACCAGCGTGGAGCTGGCGGGGTCGAGTGCCGCGGTGGGCTCGTCGAGAACCAAGACGCGCGGACGCATGGCGAGGATGGCGGCGATGGCCACCTTTTGCTTCTGTCCGCCCGAGAGGGTGGCGATCTCGCGGTCGCGCAGGTCGCTGATGCCGACGGTCTCGAGCGTCTCGCTCACGCGCTGCTCGATCTGGTCGTGGGGAACGGCAAAGTTATCGAGGCCAAAGAGCATCTCGTCCTCGACGACCGAGGCGACCATCTGCGTGTCGATATCCTGCAGCACACTGCCGACGATTTGCGACACGTCGGTCAGCGAGACCTCGCAGGTGTCGTGGCCGTCAACCATGACGGACCCGAAGAACGTGCCGGTGTAGTGGTGGGGCACAGCACCCGACAGACAGGCGGCAAGCGTGGACTTGCCGGCGCCCGAGGGTCCGATGATGCCGATGAAATCTCCCTTGTTCACGCTGAGCGAGATGTGGCTGAGCGCCTGCTCGGTCTGCGTGCCATAGGAGAACGAGACATCGTCGACGTTGATGATCGTTTCCATGGATACCTTTCATAGTCATTGGGGACAGTCTTAAATGACCAGTTGTTTAAGACCGTCCCAAAAAAGCTCGTTGTTTGGGACGGTCTTTGGTGGTGAAGCACGGAGACGGCTTTACGAGGGGCCCCAGGTTGGCGCGAAAGAGGAGCGAAGCGTACTTGGGTACGCGAGCGTCGAATGAACGCCAAGATGGGGTGGCTCGTAAAGCCGAGCGGGTTAGTTGAGCCTAAGGGCCTTCTGGATGGGCAGGTAGAGGGCGCCGACCAGAATGGCGTTAAAGACGGCGGTCATGGCGACGACGGGCAACATGGCGGCGGCGAGCTCGCCGACCACGCCGAGCATGGCCATCTTGATGACCATGAAGATGACGCCGGAGACAAAGGTGGTCAGGAAGGTTGCGACAATGGCGATGGCGGGCTTGACCTGACCGTCCTTGCCGGCGGCGTTGACGATGCCGGCCATGAGCATGGCGGCGATGCCCTCGGCGGCAAAATCGACGAACGGCGAAGTGGTGGTGATCTGGATCACGGCAGCCGAGATGAGGCCAATGACGAGCGCCTGGCCGATGTTGGGGCGAACGACCAGGATGGTGAGGCAGAAGGCCGAGATGATGAACTCGGGGCTGATCATGCCGCCCGAGATGCCTGAGATGGCCTTGCCGACGGTGAAGTTGAGGATGAAGCCGGCGGCGAGCAGGATGGCGAGCAGGACGAGAGCGCGGACGTCGAGTTTGCCGCGGTCGGCGGTCTGGACGGTGCGGGGCTGGGTGGCGGTGGTGTTCTGAGACATGGTGAAAATCCTTTCTGAAGGGAAGCGCAGGGGAAAAGCGGAGGCGCGTGATGCGAATGCGATCGGGCTCGAGATAGAAAAAGGCCCCCGGTCGAAACCGGAGGCCTTCCAATCACCTAGAGCGCAAAAACAGGCGTGAGGGACTCACTGTCGACCGATCGTATTCGCATCACGCCACCACCAGTTGTTGAGAGACTTCATCGTGTTCTTCATCTTGGTGGCTCCTTTCGTGATGCCGTGGCGCGGTCGCACCTTGTTGCTGTTGCGCTGCACTATAGCACAGCAAAGTGTGTGCGGGGAAATCTTTTTTGAAAAGATTTCAGCGGTGTTTCCCGCCGGTCAAAAAGGCGGGCGGGACGAACCGTGCCATCCCGCCCGCACCAGTGAGGGATTACTCCTTGTTGCGGCGATAGAGGATATAACCGCCTGCGGAGATGACGGCAACGCCAGCGATGGCGAATGCGGCCACCATGCGGCCATCAAAACGATCGCCAGTGGTGGGCAGGCCGCCCTTGGTGTTCGTCTTGTTGGTGGTTACCGTGGTCGTGGTATCCGACTTACCAGGCTTCTCGGGCTTGGTGGCGGGCTGCTCGGGCTTAGCGGGCTGCTCAGGCTTGCTGGGCTGATCCGGGGTACCGGGCTGTTCGGGCTTACCGGGCTGCTCGGGAGTGCCGGGCTGATCCGGGGTGACCGGGTCGGTGGCAAGGGCGTCCTTGGCGTAGGTGATGGACTCCTTGAGGCCCTTGGTCTCGGTGTTCAGGTCGCTCGGGGTGAAGCGCTCGTCAAAGTTTCCGGCCTTCTGATAAGCGCGCATCTCCTGGAGCAGGGCCTTGCACTTCTTGTAGGTGTTCTCGGTGGCAGCCTTGCCTGCCTTGTTGGCCAGAGCGGTGCGACCCTCGGTGGTCGTCTCGGCCAGCATAGCGGCGTCAACTTCCTTGTTCTGCTCGATGAGCTCGTTCTGGAGCGCGTCGAGGTAGGTGCGGACACTGGTACCAAGGGTGTCAGGGTTCTCAAAGCAGAGCGAGCTGATGTCCATGAGGACGTAGTTAATGGAGTTCTCGGGCTCCTCGTTGTACACGACGTCTTTCGCATTGCAGTGGTCGAAGGAGACGGTCTGATCGCTGAAGTAGGGGCTAACTTCAGTTATCAGAGCGGAGTACAGCGGGATGGCGACAGAGTACGCGGCACGGGAGAGCATTTCCCACTGGATGGTAGCGACTTCGGGATCATACCCGCGACGAATCTGGAAGAGATTGATCTCGGTGTTGCGCTCGCTGCCGATGCAATAAACGCCATCAGTGTTCGCGTTGAGACCAGGGACGTTCTCTCCGCGGTTGCCGAAGGCACGAATCAGCTCAAAGGTGCTCCAACCAGACTTGCCAGGCTTGAAGAACAGGGGCTGGATTTCGCTGACCATAGCTCCCTTTTGGACGGGTTTTCCATCCTTATCGGTGATAGTTTTAATTTCGTAATCCGTGCCTTCGGTCAGCTGACTAGCAAAATAATGGCGGCCTTGCACATAGCGGGACCATTGGTTAACGCCAGAATCGGCGAGGCTTTCGCCATACGTTTGGGCGACATCGAATTTACCGTCAGCGGAGTATTTGGCGAAACCCTTCTCCACGGGCATGGACTCGATGTCCTTGGAGTGCAGGCAGTTCTCAGTATCGTTCAGGTCGACATCGTAGTTGAGGCTGCCGATGTTGGGGTTGAGTGAGGCGACGTCGTCGGCCAGCTTCATGGCAATCCATTGATGGGCAGAAAGCGTGGCGAACAGCCAGGTCTCGTTGTTGTCGGCGATAATGATCTGGTCGTTAGTGCAAGTGCCCTGCTCGTCGATCAGGCTGCCGAGGAGCTCGACGCCCTCGCGGGCATTGGCGCTCTGGCCCAGGATGACGCTGCCGTAGCTGTACTCGCCGATGCCGGTAGCCTCATCGATTGGGTCTGCTGCTTTGGCATCCTCGTTATAGGAGGTGCTCAGCGTAGCGGAGCAAGAGACACCCTTCTCGTTGATACCGGCTTCGGAGTAGGCGTCGGTGTGGCCCTCCCAATTGGAGGGATGGTCACGTACGTAGCTGTAGCGATATGTAGGCTTATTCGAAGTGTATTCGAAAGCAGACTCATTCGAGCTGTACGTAAAGCCAGCTTCGTGGGCAGGTTCGATGCCGAAGTGTTTGAGGTAACGCGCACCAAAGTCCTCGGCACGGCCGTAGTACGTGTTGCCGTCGGCCGTTAGATCTTTGCCCATGTACATCTGCGTGCAGGCGAGCGCAGAGGTCGGCATGGACATGATGGTTGCAGCTCCAAAGGCGAGGCCTATGCTTAGCTTCTTGAGCGCGTTGACGGGGTGAGTTTTCCTCATTTTTCCTCCCAGCGTGCGAAAGCCCTCTGTCGCCAGAGGGCTTCAGCCAATAAAGACACCTCATTAGCGTAACGAACTGGAAACAATATTCATCTATGAAAGAAACTTACTCGATAAGCGTGATGAAATATGCGATGAGCGGTTAATTATACTCAGTTTGTAGCTTTATTTTAATAAAGACGCCCTGCAATTACTGTAGCCGAATAAAGTAGCTGGGAATGCCCGAAATGAGAATCCCCTGCTGTTTGGCAAATGCATAAACGGCAGGGGAGACGATAATTGGATGAATATCATGCCAATATGGAATTACTTCTTCCGGCGGTGGATCACGTTGATCGCATAGCCGACGAGCATGGCCAAGACGATGACGATAAAGCCAATCAGGGGGTTGTCGTTCATGGGGTCCTCCTATTTTCCGAGCGGGGAGAATTCGTCGACGATGAGGTCGAGACATTGCGGCAGCGCGCGAGCGCCAAAGACGCCGGAGTTGCTGGAGATGATCTCTCCATCGAACTGCATACCCAGCGATGGCGTGCAGGTGATCTTGGCTTCCTTGGTCTGGATGATCTTAAACTGCGGACGGCCGAGCACTTTGCCAGCGGGGTCGAGCGCGGCGGTAATTACCGTGGGGAGCAGCTGCATCGTGCGCACGGGCTCAATAACGACGATGTCGACCATGCCGTCGTCCATGCGGCAGTTGGGGAACAGGTTGATGTCGTTTTGGATGACCGAGGTATTGCCTGCCATGCAGCAGATGCCGTCGAGCTCCTCGACAATGCCGTCGTGCTCAATGGTAAAGTGCGCCACCGTGGGGTTGGGCGTGGCGAGCGCGGAGAGGAAGTAGGCGATCTCGCCAATGTCGTTTTTGGTGGGAGCGGCCTTCATCATGATCTCGGCGTCGAAGCCCGAGCCGGCGATGATGATAAAGCCGTGGCGCTTCTCGTTGCCGTTCTCGTCGAGCCAAAAGAGCTCACCCATGTCCACTTTGACCGTGCGGCCGTCGCGGCAAGCCTTGGCGAGTGCCGCCGCCTCGGGGGCATTGCCGATGTTGTTAAAGAACAGGCAGGCCGTGCCGGAGGGGAAGACAAGCGTGGGGACACCGCACCCGCGCATCTGGTCGAGCACGTTGGAGACGGTGCCGTCGCCGCCCGAAACGACCACGCGATCGAACTCGCGAACGTCCGCTACCGCGTCCTCGGGCTCCATGCCATCGCCGATAAAACGCATCACGACCTCGTCGCCGCCCTGCGCGAGGGCGTGCGTGAACGCGTAGATTTCATCTGAGCTGGGGCCCGATGCCGGGTTGTGGATGATAAGGCAGCGCATACTTACGTTCCCGTTCTGTGACTAACCGAGTATAGTTGTAGAGCAATGCCGATATCCTACCCGTGTTTTTCGGGCCTAACCTTATTCGATGGGTTGATATGTACATTTCCACACATCAGGCTCTGGTCGACTTTTGCCAGCGCGCCCGCGAGTTCGACGCGATCGCCGTCGATACCGAGTTTTTGCGCGAGCGCACGTTTCATCCGCGCCTGTGCCTGGTCCAGATTGCCACCCCCGCCGAGAGTGTCGCTGTCGATCCGCTGGTGATCGACGACCTGTCGCCGCTTGCCGAGCTTATGGCCGACGAGGGCGTGGTCAAGGTATTCCATGCTTGCTCACAGGACATGGAAGTTATGCTCCATACCGTGGGCGCACTGCCGCGACCGATTTTTGACACGCAGGTTGCCGCCGCCTTTTTGGGCGAGCGCCAGCAGATTTCGTATGGTGCGCTCGTTCAGACGTTCTGCGGCGTATCACTGCCCAAGACCGAGTCGCTGACCGATTGGTCGCGCCGCCCGCTGAGCGATAAGCAGATCGAGTACGCGATCGATGACGTCAAGTACTTAATCGTCGCCTATACCGAGATGATGAGCCGCCTGCGTGAGCTGGGCCGCGTGGACTGGGTGCTCGACGAGTTGCGTCCTTTGGCCGACGAGTCGCACTACCGCGCCGACCGCCATGAGGCATTCCGCAAGGTCAAACGCATCAACTCGTGTAGCCGCCATCAGCTGGGCATTGCGCGCGAGCTTGCCGCTTGGCGCGAGGACCGCGCCGAGCGTCGCAACATCCCGCGCAAGTGGGTCATGTCCGACGATACGCTGCTGGCCCTGGTTAAGCGCAATCCCGTGCGTGTCGAGGAGTTCCGTAGCATCCGCGGTACCGACCAGCTGGGGGAGCGCGACGTGGATGGCGCGTTGATGGCCATCAAGCGCGGCGCAAGCTGTCCGCACGATCGCCTGCCGCTCATGGTGCGCGGGCATCGCCAGATTTCGCCGGAGCTTGAGAGCGTGACGGATCTCATGTACGCGCTCATCCGCCTGGTTGCCGAGCGCTCGGGCGTGGCGACCTCGGTCATTGCCTCGCGCGATGACCTGGCCGACTACATTGAGCATCCTGAGCAAAGCCGTTTGCGCGAAGGTTGGCGTTTTGAGCTTGTGGGCTCGCGCCTGGACGATCTGCTTTCCGGCAACATGGGGTTGACGGTCAAAGATGGCAAAATTGAATTGCTGTAAGGAAGCCTAGCCGCTTGATTGGGTAGAATGCCTCCAACGTGTAATTCGATTCGGAGGAATTCGCATGCCCTATTACTATGGTTACGGCTTTGGCATCGACCCGCTGTACCTGCTGGTTGTCCTTGTTTGTACGGTGCTTGGTCTTGCGGCGCAGAGCTATATCAACTCGACGTACAAGACCTGGTCCAAGGTTCGCTCGGACGGCGACACGGGTGCCACGGTCGCTCGCCGCATGCTCGACGCCAACGGTTGCAACGCCGTGGGTATCAAGGGCGTTGCCGGTGAGCTCACCGACCACTACAACCCGCAGGATAACAACCTGTATCTCTCGGACGCTAACCGTTCGGGCGGATCGGTCGCAAGCGTTGCCGTGGCCTGCCACGAGGCGGGTCATGCCGCCCAGCGTCAGAGCGGTTACACCATGATGAAGGTTCGCACCGCTCTGGTCCCGGTCGTCAACTTTACCCAGAACACCTGGACCATCGTGTTGCTCTTGGGCCTGTTTATGAACATCGCCGGGCTCACGACCCTCGCATTGATCTTCTTCTCGTTTAGTGTGCTGTTCCAACTCGTTACGTTGCCTGTCGAGATCGATGCCAGTCGCCGCGCCGTGGCGTATATCGAGCAGTCGGGCATGAGTTCCAAGCAGGTCAACGGTGCCAAGAAGGTGCTGACGGCAGCCGCGCTCACCTACGTGGCGGCGGCGCTCACCTCGATTATTCAGCTGCTCTACCTGATGGCCCGCTACAACAGAAACTCCAACCGATAACAAATTGGCTTGACAGGCGCCGCGGAGATTCTTGTCCCCGCGGCGCTGTACTATGTGTTGGACTTGAATCTGCGCAGGGTCGAAGCCCTTGTGCTCGATAACGAAAGGAGGCTGCGTGGCAGGCTGGAATCTAACCGGCAATGCCGTTTCCGCCGAGTTCGACGGTTCGGACGATCAGGAGCGCAAGGAGCTTAGCGTGAGCCAGGCAGTGGAGATCGCCGCCGGTGCGCTCGATGCCATTCCGCAGCTGAGCGTTCTGGGCGAGGTCACAGGTTTTCGTGGTCCTAACGCCCGAAGCGGTCACTGCTACTTCCAGATCAAGGACGACTCGGCCGCCGTCGACTGCATTATCTGGAAGGGCGCCTATCTCAAGCGCACCTTCGATCTGCGCGATGGCATGCAGGTGAGCTTTAAGGGCAGCTTCAATCTCTATAAGCCCACGGGTCGCATGAGCTTTGTTGCCCGCTCATTTTCGTTGGCGGGGGAGGGTCTGCTGCGTCAACAAGTGGCGCAACTGGCCGAAAAGCTACGCCGCGAGGGCCTGATGGACGAAGCGCGCAAGCGCCGCATCCCGGTGTTCTGCTCCCGCGTGGCGGTCGTCACCTCGCTTTCGGGTGCCGTAATCGACGACGTCAAGCGCACATTGCGCCGTCGCAACCCGCTCGTCGAGCTTGTTTGCGTGGGCGCCAAGGTGCAAGGCGAGGGCGCGCCGGCAGAGCTCATTGATGGCTTGCGCCGCGCCGCTTCCATTACGCCGGCGCCCGACTGTATTTTGCTGGTGCGCGGCGGCGGCTCCTTTGAGGACCTCATGACCTTTAATGACGAGGAGCTTGCCCGCGCGGTGGCGGCTTGTCCTGTGCCCGTGGTGACCGGCATTGGCCATGAGCCCGATACCTCGATTTGCGACATGGTGAGCGACCGACGCGCCTCCACGCCCACGGCGGCGGCAGAATCGGTGGCGCCGGCTATGACGGAGTTGGCCGATGTGCTCGAGGCGCGCCATCAGCGTCTGGGTGCCGCGATGGCATCGATGATTGGGTCGGCCCAGGTCGACCTGGAGATGCTCGATCAGCGCGGTCGCCGTGCCTGGGATACCTATACGGCTCGCTTGGGTGATGCGCTCGATGCCGCTGCGTGTCGCCCGTGCCTCAACGACCCCACATTTATGGTCGAGCGTCGCGAATCGGAGCTTGCACTGACTGCCGATCGCCTGTCGGGCGCCATAGTACGCTCGGTCGGGACATTCCGCTCCAACTTTGAGCGCTTGCCCGAGCGTCTGATTACAAGCACCTCGGGGCTCGATGGTAAGCGCCATGCGCTCACGCTTGCGAGTTCCCGCCTAGAGCATCAAGGGCGCACGATGCTCAGCAAGCCAGCGTCCGACCTGAGCCGTGCGGCAGCGTCGCTCGACGCCCTGTCGCCGCTCAAAGTGCTTGCTCGCGGCTATTCCATCGCGTACAGCGATGATGGTGTGGCTACGAGTGCCAAGACCTTTAAGCCTGGCGACGCCATTCGCGTGCGCATGGCAGACGGCAGCGTGGCAGCAACGGTCGATACGGTCGAGTAGACCGCGTTTCGCAGTGATAGACCCTTAGGAAAGGAAACAGATATGGCAGAGAAGACCCCGGTCGAGCAGCTTACGTACAAGCAGGCCTCGCAGGAGCTGGAGCTCATCATCCGCAGCCTGGAGTCGGGCGATATGGAGCTTGAGGAGTCGCTCGAGAGCTACACCCGCGGCGTCGAGCTCCTCAAAAGCCTGCGCACCCGCCTGTCCGATGCCGAGCAGAAGGTCTCGGTGCTCCTTAAGGACGTCGACGGCAACGACGTGCTCGCCGACGGCGAAGCCGCCAACACCGACGACAACCTCTCGTTCTAACCATCCCGACCAAATATAATTACCTTGGTCTGCGAGAAAGGAACCAACCATGTGTGATTGCATCTTCTGCAAAATCGCCAACCACGAGATACCCTCGACCGTTGTCTATGAGGACGACCAGGTCATCGCGTTCGACGACCTTAATCCCCAGGCGCCGGTCCACACGCTCGTGATTCCCAAGAAGCACTACAGCGACATCGCCGACAACGTGCCTGCCGAGACCATGGGCGCCATGGCTCACGCCATCCAGGAGGTCGCCAAGGCCAAGGGCCTGGAGGACGGTTTCCGCGTCATCTCCAACAGGGGCGTCAACGCCGGCCAGACCGTCATGCACTTCCACATGCACGTCCTCGGCGGCAAGAACCTGGGCGAGAACCTCATCTGAGGGCGCGCAGTCCGTCGCCTTGGCTGCCTTTGGAGTAATCTATGCAGCTTTCTCAACTCGAATACCTTCAAGCAGTAGCGAGCTATGGCGGCGTGCGCAAGGCTGCTCGCGCCGTCCATGTGAGTCCACAGGCCGTTTCGTCGGCAATTAAGAAGTTGGAATCTGAGTATCAGATCGTTTTGCTCAACCGATCGGCGGGGGAGGCTGTTTTGTCTCCGGCGGGCAGAGAATTTGCGCGTCGTGCACGCGTGATCCCGGCGCAAGTCGACGATCTCAAAAAGTGCGCTCAATCGAGGAACGGCGGCGTTTCGCCCGACGGCCATTTCCGTCTTTACGCCCCCCGTCTTCACGGGCGGGGGCGCCTTTTTTCCGAAAATTGGTACGACTCGTTTGAAAGTTCGCACCCTCAGATTCACCTTGATGTGTGGCATCAGCCAACGGCAACATGCTTTGAATCACTTATACTTGGAATTTCGGACGCGGCTATCTCGTTTGAGGAACCACGGGACAGCGTCCTTTCTTCAAAATATATGGGTGAAAAGGAGCTCAGGGTTCTTTCATGCCCAGCTGGTCATCAATCTGTTGACGCTATGACCATTCGTGAGTTACTGGGCGGCAGGCTCGCTGTTCCCATTAATTTGTCACCCTGTCTCAATGCAATCAATCAATGTCCCGAAGCTCAGCTGGTTAATTTCCGCTTTCGCGATGTCGAATACGGAAGCAGGGCGCAGGCTGAGTTTCTTCAAGCCGGGGGATTGATATTGAGTTTTTCTGGCTCTTCTCTCGCATCAGATGGATTGGAAGTGAGCGAGTGCTCTATTGAAGGCTCGCATGACGTAGCCTTGCCCATCTACTTTTGCTATCGACAAAATGCCTGGACCGATCGACACCAGACGGTTTTTCTGCACCTATTGCGTCATCTTGCTTCGTGAGATTAATTGGCTTCGAGGCGTCAAGTGATTATTGACGCCTTGCAACACATAGCTGACAGCTTTGCCCTCATGCTTTTCCAAGATTCCGATTTAGATTGCTGACTCTTGGAGGGCGGAGCATGAAAAATCGTACGGTTTTGCTTTATATAACGTTCGTTTTTCTGTCGAACTTCAGCACTATTTTGTATTTTCTGACGGTTTACCTTGAATTCGTCGGATTCTCGATAGTGGCGATTTCTAGCATGATGATTGCATATCAAGTGAGCAAGTTCATCCTCGAAGTTCCCACTGGCTATATTGCCGATAGGTTTGGACGAAAGACAAGCGGTCTCGTTGGCGTCGCGGGAATGCTTGGATACTACGCCGCCCTGCTTCTCGTCCGTTCCCCTCTGCTTTTAATCGGTGCGTTCGCTCTCAAAGGTTTTGCCGCTGCATGTATGAGCGGGTCCATGGAAGCAATTTACATTGACAGTGTCTCTCAGGACCAGCTCATAAGACTTAATGTCATTGAGCGATTTGTTTTCTATGCCTCTTATGCCATCTCCGCTTGCGTGGGCGGTTTCATTTCGTCTGTCGGTGCATATCTCATTGGTCTTTCGGCAGATATCATCGCAATGGTGTTGACGTTGGTTGTTGTTGTCTGCATTCCTGAGATGCGAAGAGGGGGCACTGCGGCGACGCTTGAGCGTGGAACTAGCCCGAAGATGATCGGTGCCGCTATTGCGTGTAATGGCATTCTTCGTTCGGCGTTCATCATGGACTGTTCTCAGGCATTTGCTTTTGTCGCTCTGGAAGACTTTTTCTCACTGCTGCTTGCGGGTCGCGGAATGAATGCCGTCGCTTCGGGTGTGACCATTGCGGTCCAGCTCCTTGCCTCGGCTTCCATGGGGCTTATTGTGCCGAGCGTGATTGCTCATGTCGACAAGGGCCGTTTTGCGCGTATTTGCGGCATCGTGCGCCTTTTCCTGACTGCTCTGTTTTTGATTCCCTTTGCTCCGGTCTATCTGCTGCCCGTGTTCTATGTGCTGCAGACGGTCGCATACTCGTTATTTGCTCCCATTAAATACTCAATTTTTCAAAATGCTGCCGATTCTTCGATTCGCTGTTCACTGATTTCGGTTCAAAGCCAGATGGTTGCGGTGGGCGCTATCCTTTTCTACTTGTTCAATGCTGCGTTGAGCAACATCGTGGGCATTCGAGTCGTATTGCTTATCGCGCTCGGGATTTCCTCTTTGGTGTATATCCCCGCGCTATTTCGTCTTACAAGTCAAAGGCCATGCGTATTTAGGCACCGATAACTTATATATCAACGCAATAAACCCGAGCGCGAGGGCGTTTGGGTTTATTATTGAAGCGTATGTAACCTGGCGGCGCCACACCGCCTGTTAGTAGGGAGACACATGAACGTTCTGGTCGTCAACGCAGGATCTTCGACCCTTAAGTATCAGGTCATCGATACCAAGTCCCACAAGGTGTCCGCAAAGGGCTCCTGCGAGCGCGTCTGCTTTACCGGCGGTACCTTCACCCACGCTGCCAACGGTTCCAAGAAGGTGACCGAGAACATCGAGTTCCCCGACCACAAGGTCGCCATCGAGGTCGTCCTGAAGGACCTCGAGGCCAACGGCGTCAAGATCGAGGGCATCGGCCACCGCATCGTTCAGGGCGGTTGGTACTTTGGCGATTCCTCCCTCGTCGACGAGGACGTTCTCGCCAAGATCCGCGAGGTCGCCCCGCTCGCCCCGCTGCACAACAACCCCGAGGCCAACGTTATCGAGTTCTGCCTGGAGCAGTATCCCGACCTGCCTAACGTCACGGTCTACGACACCGCCTTCCACTTCAACATGCCCGAGGTCGCCAAGACCTACGCCCTGCCCAAGGACGTTTGCGACAAGCTGCATATCCGCAAGTACGGCGCTCACGGCACCAGCTATCGCTATATCTCCAAGAAGGTCGCCGAGATGACCAACGGCAAGGCTCGCAAGGTCGTCGTGTGCCACATCGGCTCCGGTGCTTCCCTGTGCGCTATCGAGGACGGCAAGTGCATGGATACCACCATGGGCCTCACCCCGCTCGACGGTGTCATGATGGGCACCCGCTGCGGCTCCATCGACCCGGCCACCGTGTGCTACCTGCAGCGCGAGGGCGGCTACACCTTCGACGAGGTCGACGAGATGATGAACAAGAAGTCCGGCCTTTTGGCTGTGACCGGCGGCAAGACCAACGACTGCCGCAATGTCGAGGAGCTCGCCGCTGCTGGTGACCCTGAGGCTCAGCTCGCCTTCGATATGTTCGTCTACAAGATTGCCGCCAAGGCTGCCGAGATGGCCACTTCCATGTGCGGCATGGACACGCTGGTCTTCACCGCCGGCATCGGTGAGCACGCTCCGGCCGTTCGCGCCGGCGTTGCCGACCGTCTGGCCTTTATGGGCGTCAAGATGGACCATGCCCGTAACGCCCTGCGTGGCGACGGCGCTTGGTGCCTGTCTGCCAAGGATTCCAAGGTCAAGATCTTCGTCATTCCCACGGACGAGGAGTTCATGATCGCTTCTGACGTCGAGCGCATCGTCAACGGCAAGTAATTGCAAGAGGGGAGGGGCTGGACGACCAAGTGCCGTTCAGCCCCTCTTTTGCGCTCGTTGGGCGATATGCCTGATAGCTATTTATTAAGATGTGATAACTTCTTATTAAAATGCGGTCGCCTTAAGAGGTCTGCGTCGACCGTATTGCACTGCAAAGGAGTCTCATGAACGTACTTGTTGTCAACGCCGGCAGCTCAAGCCTTAAATATCAGCTTCTGGATACCGATACCCGCGAGGTTTTCGCCAAGGGCAACTGCGAGCGTATCGGCTCGGACATGGGTATCTTTGGTCATTCCGAGAACGGTGGCGCCAAGCAGACCGAGGAGGTTCCCTTCCCCGATCATCGCTCTGCTATCGCTTGCGTGCTCGAGGAGCTCGAGAAGACCGACTTTACGATTGATGGCATTGGTCATCGTATCGTTCAGGGCGGCTGGCACTTCGATGATTCCGCAGTTGTCGACGACGAGGTTATGGCCAAGATTCTCGAGGTGGCCCCGCTCGCCCCGCTGCACAACTACGGCGAGGCCGCAGCGATTGAGTATTGCCGTGAGAAGTATCCGGAGCTGCCCAACGTGGCGGTCTTCGACACCTCGTTCCACATGACCATGCCCGAGGTTGCCTACACCTACGCGCTGCCCAAGGACGTTTGCGACAAGTACCACGTGCGCAAGTACGGCGCCCACGGCACGAGCCACCGCTATGAGTGGATGATGGCCAAGGAGATCCTGGGTTCGCGCTGCCACCGCCTGCTTTCGTGCCATCTGGGCAACGGTGCTTCGCTCGCTGCTATCGAGGACGGCGTGTGCCGCGACACCACGATGGGTCTCACGCCGCTCGATGGCCTGATGATGGGCACCCGTTGTGGTTCCATCGACCCGGCCACCGTGTGCTACCTGCAGCGCGAGGGCGGCTACAGCTACCAGGAAGTCGATGACATGATGAACAAGCAGTCTGGTCTGCTTGCCATCTCGGGCATCTCCAACGACGCCCGCGACATCCGCACGCGCGCCTCCGAGGGCGACGAGCGCTGCCTGCTCGCCTTCGATATGTTCGCCTATAAGGCCATGCAGCAGGCCGGTTCCATGATCGCTTCCATGGCGGGCGTGGACACCATTACCTTTACCGCCGGCATCGGCGAGAACGACTGGTCGATCCGCAAGGCCTTCTGCGACTGCTTTGAGTGGCTGGGCGTACGCATCGACAACAACAAGAACCGCGAGGCCGTGGGCAACGGCCCGCAGGTCATCAGTGCCGCCGGTTCCGCCGTCACGGTCATGGTCATCCCCACCGACGAGGAATACATGATCGCCCACGACGTCGAGCGCCTGACCAAGAACAACTAACGCGCGCATTTGCAAGTAAACGAAAGGCCTCCAAAGCAACAGCTCCGGAGGCCTTTTTGCTAGCAGGCGGAAATACCAGTCCCAAAGTGACCATCGTCAGTAACGCCTGCACTCCCAGCAACGGCACCCGGCCATCCAGATCTTCAGCCTCAGCTCGTAGCCAAGCCGCCGTCCACCCCAGATACCCTGATTGCTACGTGGCGGTAGAAGGCCGTACGGGCTAACCCCTGAAAACACTCCGCAGACCAGAAACGCCCCCGTTCGTAGCTCCGAAGGAGCAGAACGGGGGCGTTTCATTGGTCGAGGACGTTTTCAGGGGTTAGCCCGTACGGCCTTCGGGCGATGCGTACGCTACTCAGCCATCTGAGCCTGGACGGCGGTGATGGCTACGACACCCACGATGTCGTCGGCAGAGCAGCCGCGCGACAGATCGTTGACCGGCTTGGCGATGCCCTGCAGGATGGGGCCGTAGGCGTCGGCGCCGGCGAAGCGCTGGACCAGCTTGTAGCCGATGTTGCCGGCCTCGAGGTCGGGGAACACGAGCACGTTGGCCTTGCCGGCAACGGAGGAGCCGGGAGCCTTGAGCTGGGCGACGGTGGGGACAATAGCGGCATCGAGCTGCAGGTCGCCGTCGATAGCGAGCTCGGGAGCCTTCTCCTTGCAGAACTTCACAGCCTCCTGGACCTTCTTGGCGACCTCGCCGCCAGCGGAGCCCATGGTGGAGTAGGAGAGCATGGCCACGTGCGGCTCAACGTTGCCCATGAAGGTGGACCAGGAGTGAGCGGAGGCGATGGCGATCTCGGAGAGCTCGTCGGAGGACGGGTTGATGTTGAGGCCGCAGTCGGCGAAGATCAGCGTGCCGTCAGTGCCGAACTGCGGGGTGTCGGTGCACATCACGAAGAAGGCCGAGACCAGCTTGGTGCCCGGGGCGGTCTTGAGGATCTGAAGCGCGGGGCGCAGGGTGTCGGCGGTGGAGTGGCAGGCGCCGGAGACCAGGCCGTCGGCATCGCCCATCTTGACCATCATGGTGCCAAAGTAGGTGGCGTCCATCACCTGGGCGCGAGCCTGCTCGATGGTAACGCCCTTCTTGGCGCGGAGCTCGGCAAACTTCTGCGCGTACTCCTCGTGCTTCTCGGCATTGCGCGGGTCGATGACGGTAGCGCCGGGAACGTCGATCTCGTCGGGGTTGCCCAGGATGACGATCTTTGCCAGGCCCTCCTCGATGATTTTGGTGGCCGCGACGATAGTGCGCGGATCCTCGCCCTCGGGCAGGACGATCGTCTTAAGGTCGGCCTTGGCGGCAGACTTCATACGGTTTAGGAAATCGCTCATGTTACTCCTTACAAGCGTTTCGCTAAGCTCCAGGCACCCGGCTGTTCACGAATAAACCCGCTGCTAGCGGGTTTACCTTTCAATTATGTACGCCGCGGTGCTTGAGCTTTCCTTGTGTGGCAAGCTCATTATAGGGCGCATTAGCGCTATAATCGCTCTGATAAATATGTCTCGAAGAATGTTCGAGAAAAGCCCAGCTAACGAGCCCGTGGCTTTTGACAAGGAGTATCGATGCAGATTACCTCAGGCCTGCCTGAAGGCTTTAACGCCGGCGCGTACGACATGATTGTCGTCGGTGCTGGATATGCCGGTGCCGTTTGCGCCCGCCGTCTTGCCGAGACCATCGGCTATCGTGTTGCCGTTTTGGAGCGCCGTAGCCACATTGCGGGCAATGCCTATGACTGCACTGACGAGGCCGGAATCCTGATCCACGAGTACGGTCCGCATATCTATCACACTTTTAACGAGCGCGTGCACAATTTCCTGTCGCGCTTTACCAAGTGGACGGATTATCAGCACAAGGTGCTCGCCAACATCAACGGTACCCTTATGCCCGTGCCCTTCAACCATGCGAGTCTCAAGCTCGCCTTTGGTGACGAGCGCGGCGAGGAGCTGTATCAGAAGCTCGTGGAGACCTTTGGCAAGGATGTCAAGGTGCCCATTATGGAGCTGCGTAAGAAGAACGACCCGGATCTTGCCGAGGTCGCCGATTACGTCTACGAGAACGTCTTTTTGCATTACACCATGAAGCAGTGGGGCCAGACGCCCGATCAGATCGATCCCTCGATCACCGGCCGCGTTCCCGTCTTTGTGGGCGATGATGACCGCTACTTCCCGCAAGCTCCCTTCCAGGGCATGCCGCAGGAGGGCTACACGGCGCTCTTTGAGCACATGCTCGACCACGACCTGATCGACGTGTTCTGCGACGTGGACGCCCGTGACCTCTTTGAAATCGACGAGACTACCGTCAAGATCGACGGCAAGGTCTATGGTGGCGAGATCGTCTACACCGGTCCGCTCGATGAGCTGTTCAATCTCGACTTGGGCGCCCTGCCGTACCGCACGCTCGACATGAAGTTCGAGACGCTCGATATGGACCAGTTCCAGTCCGTGGGCACCGTCAACTACACCACGAGCGAGGACTACACGCGCATTACCGAGTTCAAGAACATGACCGGTCAGATCCTGCCCGGCAAGACCACCATCATGAAGGAGTATTCCAAGGCCTATACGCCCGGCTCGGGCGAGACGCCGTACTACGCCATTCTTGAGCCCGAGAACCGTGAGCTCTATGAGCGCTATCTTGAGCGCGTCCAGAACCTGACGAACTTCCACCCGGTGGGTCGTCTGGCCGAGTATCGTTACTACGATATGGACGCTGTGACCAATTCCGCCCTCGATCTTTCGGATGAGATTATCGCCTGCCATGCATAAAGTCATAACATTCGGTATTCCCTCGTATAACGCCGCCAAGGACATGGACCATTGCATCACCTCCATCTTGGAGGGGAGCAATTACGCCACCGATATCGAGATTATCGTAGTGGACGACGGCTCCAAGGACGAGACGGCCGATAAGGCCGACGAGTGGGAGGCACGTTATCCCGGTATCATTCGCGCGGTGCACCAGGAGAACGGCGGCCACGGTATTGCCGTCCTTTCGGGTCTGCGCGAGGCACAGGGCACCTACTACAAGGTCGTCGACTCGGATGACTGGCTCGATGCTGCGGCTCTTTCGACTATGCTGTCGATTCTGCGTGGCTTTGAAGAGCGTGACCAGCGCGTTGACCTGTTTATCTCGAACTACGTGTACGAGAAGGTTTACGAGGGCACGCATACCGCTATTGGCTACAAATTTGCCCTGCCGCGCAAAAAGATCTTTTCCTGGGATCAGATCGGTCATTTCCGCCTGGACCAGAACCTACTCATGCACAGCCTGTGCTATCGCACGGATGTGCTGCGCGAGTCCAACCTTCCCATGCCGCCGCACACGTTCTATGTGGACAACATCTACGCCTACGTGCCGCTGCCGCGTTGCAAGACCATGTACTACGCCGACATCGACCTCTATCGCTACTTTATCGGTCGCGAGGGCCAGAGTGTCAACGAGGCCACGATGGTCAAGCGTCTGGACCAGCAGTTCCGTGTGACGCGCATCATGATGGAGTCGTACCACCTGTACAGCGATGTTGAGTCGTCGCGTCTGCGCTCGTACATGATGGGCTATTTCACCATGATGATGGCGATCTGCTCGGTGCTCACCAAGCTTTCCGAGGAAGATTGCGCCGACGAGCGCCTAAAGATGCTGTGGAATGATTTGAAGGCCTACGACGAGCGCATGTATCGTCGTGCCCGCTACGGCGTGGTCGGGTTCTTCACCAATCTGCGCGGACGGGCCGGAGACAAAACCACACTCGGCCTATACCGTCTTGCCTCAAAGATCTTCAAATTCAACTAGCTGCTGAGTAATCGCTGTTGATAGGTTGACTGGGCCCCTTGGCCTTTAGTTTGCTACTGCGAACAGTCCTGCTCGCACGGAAAGCACATTAAGTGCTTTCCGGCTCGTGCGGAACTTGTATCAAACTAAAGGCCAAGGGGCCTCTGCTATAAGAATCGATTGTCAGTTTATTTGAATTTGAAGATCTTCGACGCGCGGTACACAGGGGCCTGGGCTGAAAAGAATCTGGTTGGTAGGTTGCCCGGTGGGGCTTGGTTATGTTTGTCGCGAGTTCCGCACGAGCCGAAGAGCACTTAATGTGCTCTTCGTGCGAGCCAGGACTGTAGAGCAGCAAACATAACCAAGCCCCACCGGGCAACCGGTCAGGTTAGGCTACTTCGCGGCGCCGGGGATGCCGTGGGAGGTTTTGGCGGTTTTGGCTCCGTTTACGATGGCGGTCTGTAGGGCCCTTACGGCGAGCATGCCCAGTAGGTCTAGGGGAACGGCGGCGCTTGCCTGGGCGCCCAGTTTGCCGCTGGCGAGGGTGTAGATGGTGTCGCCGTCGTTGGTGGTGTGTGTGGGGCGGATGGCGTGTGCGTAGGCGTCTGCGGCCATCTGGGAGACCTTGGTGGCTTGTGCCTTAGTGAGTTCCACGTTGGTGACGATGCAGCTGATGGTGGTGTTGGTGCGGTCGAGCGGCATCTGCATGGATCCGGCGGCGGCAAAGGCTGCGAGTTCCATGTCGACGATCTGGTCGCTATCGGCTGCGGCGCGCATGCCGGCGACCCACTCGCCGGTGAAGGGGTCGACAACGTTGCCGCAGGCGTTGACCGAGACCACGGCGCCCACCTTGATGGGGCCGAGTGCCACGGCGGCAGCTCCAAGGCCGGCCTTCATGCAGGTGGCAGGCCCCATGAGCTTACCCACGGTAGCGCCCGTGCCGGCGCCTACGTTGCCCTGTTCGAGCTTGGTGGGGGTGTGGTCGAGTGCTTCGCGCACGGCGGCGATGCCGGCCTCAATGTCGGGGCGCACGGTGGGGTTACCAAAGGCGAGGTCGAAGATACAGCTGGAGCACACGATAGGCACCTGCGTGGGGCCGACGGGAAGGCCGATGCCGCGGCTCTCAAGCTCGCGAGCGACGCCGCTTGCAGCCTCGAGGCCAAAGGCCGATCCACCCGAAAGGCAGACGGCGTGGACCTTGTCGACGGTGTTCTCGGGTCGCAGCAGGTCGGTTTCGCGCGATGCTGGAGCACCGCCGCGAACGTCAACGCCGCCGGTGGCGCCCTCGGGTGCCACGATTACGGTGCAACCGGTGCCGGCCTCCTCGTCCGTATAGTTGCCATAGCAAAAGCCATCGACATCGCAGACGTCAATGGCCTCGAGCAGTGTATCCATGTTTAACTCCTATCGGTTTTCCGCCGCGCCTTGTGCCCGGTCGGGATCCGTACGGTACGCCAAAATTGTAGGCGCCGGGGGATACCCAGCGCCAGATGCAATTACGAGAGTTTTTGAATCGCGCGCGCGACGCGGGCGATGGGTAGGCCCACCACGTTATAGAAGTCGCCCGAAATATCGTGCACGAGCATGCGTCCTCCTGTGCCCTGAATGCCGTAGGCGCCGGCCTTGTCCATGGGCTCACCCGAGGCGACGTAGTGCTCGATCTGCTCGTCGGTGAGCTCGTAGAACGTCACGTCGGTCACATCGACAAAGGACAGGCTTTCGGCGGCATGCGGGGCGGCCGTATCGCCTGCCTTAACGATGCAGACGCCGGTTGCGACCTGGTGCGTGCGGCCCGAAAGCTCACGGAGCATAGTGCGCGCCTCGTCCTCGGTTGCCGGCTTGCCCAGAATCTTGCCGTCAAAGGTGACGATGGTGTCGGCCGCGACCGTTAGCTCATTGGGCTCGGCATGCTCGGCAGCAACGGCAGCCGCCTTGGCGCGTGCCAAGCGCTCGACAAGCGTGAGCGGGGCCTCGCCATCAAAGGGCGTTTCGTCGATATCCGCGGGAATCACGCGAATGTTGTAGCCTGCCTCGCGCATCAGCTCTATGCGGCGCGGCGATTGCGAAGCCAAAATCATAGTTGGATGCCCTCGGCGACCTTCTCGACGGCCTTGTCGCCGGCGAGCGTGCGCAGCAGCTCCAATGCAAAGGGGAGGGACTGTGCCATGCCGCTGGCAGTGATGATGTTGCCGTCTTGCGTGACCTTCTCGCCGGTATAGGCGCCTTCGGGGAAGCTTTTCTCGAAGCCAGGGAAGCACGTGGCATGGCGCCCCTCGAGCAGGTCGAGCTCGCCCAGGATAAACGGGGCGGCGCAGATGGCGGCGACGTGCTTGGTTGCGGCGAACTCGCAGACCACGTCGCAGACGCGCTGATCTGCGCGCAGGTTGGTGGCACCGGGCAGGCCGCCGGGCAGCACGACGCAGTCGTACTCGTCAAAGTTGATCTCATCAAAGAGCGCATCGCAGGTCACGGGGATCTGCAGCGAGCTTACGACCTCGCGCGTGGGCATGATCGAGACGAGCGTGGCACGCACGCCGCCGCGACGCATGACATCGACCATGGTCAAGCATTCAATAGTTTCAAAGCCATCGGCGGCGAGAACGGCAACGCTGGGCATGAGGGTTCCTTTCATAGGCGGCATACAATTAGCCGTCTTATACCCCGAAGACCTCCGCTTGCCACGCTCGATTTCCCAATGATTTTCTGAGCAATGATTAAGCGGCTAGTTGCGCCTAAGGTGGACGACGGTCTCGCAGTGGAAGGTTTGTGGGAACAGGTCGACTGGCGTGATCTTTACGGGGGAGAAGGTGCCTTCTTCGACAAAGCGTTTGAGATCGCGCGCCAGGGTGGCCGGGTCGCAGCTCACGTAGGCGACATCGCGGGCACTCGTGCTGGCGATAAGGCCGATCGCCTCGGGGGCGAGGCCTGCGCGCGGCGGGTCGACCACCAAGATGTCGGCATCCTGGTCGGGGAACTCGCGCACCGCGTCTCCGCCAATGACGTCGACGTTATCAAGCTTGTTGATTTCCAGGTTACGGCGTAGATCGCGCACGGCGGGGCCGTAGGCCTCGACGGCAGCGACAAAGTCGCAGCGGCGGGCGAGCGGCAGGGTAAAGGTGCCGGCACCGCAGTACAGGTCCACGGCAAGCTCGTCTTCCTGCGGGTCGAGCGCTTCCATGACAAGATCGATCAAAATCTCGGCACCCTTGGTGTTGACCTGGAAAAAAGACGGGGCAGACAAGCGCATCTGATCCTCGGCGATATTCTCGGTCCATGAGCCCTCTCCGGCGAGCATTTCGACCTTGGAGACACGGCGGGCCTTCTTTTCGCCCTTGCTCATCACGCGTACGATGCTCGTAGGATGAGCGGCGTCCGCCAGCACGCGGGAGACCTGCGAGCGCGGAAAAGAGCCTGTGGGCGTCCAGAGTGCGACCTCGAGTGCCTTGGTGCGGCGCGATGCGCGAATGCCCACGCGTTCGAGCCCCAAGTCATGGCTGCCGCTTAGATAGTTGAGTGCGCCGACGACCGATTTGAGTGCCTTCGGGAAGCGCTTATCGAACAGCGGACACATATCGACGGTCACGATTTTGCTGGGGTCGACACCGTGCATGCCAAGGCGCACGCGACCGTTGACGACGGTCGGTTCGAGCTCGATTTTATTGCGGTAGCCCCAGTCGTCCTTGGTGTGGCAGATGGGCTGTACCAACTCATCTGCCAGCTCAGGAGCGAACTTGCCGATGCGCTCGAGCGTGGAGCGCAGGTTTTGCTCCTTGGCGGCGAGCTGTGCCGTGCGTGAGAGATTGCCCCACGAGCAGCCGCCGCAGATGCCCACGAAGGGGCAGGGAGGCTGAATGCGATTGGGGCTTGGCTCCAGAATCTCGGTGGTGCGGGCGCGCATGAATGACTTGCCGTCCTGTACGACCTCGGCCTCGACGGTGTCGCCTGCCACGGCACCCTGCACAAAGACGGCCTTGCCGTTGTCGGCGTGCGCCAGCCCGTCGGCGCCGTAGGTCATCGATTCTATAGTGAGCTTCATATTCCTGCCTGTCATTCGCGTTGTTGTTCGCACCATGGTAGCAGGGAAAAGCGCCCCGTATCCGAGGCTTTCCTCAAATGCGGGGCGCTTCTACAAACTGCTTCTACAAACGACTATTTCGTCTTGCCGGTAATGAGCGTCTTAAGACCCAGGCCGATCAGACCCAGGCCCATGCGCACGCGGCCGGGGCGATGGCGCTCGATGGCCTTGGTCTTGCCAGCGGGCTTATCGCGACGGGCGCTCGTCTCGGGTGCGGGCTTGGTGACCTGCGGATCGGGCTGAGGTGCAGGTGCAGGCTCGGGCTCAATGACGGTCGCCTGGACCTCTTGGACCTTGGGTGCTACTGGCTGCGGCTCGGCCTCGGAGGCAGGTTCCGCCTCAATGACGGGCTCGGGCGCGGCCTCGGCGTTGCGATAGGCGCGCTCCAGCAGGGCTTCCTGTGAGTTGAAGGGTTTCTCACCCTCTGCACGCTCCACGGGGACCCAGGTGCCGTCGCTCGTGAGGCTGCGGGCCTTCACGTTGTCGCGCAGCTGCATGCCCATGTACTCGTGCACCAGAGCGCGGCAGGTGGGGTCGAGCACGGGGAAGGCAATCTCCACGCGGTGCTCGGTGTTGCGCGTCATCATGTCTGCCGAGCTCAGGTAAATCATGTCCGAGTCCACGCCGAAAGCATAGACGCGCGCGTGCTCCAAAAAGCGTCCGACGATGGAGCGGACATGCACGTTCTCGGTCTTGCCCGGAACACCGGGCTTGAGGCACGAGATGCCGCGGATGATCATGTCTACGCGCACGCCGGCACACGATGCCTCGGCGATCTTGTCGATAACCTCGCGGTCGGTCAGTGAGTTGAGCTTAAAGAACACGCGGGCGGGCTCGCCGGCAAGGGCGCGCTGGATCTCGCGGTCAAGCCCGCGCATGATGAGCGGTTTCAGTCCGACGGGCGCCACACCCAGGAAGCGGTAGTCGCCGCGCAGGTTGCCCAGCGACAGATTGCGGAAGAACAGGTTGGCGTCTTCACCGATGCCGGGATGGGCTGTCATGAGCATAAAGTCGCTGTAGAGTTTGGCCGTCTTCTCGTTAAAGTTGCCGGTGCCCAAAAGCGTGAGGCGGGTGAGCGCCATGCCCTCGCGATAGGTGAGCTGGCAGATCTTGGAGTGGCACTTAAAGCCTTCGGAGCCGTAGATGACGGTGCAGCCTGCCTCTTCCAGACGCTCGGCCCACTCGATGTTGTTCTGCTCGTCAAAGCGGGCGCGGAGCTCCATGAGCACCGTGACCTCTTTGCCGTTCTCGGCGGCATCGATCAGCGACTCGCATAGGCGGCTCTGCTTGGCCACGCGGTAGAGCGTGATGCGCAACGAGATGCACTCGGGATCGTAGGCTGCCTCGTGTACCAGATCCAGGAACGGATTCATGGCCTCGTAAGGGTAGAAGAGCAGCTTGTCGTGCTGCAGCACCTGCTCGCGGATGGAGCGGGTCATGTCGATGGTGGGGTTGGGCTGTGGCTTAAACGGCGTAAAGAGGAGCTCGTTGCGCAGGTGCTCGGGAATCTTGCCCTCAATGCCAAAGACGTAGCCCAGGTTGAGCGGGATATCGCAGGTAAAGACAGAGCGGCGCGAAAGCTCGAGCGCCTTGCGGATAGTCTTGAGCGTCGCCTTCTCGAGCGACCCCGAGACCGCGAGCACTACCGGCTGCAGGCGCAGGCGCTTCTTGAGAATGCGCTTCATGTGCTGGCGGTAGTCCTCTTCCTCTTCGACGCCCTCGCCGTCCGGATCGATGTCGGCGTTGCGGGTGACGCGGATCAGCGCACGATCCAGCGGCTTATAGGAGCCAAAGCAGCTGTCCAGGCAGGCGAGGATGACGTCCTCGAGCAAGATGTAGGAGTAGGTGCCGGTGGGCGAGGGGATCTCGACCACGCGGTTCATCGAGGCGGGAATCTCGATAAGGCCCAGTAGGCTCTCCTCGTCGGTGGCGCCGTCCAGACCACAGGCCAGATAGAGCGCGCCGTTGCGCAGGTTGGGGAAGGGGTGGCGAGGATCGATGACCAGCGGCGAGATGACCGGCGACACGTAGGCCTGGAAGTAGCGGGTTACAAAGGTACGCTCCTCGGGCGTAAGCGAATCGATGTGGGCGCGGTGAACGCCCAAGGTGTCGAGCTTGCCCTCGATGCTCTTAAAGATGGACTCCCAACGGGTAAGGAGCCCGGGCATTTCGGCCATGACAGCATCGACCTGTTCGGAGGCGGTCATATTGCTCTTGTTGTCGACAGGTTGTTTTTTGAGCTCCGCCAGATCGGACAGGCCGCCCACGCGCACCATGAGGAACTCATCGAGGTTGGACTCGAAGATCGAGACGAACTTTAGTCGCTCGAATAACGGAACGGTTTCGTCGAAGGCTTCGTCGAGCACGCGGTTGTCAAAGCGTAGCCAGCTGAGCTCTCGGTTTTGCGTGTATGAGAAGTCGCGCGGCGGTTTGCGCAGCTTTGCGGCGGCTTGCTTCTTTTCGATTTTGCTCGGCATATGCATCTGTCCGTTCAGTCCCCACAGGGGACGGTAGCCTAACACTATTCACTATTGTCTCAATTTAGTCGACCTGTGGCACGGACGTATTGCGTGAACGGTATCTTTACCTACTTCTTACGCTGCCAAGGCATGCAACTAACTGCCTAACTCGTTTAGAAACAATCTATATCCATACTCAATTGGTGAGGATGTATGAATAAGAATGATTGCGAGCTGAATATAATCGAATCCAAATTGAATCATGAACAAACGACATATATATGCAGAAAACCGTTTTAGCTATGCAATTCCTAAACATGAAAATATTTGTGCAATCTAGCTTAATTCCTTAGAAAAAAGAACATTTACCTTTGAAAACCTGCTTTAGAGAACCGAAGTGCATCATGGGGGAATCATATGAGATATACCGTTCATCGCACTTTGCTGACCGTTCGGGGGCGAGGTGGAATTGCAGGTGGTTTTTGGATATAACTAGAGCTGTCAGCAAGCAGCGTCCCATACGGAGGGGCGCTGATACATTCGGCCAGTAAGGCCCGAAAGAAAGGTAGGAGGCCATGACGAAAGGTCTGCACGTGCCTTCCGA
>NZ_QSSH01000030.1:0-1890 GCF_003438495.1 Collinsella sp. TF05-9AC
TGCGGGAACGGCCTGTCCGCCTAATGTGTTCGGCTGAGATCGGAAATCAACCCGATGCCCAAACAGGCGCTTCTGTTCCCCTAGCCGGATTCACCTTCCAACTCCTCGACAGCAATCACGAACCTGTCTCACAAACTTGCTGGTATCCAGCACATAACGTAATGGACACCTTTACGACTGACGCGACCGGGACCGTCACACTGCCAGAATCGCTCGTGCCGGGCACCTATTATGTACGCGAAACCTCGGCCAAAGAGCCCTATCTTGTCAGCGAAGAAATCGAGGTAAACATACCCGCCGACATGAACCTAACGCCCGTTGCAATCGCCTCGTATTATGACCGCGCCGCGACCGGAAATATCAGGATCGTTAAAACCGATGCCGTAGACGGCAGCAGCCTCGCGGGCGCCATCTTTGAGATCCGTGCCTCGGGTGATATCGTGCGCCCCGACGGTAGCATTGCCGCACTCGACGGTGAGACTGTCGCTACCGTCACGACGGATGAAACTGGAGAAGCACGCGCGGACAACCTCCCACTGGGATCTGGCACCGCACGCTACGAGGTTGTCGAGACTCAAGCGCCGGCAGGCTTCTTGCTCGATCAGACAACCCATATTGTCGACCTTACTTATGCCGACCAGAAAACACCCGTTGTAGAAGCACGGCTTAACGTATCCGACGATTACACCAAGGTTGATATCTCCAAGGTCGATGCAAGCGGTGAGCAGGAAGTAGAAGGCGCACGGCTCACCTTATATGGTCCCGATAAAACCGAAATAGACTCCTGGACCTCATCCGACAAGCCACACCGCGTCGAACATCTTGCACCCGGCACCTACTCGTTGCGCGAAATGATGTCTCCGCGGACCTATGACCTTGCCGAGGAGATAACGTTTGAAATAAAGGATACGGGAGAAGTCCAATCCGTCGCGATGAAGGATGCGCCCATCGAGATCAAGGGGCAGGTCGACAAGCGTCAGGAACTTGTCCAACCTATCGAAAAGGGCCTGTTGGCTAACGGCGATGGTAAAAACCGTGCCGCGATGCAAACCAATACGGATGGGCTTTTCTCCTATACCATCGACGCTCGAAACGATTCAACTACCTGGGTTGATGAGTTTACAATTACCGATGATCTTGAGTGTGCCGAGGACGATACGGCGAGATTCGTCTCAATCGAAACCCCCGTCGCCATCGGCGACCTCAACGGTCTGTGCAACGTGTGGTATCGCACGACGCCGTTGGACTCGACAGACGTCGATGAGCCGGCAAACGCGACACTTGACGATGGGCACGAAAATCCTTGGCTTGAGTCCGACGAAGTAAAGGAAAGTCTGGGTGAGGATTGCCGCCTCGTCGATTACGACGGCTGGCACCTCTGGAAGGCGGATGTCTCGACCACGGAATCCACCACACTCGAGGCGAAAGAACTCGACCTTGCGTCCAATACCGTCGTAACGGGCATTCGCATTGAATACGGTGCGGTAGCCGCCGGCTTTACGACTCGAAGCGATGCGGATTCTTGGACCCGCGATGATCTCAAAGATGAGCACGACGACCTTGACGATGCCAAAGCAATCCTTGGCACAGACGCTCGGGGCGCAATCGTGCACATGCAGGCGACGTCGGCTTATACGCCCCAAACCGCACTCACCAACAGCGCACGCGTCGATCTTTGCCGCAACGGCGGCGGCGATAAACTTGAGTCACATGACGAGGACCGTGTCATTCAACGCTGTACCCTACCGCAGGACCTACCGGCAACAGGATCAGTTCCCATCGCCGCTTGCATCACCGCGCTCCTGACCTCGGGTGCCGCAGCCCTATGGTTCGCTCGCCTTAGGTCGATCCCAAAGAAGCGCTAGCGCGATGAAAAAGCGGGCGAGCCAG
>NZ_QSSH01000030.1:1920-29135 GCF_003438495.1 Collinsella sp. TF05-9AC
CCCGCTTTCAATCACGTAAATCGCCGTATCTACTCTGCAGACGAAGATCCACCATCAACGATTGCCTGCTCGGACTCAGGAATCCCATCGGCACCCGTACTCTGTTCTTGCTCCACCTCTTCGCTGATTGCGGAGGCGGGGGTCGAGCCCTTTGCACCCACGATGTAGGCAGCCCCAAATCCTAACGCAATGGCAATCAAGGTCAAAATCACGTAGACAGGCCAATGGCGCTTAATATACGAAAACACGTTGACTCCTTAGAGCTCCGTCTACGAACGGCGGATAACCTCGGTCACGACCTCGGATACCGTGGCAATGTTCGTCGGGTTGACATTGTGGGGCAGGTCGTCCTCGGTACGAGCGCAAGCCAGACGCGTGCCGTCCACGCCGGCGATGGTGAGGGCTCGGCGGCTCGCCTCGAGCGCGGCATAGGCATCAGTCTTGGCATAGGGCATCTCGAGCGCGCCACAATCGACATGGAACGACTTGCACACCTTGCTGACCAGGTTCATGATGCGGCGATCGCCCTTGAGCAGCTGCTGTTCGCCCTCGACCGTCACCACCGAAAGCCTACCGGCGCCGACGGATTCAAGATTGATGAAGAATACGCCGCGGAGCTTATCGCGATGCGAAGCCAAGAAGGCCTTCATGCCGGCGCCATCACAATCCGAGGCGCCCGTTGCCACAAACCAGATATCGTGACCGAGCAGCTCATCATCGCCCATAGAGGCGACAGCCGAAAGCATATCTTCGGAAGAAGCGCCATCGGAAGACGCAGCGCCGCCCTTCCAGCCATCGTTATCGTCCTCGAAGTTATCCCACGAACCGATACCGCGACCGGACTTCTTGGCATCGTAATCGTCTTCGACGCCCAGCCAATCACTCATGCTGTCCTGCTCGTTTTTCCTTTTACGACCGAACAGGCCACCCAGGCCGCGTTTGCGAGACTTGGGTGCCGCTGGGGCGGGAGCCGAAATGGTCTCGATCGGCTGCGCGCCCGACGCAACGGGCATAGAAGGCGCAACGGGTGCCGATGTGGGTTCGGGACCCTGGGCAGTAGCAAAGGGGTCGTTGACCTGGGCAGAGGGATCGGGAAGGTCGAACAGCGACGTGCGAGACGCAACGTTTGCCTGTTTCATAGACGGCAGCGACGGATCGGGGACCGAAGCCAGCGGAGACGAGGAAGGTGCAGGCGACGGTGCCGACGCCGGATCGGGAACATTCATCTGCGGACGCGGCGATGCCTGGGAGGAAATCTGGGCCATAAGGGAATCGACCGTTTCGTCCTGGGTGGGAGCGACATTGGCAACCGTGGCACCGGAACCACTCGGGGTCGGCATGGTGAAAATCTGCGTGGAGTAAGGCCTCGACTCATCCGTCTCGGGAGTCTCGGAAACCGCAGGCACTTCCTCCTGCTCGACCTCGGTCGAATCACCTTGATCGGCTGCCGCGTATTGCTCTTCGTCAGAGTTGGCCTCGACGGACTCGTCCTCGGCGGCATCTTGGATTTCGGCAGCATCAATGGGCTCGTCATCGTCTGCCGCGTCGCCCTGCTCATCGGAAACAGGAAGGGGCTCGGCAATTGCGGTGCCTTGCTTTTCAAACGTTATCGTGGAATCGAACTGCGCGGCATCAAACGACATGGTGCTATCGACGTGCTGCTGAGCCTCGAAAGATGTTGTTGCCTCAACAACATCCGCTGACGTCGGTTGCTGAGCCTCGAAAGACATTGTAGCTTCGGCGGCGTCGACGGGCGCGGACTGCATAGCCTCGTTCTGCTCGAACTCTTGCGCCGCGTGCTCACGTGCCGCCTCGGCTGCCTGCTGCTGAGCGATAGCCTCCTGCTCGGCAGCCTCGCGTGCGGCAGCGCGCCTCTCCTCGAAATCGTCGACAAATTTCTTGCCCTTTGCAAGCGCACCCTTAAAGAAGTTGGAAGCGCTGGCGCCAATCGACGAGAACGCGGATGCAATGTCGGCATGGGGCGTTGCCGCGGGAATCTCGGCCGAGAAATCAGTATCGCTCTCGTAAGACACGCGCCTCGGCTGTTCAACGTAATCGTCGTCAGACTCGTCCGCAACGTCTTGCGCCGGCGCGGCGGGAGCCAAAACGTCCAGTCCTGCCGCGGAATCGATCGCGGACACCGCCTCGGGCTCGGCAACGGCAGCGGTAACCGCGGCAGACTCATCATCCGCAGCGACAACGGGCGCAGGCGCAGCCACGACGGGGGCAGGCTCGGGCTCAAACGTCGGCTCCTCGCCCTCCTCGTAATCGAGCGCGCAGGACTCGGGAAGCATTCCGAGCGCACGGATGGCATCCGAACCAAAGCGGATGTTGCCGGCGGCGTTGCGATAGAGCTTGGGCTCGGGCTCGGCCGCGGCAGGCTCCTCCGCCGGCTCAGCAGCGGGAACCTCGTCATTGAACTCTTCGGCCTGGACAGCCTGATTCTGATCCTCGGGCACGATGGCGCCAATCAGCGTCTCGTCGGCAGACGCACCCTCAAAGCCCTCGATCTGCTCGTCAAAAGCCTCGCCCTGTTCGGGCTCGGTTTGAGCGTCGGGAGCAATCGGCTGACCGAACTCGTCCTCGGCGTAGGTAGGCTCTTCGTACTCGATGGTGTTGCCGTAGTCGTTTTGCTGCTGGGCCGCGGCATACTCCGCCGCCGCGCGCGCCATTTCCTCGGCACGACGTTTCTGCTCCCCAAAATAGGTATCGAACGGAACATCGTCGGGAAACTCGTTCTCGCCCTGGAAGGGAGCAACGTTGTCCATAACGCCGAGCATAGCGGCGACAGAAGACTTGTTGCACACCGCGCCGGACGTATAGGGAAGAACGTGGCGGTTAGAGATGATGTTTGCCGCGTTGGCAAGTGCAACGAGGGAAGCGAGGATCGCGACAATCCACAGCAGAACCTTGAGCGCGCCGGGGAGCGGCAGGATACGCAGGATGGCAACGGCAGCAGGGGCAACCGTGGCAACGGGCAACAGCTTGGCGATGAGCGCACGATACGAAGCATAGGGCTCGCGGGCGAGCAGCTCAGCACGGGGAGAGTCGTAGTGTGCGACAACGACCACCGGGCGGTTGCGCGGAGACGCGAGCGGGCCCGAGGCCTTGTGGTAGGCGATGACATTTTGGCTCACGCCCGTCTTGCCCAGGCGCGAAACCACGGGGTGGCCCGTGCGCTCGAGCACGTAAAGAACGGCGCCGACAATGGCCAGCAAGGTGCCGACCAAGCCGATACCGCCGCCGATGCCCATCAGCAGGGCGCCGGCAAACGCAAGAATACCGGTAACGGCAAATGCCAATCTACTGGGCGCCGGGGCATTGAACTCCTGAACCTCGGGGTCAAAGCCGTGGTTGCGGAAGATCTGAGCGATATCCTCGGCAGCCAAGCGCTCTTCTTCGCTGCATGCCGGCGTAATGCCGGTGTTCTGCAGCAGGTGGTTAATATAGTTCTGGGTGTTCGCCATGTGCGCTCCACATCCATAATCCGACAAATAGGCCCAATGCATGCACATTAGAACCGTATATAGTCGAAAGTATACCCCGAGCGAGCGCAAACGACCGAATTCGGGCCATCTTAACGCCTCGAGCGGACAAGGATATAGCCTAATCTCCATATCGGACTAAAATCATGGCAGCAAACTACCTTCTCATGCGAGGATTCTATGACGGCAAGCGACGCGACCGCGACAATTAAAAAGGGAAGTTCGGAGCCCGGTTTCGATAAAACGGCTCAGCGCATCCTCAATCTTTTCTTTGTGCTCAACAGCTCCCCCGAACCGCTGACGACCGAGCAGATCGTCTTGGATTCTGACCTGGGATATGGCTCGGGCAGTATCGACTCGGATAAGCGCAAGTTTCGGCGCGATCGTGACAAACTGCTCGAGCGTGGCATCTTAATCAAGGAGGTTCGCCCCGCCGGTGCGCAGGAGACCGAGGAAAGCTCGTGGACAATCGACCGCGAGCACACGTTTGCTGCAGGCGGCCTCATCACCGCAGACGACGCCGATATCCTACTCAACGCCATCGACCAGACGCTAGCGGCCGGCTCTTCCACCTTTGCCGCGCCGCTTGCCGATATTCGCTCCAAAATTGCCTACCTCACCGGCATGTCGGCGGTGGACGAAGTACCGATCCGCCGCTCTCCCACCGTCGATGCGGTATGGAGCGCCTTTGCCGAGCGATGCGCGCTGCGATTTTTATATCAGAACGGACGCGGCGAGCAGAAAGAACGTACCGTCTGTGTCTACGGCATGTTCGAACGCGAGGGCGTGGCGTACTTCTGCGGCCTCGACAATGTCACCGACGACATCAGGACATTCCGCTGCGACCGTATCGTTCGCGCATGGCGTCCTTCGAAGGCCTACGCCATCCCTGCGGACTTCAATCTCAACGACTATCTGTTCTTTGAATTCGATTTCGCCGACCGACCGCCCGTTGCAGCCACGTTCTCGTTCGCCCCTCAGACGCAGATCGATATGATCAACGGCCTCACGCGCGGGCGAGGTGAGCTCACACACACCGATGCGGGATGGATCTGGACCGTTGACGTGCGCGACCTTGAAGCCGCCGCCTCATTTTGCATGGCCCACGCCATGGACGGCATGAGGCCCATGGCCCCCAAATCGCTCAAGCAGGCGTGGAACCACCTCATAGAAAGGACGGTGCACGAGCATGCCCGTGCGTAAACTCACCAGCGAGCAGAGACTCTCGCGCGCCATCGACATCATGGAGGCCCTCTACGCCGCCGGCGATGGCGGCATGACACGAACCGAGATTTGCAGCCGCTTTGACATCACGGGGGCGTCGCTCGACGAGATTCTCGAGATCGTCTCGACGCTCGCGGACCGAGAATCGGGCGCGCGCATCATCTGCGAATGCCGCGGCGAGCGCGTGGCCCTCACTGGTGACGCCGGGCGCGTGCTACCGTTGCGCCTGAGTGCCGCCGAGGGCGCCGTGCTCAACCATGAACTTGAATCGTTGGGGATCGAGCCGCAGACGGCAGCTCGGATTCGACATGCCCTTCTGCCCGAAGAGCTCGGTTATAACCAGCGCGTCTTTGACACCGTCAACCACGGGTCGCACTGGCAGCAGCTGAGCTGCGCCATTCAGGACGGTGTTCGTTGCCGCATCTCGTATCGCTCGATGGACGATGCGCGGCCACGCGAGCGTCTGGTCGACCCCTTGCGCATTACGGCAAACGGCGACCAAACATACCTGATTGCCTGGGACATCGCGATCGATGAGCAGCGCACCTATCGCATGGATAAAATCGAGGGACTCACCTTGACGGAAGACTCCGTCGTGCCTCACACACCGGGCGTCGCATCCCTCCACGATTCCCTTGCCCGGACGCAGCGTAGCGCAAAGCTCTTGATGCCATTCGATATGGCGGAGCATCTGGACTGGGCCGGCATCACCCTAATCGAGCGCAGCGGGGCAGACATGGCAACGGTAGCCGTGCATTACGGCTCCGAGCGTTGGCTACTGAGCCAGGTAATCGCAGCGGGCGGAGCCATCCGCATCTTGGGTGACCCCGCCCTGTCAAAGCGTCTGTGCGATATGGCAAAAACCCTCGTCTGTCCGCTTTAGCGCCGCCGCTCGTGACGTGCGCGCCACAGTTGCAGATAGTGACCGATCTGCGCCGATTCGATGCGCTGGTAGGAGCTCGTGGGCAGCGACGTTAAGAACTTCTTTCCGTAGCCCTTCGTCACCAGGCGCGGGTCGGCCAGAATCAGCACGCCGCAATCGGTCGACGAGCGGATAAGGCGGCCGGCCGCCTGCTTAACCTCGAGCACCGCCTCGGGCAGCGAATAGCGCGCCCAAGCGCGGTCTTCGCGCAGGTTGCGCTCGCACGAGAGCGGGTCCGTGGGGCTCGAGAACGGCAGCTTGGGAATGATGACGCAACGCAGCGTCTCGCCGCTGGCGTCAAACCCCTCCCAGAAGGCCTTAAGCGCAAAAAGCGACGAGGTCGGCTCGTTGATAAACCGGTCGCGCAGGCGACGAGGAGATGAGTTGCGCTGCTGGCAGTCGAGTTCCAGACCCGCACGGGCCATCTTGGGCTCAACGCGGGCGTACAGGTCTTCCATGTCGCGCCGATTGGTGAACAGTGTGAGCACCGATCCGCCCATGGCAAGATGGGCGTCGACCAGCACGCGCTCGAGCGCCGTAAGATAGCTCTCGCGATCGCGCGGATCGGGGATATCGCCCGCAACGACTACAGCCATGTTCGAATCGAAGTCGTAGCTCGAGTCCAAGTGCAGCGATGAGGATGTTGAAGCACCGATGCGATCGAGGCCGACCGCATGGTTAAAGTGTTCAAAGCTTTTGGACACCGTCATAGTCGCCGAGGCAAAGATAGCCGTGTGAACCTCGGGCAGCCACTCGGTTGCCAAGGCCTCGCCAATGTCGATGCGCTCTGCGGTCATCGACTCTCCGCCGGCACGCAGCCTGCGATTGACTTGCAGCGAATACACGTAGTGTTCATCGGTGCCATCAATGATGAGTTTGAGGTTCTCGACCAGCTCGTGCAGGCGACGCGAGATATCACCCAGGTCAACAACAACCTCGGGCTTGTCGGCGGCGACGGCTTGCACCAGCGCGTCGACGCTCTTGTCAGCCTGTTCCAATGCGTCGATGCAAGTGTAGGCCGACTGTAAGAAATCATGCCAGTCGTCAGATTCGCGCAGCTCGGGGCCAATCCATAGATTGGCATTGTCATAACCCCCACGCGCACGGCGGCCGAGCTCGCGAACGCCATCGAACACGTCGGCGATTGCCATGCTCGCGCGCGCAACCGTCGACGTCGCCTTGGCAGTAAGGCCCAGATAGAGCGTAGAGCCCTCGGAGGTTGCCAAATCACGGGAAACCTGGCTTAGCGCGCCGGTGCTCGAGCCACCCAGGCGCTCAAACAGAACGCGTGATTCGTCCGCCGACACCACGCGCGCCCACTGGCGGCGCGCCTCGCGCTCGATGGAATGGGCCTCGTCGATTACCCAATGACGAATCGGAGGTAAAATCCTGCCCTCGGCCGCGACATTGCGGAACAGCAGGGAATGGTTGGTGACCACCACATCGGCATGCGCCGCACGACGGCGAGCGCCGTGGACCAAACATTTATCAGGGAAAAACGGGCAGAGGCGACGAGCACACTCGCGCGAGGCCGTCGTAAAGTCGGGACGGTTGACGCTGCGCCACCGAATGCCGAGCGAGTCGAGGTCGCCATCGGCTGATTGGCAGACGTACGCCATAATGACCGCGACCGCCGTGAGCGTGTCCGCCGGATCGCGCTTGGTGGTAATCTCGACCTGGCCTCGGCTCATGCGCTCAAGCTTGCGCAGGCACGGATAGTGGTCATAGCCCTTGAGAGCGCAAAATGACAGACCACCGTCCAGTTGCTCGGCAAGTTTTGGCAGCTCATGGTACATGAGCTGGTCGGCAAGATTGTTCGATTTGGTCGCAATACCAACCGTGATGTTGTTACGGCGTGCTGCCTCGGCAAAAGGCACCAGATAGGCCATCGATTTGCCGACGCCCGTGCCCGCCTCAATTACGCGATGTGTGCCCGTGACCAGCGCATCGCGGACCTCGAGCGCCATCGCGATCTGCTCATCACGCGGCTCGTAAGTGGGATACATGCGATTGACCAGGCCACCCGGCGCATAGTCTGCCTCAATCTCCTCACGACTCGGCATCTTGAGGACCGGCAGTTCGTCGGCGTCCACCCGATCGTCGGCGCGATCGGCCTTGAGAACGTCAGCACGAGCGGCGCTGAGAGAGAAGATAGAACCAGGGTTCTGCCCTGCCAAGAATGAGAAGATAGGACGATAGGACCAAGGCACATCCGGATGCATGTCGGCTAGGCGCGCCATGAGGCCCTGAGGCAAGTCGGTGAGCGCCACGAGCAACACGCGCCATACGCCACACAGGGCGTCGACGTCGGCATTGGCACGGTGTGATACCGAGTCACAGCCAAACAGATCGGCCATAAAAGACAACTTGTGCGATGCCAGGCGCGGAAGCGCGATGCGCGACAGCGCCAGCGAATCGATCCAGATATCGCTCACGTTGACGCCGCCTTTGACCGACTCGATAAACGAGCGGTCGAACGTGGCGTTATGTGCGATTACCGGGCAACCACCGACAAAATCGGCGAGAGCGGCTACGGCCTCAACGGCCGACGGGGCATCTGCCACATCGGCATTTGTAATGCTCGTGAGCTCGGTGATCTCGGCGGGAATCAGCTGCTTGGGATGCACGAAGGTATCGAAGCGGTCGACGACCTCGCGGCCCGAAAGACGGGCCGCCGAGATCTCGATCAGCTCATTGTCCTGCACCGAAAGACCTGTGGTCTCGGTATCGAGGACAATCACATCTTCCTCGATAAGGCCGAAGGACTGCGTTTTGGCGCGTTCGGCAAGCGTGGCATAGGAGTCGATGACAAACTGCGGCGTTCCTGACGAAACCGCGTCCTCGATTAGCATGCAATGCCCGCTCGACGAAGGCCCATACGAATCAGGCTGTCACAGACCTGCGGGAACGTCATGTCGTCGGTGTGGCGGATCTCGTCCGGATACAGCGACGTATCGGTCATGCCGGGAATGGTATTGGTCTCGAGGATAACGGGGCCGTCCTCACTCACGATAAAGTCGCTGCGCGAGATACCCAGGCAACCGAGGGCCTTGTGAGCAGCACAGGCAAGCTCCTGAGCGCGAGCGTAATTCTCGGGTGAAATCTGCGCCGGAATGCGATGGATGTCCGTAGGGTCGACATATTTCACGTCCAGATCGTAGAACTCGCAGTCCTCGGGTTTGCGAATCTCGACAATCGGCAGAGCGCGCACGTCGTCCTCGCCGTACACACCGACGGTGATCTCGGTACCCTCGATGCACTTCTCGACCAGCACTTTGTCGCCGTACGCAAACGCCTTGGCGATTGCCGCGGGCAGCTCGGAGGGCTCATGGACCAGGGAAATGCCATAGCTGGAACCGTTGACGGCCGGCTTCACAAAGCAGCGCTCGCCACAAACCTCGACGATATGATCGATATCGACTTCATCGCCCACCTCGAGCGCGAGGCCGGGGGCAATGGGAATGCCCGCCTTGGCGTACAGGAGCTTAGAGACCTCCTTGTCGGCACCGCAGGCGCTGGCAAGCACGCCCGAGGCCGTGTAGGGGATACCCAGGGTCTCCATGGCGCCCTGCATGGCGCCATCCTCGCCGCCGGCACCGTGCATGGCGATAAACGCCACGTCAAAGCCGCCGGTCGCCATGGTTACCATAAAATCATCGGCAGCCGTGTCGAGCAGCTCCACCGAAGTGTAGCCGGCCTCCTTCAAGGCAACCACGACGTTCTTTCCCGAATTGAGCGAGATCTCGCGCTCAGCGGAATGACCGCCCGCCAAGACCGCTACGTGCATGTTCTCTAGGCTTTTACCCGGCATGGGCAGACTCCTCCTCTATAATTTCTGCAGCTGATACCATATTGTAGCGATACCCTCTACGTTTCCCCAAAATCGAAAGGCTTCCATGAATCCCAGGACTAAATCTCAGGACATTCGCGACTTGAGCCAAAACGATATTCGCGAGCTCGTGGCCGAGCTTGGCCAGCCCGCCTTCCGCGCGAAGCAGCTCATCGAATGGGTCTTTGAGAAGAACGTTTGTTCGTTTGACGATATGACCAACCTTCCCAAGGCTTTCCGCGAGCAGCTTAAAGAGGCTTTCGCCTTTGACACGCCGACTGAACTCACCAAGCAGGTTTCCAAAGATGGCTCTCGCAAGTATCTGCTCGAGTACCACGACGGCGTTTCCGTCGAGACCGTCGGCATGCCCCGTCGTAACAAGCTTTCCGTCTGCGTTTCCACCCAGGCAGGCTGTGGCATGGGCTGTGCCTTTTGCGCTACCGGTCTCAACGGCCTCAAGCGCTCTCTGACCGCTCAAGAGATCGTCGACCAGGTACTTCATGTATCCAACGACTTTGGCGAGCGCGCCACGAGCGTTGTCTTCATGGGCCAGGGCGAGCCGTTTGCCAACTACGACGAGGTTCTCAAGGCGCTGCGAATCCTCAACGACCCCGATGGCATCGGTATCGGCGCTCGTCACCTCACCGTCTCTACCAGCGGCGTTATTCCCGGTATTCGCAAATTTGCCGACATCCCCGAGCAGTTCACGCTTGCCGTTTCCCTGCATTCCGCCATCCAGTCGACGCGCAATAAGCTCATGCCCGGTGTTAAGAAGTACACGCTGCTTCGCCTTCACGAAGCGCTTCAGCTCTACACCGAGAAGACCGGCCGCCGCCCGACCTATGAGTATGCCATGATCGAAGGCGTCAACGATACGAATCCCGAAATGCAGGCGCTCTGCGACTTCTGCGAGGGAACGCTGTGCCACGTTAACCTCATTCAGCTTAACGACATCGAGGGTAGCCCGCTCAAGCCGTCGCCGATTCATAAGGTTGAGGATCTTCAGCGTCGTCTTGAGTCCCGTGGCATCGAGACCACGATTCGTAACTCCCGTGGTAACGATATTGACGCCGCTTGCGGACAGCTGAAGCAGCGCTTCAAAGTTCAGAAGAACGCATAGGGGAGTCGCATCCCAAAACGTTTCATGTGAAACATCGAACGACCCCGGTTACAGAATATGCAACCGGGGTCGTTTCATTTATTGACCTTAATTTTGAATCAGCTGCTACCTGTCCCATTTTTACGGCCAAAATAAGGGGTCCTTGTCTCATGAATCAGACAAGGACCCCTCAAAATATGCTGAGTAATTGTTAGGTACCTAATAGCCTACATTTTCCCATTGGTTGCTGACCCAACCTTGATTAATCTTGGGATTCTTCGTTACCTGAGCAGTACGCATGGCAACATCTTCTGTCATAACATCCATTTTCTTTTTGGAAGTATCGACGATATCTTGCGCGCTACGAAGCAAACGACCTCGAAGTTCATCGTCTGTAGCGATCCTATAGCCAGCAAAGGCACCAGCCGCGACAGTCGTCACCAATGCAATCGCTGTTAAAATCTTATTCCTCATCTCGGCCTCCTTGATCAAACTGAATCATTTCGCCAAGAATACGAGAGAGCTCTTCCTCGTCTTTAAACTCAATCTCAATCTTATTCTTTCCACGCGAGCTCTTCACACGCACGTTGGTATTAAAAACCTGACGAAGCACGCGGGCAGCCTTTTTAAAAGACTGAGGCGTTGCAGGCCTCGGCGTCTTAGGTGTCTCTCCGGCAGAAAACAACGGAGCAAGATTTTCTGTCGCTCTTACGGAAAGGCCCTCTGTAACAACTTTCTCAGCAAGTCGAATACGCGCGTCCTCATAGGGAACTGCAAGAATCGCACGTGCATGACCAGCAGTAAGTTTACCCTCAAAAATCATCTGCTGAACTACTTCGGGGAGATCGAGAAGACGCAGCGAGTTTGTAATTGCAGAGCGTGACTTGCTTACTGCCTTGGACAATGCCTCCTGGGTCATCCCGCTGGCATCAATGAGTTGGCGATAGCCCTTAGCCTCTTCGACGGGATTCAGATCAGAACGCTGAAGGTTTTCGATAAGAGCAAGAGCCAGCATCTCTTCATCATTTACCTCTTTAATGATGACTGGCAATTCTTCAAGGCCAGCAAGCTTTGACGCCTGGTAACGACGCTCACCAGCGATGATCTCATAGCCGTTTCCATGTTTGCGAACCAAAAGCGGCTGCAAAACGCCATGTTCTTGGATTGACTCGCTCAACTCGCGAAGTTCAGTTTCGTTAAAGTGAATTCGCGGCTGATTAGGGTTGGGAACGATATCCTCAATAGGTAGTTTTGTTTCAGATGCGGCATTTGAAGCCGATGCAGCCGAACCGCCGGTCTCATACTCGGCCTCTGAGACCAAAGCATTGAGTCCACGTCCCAATCCGCCACGTTTCTTTACACTAGGCACGCTTGATCACCTCTTTTGCAAGGTTCATATATGCTTTTGCACCCTTATTTTGAGGTGCATAGGTAATTACCGGTTCTCCAAAAGACGGAGCTTCGGAGATTTTAACCGTACGGGGGATTAGCGTCTTAAACGCCTTATCACCAAAGTACGATTGAACCTCCTCAACAACCTGATTCGATAGTGAAGTACGCGAGTCATACATGGTCATAAGCACACCATAGGTGTCTAAGCCCTTGTTCAGCCGTGATTTGACCATCTTCATTGACTCAAGCAGCTTCGTAACGCCCTCGAGTGCGTAATATTCGCACTGGATCGGAATCAAAACGCTGTCTGCTGCGGTCAAAGCGTTGATAGTAAGCAGGCCGAGCGAAGGAGGACAGTCAATGAAAATAAAGTCAAACTCGTCCTGAATCGGCTCAAGCAAATCTTTGAGGCGGGTTTCACGAGCAATTGCGCTTACGAGCTCAATTTCCGCGCCTGCAAGTTGAATTGTAGCCGGAATAACGAATACCTTTTTACAATTTGTATCAAGAACAAGCGATTCTGCCGGCACATCATTCAACAATGCATCATAGATGCAGTGATCAAGGTCTTCTTTTTCAATTCCGAATCCACTGGTGCTGTTTCCCTGCGGATCAAAATCGACAATCAGTGTCTTACGACCCTGCTCACCTAGTGCTGCTGCAAGGTTTACGGCCGTCGTTGACTTACCGACGCCGCCTTTTTGATTGATGATTGCAATGATACGCGTGTTTTTTGCGCTCTTAGAACGCTTAACGTCGCGAAATCCCACGGTCCCTCCTGGTGTGTATTAAAGCTGTCAAACGGAGGATGTTTCACGTGAAACATTCCGAATCGATATCAACCGCCATGTTTCACGTGAAACACTGCAAGTTGTTAGTATCCATTATGTTTCACGTGAAACATCTAGGCAAGCGGATTCTTCTTTGCCACGCCATTTGCACGAGGCAATGAGACAGATGCTGGATGACTCTTCTTAAGAACAATGAACTCCCTGTGACCCAAGCCTTCAGGCAAATCAATTGCGTCATTCAGAAGCAAAGTGAAGCCGCAAATCTTAGCTGCTGACATGCCGGAAGCAAGCTCCTCATCCGAAGGATTGCCCTTGGTTATAACAAATAGACCTCCATCCTTCAGATACGGAGCCGCATACTCAACAAGAATCGGTAGAGGGGCCAGTGCGCGGGCGGTTACAACAGAGAACTGCTTCTTATGGCTCCGAGCATATTCTTCAAGACGATCATGAACCGCATGGGCATGTTTCAATCCAAGAGCATGGACAAAGGAATTTACCGCATCAACCTTCTTGCCAACAGAGTCAATATAAGTAGCTTTACGATGCGTGGTTATGGTTAATGGAATACCAGGGAAGCCCGCACCTGTTCCCATATCGAGCAAAGCTCCCTCAGGAGCCTTGTTGATATAGGGGAGCAAAACAAGTGAGTCGAGGATATGAAGTACTGCAGCATCTTCTACGTTAAGAATACGGGTGAGATTGGTTGTCTTATTTGTTTCTAGAACCAAATCCAAATGCTGAATACATTTCCTCAGCTCAACATCAGTTACGCTCAAGGAATACTCTTTGCAATAGAAAGCTAGACGACTCAACATCTCGTCAGCTTGCTGATCAGTAAGTACTAACAACGAAAGCTCCTTTCTGACAAAAATCAGCGTATCGAGAACTTTTGACAAAAAAAGGGGACGTGGAAACCACGTCCCCTTAGCATAAACTCGAGTAGATTATCGAGCAACAATCACCACATGGCGATCAGGGTCAGAACCCTCAGAATGAGTATCGACGGCATCATTGCCACGAAGTGCAATGTGAACCAGTCGACGCTCGTAGGCATTCATGGGCGGAAGCGAAACACTCTTATGAGTGCGAATGGCACGCTCGGCAGCAGACTGAGCCATGGAGGCAACCTTGTCCTGACGGCGGCTCTTGTATCCCTCGACGTCCACTACAACCGGATACCTAAAGCCAAGTTTGCGGCTCACCAGCAAAGAGAACATAACCTGAAGGGCATCAAGGGTGCGACCATGACGGCCAATGAGAACAGCAAGGTCGGGAGCCGTTACATCCAAAATCAGCTCACCTTCGTCGCCCTCATACTCATCGATAGGAGAGTTGGCGGCATCGAAGTGCGAAAGGATGGAACGCAGGATGGAAATAGCAACATCGGCAATGGTGTCGAGCTCCTCATCGGTCAGCTCTTCACCAGCCTTGTAGCGCTGTGCAATCTCGGGATAATCGCCCGCGACCTGCGGGGCAACCTCCTCAAGCATATCCTCGATGATCTCTTCAGACATAACGTACTCCAAAAGTTAGGTACCTAAATAAGATTGATATCCCACTACTTCTTCTTGTGCGGGCGCGGCTTCTTCTCTCGACGAGTGACCTCAACCTGCAACGGAGCGTTCTTAAGACGCTCCTCCTCATCGGCCTTCGCCTTGTCGATGACCTTCTGCGTCACAAAAATCTGCTGGATAACCTGCCAAGCAGACGAGACGTCGTAGTACAGCAGAACACCAACGGGAAGGCTCCAGCCCATCCAAAGCATCATGACCGTCATGACAACGGCCATCATACGCATGCTCTGAGCCTGCTGGCCGGTCTGGTTGCGCGACATATAGAGCTGCGGAATCAGGGTCAGAACGGCGAACAGGATCAGGCAAACCAGCGCAGGCAGTGCAACCATAAAGCCATCGGCAAAGGAAGCACTCGGCGTGGTGGTCAGGTCGGGCAGGATGTTGAAGAACGAGAACGTGCCGTCGTTAAAGTACTGCGGCAGGTTGCGCAGCAATGTAAACAGGGCGAACAGGATAGGCATCTGAATCAGCAGCGGCAGACAGCCAGCCATGGGGTTGAACTTGTTCTCGCTGTAGAACTTCTGCATCTCCTCGGCCTGACGCTGGGGATCGTCGGCATAGCGCTCCTGGATCTCGAGCATCTTGGGCTGCAGCACCTGCATGCGAGCCGTCGACTTGGTCGACTTGAGCATGAGCGGCGTCAGCAGCAGACGGATGATGACCACCAGGATGATGATGGACAGGCCCCAGTCGACCGCAAAGGTCTGGATGAGCTTGAGCAGCTCGAAAAGGATGTTAACGATCCAATCCCACATGTAAGTTTTCCTCCGATAGCGAGTGCCCGCTAGGGCACAGGGTCATAACCGCCGACGTGCAGGGGATTGCAACGAGCGATGCGCCTCACGGCAAGCCAGCAGCCTCTCAAAACACCGTGCTTCTCAATCGCCTGGATGGCGTATTGCGAGCACGTTGGGTAATAAATGCAGGCGTCAGGCAATAAGGGCGAAATAACCTGTTGATATATGCGAATAGGAGCGATGGCAACACGTCGCAAAACGTGATTGCTCATCGCTCCTCCCCGGCAACGCCGGCGCGCTTCATAAGCGAACGCAACGCCTTGTCCATCTCCTGCGGCGAGGAAACCCTCGTCTTGGGAGTTGCAAACAAGATGATGTCATAACCCGCAACGGGAAATCCGCAGCTGCGGGCGGCCTCGCGCATCACACGCTTAGATCGGTTGCGCACGACGGCACAACCGAGTCGCTTAGCACCAACGAAGGCGACCCTTCCGGAGTCGCCTTCGCCAACCGATTCACATATGGTCATTCGAATCAGAGGGTGATTGAAACGACGCCCCTGACTGAACACATGCTCGAAATCTTGCCGAGACTTAATAGTCTTCATGCGAGATGTGTGTATCGCTGCTAGACAGTGAGACGCTTGCGGCCCTTGGCGCGACGACGGGCGAGCACGGCACGACCACCCTTAGTGGCCATACGGGCACGGAAGCCATGGGTCTTGGCACGCTTACGCTTATTAGGCTGATACGTACGCTTCATCTTAAGTTCCTCCTGCTGCATTTCGAGTGTCCGCGGGGACGCGGACGCAGATATAGACACGTGAGCTTGAAGATTGTAGGGAAATCAATGTTCAAATGTCAAGAAATCAAAGGTAAAAGGTTGCGCAGTTCACACGGTTCCCCCATAAGCACAACCGAAATTTGCGCCTCATGGCAACCTTTCACGATATTTCATCGAGTTTTCAACAGGTCATGTTGGCAATGTTGAGAACTTTTCGCCCGTTTTCCAAAGTTTTCAACAAGTTTTGAAAAGTTGTCGAAAGATGAGAAACGTTGCACGGTGAGCTACTATTTGTTCGAAACCTTTTGAAAGATTGCGAGCGGCATGTCTGACGACTTTTACACCATGGTCGATTCCGGAGACCCGGCACCCGACAACGAGCACATCACCGGCGTGCGCGAAGAGCGTGCGGAAGGCGAGCAGACGACCACGCAGGCGCCAAAAGCCATGTACGCCGCGCGCATCGCCGTCTATGACGACATGCTGTCGACACCGCGGGTGATCGTCATTGATCCGCAAGATGTCCGCACGTATTTGGAAGAGACGACCAACACCGTCTACCAGTGCATGAAAGAACAAGGTGGCCATATCTCGCTCATGGTCATCCGCGAGATTGTCGAAAACTTTATCCACGCACACTTTGCCGAGCCCATCATCTCGATTCTGGACGGCGGAGACACCATCCGCTTTGCTGACCAAGGACCCGGCATCGACGACAAGGAACGTGCTTTCGACTTTGGCGTTACCAGCGCAAACAGCAAGATGAAGCGCTATATCCGTGGAACCGGAGCAGGGTTTCCCATGGTGCAGGAGTATTTGGAAAACGCCGGCGGTGCCGTATCCATCGAGGACAACATGGGCAACGGCACCGTGGTTACGGTAAGCCTGGACCCTAAACGCGTGCAGGAAATCGAGCGCGCCGGCGGACGCGGTGCTTCCGTGCGGCCCGAGACGGAGCAGCCCACATATCCCCTGCCGGGAGCTTTTGCGCAGCAGCCCATGGCAACGCAGCAGATGCAGCCCCCCGTGGGGCAGATGCAGCATCCCGGAATGCTTCCTACACAAGAGCCCCAGGCGACATCGATGTCGATGCCGCCAAACATGCCAGAGACCGTGCCGCTGGCGGATCAGGATGCAGCAGCAATGCAGCAGGCGACGGGGGCACCGGGTGGCCAGCAAATGGGCTATCAGCCGTACCAACAGGGATATCCATATCAGCAGATGCCGCCACTGGGGTATGGCCAGCAGTTCCCGCAGCAGTACCAGCAGGGATATCAGCAGCCGTACCAGCAGATGCCGCAGCAGCAGTACAGCCCTTGGGCCCAGCAGATGCCTCCGCAGCCTTACCAACAGTGGCCTCAAAGTTTTCAACAGCAAATGCCACCGATGCAGAGTTCTCAACAACCAGCAGCTCAAATGATGTATCCTAATGCAGCAAATCAGTATGCGCAGCCACAACCGGACGTGTTCGTAAGCGACCGCGGCAACGCCGCGCTGGGCTATCTGGCGCAAAATCAAGCGTGCGGTGCAACCGATCTGGCGAGGGCGTTTGGAAACTCGGCCCCCACTTGGTCACGCACGCTCAATGACTTGGCGCAGGCCGGCTTGGTCATCAAGCATGGCCAGAAATACCATCTGACCGAACTCGGCGCCGCTCGCGTGCGAGCTCAGAGCTAAAGAACGGGAGAGACAGTGGACGAGGAAGCAAGCATCATCCTGGGGGATGCCATCGCCTTTTGTCAGCGCGACGGCCAAGATGCACGCCTCATCAACATGCTGGGGCAATCGCGCGCCATAAGCCTGACCGAAGATACGCTCACGATCGAGGCCCCCTCGCGCTTTGCCATCGCGCAGCTCAAAAAGCATCAGCCGACTATTGAGGCCTATCTAGAAGAAATCGCCTTTGCGCCGATTGCGCTCGACATCGTGGCACCGCAAGGCGCCGCGACGGAATCCGCTGCCGCGACGGCGCCCGCCACGGCTCCCGCTGCTTCCCCGGCGGTGCCGGCCTCCGCAGGCGACGTGCCGACAATCGAGCACCAGCACAGCGATGTTTCCCGTGAAACCATGGCGCCGTTGCCGACCGCGGTAGCGACGTCAACGAACGCACCCGTCACGCACATGCCCATCGCTCACGACGCAGCGGCGGGCGCGGATTCGGGCATTGCAATCAAGAACACGCTCTCGGCCGACGATTTTCGTCGCATGATGAACCAGATGAAGGGCGGAGCGCCGACTAAATCCACGCAAGCTGCGACCCCCGCTTCGCCCATGCCAGCACCGACCGTGCCGGCCGAGCAGAATACGGATGGAGCCCCGCTCGCCGCGAACTCAAAATTTACCTTTGAGAACTTTGTCTACGGCCCCGAGAACAGCCATGCCTATCGCTCGGCACTCAAGTTTGCCGCCCTCGCGGACGAGCGCGGCACATGCACATCACTGTTTATCTACGGCAAATCGGGCCTGGGCAAGACGCACCTGCTGCTTGCCATCAAAAACGAGCTCGCCGAGAAGTCGCCCGAGATCAAGGTCAAGTATGCCAACTCCCAGGCATATCTGGACGACCTGATGACCGAGTTCGACCGCCAAAAGAAGAGCAACGCCCCCATCATGCAGGCGTACCACGGCGTGGACGTGCTCATCATCGATGACATCCAAAACATCATCGGCAAGCGCGCGAGCGTGGACTACTTTTTCCAGCTCATGGACGAGTTCATCCGCAACAACAAGAAGGTCGTCATCGCGGCAGACCGCGCCCCCAAGGACCTGAGCATGGACGAGCGCCTGACCAGCCGCTTCAACGCCGGCATGCTCTGCCTGGTCGCAGAGCCCAGCTACGAGATGAAATACAAGATCTTGCAGCGCTATTACGAGAACACCATCGTCGCCGCTCCCGAGGCAGGCGACGACTCACTGTTGGCGGCCTACGGGGGCGACGGCGGGCACCTGACCGATGAGCACTTTAAGCACATGGCAGAGGTGTCGGGCACCAACATCCGCGAACTCGAGAGCTTCTGCGAGCGCTGCGCCGGCGAGGCGGGCGACCGCGAGCGCGAGGGCGGGGAGCTCACCTTTGACGATATCGACGCCATCGCCAGCCAGTACTTCGACACATCGGCCAAAAAGATCAACGTGCAAACGGTTCAGTCCGTCATCGAAGAGCAGTACGGCGTGACGCACGAGGAGCTCATCGGCCCGCGTCGCAACGCCAATATCGCCAAAGCACGCCATATCGCTATCTACCTGGCCATCGAAATGTGCGAGATGACGACCACGGCGGTAGGCGCCGAATTTGGCAACCGCAACCACTCGACCGTCAGCACGAGTTACAAAAAGGTCCAGAAGATGATCCAGGAAGACCGCACCGTCACCGAAGACCTCAAGTCGCTGCGCGATAAAATTACACTACGCTCGTAGGGAAATAGAGACACCTGTTGAAAACTTGTCGAAACCACGGGCATAAGGTGTCTAAAACCCAATCCGCGGTGATGAAAAGTTTTGCGCAGGTTTTGAACGTGGAAAACCACCCCTGTTGCACACAGGTTGCTGTCGATTCTCTTTCTGGGTCTGACCTGCGTCTTTGTGAGTAATCAACAGTTTCGTCAGTGCTATTACTATTATTAAGATATTTATATCTATAGAAAGGTATTAAAAGATGAAGTTCACCGTCAGCCAGAGCTCGCTTACACAAGCCATCGGCGTCGTTATGAAGGGTGTCGCTTCGGCATCCACCCTTCCCATCCTGTCGGGCGTGCTCGTCAAGGCGCAAGACGGCATCTTGGAATTCCAGACCTCTAACTACACCATCTCGATCCGTCATCGCATCGCGGCGCATGTCGAAGAAGAGGGCGAGATGGTTATCCCCTGTAAGATGCTCTCCAATATCACCAAGACTCTCCCCGATGCCCCGGTCACCTTTGAGCTGTCCGAGCGCCAGGTGCTGATCAGTTGCGAGAAGAGCTCGTTCCGCCTGAACACGCTCGATGCCAATGACTTCCCTGAGTTTCCGGCCTATGCCATCGAGAGTGCCGTGGAGCTGCCGACCGATATCTTGTCCGAGATGGTCGGCCGCGTGTGGCGCGTCACCTCGACCGACAAGGCTCGCCCCATCCTGGGCGGCGTGCACATGAAGGTCGAGAACAACACCGTGCGCCTGGTGGCGACCGATTCCTTCCGCTTGGCCGTGTGCGATACGCAGGTCGAGACCTCGACCCTCGAGGGCTCCTTTGAGCTCAACGTTCCGGCTGACGCCTTTAACGACGCACTGAACATCATGGCCAGCCAGGCGACCATCATGATCGGGGCTACCGACACCCAGGTCGTCTTTGAGGCCGGCAACACCACCTACGTGTCGCGTCGTATCGAGGGCGTGTACCCCAACTACAAGCAGCTCATCCCCGATTCGTGCGTGACGAGCGTCAAGATTGACGTCGCCGCCTTTAACGCCGCCCTCAAGCGCGTGGCCGTTATCGCGAGCGCCAACCCCGCCGTCAAGTTCGAGATCGATGTCGAGAACGGGCAGATGGGCCTGTCCTCCATTTCCAATGACCAGGACCTTGCGCAGGAGACGATCGATGTCGAGGCCGAGGGCGAGTCGGGCACCATCGCCTTCAACTACCACTACATCTTCGGCTGCCTCAATGCCCTGTCCAAGGAGAAGGAGATCACGCTGGAGCTCAAGAGCTACTCGCAGGCGGGCATCTTCAAGTCCTACGACAAGATCAACTACCTGTACCTGGTTATGCCGGTCCGCATCTAGCAACCGCCCTATGACCATGTTCGCCCGCGATCTTTCCGTCGCGCACTACCGCAGCTTCGATAGTTATCGCCTTGCCCTGGACGAGGGCGTGACGATACTTGCGGGACCCAACGCGGCGGGAAAGACCAATCTCATAGAGGCGCTGCAGCTGCTGACGAGCGGCGCCTCGTTTAGGCATCCGACCGCAGCCGAGCTCGTCCATGATGGCGTGGGCTCGTGCAAGGTCGAGCTGAGGCTCGAGGGCGACGGCCGCGTGCTTGATATGGGATTGAGCGTGGAGGACGGTAAGCGCTCGTTTAGCCGCAACGGCAAGAGGTGCTCTGCCGCCGGTGTGCGCGGGGCTCTGCCGAGCGTGCTGTTTTGCCCCGACCATCTGGACATGGTTAAGCGAGGCGCCAGTGTGCGCCGCGCCGCCCTCGATGACTTTGGCATGCAGCTGAGCGCACGTTATGCCGATCTTGCGAGCACCTATGGACGCTGCGTGACCCAGCGTAACGCCCTGCTCAAGGAGACCTGGTGCTGTCGCGAGATGCTCGGCGCGTGGAACGATTCGATTGCCCGCGCGGGCTCGGCCCTGCTTGTGCACCGGTTGGCCCTGCTCGACCGGCTGGCGGGCCATGTGCACACTGCCTACGGGCAAGTGGCATCCGGTGAGGCTGCCAACGTGACCTATACGTCCACGCTGGGGGATTTGCCCCAGGTCGATGATCGCGAAGAGCTGAAGGGCTGGGCGTACGAGCGCATGCTGGCTGCCCTTGATGAGCACGCCGACGAGGAAATTCGCCGCGGCGTGACGTTGGTGGGACCGCATCGCGATGAGATTGAGTTTACCGTGGCGGGTCGCTCCGCCCGTTCATTTGCCAGCCAAGGTCAGCAGCGAACGTTGGTTCTGGCCTGGAAGGTGGCGGAGGTGGCCGTGGCTCGCGATGTCCTGGGCACCGCCCCGTTGCTGCTTTTGGACGACGTGATGAGCGAACTCGACGGCGAACGCCGCGGTGCTTTTCTGCGGCTGATCGGCGATGATATCCAGACGGTCATAACCACGACCAACCTGGGGTATTTTACCGATGACCTGCTTGATCGAGCCAAGGTGGTGAGCATGGGTGAGACGTGCTAATTACGAGCGCGAGAGCGAAACGGTTGCCTTCAGTGGATTTTTGAACGCAGAGCGTCAGCGCATCCTGGCGGCCGCGACACCTGAGCGCCGCGCGCAGATGGAGGCTGCCGAGGAGTCGCGCGCGGTCTATCGCGCGTGGAACGCGGTGTGCTCGGGCACGCGCGAGGGGCGGCATGTGACGGGCTTGCGCTACCTGCCCGAGTCCAATGAGCTGCTGGTATATCTCGATTCGCCCTCGTGGACGCAGGAAATGACGCTGTTGCGCGAGATCATCCGCGCGCGCATGGAGCGCGCCGGTGCGCATGTGGACGGCCTGGTGTTCAAAACCACCGCGCCGGGTCACACGCCGCCCGCCGCCAAGCAGCGCCTGCGCCCGGCGACGACCGAGCGCCCGCCGGCCCCGCACGCCGACCTAAGTGAGGCCGAGCGCACCGAGATTGAGCGCCAAGTGGCGCCCATCGAAGACCAAAAACTGCGCGAGGCCCTCGAGAATGCCATGAGAGCCAGTGCCGAGTGGGCCAAGGGCGTAGAAAGCAAAAAAGAGCCTTAAATCGCATCTGGTGGCCTTGTAGAGCCAAATACCCTCGTTCCCGAGGGTATTTTTTTACGATAAACTAGTAAGGCTGTACACATTTTCTTGACTGAAGGAGGACGTGTGGCAAACGAAAACGATTACGATGGCGGCGAGATTAAGATTCTCGAAGGTCTCGAGGCCGTTCGTAAGCGCCCGGGCATGTATATCGGCTCGACGAGCGCCAGCGGTCTGCATCACCTGGTGTGGGAGATCGTTGACAACTCCGTCGACGAGGCCATGGCCGGTTTCTGCACCGAGATCCAGGTGACGGTCCACGCCGACAACTCCATCACGGTCGTCGACAACGGGCGCGGCATCCCCGTCGACGAGCACCCTGTTAAAAAGATCCCGACGCTCGAGGTCGTCATGACGATCTTGCACGCCGGCGGTAAGTTCGATAACTCGGCCTATAAGGTTTCGGGCGGCCTGCACGGCGTTGGCATCTCCGTCGTCAACGCACTGTCCAAGCGCGTGGTCGTTCAGGTTCGTCGCGACGGCAACACCTACGAGATGGAGTTCTCGCGCGGCAAGACCGTTAAGAAGATGGAGGTCGTGGGCACCTCGGATTCGACGGGCACCACCGTCACCTTCTGGCCCGACGACGAGATCTTCGAGACATGCATCTACGATTTCGATACGCTGCACAACCGTCTGCAGGAGACGGCGTTCCTCAATAAGAACCTCAAAATCGTGCTGACTGACGAGCGCGAGTCTACTCCCCACGTGGAGGAGTTTTGCTACGAGGGTGGCATCATCGACTTCGTCAAGTTCCTTAACGAGGGCAAGGACGTCCCCGAGGCCTTTAAGGAGCCTATCTACATCGAGGGCAAATCGGACCCGGACGCACCTGTGGCCAAGATGGGCGAGGTTGAGGTTTCCCTGCAGTGGAATAGCGGCTACGGCGAGAACGTCATGTCGTTTGCCAACGACATCTACACCCCCGAGGGCGGCATGCACCTTGAGGGCTTCCGCACCGCGCTCACCCGCGTGATCAACGACTATGCGCGCAAGCAGAACCTGCTCAAGGAAAAAGACGCCAATCTGACCGGCGACGATGTGCGCGAGGGCCTTTCGGCCGTTATCTCGGTCAAGCTGCCCGATCCGCAGTTTGAGGGCCAGACCAAGGCCAAGCTCGGCAGCTCCTATATGCGCGCGCTGACGCTCAAGATCGTGACCGACGGCCTTGCCGATTACCTCGAGGAGCACCCTAAGCCCGCTCGCGAGATCGTCAAGAAGGCGCAGCAGGCCTGCAAGGCGCGCAATGCCGCCCGCAAGGCGCGCGAGGCGACCCGCCGCAAGAGCCTGCTCGAGACGGCGTCCCTGCCCGGTAAGCTCGCCGACTGCTCGGTGCGCGATGCCGAGCTGACCGAGCTCTTCATCGTAGAGGGCGACTCGGCAGGCGGTTCGGCCAAGGACGGCCGTCGCCGAGACATCCAGGCGATTCTGCCCCTGCGCGGCAAGATTTTGAACGTCGAGCGCGTTGGTGACCATCGCGCGTTCTCGAGTGACACCATCCAGTCGCTGATTACCGCGATCGGCTGCGGCGTCACGACGAGTGCCGGCGACGGCGGCGACTTCGATATCACCAAGGCGCGCTACCACAAGATCATCATCATGACCGATGCAGACGTCGACGGTGCGCATATCCGCATCCTGCTGCTGACGTTCTTCTACAAGTACATGCGTCCGCTGATCGATGCCGGCTACGTCTATGTTGCCTGCCCGCCCATCTTTGGCATTAAGGTGCGCAACAAGATCCACTACGTGTATCCCAACGGCCGCCAGCCCGAAGACGAGATCCTGCGTGACACCATCCAGAGCCTGGGCCTGAACCCCGACGATAACGACGAGGACGGCAAGGCCAAGGACGGCAAGATTACCAAAAAGCGCAAGGGCTATACCGTCCAGCGCTACAAGGGTCTGGGCGAGATGGACCCCAAGCAGCTCGCCTCGACGACGATGGACCCCAAGACCCGCATCCTGCAGCGTGTGTCGATCGAGGACGCCGTGGTGGCGGACCGCGCCGTGCGCGAGCTGATGGGTTCCGAGGTCGGCTATCGCCGCGAGTACATCGAGAAGCATGCACATGATGCACGATTCCTTGACGCTTAAGAGGAGGTAACGTGGCAGACGATATCAACAATAACGAGGGTATGGACGAGGCCGGCGATGCCGGTATGCCCGATGATCTGAAGCGCCTGCTTGCCCGTGCTGAGCAGGGCGAGGACGGCGATCCGGACGCCTATAACCCCGATGCCGATGATGATGAGGAAGAAGACGACGACGCCGAGCTCGAGGAGAGCTTTGGCGAAGTCGATCGCGGCGCCTCGGCCGGCGAGGATATCAACGGCGGCCAGCTCCAGATTTCGGAGTTCGGTCGCGAGATGAAGCAGTCGTTCATCGAGTATTCGATGTCGGTTATCACGGCGCGCGCCCTGCCGGACGTGCGCGACGGCTTAAAGCCGGTGCACCGCCGCATCCTGTACGCGATGAACGAGAGCGGCATCTACCCCAACCGACCGCACAAGAAGTCGGCCTGGACGGTCGGCGAAGTTATCGGTAAGTACCACCCGCACGGCGATTCCGCGGTCTATGAGGCCATGGTCCGCCTGGCGCAGTGGTTCTCCATGCGCACGCCGCTCATCGACGGTCACGGCAACTTCGGCAACATCGACGGCGACGGCGCGGCGGCCATGCGTTACACCGAGAGCCGCCTGGCAAAGCCCGCCATGGAACTGCTGCGCGACCTGCAGAAGGATACCGTCGACTGGCAGCCCAACTACGACGAATCGCTTGCCGAGCCCGTGGCGCTGCCTGCGCGCTTCCCCAACCTGCTGGTCAACGGCAGCCAGGGCATCGCCGTCGGCATGGCCACCAACATCGCCCCGCATAACCTCACCGAGGCGATCGAGGCCACCTGCTACCTGATCGACAACCCCGACGCCACCGTTGACGAGCTCATGCAGATCATGCCAGGTCCGGACTTCCCCACCGGCGCCATCATCATGGGCAGCGCCGGCATTAAGCAGAGCTACGAGACCGGCCGCGGCTCCATTACCGTGCGTGCTAAGGCACATGTGGAGTCCACCAAGACCGGCCGCAACCGCCTGGTCTTTACCGAGATTCCCTACATGGTCAACAAGGGCACCCTGCAGGAGAAGATCGCCCAGCTCGTCAACGACAAACGCATCGAGGGCATCTCGGATATGCGCGATGAGTCCAACCAGAAGGGCATCCGTCTGGTCATCGAGCTCAAGAAGGGCGTCATTCCGCAGGTCGTGCTCAACAACCTGTATAAGTACACCTCGCTGCAGACGACCTTTGGCGCCAACAACCTGGCACTCGTCAACGGCGTTCCCAAATGCCTGAGCCTGCGCGAGATGCTGCAGCACTACATCGACCACCAGGTCGACGTCGTCACCCGCCGCACCCGCTTCGACCTTAAGAAAGCCCAGGCCCGCGCTCATATCCTCGAGGGTTACCTGATGGCCCTTGACCATATCGACGAGGTCATTAGCATCATCCGCTCCTCGCAGACCGACTCCGAGGCCAGCAGCCGCCTGATCGAGCGCTTTGGCTTTACGCCCGAGCAGACCACGGCCATCCTCGAGATGAAGCTGCGCCGCCTGACCGGCCTGGAGCGCGACAAGATCCAAGAAGAGTTGGACGGCCTGCGCCGCGCCATCGCCTACTACGAGGACCTGCTGGCGCACGAGGAGAAGATCCTGGGCGTCATCAAGGAAGAGATGCGCGAGATCTCCAAGAAGTTTGGCGACAAGCGCCGCACCGAGATCAGCCAGGTTGAGAAGGACCTGGATGTCGAGGACCTCATCGCCGACGAGGATATGGTCGTGACCATCACCCACACCGGCTACGTTAAGCGTATCCCGGTGGCTGCCTACCGTGCCCAGAAGCGCGGTGGCAAGGGCGTGTCGGGCGTCAACCTCAAAGAGGATGACGTTATCGATGAGATGTTCATCGCGTCCACGCACGAGTACGTGCTGTTCTTCTCGAGCAAGGGCAAGGTCTATCGTCTGAAGGTGCACGAGCTGCCGGTGGGTACGCGCCAGGCGCGCGGTACCGCGATCGTCAACCTGCTGCCCTTCGAGGAGGGCGAGAAGATCGCGAGCGTCATCAGCTGCCGCGAGTTCCCGGCCGACGAGTACCTGATGTTTGCCACAAAGAGCGGCATGGTCAAGAAGACCGTGATGAGCGCATATGACCGCAGCCGTCGCGACGGCCTGATCGCTATCAACCTGCGTGACGACGACGCGCTGCTGAATGTGCGCCGCGTGCGCGAGGGCGACAAGATTATCCTGGCCACCACCGCAGGCAAGGCGATCATGTTCTCCGAGGAGCAGGTGCGCGCCACCGGCCGCGATACCAGCGGCGTTCGCGGTATCGGTATGAAGGACGGCGTGAGCGTTCTGGGCATGGAAGTCACTAACGGCAACGGTGATCTGTTCGTCATCACCGAGCGCGGCTACGGCAAGCGCACGCCGGTCGCGGACTACCCGGAGCAGAATCGCGGCGGCCAGGGCGTCTACACCATTCAAATGACCGAGCGCAAGGGCAACCTCGCGGCAATGAAGACGGTGGGCCCGCAGCACGAGCTGTTCATCGTGACGGAGGGCGCGACGGTCATTCGCGTTAAGACCGACGAGATCAGCCAGACTGGCCGCGCCACCCAGGGCGTCAAGATGATGACCGTCGACGACAACGACCGCATCTGCGCCGTAGCCCGCATGACGGCAGCCAAGGAAAAACCCGAAGGCGAGGGCGCCGAGGCCGCAGTCGACACCGAAGAGGCCCCAGTCGACCTGGGCGACGGCAATGATATGCCAGAGGATCTCCTAGACGAGTAAGAGGCCCTAGCTGGTAAAAATCATCAGACCCCATATATCGGCGGTCGGCGCACTGCGCGCC
>NZ_QSSH01000031.1 GCF_003438495.1 Collinsella sp. TF05-9AC
CTACCTGCACTGATAATTGTTCTCGGGGGAAGCGGGCACTGCGGGGCGCGGCAACGGCGCGCGATTTCCGCGTCGCAGCGCTACCCTGATGCTGAATGCCGGGACGATGACCCACTGACCTGCTGACGCCTCTTCGGCCGTCCTCAAATCCGACCTGTCTCGCCCCGGCATCCGCGTCCCGGAGTCCTGCCATGACCTAATAGGAGCATGAGCGCGGACAATCGGACAAGCCAATTGGATTGTAGCGCTCCCGTCAGTGCAATGTCTGGGAGGCTCGGGCGCGGAGCAGGCGGCAGACCGAGGGGAGCGAAAATGGAAGGCGAAACGGTCATCGCGGGCGTCGACACGCACAAGGACGTGCATGTCCTGTGCCTGCTCGACGGCCTCGGGAGGAAGATCCGGAGCGGGAGCTTCGGGGCCGACCCCGAGGGCTACGACAGGCTGGCGGAGGCGATAGGCGACCCGGGGAGCTGCATGGTCGTCGGCGTCGAGGGCACGGCATCGTACGGGGCCGGGCTGACGAGGAGGCTCGTGGAGCTCGGGTACAACGTCGTCGAGGTGCTCAGGCCCAAGAGGGACAAGGTGAGGCCCGGCGAGGGGAAGAGCGACCCGCTGGACGCCGAGCGCGCGGCGCGCAAGGCGGCGTCCGGGAAGGGCTGCTCCGTGCCGAAGTCGCAGGACGGCTGGGTCGAGGCGGTGCGCCAGCTCTACGTCGCGCGCAGGCTGGCCGTCGCGACGTCCACGTCCTGCGTGGCCTGCGCGAAGTCGATGCTCACGACGGCCCCGAGCGCCCTGAGGGAGCGGTTCAGGGGCCGCGAGCGGCCGAAGGACCTCATGCCGCTGCTCGCGCGCGGGAGGAAGGCGGGCGACGCGCTCGAGGAGAGCGTGCTGGCCTCGCTGCGGTCCGTCGCGGCGGTCTGGAAGGAGGCCCGCAGCCAGGTCGAGTCCCTCGACGAGCGCATCCGCGCGCTGCTGGAGGCGAACGCGCCCGCGCTGCTCGGCGTCGAGGGCTGCGGCACCACGACCGCCGCCGCCCTGGTCGTGGCCGCCGGCGACAACCCCGGCAGGCTGAAGGGCGAGGCGGCGTTCTCGATGATGTGCGGCGCCTCCCCGATCCCCGCGTCGAGCGGGAAGACGGACCGGCACAGGCTCAACCGCGGCGGCAACCGGCAGGCGAACTGGGCGCTCTACGAGATCGCGATCAAGCGCATGGCGTACGACGAGAGGACGAGGAGGTACGTGGCGAGGCGGACCTCCGAGGGGAAGTCCCGGCGGGAGGCGGTCCGCTGCCTGAAGCGCTACATAGCGCGGGAGGTGTACCGCGTGCTCATGGACCCGAACCCCGACGGCGCCGCGCCGGAAGGCCCCGAGCTCGCGAAGATGCGCAAGGCGATGCGGGTGACTCAGAAGAAAGCCGCCGCGGAGCTCGGCCTGTCCGCAGCCACACTCGGGCACTTGGAACGGGGGAAACGGCGGTCGACGAAACTGGAGAGGAGGTATTACGAGCTCCTGTGCGAATTGGAGAGAGCGCTCCCGCAAACTGCCTCTTGACAACTTATAGGAGCGTCGGTTTTGATGGCGTCAAAGGCGGGTCTGGTTGAGTTTTGCCAAAAAGTCTACTCACTTGACGTTCGCGGCGTGTGGGCGGGTGCTTTTTCGTGCACGCGAGGTATCAAAAAGTGTCAGGAGCGCACCGTCTGCCGATATGCGGGAGCGAAAAGAAGTGTCGACCTGCGCCGTTGCCGTTGAGCGACGTGCCGTTTATAGAGATACTGAGCCTATGACAAACAGCGTGTGAAAGGATCGATGTATGGCTTTCCGTAAAGACTTCCTGTGGGGCGGCGCGACGGCTGCCAACCAGTGCGAGGGTGCCTACGACGTGGACGGTCGCGGCTTGGCTAACGTGGACGTGGCGCCGCACGGCGCTGAGCGCTACGCGGTGGTCTCCGGCCAGCGTAAGATGCTCGACTTCGAGGATGGCTACTACTATCCCGCGCAGACCGGCATCGATTTCTACCATCACTACAAGGAGGACATCGCCCTCTTCGCCGAGATGGGCTTTAAGACCTTCCGCATGAGCCTGGCATGGACCCGCATCTTCCCCAACGGTGACGAGGCTGAGCCCAACGAGGCCGGCCTGGCTTTCTATGAAGATGTGTTCCGCGAGTGCCAAAAGTACGGCATCGAGCCGCTCGTGACCATCACGCACTTCGACTGCCCGATTCACCTCATCAAGGAATACGGCGGCTGGCGCAACCGCAAGCTCATCGACTTCTACAAGAACCTTGCGACTACGATCTTCACCCGCTACAAGGGCCTGGTGAAGTACTGGCTCACCTTTAACGAGATCAATATGATCCTGCACCTGCCGTTTATGGGCGCAGGTCTGGTCTTTGAGGAGGGCGAGAACAAGGAAGCCGTCGAGTACCTGGCCGCCCACAACGAGCTCGTCGCCAGCGCTTGGGCCACCAAGATCGCCCACGAGATCGACCCCGAGGTCAAGATTGGCTGCATGCTCGCTGCCGGCACCTACTACCCCTACAGCTGTCGCCCGGGCGATGTGCGCCAGGCCCAGCTCGACAACCAGGACAACTACTTCTTCGTCGACGTCCAGAGCCGTGGCTATTACCCGGCCTATGCCGTCAAGAAGCTCGAGCGCCTGGGCATCGATGTGGGCATGACCGACGAGGACCGCGAGATCCTGGCCGACAACACCGTCGACTTCATCAGCTTTAGCTACTACAGCACCCGCTGCTCCGCGGGCGCTGACAATCCCGACGTCGAGAAGACCCAGGGCAACGCCTTCGCCGGTGCCAAGAACCCCTACCTGCAGCAGAGCCAGTGGGGCTGGGCCATCGATCCGCTAGGCTTCCGCATTACCCTCAACGACCTGTACGACCGCTATCAGAAGCCTCTGTTTGTGGTCGAGAACGGTCTGGGCGCCAAGGATGTTGTCGAGGAGGACGGCTCCATCAACGACGACTACCGTATCGATTACCTGCGCCAGCACATCGCCGCGATGCGCGACGCGGTGACCGAGGACGGCGTCGACCTGCTGGGTTACACCACCTGGGGTCCGATCGACCTGGTCTCGGCCGGCACGGGCGAGATGTCCAAGCGCTACGGCTTCATCTACGTCGACCGCGACGATGCCGGCAACGGTACCCTCAAGCGCTCCAAGAAGAAGAGCTTCGACTGGTACAAGAAGGTAATCGCTTCCAACGGCGAAGATTTGGCCTAAGGACACTGAGGCACTCAACCTTGGGGCTCCAACCCTCCTCGCGTACTTAAGTACGCTTCGTCGGGCTTGTCGCTCCCAATCTTGAGCACCTCAGGCCCTTAGGAGGCAGTCTCGACCGCGGCTCTTCGCAAGTCCAACCGCATAGCCTCCTAACCAAAGCGCCCGGCGAGCAGTTTGTGCTCGTCGGGCGCTTTGCCGTCTACGGATTTTGGGACATGCGGCCCGTTTTTTGAGCCTGCCTGTCGGTACACTAAAAGCACTATGGGTACCCGCGAGCGACATATCGGCCATGTGGCCGCCCGATCCGCGCCGGTGGCGGATCCCAGGGGCGGCAGGCTCTTCGCCATGCCGCGATTCCTCGTTGGCATAACGCACCTGGTGTACCGTCGCCGCGCCTTCGTCATTGCCGGCGTCATAACCGCACTGTTTCTTCTGCTTTTGGCGGTCTTGCCGGCGTCATTCGCTTCCGATCCCAAGCTCTCCAACACCGTGCCCATCTATAACGAGGTGTCCAAAGAGGTCGTGGACGGGCTTATCCATTCGAGCTCGATTCCGCTGCTCCTCGCTGCCGTCGCGTTCTCAATCTGGGGTGTGCTGGTCTATCTGCGCTGTCTGGATTACGTCTTGCGCCGGCGCCTCGTTGCCGTTGCCACCATCAGCGCCTTGTGGATGATCGAGGTCATCCTCAAGTACAAGTCGTTCACGCCGTTCTATGCCACCGTGCTGTGGTACCTGTACTACGTGCCTATGACGCTCGTTCCGCTGCTCTATCAGCTGTGCGGTCTGCGCCTTGCGGGGTTGGAACAGCACCGTGCGGGCCGCCGCTACCGCAGCATCCTGTGGATTGTGGCCATCCTGCTTATCGGTTTTGTGCTCACCAACGATTTCCACCGGCAGGTATTCCACTTTGACCGCGCAAGCGACACCTGGAGCAACGACTACACGTACGGCTGGGGCTATTTCGCCGTCTTAGTGTGGACGGCCTTTAACTTTGTCGCCTTCTTCATTTTGGTGGGTCGGTCCTCGTCCTATCGTATCCAGCGCTTTTCGGGCACGGCGGCACTCGTGCTGCTGGGCGGCGCGTTCTTTGCCATCTCATACGCCCTGCGCATGCCTTGGGCGTGGAAACTCAACTTTTCGCTCGTCTACTGCGTGCTGTGCGTGTTGACGATGGAGATCTGCCTCGATTGTGACGTCATCCCGTCGTATCACGATATCGCCGGCATCTTCGACACCTTGCCGCTCGACCTCAAAGTTCTAACGCGCGACCTGCGGGAAGTCTATGCCACGCCGGTGTCAAAGCCAACGCCAGAGGGCGTACGCGAGGAGCTGCGGGCCCAGGAGCATGGGCATGCCCATGCCTTTACCGTGCCGTCTGCCCCCGACGTTATGTACCGAGCCTTTTCGCTGCTGGGCGGATCTGCCCTGCTTGCCCAGGATGTGTCGGAGCTCAACGGGCTCAACCGCGAGCTGGCCCATCGACGCATGGACCTGCAGCGTCAAAACGAGCTGCTTGTGGCCGACTACGACTTAAAGACGCACTTGGCGGACCAGGAGGCCGAAACCCTGCTGGTGCAAGACGTGGACAAAGCGCTTGCCCGTGCACTTGATGAGATGTATGGCGTGCTGAGCTCGTTGCCGCCGCTGGCCGACGAGGCGTCTTCGCGCGAGCGCTTTCGCATGCTGCAATGCGCCAAAATGCTTGTCGCCTATTGCAAACGCAAGGGGTCGCTTACTTTGGCACAGCACGGGGAGAGTGGCTTTGATCGCGACCGCATCCAGCTGATCGCTAACGAGCTGGCAAGTGACCTGCGCACCATCGATGTTGATTGTGCCTCGATTATCGCCATACGACGCCCGATGCATGCCAGCACGGTAAGCGCGCTGTATGACTGCGTGTACGACTTTGCGTTTTTCGCCTACACCACCGATCATCCGGCGCTCATGTACCACTTGAGCGATCACGATTCGTGCAGTGTTGAACTGCGTGCCACGCTCTTCTCCGACGACGAGGAAGACCTGTCACAGACGCCTGCCGCGCATGAACTCGAGCGCGAGTTGCAGGGTCGCAACGTGGCGTATCGTCTCGAGGGCGAGCCAGGCCAGCTGCGCATGATCGTCTTGATGCCGCGGGCAGGTGAGTGACCATGCAGATGCCGCTCATTCTTCCCCAGATTGTCGCGCTCGACGTCGTCTTTGCCCTGACTGCGTGCTTGCAGATGATTCACGTTCCGCTCATCGTGTCGCGCCGCTCATCCTATAACCGCAAGGTGATCTGTGCCTACGAGGCGAGCCTGGTGCTTCACCTGATTATCTCGGCGCTTATCTTGTTCGCATCGAGCGGCTCATATCTGGTGGCGCCGCTCTACGTCGTCGCCAAGGCGGCGGGTGCGCTGCTGTGGATCAACGCTGCAATTGTTATCTATGGCGTGGTGCTTATGGTGCACTATCGTCGCCCCGTCATGTTGGTCGAGCTGCTGCTCGTTGCCGCCGCGACGCCGCCTGCCGTCTGCGTCATGGGCCCGGCATGGACGGCGGTTCTTGTCGCAGAGGCCGCGTTCTTCCTATTCCGCTCCATCGCGGCGCTTTTGATGGACGTTCGCAACCGCCAAGAGGACATCACCGCGTTTTCGACCATCGAGACCATCAACGTGATTCCCGTGGGCATTCTGTATCTGGACCCAAAGGGTCGCCCGCTGCTCATGAATCGCTGCATGCGCAAAAACCTGCTGGAGCTTCATATGCCCACCGACCTGCGCGATATGAGCGGTACGTGGAGCAGCCTGCGCCAGCTGGGCATGCAGCCGCCCGAGAGAAGCAAAGACCGCGCCCTGATTGACTTGGGTCGCTTTGGCGAAGATCGCGCTGTGGTCGAGGTATCCCCGTCCGAAATCCGCCTGTTTGCACGCGATGCCGTTATGGTTTCGGGTCGTCCGTTTGAGCGCGTTATCGGCCTAGACGTGACGGAATACGCGCACGCCTATGATCGCCTGGTACAGGCTAACCACCTGCTCGAGCTTGCGGGCCAGGAGCTCCAGACGCAGATCGAAGAAGTGAAGAAGGTTGCCGACAATGCGGCCTACCTGCGCATGCGCGCCCGTGTGCACGACGTAATCGGTCAACGCCTGTCCATCCTCCATCGCTATTTGGAGGAAGGCCGTCTGGACGACGAATCCCTCGAACAGATCGACCCGCTGCTGCGCTCAATCGCCGCCGATCTGCGTAGCGATGGTGCCAGCGAGCCCAAAGAGCAGCTGGACGATATCGTTCACGCCTTTGGTCTGGTGAGCGTGCAGATTGATGTAGAGGGCGTGCTCCCTCGGGACGTGCGCGTCGCGACGGCCTTTTTGCAGATTATCCGCGAGGCCTCGACCAACGCCACCAAGCACGCCCAGGCACACCAAGTTCATGTTCGTCTGTGGCAGGAGGGGCCGGTTGCCGGTGCCATTGCGCATATGACGATATCCAATGACGGGGCGCCTGCTCCCGTATCGTATCGAGAGGGAACGGGTATCCCAGGCATGAGGCATGTCGCACAAGATTTGGGCGGCAGCCTGGAGGTTCGCGCCGCCCCGCCCTTCACGCTTGCGGTATCCATTCCGCTGAGTTCCAACGCCACGGTTCAAAGGAGAAGCTCATGATTCGCGTTTTGATCGTCGAAGACCAGGCCATCCTGCGCGAGAGCCTCGCGCGCTCCGTTGGGGACCAGCCCGACATGACCGTTGTTGCCGCCATCGCCGATGCCTCAGATGCCTTGGACGTCGCGCTCAAGGAGCATCCGGACATGATTTTGATGGACGTGTGCACCGAGCACGATTCCAACGGCATCGTGGCGGCGGCGCGCATCAAAGAGCAGCTGCCCGAGTGCCGCGTCATTATCATGACGGGCATGCCCGAGATTACGTTTGTGGATCAGGCGCGCGAGGCAGGCGTCGACAGCTTTGTGTACAAGAACGTCGGCATCGATGAGCTCTTTGCCGTGATGCGCTCCACGCTGGCGGGCTATTGCACGTTTCCCAAGCCGCCCGAAAGCATCTTTTCGGGCACGGCGGCGCTCGACGACGTTGAGTTGTCGATTTTGCGCCTTGCCTGCGAAGGCAAGAGCCGTCGCGAGATCGCGGCCGAGTTGTTTATGAGCGAAGGCACCATCAAGCGCCGCATCTCCGAGATCCTGAGCAAGACCGGCTACGACAACATCATGCGTCTGGCAGTGCATGCGGTGACCGAGGGGAGCATCGTTCCCAATATGGAGCGCCCGTAGTCGGCACACTCGCCCGTACATCGACGCTAAAAAACTAGGCCGCCCGCCGTTTCGCATCTGCAACGGCGGGCGGCCTGCTTGTGCGGGCAGTGCTGTCGGCACAAAGCGACGGGGCCGCAGGATCAACTCCTGCGGCCCCGCATGGCATGTGCGCGGATGTGTCCGCCAATCCGCGACTATCGATGTCTGCCGTTACGCGATGGTTGCGCTGTAGGAGGCGACGTCCTCGTAGGAATCGGTCAGGTAGGCATCGATGCCGATGGTCGTGTTGACCAGGTCGTCAAGGCTATCGAGCTCGCCGCTCGAGAACGTGAATTCCTCGGTGGCGTTGGTGCCGGGCATCAGGTGGGCAGAGAACCAGGGTTCCTTCATGGTGCCGTTGACGTTGGTCTTACCGCTGGGAGCGTAGAAGGTCAGGTCCTTGTCGCTCTTGTTGGTGATGTTGACGACAAAGCCGATGTCGCCCCAGTCGTCCTTGAACTTCTCGGTGACGGTGATGGTGCACAGATCGTCATCGGCGACGGTGACGGCGGGGGAGATTTCGGCGCGCTGGGCGTCGTCGTCTTCGACGGCCTCATCGATCTCCTCTTCCTTTTCGGCAGCCTCGCGATCCTTCTTCACCGTGCCGGACAGATCCTTGTCGGACTTGGTAAAGACGAGGTTGCCGTCATCCTCTTCGAGGATGAGTTTGCCGTCCTTGAGCTTCATGTCGTGCGACTCATCTTCGGCGGTGATCGTCACGGTGGTGGCGTCCTTTGCCTCCCATTTAAGGTCGACAACCTCAAGGAACAGGTCGAGGGCGCCTGTACCGTCCTCATCGAGAATCAGGACGCAGTGGGCACCCCAATCCTCGAGCATCTTCATGTACTCATCGGTCAGCTCTTCGCCATCCACGGTTCCACCCGAGAGCTCCCAGCTGCCGACGAAGTCGGCCTTGGGGTCTTTGGCGCCGCCGCTGCAGCCCGTCAGGGCAAAGGCGAGCGCCAGGACGCATGTCAGGAATGCGAGCACGGACTTTTTGAACGTTGTCTTCATGGTGTCCTCCTTAATCGAACGAAACCCATAGAAGCAGGAGCGGGGGCGGCGGATTCCCCGCCAATTACCAGATAGAGGGGCTAGGGCCTGGGCGTTCCGCAGCTGCTGCAGAACTTGCCGCCGTTTTCGCTACCGCAGTTGGGGCAGAACCACTTGGCCGGTGCCGGGGCAGGCGCGGGGCTGCCGCACTCGGGGCAGAACTTGCCGGTGTTGGTGGCGCCGCAGCTGCAGGTCCACGTGCCGGCCGCAGGCGCGGCGGCGGGAGCCGGTGCGGGGGCGGGGGCCGGAGCCGGTTGCGGGGCGGCCTGCTGCTGCGCCTGGCCGGCAGCGAACAGCTGGCTGGCGTTCATGCCGCCCATGCCGCCTGCCATGCCCATGCCCATAAAGCCGGCCATTGCGCCGTTGGGGTTGGCTGCTGCCGCACGCATCGCGTCGCTCTGGGCGCTGGCGATATTGGCGGCCGCCATCGTGGGATCGCGCATGACCGCGGCCTTCTGCAGGTCCTTGATCATCTGCTCGTCTTCTTGCGAAGCGGCGATTGAGTTGACGCCAAAGCTCACGATCTCGACGCCGCGCAGGTCACGCCAGTCGGCGGAGAGGACCTCGTTGAGCGCGCGGGCGAGCTCGGTGGTGTGGCCGGGGATGGCGCTGTAGCGGATGCCCATCTCCGAGATCTTGGCAAAGGCGGGCTGCAGGGCGGTGAGCAGCTCGGACTTAAGCTGGCTGTCGATCTTGTCGCGCGTGTAGCTATCGGTCACGTTGCCGCATACATTGGTGTAGAACAGCAGCGGGTTGGTGATGCGGTACGAATACTCGCCGTTGCAGCGCACGGAGATGTCGACGTCCAGGCCAATGTTGTTGTCGACCACGCGGAAGGGCACGGGCGAGGCGGTGCCGTACTTATTGCCGATAATCTCCTTGGTGTTAATGAAGTAGACGCGCTGGTCCTTGCCCGCGTCGCCGCCGAAGGTAAAGCGGCTGCCGATATTGGCGAAGGTCTCCTTGATGGAGTCGCCCAGGTTGCCGCTAAAGACGCTCGGCTCGCTGCCGGTATCGAAGACGAACTCGCCGGGCTCCAGTGCGACTTCGATGATCTTGCCGTTTTGCACCACGAGCATGCCCTGGCCGTCGTTGACGGCGATGACGGAGCCGTTGGAGATGACGTTGTCCTCGTCGTGTGTGTTGGAGCTGCGGCCGCCGGTTCGTTTGACGCCCTTGCAGGCCAAGACGTCAGCGGGCATCGATTCGCAGTAGATAAATTCCTTCCACTGGTCGGCCATGACGCCGCCGGCAGCTCCCAATCCAGCTTTCAAGAGTCCCATGGTGATCTTCCTTTCTCGTCAAAGTCCGGGTGGTATTGGTCGGATTGCTTAGTCGTCCTTGTCGTCCTTCATGACAACGGTGGTCTCGGTGTGGCTGAAGGTGTCGTGCTTCTCGACCAGGTCGAGCTCGCCGCAGTACTCGTCGGCGTGAGTCGCCTCGTTGGCCGTCTTGAGCTGGCCTACCAGCAGCACGTCTCCGATGATCACGATGATTAGCGGCGCGACGATGTTGATGAGGATGCCCTCGATATCAAAGGTGAGGTAATCCGGATCGAAGGCGTATTCGCCCATAAAGAGAATCTGGGAGAGGACAAATCCGATCACAAAGAACAGCAGCGAGGCGATAATGAGCTTGGGCTTGGAGCAGGGGAGCTCGCCGACCATACGGCCGGTTTGGCCGTTCATGGCAAACAGGTAGCTCTTGCCGTTCCACGAGGTCGAGAGCATCCAGACGGGGAACAAGGCGTAGTCGCTGTCTTCCCAGGTGTAGTCGAGCTGTTTGCTTTCGACCGTGGCGTCGTCGTATTCGTCGACGACGGTCTCGCGCAGGGCCGAGATCGTGCTCTCCTCCATGCGGCGCTCGGCACGGGCCTTGCAGGTCTCGCAGTCCTCGTCGTAGCGGTTGGCGATGTAGCCGGGAATGTAGGCGACCGAGAACGGGCGCAGCGCTTCGTAGTCAAACGGCTCGATGGCGTCCATGTGGCCGTCGGGCATCTTGGACGATCCGTCGACGGGCACGCGCTCAAACGAGATATTGCCCTTGCGGTAGGCATCGTAGTGGTCGGTGGTCGTGACGGTACGGTCGGATTCCTCGGTCACGGTCTCGTTGGTCGCGTCAAAGTGCACTTCGCCGTCCACGCGGGCGCCGTAGAGCCAAAACGGCACGTAGACGCCTTGGACTTCGTCGATGTGGTTGCCGGTGACAAAGCTCTTGGGCAGCAGGATCTTGCCCTTGTAGTGCTCCTTGAGCGCGGCCAAGACATCGTCGCGCCCGAGCTTAAACGGAATCACCAGGTCGGGGGAGAAGTCGCCCGAGAGCTGACCAGGTGCCACGGCGGGGTTGCCACAGTACGGGCAGGTGGAGACGGCGACGGTGCCGTCCGAGATCAGCTCGGCGCCACACGACGAGCAGATATAGCCGGCGTTTTGGGCCAGTTCCTGCACCGCATCGTCGGATGCGGGCTTGGATGCTGCGGCCGCCGCATCGGCTTTGGCATCTGCCTTGTCCTGGCGCTCGCGATAGAGAGCCTCGACCTCTTCGACTTCAAAGCGTGAGTCACAGTAGTCGCAGACAAGCTTTTGCTCGGCGCTGGCAAAATGCAGGGGACCACCGCAGGCAGGGCACTGATAGTTAACGCTCTCGAAGGCCATGATCGGTCCTTTCCGTGCCGGAGGCTATGCGCCGATGGCGCCGCCGCAGTATTCGCAGCGCCCACTGGCATCGGGAATGGTGGTGGCGCCGCAGAAGGGGCAGGTCACCGCGGTCTTGGGGGCCTTGGCGGCAACGACGCTATCGCGCGTCTCCTGACGCAGCTGCACCAGCGCGTCGCGAACCTCGGTTGCCTGACGTTTGGCCTCGCGGTACTCGATGGATCCGCGCTGCTCGATGGTGGAGTCGTTCACGCGCAGGTCAATCTCGGTAAAGTACGGCGTGTTGACGTGGATGGTCAGATTGAAGTCGTAATCCAGGTCGTAGCGCGGCGGGTCATAACTCTCACGCTCGCCGTCCTTGGTCTCACGATAGATCTCGGTGCGGTGCTCATCGATGTCCATGTCGCAGCCGAGTACCTGAGAGAACTCGATGATGTCGGGGTTGGCGTCACGCCAGCGCGTCTGCGAAGTAATGATCAGCAGGCCCGCGTCCTCGTCGAGCATAATATTGGTGCGCCCGGCAGAAAGCGTGCGCGTGGGGTTGAACGATGCCAGGCGCTCGGCATTGGCCTCGCGATAGGCGAGCTGCTCGCGAATGTCGTCCGCGGTGCTAGAGCGATAGCCTCCAAAGAAGGGAGAGAGCTTGCCGACGCACTCTTTGCACAGGTAGCCTTCGTTGATCTTGGTCTTACCTAGAAGTCCCAGCTCGGTACCGCAAATCGCGCACTCTTTCTTCTCGAACATCTTGTCAAAGAAGCCCATGTTTGCCTCCCATCAACAGGTAGCGTGTGTCACTTTTGATGATGGGGGAGCGCACGATCTTTCACGATACCCAGACGGCTCAAGAGGTCTCCACAACTGGGACACATGGCCCATTTTTCATCCCCAAATAACTTGCGGTGAAATAGTTCCTAAATGGCGGCCTTAGAAGGCCAAACAGGAACTATTCCACCGCAACTTCTGGGTAGTCATTGGGGACGTACTTAAATGAGTAGCAGTTGGGGACACTCCATGCCGAATGTGGGCGCCGTCCTTGTTATGCCACGGTCACGGCGACCTGGGCGTAGCGGGTGCAGGGGCGCTCGGCGCGCGTCTGCACGCTGAGGGTGAGCACGATGCGGTCGCCGGGTTGTGCATCGGTGGGCACGGTGAACGTGGCGTCCGTCGCGTATCCCTGCCACAGCGACAGATCTTGAGCGCCTGCATAGCTCGTTGGTCCCATGGTGACATTCCAATGCGCGTCGAAGCTCCTACCATCGTGGTCGACGATGGTCGCTGCAAGGTCAATGCGCTCACCGGCTGCGGCGCTCATGTCGCCCGTGACCTCGGCAACATACGCCGGATGCGAGCAGGCCGCGGGCTTGTGGGCGCACCACTGCGCGCGGGCGGCGAAGTCTTCCTGATAGGCGCGTAGATAGGGATTAGGATTGCCATCGACGGGCGTGCCTATGGCTGCAAAGCCGGCAGGTGCGTCCGAGTCGGGATGCCCGTCGAGGAACATGCGGCCGAGCAACGTGTCAAAGTCGCGGTTATCGATGCCGCGCAGGCCAAACGGCAGCAGCGGGATATAGGTCATTGAGTCGCCTTCGGCCATAAAGTCGCCGCGCTCAAACTGCATCGCAGGCATGCCCTCCAGGCCCCAGTCCAAGCGCGCATGCTTGCCAAACTGAAAGCGCTCGGGCTCGTTTTCGTACACCTTGCCATCGCCATAGAGCATATAGCGCGCCATAAGGGGGCCGTTGCCCTGCGTGAGATTTTGCTCGGGCCAGGGAGCCTGGAACAACGGCAACGAATCGGGCTGAGCCATCTTGGCATCGACATAGCCGCCATACATATAGGGCACGCACCAAAAGATGAGATCGGGGAAGAGCTCACGCCCATGGTCGAGCCAAGAATTGTCCTGCCCCACGCCATCGGCAACGCCCATCACGCGCACCTTCTGATAGACATGCTGCTGCACAGAAGGCCATTCAGGCGTATCACGATAGCGCTCAGCAATACTCATGAGCGCACGAACAATGGTATTCATGCCGCCCCAGCTGAGCAGCCAAAGCGTACGCGGGTCATCATCCAAGATTGCCTGAGCAATCACGCGCGAACCCTCAGTCTCCTCGGCCACATCACCCTCAAAGGCAACATTTCCCACAAAGGTGCGCTCGATCATCTGGGCAGGCGTGGGAAACGGCGGTTCACCGGCAGCGGCCGCATTTGCCTGCAGCTGCGGCCAAGCCTGAGCATATTCATTACTCCAGAGGCTCTCAATCCAATGCTCGGGAAACGGACGATACTCACGAAGCTCGCCGGCCAGCGGATCGGGCTCATGAGGCACAACATCCCACTCATAAGAGCGACGCCCTTTGGTCCGCCAATGCGAATTCACCTCACCGAGCGTATGAACCCCATCCCCAAGAAAGTGATACTGCGAAGCCGTATACACCACGGCCTGAACATCAAGCACATTGAGATACAGAGCCAAATGAATGAGCGAGTTCATATCATCGACTTCCATATCAGTAGTAACAATCACCCGAGTTAGCTCTTGGGACATAGGAACAGCTCCAATCAAAATCAATTCAGCCAGTTACGCGCAAGGCAAGACGGGACCCACGTCCCCATCGCCACCGACCCGGCGCGCTGCCGGAAGCGCCCGGCCAGCGTTTCGAACAACGTTAACTTAGGGGGCCCTGACCTTTAGTTTTGTAAACATTCCGCAGCGCGGGCCCCGTTTATCCGATGCTCCGAAGGAGCAGGATAAGCGGGGCTCAGGCGCGAGGACGTTTACAAAACTAAAGGTCAGGGCCCCCGATGGGATGGCTACCTCGAAACTCTGGCCGACCACTCCCAGCAGCCCACCGGCTCGCCGTCGATGAGTACGTTGCCCCCGTCGAAGTCTTGATAACACAGGTCGTTGAATTGGTGGATCCACACGCCATGGTTGAACGTCTTCTTGGGCGAGCCGTCGGCCTCGCGGTAGCGCCCGGTCAGGTCCTCGACATGGCTAAAGTAGGTGAGATGCACGTTGGCGCCGGCAGCGCGCAGGCGAGCCGTGAGCGGCAGCACGGTCTCCTGCGGGATCACGAGCTCATCGCCCTTGGAGTGCGTAAACCACAGCGGCGTCTTGGCAAGGGCGGTCACGTCCTCGTCCGTGGCGTTGTACCACGGCGCGCAGCAGGGAAGGCCCGCCGCGAAGAAATCGGGGTAGTCGGCGCACAGGCGCAGCGTCATAAAGCCGCCGTTGGAAAGGCCAGCGACCACGATACGGTCGGTGTCGATGCGGTCGGCATGCTCGGCGACAAACTCGTCGATGAGCGCCTTAATGACGGGGGAGTAGATGCTCTGGTTGGAGTGGCCGAGCTGCTCAGTGCTGTTGTCCATCCAAAACGTGGGCGACTGCGGCACGAGAACCCAGGCAAAGCCGCCAAAGTAGCGTTGGATCTGCGCCTGGCTGATGGCCGTCACGCGGTTGCCGATATAAGCGCGCGTGGCGCCCTCGCCTTGCGTAGCGCCCTTGCCCTCGCCAGCGCCGTGCAGGTACACCACGAGTGGGGCCTTCTGGGGCACGACTGTCGTTTCGGGCGCGAAGGGGTTGAAGCAGGCGGAGTCCTCGGCCTTAAAGCTGGGCTCAAAGAAGCCGTACTCGAGCGCGATGCCGTTGACGGCGGTCTTTTGCGTGGCATTGCTCCAGCCCTTGAGCGCGGGACAGATGTCGCCGCGGCAGGTGTCAAAGACCAGGCCGCAGGTTGGATCGTCACCGTCATTGCCGGGAAGGGCCGCGAGCTGCGTGATGCGCAGCTGGTCGTCGAGCAAGCGCGAGCCCATCACGCTGCCCTCGATCTTCTTGGTCAGGCGCTGCTCGGCGATCTCGAGCGCCACATGGGTGCCAAAGGCGAGCTTGCGTCCGCACTCATCGCACGGATAGGCGGCGAGGACGTCGACATAGCCTACGGAAGGTGCGGCGTGGTCGGCGCCGCGCTCTTTGCGCATCAGGATCTCGCCCGTGCGTTCATGGCGCTCTACATATATATGGAAGGTGCGCGCATCGATATCGTTGGCGTGAACGGTGCACGGCAGGTCGAGCACGACTTTGCTGATCCAGGGGCCAAAGTCTCCCAGCGTGGTGACGGTTGCGTAGGTGCACGATTTGAGTTCCATGAGCTGCCTCCTCTGCGCCGCGAGTGGTAAACATCAGCGGCAATACAACTTAAACATGTTTAGTTTAATGCAGAGCTACAGAACAGGCAGATGAACTCGGTAAACGGTCAAAATGAACACTCAACAAATTACTAAACATTCGTTTATCACCATTTAGCAGGGCTTTTGTTGATGGGTCAACAAAGAATAGAGGTGTTTACCAAATTAAAAGACCACGTAAATAGGCATTTAGCAGCAGAGCGTCAAATAGACAATCCCTTACCGTTCAAGTACGTTCACCCCCGATTTCCTACCGTTCACCGGACTACAGACGGCAAAATTGCCACAAATTAGACGTTCCGTGTAAACTAAAGCCAGTAAACGTTCAGTAAACACATTGTTTACGACAGCGTATCCAAGGGTTCGGTGGCCGTAAGGGGTTATAGTCGCCGAGCCAAAGGCGTGCCTACGCCCAAACGAGTAGGCACACGATGATATGGGGAGGGGTCCCATGGCAGTAGATAACAAGCAGATTGCCACCGATGTCCTCGAGCTCGTGGGCGGTGCGGAGAATGTTTCCGTCGCCACCAACTGCATGACGCGCCTGCGTCTGACGCTCAAGGACAACAACAAGGCCGACGTGGAGAAGATCAAGAAGGTCAAGGGTGTTCTGGGTTGCCAGTTCGCCGGCAGCCAGCTCCAGGTCATCATCGGCCAGAACGTGCCCAAGGTGCTCGCCGAGTTCGTCGCCATGTCCGGCGTCAAGCAGGGTGCCGCGGTCGACGAGAACCTCGATGCTCCCAAGGAGAAGTTCGAGCTCAAGAACCTGCCGAACATCATCCTCGACTATCTGTCGGGCTCCATGACCCAGCTGATCCCGCTGCTCATGGCCGGCGGTCTGTTCCGCACCATCGCTGCGGTCCTCGGTCCCACCATGCTCGGCGTTCTCTCTGACACCGATCCGACCTACACGTTCCTCTACACCACCCTGTACGAGGCCACGTTCACCTTTATCCCCATCTACCTGGGCTATGCCGCCGCTAAGAAGCTCGGCGCCTCCCCGGTTCTGGGCATGCTCCTCGGCGGCGCCCTCATGGCCCCGTCCGTCGTGAGTGTCGCGACCCAGGATGGCGGCGGAATCATCTCCGTCTACGGCATTCAGATCGCCGCTGCCAACTATCAGCAGTCCGTCCTGCCGATTATCCTTTCGGTGCCTGTCCTCTACTTCGTCGAGAAGTTCTTTAAGAAGGTCATGCCCGACGTGCTCTCCACGGTCTTCACGCCGTTCTGCACCATGATCGTTACCATCCCCATCGCCTTCATCGTCCTCGCCCCGCTCGGCAACGAGATCGGCAGCCTCATCGCTAACGCCCTCTTCGGTCTCGCTGACATGGGTGGCGTCGGTATCCTGATCGTCATGGCCGTCCTCGGCGCCTTCTGGCAGCTCTTCGTGGTCTGCGGCATGCACATGCCCGTCATCCTGCTCGCTCAGGTTCAGATCATCGCTGCCGGCTACGATCCCTTCGTCTTCGTTTCCACCAACTGCGCTATGGCCGCTGTCTGGGGCTGCGCCTTCGGTGCCTTCCTCAAGATGAAGAACCCCGACGAGAAGGGTCTCGCCCTGGGCTACGTCATCTCCGCCATCGCCGGCGGCGTCACCGAGCCCGCACTCTTCGGTATCCTCATGCGCTTCCGTCGCACCATGTTCGGTATGTTCATCGGCGGTGCCATCGGCGCCGTGTTCTCCGGCCTCATGGGTGTTACCTACTACCTCGCCGGTGGTGCCTCCAACTTCCTGGTCTTCACCAACTACCTGCAGGGTGGCCAGATGAACACCGTCTGGGCTATCGTCGGTATGGCAATCTCCTTTGTCATCGCCGCTGCCGTCGTCTTCGTCGCCGGCTTCTCCAAGGAGGAGCTCGCCGAGATGGAGGCCTAAGGCCAAGCCATTCGGTCGCATACGACCTTACCTACACGACAGGGCCCCGTCAGGCGCAAGCCCGGCGGGGCCCTTCTTGCAAGGTAGACTGGAGTGGGCAAGTGGTGTCCGCCCGCAGGGGTTTGTTAAACGGCGGGGGCTTTCGCATCAGGGGTTACCGCGAAAGCTTCTGCCGGTTCGCAATTCCTTTATCGAGCGAAAGGACATGCAGATGAGTTTGGGAAAACTGACCGTCAACGGTCGTCATGACGGTTTTTTGTGCGAGGGCAAGCCGTTCTTTTGGTTTGCCGATACGTGCTGGAGTGCGTTTACCAGCATCCCCGAGGCCGACTGGGACTACTATCTGACCCGCCGCGCCGAGCAGGGCATGAACGTGCTGCAGATTAACACGCTGCCGCAGTGGGATCGCTGCTGCCCCGATCTGGGCATTTGGCCCTATGCCAGCGAGGATGGCGTGCGCTTTGATTGGTCTCAACCCAACCAGGCGTATTGGGATCGCGCCGCCGCCATGTGCCGCGCTGCCGTCGAGCACGGCATTCGTCCGGCGCTCGTGCTCATGTGGTGCAACTACGTGCCCGGTACCTGGGGCGCTAAGATCGCCGAGCGTTGCGGTGCCGAGGTTATGCCGCGCGAGGAGGTCCGTGCCCACGTTGCCCGCGTCGTCGAGAACCTGGGCGAGTTCGATCCCGTCTATGTGGTGACGGGCGACACGGACTTTGCCGGTGACGAGGCGATTGCCTATTACGAGGATGCGCTCGACGAGGTTGCGAAGCGCGCGCCCGAGGCCCTGCGTACCATGCACATCAATCGCGGTAACCGCACGATTCCCGCGCAGTATTTGGACCGCCTGGACTTCTATATGTTCCAGCCCGGCCACAACTACGAAGGCCAGCCCGAGGCCTGGCACCTGCCGCAGGACTTTATCGCCAGCTATCCCAAAAAGCCGATGGTCAACTCCGAGCCCTGCTACGAGCAGATGGGTGCGTCGCGCAACGTGTACTGGCGTTTTACCGCGCAGGACTGTCGCGCGAGCGTGTGGTCTTCGATCCTTGCCGGCGCCAGCGCGGGCGTGACCTACGGCGCCCACGGCGTTTGGAACTGGCAGACATCGCGCAGCCAGGGTTCGGTGCTGGGTGAGGGCTTTGACATGCCGTTCCGCTGGCAGGAGTGTCTGCAGTTTGCGGGCGTGTGGGATTTTGCCGCCATCGAGCACGTGCTTGCCGGCCTGGGTGCCACGGCTAGCGACGACGCTCTCGCCGTTATCCCGGCACAGGAGCTGCTCGATGACGCGCGCGAGTCCATCCGTGTGGCGCGTATTGGCGAGCGTGTCGTTACCTATCTGCCGCGTACCACGGCGCTTACATTTAAGCTCGACGCTGCGCGCGGCTGGTCGGCGACGGCCCTCGACATGGAGGCCAAGCGTATCGCCAAGCTGCCCGTTCGCGATAACGGCGACGGTACCGTGCGCGTAGCTCAGCATCCCTTTGAGCACGACGCCCTGGTGGTCCTGACTCCCGAGCACTAACGCTTACGCTCCAACGCCCGAGCTCCAACACCTCCGATCTCTCCACCTCCTCCATCGCATGCGACCCAGTCCCTCAATAAGTTGCAGTGGAATAGTTCCTAAAAAGTGCCCCAAGCCGGCCAAACAGGAACTATTTCACCGCAACTGAGCGCGCGATCGGAGAAGGGCTCTTTTGGTTGCGGTGAAATACGGTCTAAATCCAGCCTTTTTGGCTGTAAACAGTCCGTATTCCACCGCAACTGCTGTTGAGGGCGATTGAGGTCTGATGTGTAATACTTCCGGCATTGCGTGTGTAGTAAGACCCGTTCTCCATTAAAATGGTTCTCCGGACATCTAAGCGGGTGGGGGTTACCATGAGGGACCTGGGAGACACAACCGCATATTTGCGCCGGGGCATACGGGAGATTCTGTGCCTGGCGCTTTTCTTTTTCACGTTTTTGGCCGGCGAGTACTTCTTTGACGTACGCGTGGCCGAGTTTGTGCCAGCGAACGAGGTTGTTATCTACGAGAGCATCGTCGTCGGCGCGAGCGTGATTGGCTATTTTGTGCGTCCTCTCCTGTACTATCGCCGTCCCCAGGCAATCGATGCAACGAGCGATATGACGGGCGTGCTGCTGGTGTCGGCATTGCTGCTGTTGATCATGGCAGTGCAGTTTCAGGTCGTGATTGCTGGCGGTCTGGTGGCGTGCTGCGCCTTGGGCTACTGCGGATCGACCGCCCATGCCAATCTGGCGCGGCGTTTTGCGCAGACGCCTTGTTTGGCACGTGCCGTGGCGGTTTCTTATGCTGCGGGCATTTTGGTACAGGTGCTCAACCATATGGTGATGCCTGCGGGCATCCCTCAACAGTTTGCCCTAATCGCCTGTGCGATTGCGCTGGTTGGGCTGCTTCACGGTACCCGCCGAGCTAAATTGCGTGATGAGTCTGCGCCCGAGTTCGAAGCCGAGATTGCCGAGCTATCGGTCGATGCGTCGGAGCATGGCGCCAAGTGGCGCGATAATCCCGAGGCAAAGGCGGCCTTCCAAGGTGCCGTAGTGCGCTTGACGGTGGCGACCGCCTGCCTTACCGGCGTATTCGCGGCTCTCAACGCCGGTCTTACGACCTCGCATGCCGCCGGCGCCATCGATCTGGGCGACTGGCCGCGCTTGCTGCTGGTTGTGAGTGCACTTGCCGCCGGCGCCCTGTATGACCTGCGCGGACGCTCGTATATGAATATCATCATGACGTGCGCCGCCAGGTTGTCCACGCTCTCGTTCTTCGTGCTTATCACCGATGGCAACGGCGGTAATGCGCTCGCCGCCACGATTATCTTTTACCTGGGCACGGGCTTTTTCGTGGTGTTCTTCACCGCGAAGTTCGCCGCGATTTCGATGTATGCGCGCTGGTCGTATTTGTGGCCGTGCATGGGCCGCGCCATCAACAACATTTGCTCAATGCTTGTGACGGCGCCGGCGGTGGCGATCATCTCGAGCCAAAACGTGCTGATGGCGGTGGGCGTCGTCTCGTGCTGTTTGTCGGCATTGCGATCTCGCTGCTGGGGCAGTTTGGACAAGGTGCCGAGGGCGAGGCTGCGCACAGCGGGCTGGCGCTTGCCACCGACGATCTTGGCATGGGCCGTGCGCCCGATCAGGCCGATGCGGTGCCCCTGGAGACGCCGGAGCTTTCGTTTGACGATCGACTCGACGGCTTTGTAGCCGCCTTTGGACTTACGAAGCGCGAGCGCGATGTGCTGGAGGCGTTGGTCGTTTCGGATGACAGCGTGCAGGACGTAGCGGCGGCGCTCTTCCTTTCGCGCTCTACGCTCTATCGCCACATCGCCTCGATCAACAAAAAGACCGGTGCCGCCTCGCGCGTGGCGCTCATCAACTTCTTCTGGTCCTGGACACCCCAAGACTAGCCAAAACCACCACGAAGGGGACAGGCACCTTTGTGGTGGTTTTACCTGCAAAAATATGAATATGAGACATTTGTCACCTGCCGTTTTGGCGCTCAAAGGCATATGAATGTGATGTTGAGCGAAGCAGAACGGAAGGAGTGCGTCTATGGCGTCTCGGGGTTGCGCGTCTAATAAAATTGCGGGCGCGCTTATCGCCGTGGTGGTCCTTGCTGCGGCGGTGACGCTTGTGCGGGCATACGGCTTTGGTGCCCGTGCCGACCAGGGAAAGAACGCCGCGCAAGCGTTGCTGAACGATTGTGCTGCCGATCCGGTGGCGGTCAGGCTTATCGAGGACGGAGAGGCACGGGCGGTCTATGAGACCGACGATGCCGAGCTGGTCGCATCGACCTTTGCCGCGCTCGACGGCTGCATCGTGGGAGATGAGGTGGATGAGCGGATGAGCGACGCCGGTTGCACGCTCGTTTTGTCTATGCGGACGGCTCGGAGCGATCGGTGGAGCTCGAGGGTAAGAATATCGTGCTCGACAAGACGGCATATCGCCTCGACGGTGCCGAGGAACTGTGGCGAGAGCTTGCCGCCATCAAGAACGGCCAATGAAATGAGGGATGTACGGGATGAGTGACTTGAGATTCTGTCCGGCGTGCGGAGCGCAGCTGCCTCGGGTCGCCGGCGTGCCGGTGCGATTTTGCCCGGGCTGCGGCGTCCGGCTTGAGGACATTGCATGCGGCCCGGATGCCACGGGGTCTGTGAATGATGCGGCTGACAATGATGGCACGGGTGAAGGTTGCGAGCCGAGTGTGGCCGTGCCGGCAGATGTGCCAACGCGGAGTGCCGAGGCGGCGTCGCCGTCTGGCGGTACAGCCTCGGCGGATGCTCCCCGCGCCGGCGACCTTGAGCTCCATACCGCATGCGATGCTTCTGGCGGTCAGGCGCTCGCGCAGGTGGCGTTGCCGCGGGGCTGGCGTATCGAAGAGGCGCATCTTGAGCGCAGCAGTAGCTTCGACTGCCCGATTTCAGTTGGCGTGACGGCGGCGGGCCTGGCGGGCGAGCGGATTGTGTACCGCTCCGAGCTCTGCTACGTGGATGCGGGCGCCGTTGCCAAACGTATCCCCACGCAAACCGAGCGCAAGGCGTTTATGCACGTGGAGGCAGCTTGCGACGAGTTGGCCCAGGCCTGCGCAGCACAGCTGGGCGCGCGGGCGGAGGTTGTGGCCGAGCAGCCGTACCCATCGAGCGCAGCGGTCGATATCGAGCACGAGCGTGCCCGCGTAAAGCGCGAGGCGGCAAACGACTTTGCGATTCAGGGCTTTTCGATGGAACCGAGCGATGTGGTCTATGAGTGCCGCATGCGTCGATATCGGCTCGCGGGCGTCCCGGCGCCTACCGAGCTTGCAGTGGCGGCAAAGGTCGAGGGCTATGTAGTCTCGATCGGTGGAGTCGCGGGTTCTGTGGGTAAAGGCGTTGCCGCCGGGGCCGAGGCGCTGCTGGGCGCGGGCCTTTCGAGCGGACTGATCGGTGGCGTTCTGGGTAAGCGCCTGCGCGAGCGCCAGGCGGCTGCGGCGGCGGGTCAGCGCGCCGCGAAAGATCAGGCTCCGGATCAGGGCGATTGCCCAGACGGGGCGCCGTTCAAGCTGGGCGCGGCAGACCTGTTGCAGTGGCGTATCAGGGACAGCTTCTGCCTGGTTGCGCCGGAAGGCCGTCTGGACGAGGCGGCCTCCACGGCGCTTGCCTCAATGGCGTCGACTCTGCGGCTCAACCCGTCGATTGCGCGCGAAGCGTGCGCTCAAAAGCAGCAGATGGTGCTCGAGCAGCGTCAGCGCACGCAGATGAACATCGCCCAGCAGCAACAGCAGTTCGCGGCCTGGCAGCAGATGCATGCCTCGCAGCAGGCGGCGTTCGACAGCTACCAGCAGGCTTGGTTTGAGCGCAGCGATCGTCAACACGCCGCGAATATGGCCGCCAGCGCGGCCAATTTCTCCAGCGCAGGTGTGGGAACGGGCGCGGCGTCGTATTCCGATGCCATCCGCGGGGTCAACCATTACACCAGGCCCGACGGTACCGATGTCGAGGTTTCGGTGATGGCGGATCAAGCTTGGGTGAACGGCTCGGGCGACGTGATCGGCACGCGCGATGGCTTTGAGCCCGGTTTTGGCTGGACGGAGCTGCCCCGTCAATAGCGTGAGTGGGCTACGGGAGGATCGGTGTCGAGGTGTTGCTCGGCGCTGTGATAAGAAACGGGAAAGGAACAACGATGAGGGAGACGGTTATTTCGCGCACGGCGTTTGTCGCGGCGGCGGGAACGGCGTTGCTGACGCTTGCGGGATGCGGTGGACAGCAGGCGCAGGACACGACGGGTTTTAACGACGATCGCCCGGTAAAGGACAAGATGGATGCGGGCTCGTCATCGGGTGATTCCGGTGATGCGGGCGGCGGTGCGGACACAGACAGCGGCTCGGCGGACGCGTTCGATACGTGGTCGGATGACTGCTGGGATGCGCACCGCAACATCAGCATCGCAGCGTTGCTCGAGCTTAAGGGCTGGCAGTTGCAGGAGTTTGCGTCGCAACAGGGTTATACCTGGCAAGATGCGCTCGAGATGTACGAGAACGAGGCAGGTCGCGTGCTCAGCGTCTGCAATATCAGCAAGGATGGCGCAACCGAATGGCTCGGCGAGGATGAAATCGGAAAGCTCGACAAGGGCGGCACCGGGAGTACCGTGATGTTTACGCTGCAGCTTGCGGGCTATTCGAGCTGCGAGGATGTTATCGCGGGCTTTTCCGTTCCGGTTGAGGACCGCGCGCAGATTACCTCGGGCTCGTGGATTGCGTGCGTCTACGGTTCCAACATGGCGCGTCACGTTGCCATGGTGAGCCAAATGGAAAACGGCGACTACCGCCTGGACCTCATTACCGAGGAGGCCATCAAAACCGGTACGTTTACCCAAGGCGGCGGTGCCCCCACGATTAACGAATTTTGGCAGGAGAAGACCGGGCGCGCGCTCGGCTAAGTGCGATGCGGCCAATAGCATAGCGAGGGACGAACATGATGAACGAGATGACGATGAGCCGTGCGGTCTTTGTGGCGGGCGCGGGCGCGGCGGCTTGCGCGCTGGCTGGCTGCTCGGGCACAACGGGCGGCGCCAAAGCAGCGAGCACGGCGGACGCCGCCTGCGTGGACGACAATGCTAACGTGACGGTCTATGCCGCGATCAACTTGGCTGGTGCCGATATGGTGCGCCTGCTCAAACATCAAAATTATGAGTGGCAAGGCGAGAACGTGGGCTACGGCGCCGTCGATGACGCGGGATTTTTCGCTTTTACCTTTTCCAAGGTTTCGGACGATGTGGACGAACTTGCGAACAGCGCGATACCGCTTTCGGAGTCCGAGTACGAGGCGCTTGAACCGGGCGGCGGAGACGAAAACATCGCGATTCTGCTCTCGGTGGGCGGCTATACGAAGGGCGAGCGGGCGCTCATCGGCGCGATTGGCGATGCGGCGATGGTGCAGGAGAAATGCACGATCGATGATACCCAGTATTGGCTGGTCAAGGCGCTTGACGGCCACCGCTACGTGATTATGGCCAACGACACCGAAGACGATGGCGATAGCGCTCATGACATCTATATCTACAATGAGGCTTTTATTCGAACCGGCTACTTGAGCGGCGGCGACCAGATCGATATCGATGAGCTCTGGAGCCGCCTGATCAACGCCTCGTAACGCTCCAAAACCACCACGAAGGGGATAGGCACCTTTGTGGTGGTTCAATAAGTTGCGGTGGAATAGTTCCTGAATAAGGCTTGGGGGTCTTAAAACAGGAACTATTTCACCGCAACTGCTGAGGGGACGGGTTGTGGAAACGGCTGCCGTGGTGGACTCGGGCTGTCTGTTACAGCAGTTCGCCGTGGCGGGCTATGAAGCGGCGCTTTGTCAGCTGGGTCAGCGCAATATAGGCGGCGACGATGCCGATGAGCAGCGTAAAGAAGCTCGCCGGCAGCGGCATGAGGCCCAGAGCCTCGGCGATGGGGCTTGCCGGCAGCCAAGTGACGAGCGTCAGGCCCAGTACGGTGAGCACGCACAGCGCGGGCGCGGCGTGGTCGCGCGGGCTCGGCAGGTGCGGGGAGCGCAGCATGTGGATTACGAGCGTCTGCGACCACATAGACTCAACGAACCAACCGCTCTGGAAAATCGCCGCAAAGGTTGCGATGCCGGCAACATTGCCCGCGGCGGCAAGCTCGGCCCAGCTCGCGCCCACGGTGGCGGGGCACACCGCAAAGAAGAGCGCGGCGAAGGTCACGATGTCAAACAGCGAGCTCACGGGGCCCAGCTCGAGCATAAAGCCCTTGATGGACGCAGCGTCCCAGGCGCGCGGGCGGGCAGTCCAGGCATCGTCGACGGTGTCCCACGGCAGCGCGATGCACACGATCTCGTAGACCAGCGACAGCAGCACCAGCTGCAGGGCGCTCATGGGCAAAAACGGCAGGAACAGGCTCGCGACGGTCACGGACAGCACGTTGCCAAAGTTGGAGCTCACCGTGGTCTTGAGGTACTTGAGTAGGTTGCCGTAGGTGCGACGGCCTTCGATGATGCCGCGCTCGATCACGCCCAGGTCCTTCTGGAGCAAGATGATGTCGGCGGATTCTTTGGCGATGTCAACGGCCGAATCGACCGAGATGCCGCAGTCGCTCGCACGCATGGCGGCGGCGTCGTTGATGCCATCACCCATAAAGCCCACGGTATGGCCGAGCAGTTCACGCATGACGCGCACCAAGCGCGCCTTCTGCAGCGGCGAGAGCTTGGCAAAGAGATGGGTCTGCTCGGCGCGCTCCGCCAGCTCGGCGTCGTCGAGCGCATCGATCTCGGAGCCCAGCAAAACGTTGCTTGCGTCGATGCCAATCTGCTCGCAGACGGTGGCGGCGACGCGGTCGTTGTCGCCGGTCAGGACTTTTACCGCCACGCCCTTGGCCTCGAGGGTGGCGACGGCGCCCGCGGCGCTCGCTTTGGGCGGATCGAGGAAGGCCAAAAAGCCCATCAGCACCATGTCGCACTCGTCGGCGATGCCAAACTCGCCCACGGTGCGCGGGTTGGTCTTCTGCGCCACGGCGATCACGCGCAGGCCCTCGGCATTGAGTCCTGCCACCTGCTTGCGAATCTGGGCAAGCTTCTCGTCGGTAAGCGGCTGAGCGGTGCCGTCCACCTCGACGTAGGAGCAAATCTCGAGCATTTCCTCGGCAGCGCCCTTGGTGACCATCTGGGTCTTTCCTTGGGCGTCGGCGACGACCACGCTCAGGCGACGACGCGAGAAGTCGAAGGGCACCTCGTCGACCTTGGTGTAGCGGTCGCGCAGGCTCTGGCCCAGCATGGAATCGGGTGCGACGGTCGAGGGTGTCACATCGGCACGGTCGATTACGGCCAGGTCGATAAGATTTTTGAGGCCGGTCTGGAAGAAGCTGTTCAAAAACGCATGGCGCAGCACGCGCGCGTCCTCGTTGCCATCGGTGTTGAGGTAGCGCTCGAGCACGATGCGGTCTTCGGTGAGGGTGCCGGTCTTGTCGCAGCACAGGACGTCCATGGCGCCCAGGTTTTGAATCGCCGGCAGCTCCTTGACGATAACCTGGCGACGGGCGAGGTCCTTGGCGCCCTGCGACAGGCTCGTGGTCACGATGACGGGGAGCATCTGCGGCGTGATGCCCACGGCCACGCTCGTGGCGAACAGCAGCGCGTCGATGACGTTGCCCTTGGTGGCGGCGTTGATGGCAAAGACGGCCGGCGCCATAACGAGCATGAGGCGTACGAGCAACATGGAGACGCTCGAGACGCCGCGGTCAAACGCGCTCTTTTCGCCGCGCCCGTTGAGTATCTTGGCGATGCCGCCCAGGTAGGTGTCCGAGCCGGTGGCAACGACAAGCGCCATGGCGGTGCCGTTTTGCACGGAGGTGCCGGTAAAGACGATGTTCTTGCAGGCAGAGAGTGGCGGCGCGGAGCCGTCGGCACCCTCGACGACGGTGACGGCAGCGGTCTTCTCGACTGCCTCGCTCTCGCCGGTGAGTGCGGACTCGATGACAAACAGGTCGCGCGCGGTGATGACGCGGGCATCTGCTGGCACCATATCGCCGGCAGAGAGGCGGATCACATCGCCGGGGACGAGCTCGTCGAAGAGGATCTCGATGCGCTCGTCGTCGCGCAGGGCGGTGCAAGTGTTGGAGACCAGGTCCTTGAGGGCCTCTGCCGCATTGCCGCTGCGGGCTTCCTGGATAAACTTCATGCCGCCCGATACCAGCAGCATGATGCTGATGACGATGACCGTGGAGGGGTCGCGCTGCGGCTCGGGCACGGCGAGCACGTCGATGTAGAGTGAGACCAGCGCGAGCGCGGCGAGGATGCCGGCGAAGGGATCGATGAACGCGTCGGCGATGCGGCGGGCGAGCGTCTTGGTCGGCGCTTCGATGGTGTTGGGGCCGGCGGCATCCAGGCGCTCGGTTGCCTGCTCGGCGGTGAGGCCGTTTGCCGTGGCGTCAAGCAGTACGAGAGCGTCCTCGGCGCTATGGGTGGCGGCGAATATGGTGTTCTTGGACAGGCCGGTGCGAGCGGCAGGGCGCGCCGTGCGGCGGCGCTTGGAGATGGCTTCGAGAACCGTGGCGGTTTTGAGCATCAGCATAGGGTCCTCCTTGTTGAAGGGAGTTAGCGTACGTGTCGTATTGAGTTGCAAAAAACCTAGATGTCGCTCACGTCAAGCTCACGAACTACCACAAAGGGGACAGGCACCTTTGTGGGGGGGGGTTGACGATCTGCCGGTGGCGTTTATGCGTGTGCGGAGTCCTCGCGGCGTGCCGAGGGCGACATGCAGGTTTTTCGACTAGGACTGCCTTCCATGGCACACCTCCTAAAGGCTGAGCGCAGCGCGCTTTGGGTGTCTCGTACCCCTTTTTAATCCGCCCGTATTCTTGATGAGGGGGTTTGACATGTCAACCCCATTGTTCGGAAAACCATTCCCTCTGACAAAGCCTTTACAGAATGCCGTGGCCCCAAAGCGCGCCCGCATCGACGCTTCGCCTGCGCTAAACTGGAAGGCACGTACGCGATTACGAGAGGAGCCCGCATGGAGGCTTACAAGCAAGAGTTCATCAAGTTTATGGTTGAGTCCGACGTCCTTAAGTTCGGCAGCTTTACGCTCAAGAGCGGCCGTCAGTCTCCGTTCTTTATGAATGCCGGCGCTTACGTGACGGGCTATCAGCTCAAGAAGCTGGGCGAGTATTACGCCCAGGCCATCCACGATAACTTTGGCGACGATTTTGACGTGCTGTTTGGGCCGGCCTACAAGGGCATTCCGCTGGCCGTCGTGACCGCAATTGCCTACCACGAGCTGTACGGCAAGGAGGTCAAGTACTGCTGCGACCGCAAGGAGGCCAAGGACCACGGCGCCGACAAGGGCAACCTGCTGGGCTATGAGCCCCAGGACGGCGATCGCGTGGTCATGGTCGAGGACGTCACCACCAGCGGCAAGTCCATCGACGAGACCTATCCCAAGGTTAAGGCTGCTGCCGACGTCGAAATCAAGGGCCTGATCGTGTCCCTCAACCGCATGGAGGTCGGCAAGGGCGGCGTGACCACCGCGCAGAAGGAGATCGAGGCCAAGTACGGCTTCCCCGTCGCGAGCATCGTCTCCATGGCCGAGGTCGTCGAGACCCTCTACAACCACGAGATTGACGGCAAGGTCGTCATCGATGACGAGCTCAAGACCGCCATCGATGCCTACTACGAGCAGTACGGAGCACGTTAGTTACGGCGTTTTACCAAACGCCGTAACTGCTCGGCGCTGCGCGGGCCGCATTTGGACAATCTGACGTTCAACTTCAAGGGCGCGACC
>NZ_QSSH01000032.1:0-418 GCF_003438495.1 Collinsella sp. TF05-9AC
TGCGGGAACGGCCTGTCCGCCTAATGTGTTCGGCTGAGATCGGAAATCAACCCAGTGATAATTAAGCTGTTCGCGCCTCGACTGAGGTTCGAATCCATGCGGTGTTGCCATAAAAGAAAAGCCCCCGTTACCGGAGGCTTTAAGTTCGATTGGTGCGGCGTATAGGATTCCGCGTATCCGCTTCGCGGATCCGCACCGGCTTCGCCCGCCTGCCGGCGGACTCGCCCGCGGGCTAAAAACGCTCCGCGTTTTCTTGACGCCCGCGCCTCGACCGAGGTTCGAATCCATGCGATGCCGGCGTAAAAGAAAAACCCCCGTTGCCGGAGGCTTTCAATTTCAATTGGTGCGGCGTATAGGATTCGAACCTATGACGTTCTGATTCGTAGTCAGACCCTCTATCCAGCTGAGGTAACGCCGC
>NZ_QSSH01000032.1:462-28452 GCF_003438495.1 Collinsella sp. TF05-9AC
CGCCCGCCTGCCGGCGGACTCGCCCGCGGGCTAAAAACGCTCCGCGTTTTCTTGACGCCCGCGCCTCGACCGAGGTTCGAATCCATGCGATGCCGGCGTAAAAGAAAAACCCCCGTTGCCGGAGGCTTTCAATTTCAATTGGTGCGGCGTATAGGATTCGAACCTATGACGTTCTGATTCGTAGTCAGACCCTCTATCCAGCTGAGGTAACGCCGCAGCGCAAGACATATAAAACCACTTTAGTTCATTAGAGTCAAGCAAAATCTCAAACTTTTTTCGCGCGGGCCGCAATTTGTCACGCTGCACCACGAGCATCAGCGCTTTTCGTACGATCGATTGGCTTTTCGATCACATCGAACCCGACGCCAAGCTCCCCCAGAAGCGACCGCACCCGTTGGGCACAGTCGTAGTCGGCAAACGAAATGCTCAGCATTCGGGCCACCTGATTAGAAGATCCAACGCCATAGAAGTGCTCAAGGACAGCAAGCGCCTCATGCGCCACAAACGTCTCGACCACATGCGGCGACTCCTCATAGCACCATTGCGTCAATGGTCCCTCACTCGTCTGCCGAACCACCAAGCCACCCATACCCGACGGCTCGCACGTTACCAGCAGGTGCTCCCCGCCCTCATCGCTCTGGAACAACACAACCCGCTCGTCGAACAGCTCCATCACATCCCCTTTCTCTTGCTCTTAGTTAGCAAAAGCATAGCAGGTAAATGCATGTATACAGAACGTTTGTTCGTGTGTTTTCTATCGAGCTGTCCGCACGGCATGGTATAGCCGCACACAAAAAGGGCGCCCCTAAAAGGAGCGCCCTCGCAAATCCCCTATGCAGCCAAGTTACGCGACCGGCTCGATCTTCTCGAGACCGCCCATGTAAGGACGCAGAACCTCGGGGATCGTGATGGTGCCGTCGGCGTTCTGGTAGTTCTCCAGAATGGCAGCCATGGTGCGGCCGGCCGGCAGGCCGGAACCGTTGAGCGTGTGCAGGTAGCGCGAACCCTTGAAGTTCTCGGGGTCGCGATACTTGATGTTGGCGCGGCGAGCCTGGAAGTCACCGCAGTTGGAGCAGGAGCTAATCTCCTTGTAGGCGTTGTAGCTCGGCAGCCAGACCTCAACGTCGTAGGTCTGACGGGCAGAGAAGCCCAAGTCGCCGGTGCACAGGCTAATCACGCGATACGGAAGGCCCAGCTGCTGCAGCAGGTACTCGGCCTCGGCGGTCATGCTCTCGAGCTCATCGTCGGACTCCTCCGGCTTAGCGAACTTGACCATCTCGACCTTGTCGAACTCGTGCTGACGGATGATGCCGCGGGTGTCGCGACCGGCGGAACCGGCCTCCTCGCGGAAGCAGGGGGTGAAGGCGGTGTAGCGACGCGGCAGAGTGTCGGCATCGAGGACCTCGCCGGCGTGCAGGTTGGTAAGCACGACCTCGGCGGTGGGGATCAGGAAGTTGTCGCCCGAGACGTGATAGGCGTCGTCCTCGAACTTGGGCAGCTGACCCGTGCCAAACATGGTCTGACGCTTGACGACGATGGGCGGCCACCACTCCTTAAAACCACGGCTGGTGTGCGTATCGAGGAAGAAGTTGATGAGGGCGCGCTCCAGGCGGGCGCCGGCGCCACCGAGAACGGTAAAGCGGCTGCCGGAGAGCTTGTTGCCGCGCTCGAAGTCGAGGATGTCCAGATCGGTGCCCAGATCCCAGTGCGGCTTAAAGTCGAAGTCGAACTCGCGCGGGGTGCCCCAACGACGGCGCTCAATGTTCTCGTCCTCGTCCTTACCGTACGGCGTGGCCTCGCAAGGAATGTTGGGCAGGTGAGCCATGAAGTCGTACTGCTCCTGCTCGAGGGCGGTACGACGCTCGGCCAGACCGTCAATCTTCTCGTTGACGGCGCGCACGGCCTCCTTGGCGGCCTCGGCCTCGTCCTTCTTGCCCTCCTTCATCAGGGCGCCGATCTTCTTGGACTCGGCATTGCGCGTAGCCTGGAGCTCCTCGACCTCGGTGATGACGGCACGGCGCTCGTCGTCGAGCTCAAAGAACTTCTCGCGATCCCAAGACGTCTGGCGGTTAGCCATGGCGACATCGATGGCATCGGGGTTCTCGCGAACAAACTTGATATCAAGCATTAGATCCTCCGGCGATATACATTCCATTTAGGTTGCAACCTTGTACATGTATGGGCAAGTATATACTTATGAGCGTTTACGACCCAACTCAACTACGCAAGAAGGCACCCAATGGACGCAGTTTTTTCCTTTTTGTTTGGCACCCGCACCGGTTTTGCCATCCTTTTCGCCGGCGGCATCCTGTTATTTGCGATTCTTGCCTTTGTAATGGAGAAGCGCACCCATAAGATGTACGTCGACCGCGGGCCCAAGTCCGAGGATGAGGAAGACAGCTTCTGGGACTAACCTGCCAAAAAGGGCCAGGTTTATTTTGGTCGGTTTTATCTGGGCAAACGCAAGCGCCCCGCAACTGGAATTGAGCCAGTTGCGGGGCGCTTTTCGCTAAAAGGACAAAACCGCAGGAAAAACCTGCCAACATAAACCTGTCCCTAAATAGCAGGTTTTACTGGAGGGTTGCGTCGATTGCCTTGACCAGGGCGCTGCGCATGCCGGCGTCCTCGAGCGCGACGACGCCCTTGATGGTGGCACCGCCGGGCGAGCACACGGCATCCTTCATCGCTGCGGGATGCTGACCGGTTGCGAGCTGCAGCTTTGCCGTACCCAGCACCATCTGGCTCACAATGCGATAGGCATCAGCACGCGGGATACCGTGCTTGACCGCTGCATCGCCCAGGGCCTCGATTGCCATAGCGACAAATGCCGGAGCGCAACCACCCACCGTGCCGCCCACGAACAGCAGGCTCGTATCGAGCTCGACCACCGCACCGAGCTTGCCAAGCAGATCAAGCACCACTGCGCTCTGCTCATCACTAAGCGTGGAAGCCTTCTCGCAAGCGATGACGCCCTCGCCCACCGAAACCGGCGTGTTGGGCACCGTCGAGATATGCGCGACGCCCGGCAGGACCTGCTCCCACTTGGCACTGTCCCAGGTCCAGGCAACCGACAGAACGACCTTTTTGGCAAGAGCATCCTTGAGCGGGGCGAATACCTTCTCGATCATGTACGGCTTGACCGCAGCGACCACGATATCGGATGCGGCGACAACCTCGGCGGCATCGTGGCAGGCGACCATGCCGCGCGCCTCGCAGCGCTCAACCAGTGCGTCGTAGCGACCCGCGCAGGCGCACATGTCGCTCGCAGCTACACCGGCAGCGATCCAGCCATCGGCCATAGCGCTCGCCATATTGCCAAAACCGACAAATCCAATCTTCATATCGCATAGTCCTTTCAGACACATTCCTCAAAACGAAAGGTATTGTCCCACGCCATTGTTTCGTATTGCCGACCTATTTGTGATACGGCTCGCCACGACTGATCTTGCAGGCACGGTAAATCTGCTCCAGCAGCACCACGCGCGCCAGGTTATGCGGCAAGGTAATGCGTCCAAAGCTGAGCATCTCGTCGGCTCGTGCGCGCACGTCATCACTCACGCCGTCCGATCCGCCAATCACAAAGGCGATATCGCTGCTGCCTCGCAGCATAAGATCGTCGAGCCTCGCCGAAAACTCCTCGCTCGAGCGCTCCTTGCCCTCGATAGCCAGCAGGATCACATGCGCTCGAGATGGCAAGGCGGCAAGAATCGCCGCCCCCTCCTTGTCGCGCGCGGCATCCACGCCGCCCGCCTTAGCCGGGTCGATATCGGCCACCTCGCGGATATCAACCTTGGCATAGGCACCTAGGCGCTTGGCGTACTCAGCGCACGCGTCCTTCCAAAAGCGCTCCTTGAGCTTACCGACGCAAACGACGGTGTATTTCACGCGCGTCTACTCCTTCGAATCGTTTTGAACTTTGCCGGCGGCCAGCATCTGCTCGAACATCGAGGCCGACTGCGAAAAGTCGCTCGGCAGCACGACCGTCGAGGTTTTACCCGTGCGAGCGAACTCCGTCATCATCTCGGACCACTGCGTAAACATGAACAGTTGGTTGGCCTCGTCATTGCCGACACCCGTCTCCTGGATGATCTCGAGCGAATCTTTGATACCCAGCGCGATGGCCTTGCGCTGGTTGGCGATGCCCTCGCCCGCCTTTTCCATAGCCTCAGCCTCGGCGGTCGCCTCGGTGACGCGCTTGATGCGGTCTGCCTCAGCGAGCTCCTGTGCCGCAGCGCGCTTGCGCTGGGCGGCGTTGATGTCGTTCATGGAGTTCTCAACCTCGGTCGGCAGTGCGATTTTGGTGATGAGCGTCGACACGAGGGTGAAGCCGTAGGCGGCCATCTGCTCGGAAACGGTAGCGTTGACATCCTTGGCGATGTCGTCCTTCTTGGCAAAGACCTCATCGAGTGTGTAGACGGGAATCGAAGAGCGCAGGGCGTCGGTGATGAAGTCACGCATCTGGTCGACGGGCTCCTGCAGCATATAGTAGCTCTTGTAGATGCCCGAATCTGCCGGGCCGGCGCCCATGTCATAGCTCACGTGGTACTGAGCAGAGACCTCAAGGCCGATGGTCACGTTGTCCTGGGTCTTAACGTCGATGCCAAAACCGTTTTTCATGGTTCGCAGACTCACCGTGGCGGCCTTGCGGTCGATCACGGGCACCTTCATGTGGAAGCCCGCGTTGACGATGCGGTTAAACTTGCCCAGACGCTCGATGATCACGGCATGCTGCTGTTCAACGACGTAGCAGGCGTTGGGAAGCAGCAGCAACAGAATGATGATGGGAATCAAAAGGCTGGTAAGGGCAGCGATGATACCGGACAACAGCATGGTCTCTCCTCTGATAGGCACACGTTGGCATTAGGATACCCGCACGAAGCAGCTGTGTGACACCAACAAGAGGACCCGTGGTCAAAAAAGGCCAAATATGAGTACTGTTACCAGTTTAGTAACAGCGTATTTGGGTCAAAATCGCCTCGTTGAACCCGAGGTCTATCGAAATTACTTCATTTTGTCTCAAGGTTGAGCCAAATTAGCGTACATCTGTTGCGCAAAATGAGCAAAAATAGCTTCATGAAATGTCTCTATTTTCATGTCAGTACTCATATTTGCCACTTTTTGACCACAGGGACATCTACCGCGCGAAATCGATATGTCAAATCTGCCAAAACGGCCCATAACAAAAAAGCTCCCATTGCTGGGAGCTCTTTCAATCAATGGTGCGGGCGAAAGGACTTGAACCTTCATGGGGTTGCCCCCATACGGACCTGAACCGTACGCGTCTGCCAATTCCGCCACGCCCGCGTGCAGGAATTAGAATAACGGAGCGCCACCACGAACGCAAGAACTATTTTTGAAAAAGTTTGCAGGCATTCTCCCAAGCGGCTTGCGCGATTGTTTCGGCGTCCTCACCAGTGCGATCGACACGGTCGTTAACCAGCGCGTTTGCCGTAATGGAGATCATTGCGGGCTCGCATTCAAGACCGCGGATGGGCTCCGGAGCCATATACGGGCAATCCGTCTCGAACAAAATTCGATCGAGTGGGGTTGCCGCAAATGCCTCGCGCACGTCGTCGTTGCGCTTGAAGGTGGCCGCACCACCATAGGCGATATAGCAGCCCAGCTCCACAAAGCGCTCCATCGTGGCGCGGTCCTCGCCAAAGCAGTGCAGCACACAACCGGCCTGGGGCACGCCCACCTCACGAAGCACGTTGTAGGCGTCCACGTGCGAGGTGCGCTCCTGGTCCGTGTCCTCGTGACGCAGATGTAGCTCCACCGGCACGTTACGGCACACGGCAAGCTCGAGCTGGCGCGCCATGCAGTCAATCTGCACGTTATGGGGTGCCGGCGCGATATCGTCGTCATAGTCCATGTGGTAGTCCAGGCCGATTTCGCCAATACCGGCGCATAAGGGATCATCGAGTGCGGCAACGACCTGTGCGTGAACGTCGTCGGCATAGTCCGGCGCGCCATACGGATGCACGCCGGCAAGATACTTGATCTGCGGGATATCCTGCATCGGCAGAATCTCGCGCGTCAGCCAGTCGCTATAGTCCGTCACGCTGCGTTTATCAGCGATGGGGTCGAACATCGTCACCAACAGGTCGACGCCCGCCGCCTTGGCACGCACGAGCGTCTCAGGCACATCCTTGCCCCAGAACGAAAGCAGATGCGCATGCGTGTCGGCAAGCGGTGCCAAGGGCACGGGACAAGCAACCGTCTTCTTTTTCTTGGTAAACGTCACACGTTCGGCATTAGGCATCATGGATTAGCTCCTGGGCCAGACGGACAAAGTCAGCAACATCAAGCGTCTCGGCGCGCGTGGTGGGTGCAATACCGCAAGCCTCAAAGGCAGCATCGAGCACGTCCTTGGCAAAGCCGTTGGCGCTCATGGAATTGCGGATGGTCTTGCGACGCTGAGCAAATGCAGCATCAATCACGCGGGCCACAAATTCGCGATCGAGCCCCTCGGGCACCACGCCGTCAACACGGTCGATACGCGCGACGGCCGAGTCCACGTGCGGCGCCGGCATAAAGCAACGCGGCGGCACCTCAAAGCGACCCGTCACCTGCGCGTACAGGCCGAGTTTTGCCGTGTAGCCGCCATAGGTCTTGTTACCGGGCGTTGCGGCAATGCGATCGGCAACCTCCTTTTGAACCATGACGACAGCGCGCTTAAGCGCGGGCATCGTCTGGAAGAACTGAAGGATGATCGTCGCCGCCACGTTGTAGGGCAGATTCGCGACAAACACCGTCGGCGTACCGCCCGCAACCTGCTCAATCTGCTCCGGGCCCACCTTGAGCGCGTCGCCCATGATAAAGCGGAAGTTGGCGTAGTCGGCGGCGTGAGCATCGAGCACCGGCTCGAGCTCGGGATCGGCCTCGATCGACGTGACGCACGCCGCCTCCTGCAACAGCGCAAGCGTGAGCGTACCAACGCCCGGACCAACCTCGAGCACGCGCTCATCACCTGCAAGCTCGGCAAGCTCGCAAATGCGCTCAATTACATGGTTGTCGATCAGGAAGTTCTGGCCCAGGCGATGCTTGGTCGCAAGGCCAAACTCCTCCAGCAGCTCCCTGGTGGCCGTGGGGTTTGCCAAAGGCGAAGTTGTCATGGTTGCCTCCTTAGCATGATGGCGGCGTCTTGAAACAAAAGGGCATGGACCGTGGCGGCCATGCCCTTACAGCTAAACAGCAAATTGCCGATATGGCGCGCGGCGTCTTAGCCCAGACGCGGGAACAGCGGCTCACCCTTCTCGACGGACTGACCACCGGCAAGCAGGCCCCAAGTGCAAATGCCCTTGAGGTCGTCGCTCGCGGCCTCTTCCTCGCAGGACAGGCGACGCAGGGCCTCGGCAGAAGTCTGGGGCATGAGCGGCATCAGCAGGTGAGCGGCAATGCGGATGGCCTCGAGCAGGTTGTAGATCACAAATGCCAGCTCGTCAGCCTTGGCCTCGTCCTTGGCAAGCGCCCAGGGCTCGGAGTCCTCGATGTAGTGGTTGGCGGCATGGATGAGCTCCATGACCTCATCCTTGGCTCCGCCGTAATCGAGCACGTCCATCTTGGCCATGTAGCGCTCGACCAGGCCATCGGCGATCTTTGCCAGCGGGTTGTCGAACGCATCGAACGACGCGGGCTTGGCGGGCGCACAACCGTCAAAGTACTTGCCGCTCATGTTGAGCGAACGCGAGATAAGGTTGCCCCAGCTGTTGGCCAGGTCGGCGTTGTAGACCTGCTCCATGCGATCGAAGCTGATGGCACCGTCGGTGCCGGGGACGACGTCGGTCATGAAGTAGTAGCGATAGCCCTCGACGCCCAGCATGTCGATAACGTCCTGCGGAGCGATGGCGTTGCCGCGGCTCTTGGACATCTTCTCGGCCTTGCCGGTCTCGGCATTGCGCACGGTCAGGAAGCCGTGGGCAAAGACGTGCTCGGGCAGGGCCTCGCCGATGGCCATGAGCATGGCGGGCCAAATGACGCAGTGGAAGCGGATGATGTCCTTACCCACGATGTGGAACTGCGCGGGCCAGCGATAGGCCAGCTCGGCACGCGCCTCGTCGGTGTCGACACCGTAGCCGACAGCCGTCATATAGTTGAGCAGCGCGTCGAACCACACATAGGTCACGTGGCCCTCGTCAAACGGAACCTGAATGCCCCAGTCAAAGCTCGTACGGCTCACGGAAAGGTCGTTGAGGCCGCCCTCGACAAAGCTGCGCACCTCGTTCATACGGAACGCGGGCTCGACAAAGTCGGGGTGCTCGTCATAGAGCTTGAGCAGCTTGTCCTGGAAAGCGGAAAGCTTAAAGAAGTAGGACTCCTCCTGCACGCGCTCGAGCGGACGGTGGCAGTCGGGGCACAGGTGCTGGCCGACGCTGCCGTACTCCTCGTCACCCTTCTGGACCTGCGTGTCGGTGAAGTAGGTCTCGTCAGGCACGCAATACCAACCGTCGTAGCTGCCCTTATACAGGTAGCCGGACTCCTTCATGCGCTCCCACAGGTACTGCACGGCATGATGCTGGCGCGGCTCGGTGGTGCGGATGAAGTCGTCGTTGGAAATCTCGAGCTTGCTCCAAAGCTCCTTGAAGTGCGGGGCCTGGCTGTCGGTCCACTCCTGCGGCGTCATGTTGTGCTTGGCTGCGGCCTCGGCGACCTTCTCGCCGTGCTCGTCCATGCCGGTCAGGAACTTGACGTTATAGCCGGCGGAACGGCGATAGCGAGCCTGAACGTCGGCGATGATGGTGGAATAAGCCGTGCCCAGGTGCGGATCGGCGTTGACGTAGTAGATGGGCGTCGTGATAAAGAACGAAGGCTTGCTTTGATCCATGGGGTTTGTCCTCCAGAAAAACGTTGCATACAGAGGATGATTCTAGCGCAAGGGTTGGATATCCTCCATCTATTGCATATCGAGCACCATGGCATAGACATCGCGCTTGCGGCGCGAATACTTCTGAGACAGGCGCTTGGCCACCGCAGAGGCGGGCTCCCCCTCCTCGAGCGCGGCGCGGATATCCTCGCGCAGGGCCTCGTCGGGATCCGCTGCCGCGGCGCCAACCGGCACGATACCGGCCTCCTCATCCTCGCTCGGCGGCGCGATGACCAGCGCAATCTCGCCCTTTACCTCGCCGCGAGCACGCAGCTCCTCGGCAAGCTGGGCGGCAGATCCGCGCAGGACCTCCTCGTGCAACTTGGTGAGTTCGCGGCAGACGGCAACCTCACGCTGGGGAAAAACCTCGGCCACGGCTTCGAGTGTCGCCACGATGCGATGTGGAGACTCGTAGAAGATGAGCGCGCCGGGCACCACGGCAAGGCGCTGCAAACGGCGCACGCGGTCACCGTGCTTTCGGCCCAAAAAGCCCTCGAAGAAAAAATGCTCGCAGGGAATGCCGGACGAAACAAGCGCCGTGACGCAAGCAGAGGGCCCGGGAATAACTTCGACGGGCACATCGGCCTCACGCGCCGCCTCAACTAGCGCCTGGCCGGGATCGGACACGCTCGGCATGCCGGCGTCCGAGGCAAAGGCGAGGGTCTCCCCCGCCAGCAGACGGTCGACCAGGCCGGCGGCGCGGCTGGCGATCACATTCTCGTCGCAACGGACAAGCGGCTTGGAAATGCCCAGGTGCATCAGCAGCTTTGACGTCACACGCGTGTCTTCGCAGCAGATGACATCGGCAGCGGCAAAGGCTTCGCCAACGCGCGGGGACAGGTCGCCCAGGTTGCCGATGGGCGTGCCGACCACATAGAGTTTGCCCGTATGGGCGCTGTTTTGCGTCATATCAACCTATTCAATCATGCCGCGCTCGAGCGTACCGAGCGCCGCGCGGGCGTCCCATGCTGCAATGCGCTTCTCGGTCTTCCACGTTTGGAAGAACCAACCGGCAGCCGGCGCAAACGAAGCCAGCTGGTTGGCGATAAACACGCGCTCGTAGGCATTGCGGCCCTCGGGCGTAACCGACGAGTTGGCAAAGATCGCCGCGCCCGACCATTCGCCCACCAGCACGGGGAACCCAGTTGAAATCGCTTCTTTAAGCTCGCGCTTGTTACGCGAAATCGCCGTCGTCAGCCCGCGGGGGCTCGTGATGTCGAGCGCATGCTCGTCGCGGTAATGGTACAGGTGAAGGTCCATGTAGACGTTCTTGTACTTAGTGCCGCGCATAAAATGCTTCCACTCGCTGGGATGCCCCGACGACGAGAAGACGACGATCTTATCCTCGGGCATATACGAACGGACGAGCTCATAGGCATCGCGATAGAAGTTGCGCAGGTAGTGCGCCGGAATGCCATCCGTCATGGTGAAGAGGCTCTTGCGGACACTCATCTGCGGCGTATCCAGCAGCTCAATGCCCAGCAGGCTCTCGGCCTCGCCGTAGCGATCGGCCAAGCGCTCGAGCACGTCGAGTGCGACATGACGACCGTTGGTGGACGAATGCCACTCGGCGACAGCCTCCGGCGTGGTGGGCGAATCGTTGGAATCGCCCTGGCCACCGGGCACAGTTGCTAGATCAAGCAGCACGCGGATGTCGTACTTGGCAGCCCACTCAATTGCACGGTCGATGTAGTCGACAACCGAGATGTAGGACGCATCGGACTCCTGCGAGCCAAAGGCATACCAGGGTACCGGCAGACGCACGGCATTGAGGCCAATCTGCGCCATGCGGCGAAAATCGTCCTCGCTCACAAACGTCTCGTAATGACGGCGCATGCGCTCGTTATAGGCGGCGGTGCCCATGGCCTCCTGCAGCTCGGCCGCGTTGGATGCACCGGTCGCCGCGTATAGCGACGGGGTAACCCAAGGCTCGGGAATGAACCAGCCAGAGAGATTAACGCCGAGTATCCTCTCCATCACTGCCCCCTTCGGATCGTGCAGGCCGAGCCTGCATCGTATTGCATAGGAAAAGTATCGTTTTGAGTATACCCGCGCGTGCGGACAGACGACCGAACGGTCTGTAAAGTGGCGCAAAAGCGGGAGGAATGTCTGAGCGGGCCCGAGATGGCGCGCCGAGATGTGCACGCACGTCGGAAGCAAGCGCCGGAAAGCGCATCCCGTTTTATCAATCAATAATGGGGTGCATTTTCCGCGGAACCCCACATAAAAGAAAAGGACCCCTTTGCAGAGGTCCTCGTCAATTCAGGGTGGCGGGGAAGGGAATCGCGTCCGCGCGCTGCGCGGACGGACCGCTGCGGCGCTTGCGCGCCTTGCGAGCTACGCTGGCAAACGCTTGCGCGTTTCCTCAGCTCCGCGCCCTCACGGGGTTCGATTCCGTGTATGGGCTACATAAAAGAAAAGGACCCCTTTGCAGAGGTCCTAGTCAATTCAAGGTGGCGGGGAAGGGAATCGAACCCCTGACACGAGGATTTTCAGTCCTCTGCTCTACCAACTGAGCTACCCAGCCATTTGAGGTGTGCCTTGTTTCAAGGCTTGATTAGTATAACCAAGGACGCGCTCCGGTCAACCGAGAATTTGAAAAAAGTTTTTGAGCACGGCGTCAGCCATAAGTCTGATCCTATAGAGCAGCACGTCAGAGGCATCAACCGGCCGCAAGAAGTTTTTCGCTCAGGGCTGTACGGGCAAACTCACTTGGCGTCATTCCTTCAGCCGCCGCCCGTCGACGAATCGCCTCCTTCATCCCTAGGGGAATCTTGACCGATAGCGTTACCGTCCCCTCGCTTGAGAGTGGAGGCCGCCCGTGCACGATCCCCCCAACGGTATGCTCGCCGTCCGGAAACTCGCCATGCTCGTACGACTCGCACCACGTGTCAATCATTTCATCCGTTACAACCTGACCATTGGCAGCCGTATACGCCTTGCTCATCATCGACCCCTTCCGTCAGGTGCTTTTTAGCGTTGGGATGGATCTCAACATCCATGCATCTTCTCCTCTATCTTACCCAATTTCGTATGACGAAAGTCCGCTGTCGCCAATTCTTACGCCGGCACTTGTTGGAGGGTGGGAGGTGTAGCGAGGATTGAAGGGCGTTCCAGTACCGCCCAGGCACCGGGACAGGAACACATGCGCCAGGGGCGGACGTTTTCGTAGCGCGCGAGAATGTTGCCGCTACGGTCGATAAAGGCAATGTCGATGGGGTAGGCCATAAAGCAGGTGTGGACCGAAGAGCAGCGTGGGAACGCCATGACGAGCGGCAACCCGTTTGCGGCAATCGGCGACCGTCCCAGCATGCCGCGCAGGCGCACGGCAAACGACTCCGCCACCACAAACTCGGCAGGCGTCCAACCCAGCCTGTTGAGCGCCCGCGCGTAGGCAATGTAGGATGAGACCGCGGTCACATGACCACCCCCGGACGCCACGGGTCAACTGTCACTGCGCGCTCGTGCGACAACTGTGCCGGTGCCCCCAGCGAAACGCCGGCGATGCTGAGCGAGCTCGGCCACGGCTCGTAGCGCATGGTGCAGGTATAGGTCCTAAACGTACCGGAAAGCGAAAGCAGACCGCCATCCGATGTCGTCGTACCCTGCTCGCTCGAGACCTCGATCTGCAGGTCATAGCCTTCCATGGCATGTTGAATCTGAGCCTGAACGGTCACGGAGGCATCGATGGAGTCGTCGTCTCCCTCCCCGCTCGGAGCCACGGCGTGCGCCAGCACGATATCGGGCACCACGCGGTCGAAGCGCGCGACCGCACCGGCAAAGACCATGACGTTGTATACGATAAGCGCCAGAACCAGCAGGACGGGCGTGACCACGGCCATCTCGACCGTCGCCTGGGCGCGCTCCTCGCGCAGGCGCTTGCGGATACCCATTACGACCCACCGCCCAGGGCACCCGCCAGCGTGGCAACATCGACGGTAAGTGGGATGGAACCGCCGCCGGGCAGCGGAATCTCCGCTAGCGTGAACACCGTGCCGCTGATAGTGCGCTCGACTTGATATTCCAACGCCTCGCAAAGTGCCTTGGGGTCGGTCACGCCCAGCGGAATACTTCGTAGCTTGTCCTGCACTTTAGAAAGACCTGTGATGTCAGACCCAGGGCTCTTAATGACATTGGCGGTGTCGGTCAGCACCGGCTTTCGCAGGCGCAAGTCGCACGGCTCCAAGCCCAGCGCCGCCACGGACGCCGAAACGGTATCGCCGAGCCACGATGCAATGGAGCCCAGCCCGCCACTGTTCCCTCCCAGGCCATCGATCATCTCATCCATAAGCTCGTCGGCCGAGCCCTGGATGTCTCCGTATCCCACAAGCAGCCGTCCCCAAACATCCATGACACCATCGAGTACGCCGGCAACGCCACCCGAACGCTCCTCCAGCGTCGAGAAAAACCGCGAGAGAACGTTGTTCTGCGCCGTCGCGTCATCGGGCGCCAGCACCGCAGCAGAGATCGCGCCGTGATCGCCAAGCCTGACTGCCGTGTTAAACGAAGAGTTGAGCTCATCGGGGCTCGAGATGGCACCCGAAACCGCAAAGGCAACCACGCCGTTGCGACCGGGCGGGGCGATACGCGGACGCTCGCCCGAAAGCGCTTTAATGGCCTCGTCAAACGCATTGCCCGCACGGTCAGCCTCGTCCTCGGTCTGGCGCATGAGCTCAAGCTCTTTGTTGCGGCATTCGACGTAGTCTTCCAGAGCGTCTTTGAATCGATCAAAGTGGTACTCGAAGCCGTTTTCGATAGAAGTCGAAGGCGCTGCAACGGCGCCGAGCGACGAAACACCAAAATGGCATCTGTTGCATTTGTCCTGCCCGTCATAGGCAGCGACCGAGGCTAGCCCGCCTGGCGTCCCTTTCTTATAGTTGGGGCAGCTCGTTCCATAATGCAGATACGTTTTGCCATCATTGGCACTGGTTGGCCACACCGCATCGGTATAGAGTTCCGTCGCTCGCACCTCATCAGTGTTGCGCGGCAACAGCGGGATATAGGAAGCGACTTCATCTCCGTCCTCGGTTACATATGCACGATTGACCTCTGTACTCGCATAGGTGTAAAACGCCTTGCGCGCCGCCGACTCCGCCTTCGTCTCGACGCTTGAACCCTGAGGTTTTTCGTCTGCCAGACGCTGACGGTAGTAAGCTTTTGCGCGGTCGAGCGCCACCTGTGGCTCCCACGCAACGCTCGAGGCATAATGCGGGTTCTGCTCACCTGAGAGCTTTGCCAAGCTCCCCGCGCGTTCCCACATGCATGAACAGCTACCGACCGAAGCCGGAACCGACCCGCCGCAATCCGCAAGCCAGGCGCGTTCTTTTGCTTTCGCCGTCTCCTCCGAGGCTTTCCGCAGCTCATCTGCTGCGCGTTCCAGATCTTTCGATGTGTCTTTAATCGCATCGGTCGAAATCTCGGATCCCTCGAGCGCAGCAAAATCCGACTCGGACGTCCTGGGCACGGCAAGCGCCGTACCGGTATAGGTCACGCCCTCGGTATCCTGCGCCGACACGGCCTGCGTAGCTCGCGCAGCGACCAGATACGGCAGAGCCGTCTCGATTTTCTGCAGGCCCTTGGAGGCGCTTTTGGCAAACTTATTGCGCGTTTTAATAATCTCGATTCCTGTGTCGACCATATCGCCCGCGGCAAGCTCGGCACCTGGAATAAGAATGGCGACCAAGCCGGCGCCGATCGTAGCAAACCCCGCCAGCCCCAAACTCAAAATGCTCGCATCCACCACCGTCGCAGCCGTGTGGTAGGACGACACCACATTGGCGCCTGCCAGCGCGCCGCTATCGGCAGCCACCTGGGTGTCCCCCGCGCGCGACATGCTCCATATCGCCGCCGTCGACGAAAACAGCAGTGTGAGCACCACCAAGATGACCACCGCAGAGGAGAGCGTGGTATAGGCACCGTCTTCGATAAACAGGTCGATCCCGGCTCGACCCATAAAGCCGCCTCGCTTGCAGCGAGCACGCGGTCGGCAACGGCACGCAAGCCCCCTCGTCACCTTCAACAGGCAGCGCTTAATCCCATGCAGCAATCCATGAATCATAATCTCCCTCCAGCCACTCGGGACGCGATCGATACGAGACGTCGACCTTAAGCTCGACATAGCCGTTTTGACCCGCACTACCCACTGCCTGCGCAAACGCACCGATCACGGGCAGCGGTTTAACCTTGCCGGTAACGGAAACGGACGAGACGCCGCCCGCACCGGCCCGGCCAAGCTCGATATCCCACGACAACGGCCCGCCGGCATGAAAGATCGAAACGCTGGGCACCGCGGCAAGCCGGCGGCGGGTGAACTCCTTAAGATCGTCGTCCTCCGCCGTCGTCGTGGTCATGAGCCGCGCGGTCTCGGCGGCGGCAGACTCCATGACCGCGCGCGTATAAAGCAGGCACACCGGTTGCAGGGCGAGAAGGATGAGCGTCAAAAACGTCGGCAGCAAAAAAGCGGCCTCGACCGTAGACTGCGCCCGGTCCTCGCGCGCGATATCAATACAACGCGATGTCCTTAGCGCCCGCAGCGGCGTCGATAACCGACGTCGAGGCAACGCCATGGGATGCCGCCCGCTCAACCAGCGCCGCCAAGCGTCCATCGGTGCCAGCACGCCAAAGTCCCGCAATCGCCAGCACGATCGATAGCAGCGCCACCGTGACGATGGCGTATTCCACAGTCGCTTGGGCAACCTCTTCACGCAGAACGCCATGCATTTCACGATCCCTCCTTTGAGCTTATTGTTTGCGGGCTCAGGCGGATCACGCGCAGGCGGCACGAGGCATCACCGGCATCCGCGGCAACCGTCACCATATCGACCCAGCCGCGCCCATCGCGCACGATGGCGCCCCATACGTTGCCCTTAATATCAAGATAGCCGCTCAGGGCGAGCTGGGCCGTTGGCACCTCGCGGTAGGCGCGTAACATATCCGCCGCTGCCTCGGTCATCGGTCGGTCCTCAGACCATGCAAGCCGGACCGTAATCGCGTTGTCCCCAGGCGAATCCGTCGCAGTGCCAGACCGCTTGTCGAGCGTCCGCAGAAAGGTTTGCGCCGTGACAGCGACATCCGAATCGTCCGCATCTCGCATCTCATCTTTTTGAGACGCTACCGCCGAATCTGAGCCCGAATCGAAGGCGGCCCCAGGACGCTGCTGCCGCGCGGCGTTAAGCCCCCAAAGCACCGCCGCTATCGCCACGGTCAGGCAAGCAAACACCAGCAGCACCCCGATGGGGCGCTCGCCCTCTACAGGCTGTTGATGCCCTCGCTGATAGCGTTCCATAGATCTTGGACCTTGCCTTTAAATGCAACGATGGCAATAATCGCGATCACCACAAGCACGCCCACCAAAATGGCGTACTCGGTGGTACCCTGCGCGCTCTCCTCCTGCAGTAGCTCCCCGGCATGCTGGCGAGCGCGAATTGACTGGCAAACAGCCCAGCTCCAGACCTTGCCAGCAGCGTCAGTCATCGTGTTCATGTATTCCTCCCTACATCATCCCGCCTGCTCCCAGCAGCGGGCCCAATATGGACAGAAGCAACGCCGGCAAGATGAGCGTGCCGGTGGGAATCAGCAGCTTGACGGGCGCACGCTCAATCTCGCGCTCGACCGCGGCGCGATGAGCCGCACGGATCTCGCGACTTTGAGCGGCCAACGTCTCGGCAAGTGGGGCACCCAGGGCGAGCGCCTGCCCCACCGTGATGGCAAAGGTCTCGAGCGCTCGCACGTCCAGGTCGCGCGCGGCGGCCAACAACTCGTCCTCACGCGTGCCCACGCCCACCTGCCACGCCATGCAGGCCCGCTCAAGGCGAAGAGCCAGCACTGACCGGCGGTTGGCGCAGAAAATCTCAAGCGCCGCATCAAACGAAAGACCGGCCGAAAGGCCCAAGCGCACAACATCGATCATCTCGGACACTTCGCCAAGCGACACTCGCGCCGGGCCGCCCGCTCCAACCGCGCCCTTCACTCGCGCGGTCAGGGCATCGACCACCGAGCGACCCGCGGCAGCGACCAGCACCGCCTCGCGCTTGCAGGCCCCTGCGATCTTGCGCGCATCCGCCCGATCCAAACCCGTCGCGACAAATACACTCAGGGCACACAGGCAAGCCACAACTGCAACCAGGGCGCTCATAGCTCCACCCGCATAATGCGCCGGATAACCACCAGGGCAACGACGTTGAGGGCTAGACCCAGCACCACAGCGCCCGCACCGGCAGGCGTCGCAAGACCGCGACGAAAATCTGCCGAAAGCAGCGCCAACACCGCGCACATGCCCGCCGGCATCGCCGCGACCATATGCGCAGACATGCGAGCCTGCGACGTCTTAACATCCAGGCGGCGCTTGAGCTCAATGCGCTCCCCCACCATGCTCGACGCCTCGGACAGTAAGTCGGCAAGCGGAGCGCCGGTGCGCTGAGACACCTTAAGCGCCAAGGTCACAAGCGAAAGGCCGGGGGCATCGATGCGCACGAGCAAGTCATCGAGCGCGTCGGTCGCCGAGATGCCGCAATCGATCGCCGCCGCTACCCGCAAAAACTCGGTATGTACCGGCTCTTGCGCATGAGCGCCCACAAAGCGCATGCCCTGGGCCAGCGAATGTCCCGAGGCAAGCGACATGGAAAGTGCGGTAAACGCCTCGGGCATGGCCTCTTCTGCATCGTGTTGCTCGCGCCGGCTCTCAAAGCCATCCCGAGCGGCGCCAACGGCAATCGGAGCAACAAGTCCCAAGGCAAATCCGAGGGGCGATAACGACACCATCGTTAGTAAAACGCAGCAGACACCGCTCGATAGCAGCAGAAACGCCAAACGCCCCGAAGCATCTTCAATCACGAGGCCAAAGCGATGCGCCGGAGCCAGCGATGCCCACGAACGGGCGATCTTTTTCAGCAGATCGTTTTCCACCAGCTCACGCGGCAGCTTCTCTGCCACCGTCTCGAGCGCCTGACGCGCCAGCTCCGCCGGCGGTACCTGCGGCACACGAGGTTCCGCCCCGCACGCCGTCGCAACAGAAAACCCTGCCAAACCCCCTACGACGAGGGGCACAGCGACCTCCATTCGTCCACCTCCTCTTGTGTGAGCGTCCCCGACCGCAGGCCTTCTGCGATAAACGGCGGCTCGCGGTCAAGCTTCCAGGTGCGCTCGGCGGCATCGAAAGTCACATAGCGCTCGAGTTCTACGCCGCCCGACGCGGCGCGACGCACCCCCGAATACGAGGAGACGAAACGCCTGCCATCGGCGTGGCGCTCGGACATCACGATGCCGTCGAGCGCCATGGCAATCTGCTCCTCGATGAGCTCGCTCGGCAGATCGATGCCATAACGTGCAAGCAACGTCAGACGCACCACGGTCTCCTGTTCTGAACCCGCATGAAGTGTGGTGAGCGACCCATCGTGGCCCGTGTTCATGGCCTGCAACATGTCGCAGCACTCGGCACCGCGCACCTCGCCCACCACGATGCGGTCGGGGCGCATGCGCAGGGCATTGGTCACCAGGTCGCGGATCGTCACCGCGCCCTCGCCCTCAATTGAAGCCTCGCGCGCCTCTAGGCGCACCACGTGCGGATGATGCGCAAACTTGAGCTCGGCAGAGTCCTCGATCGTCACGATGCGCTCGCCGGTGGAAATCTCGCATGACAACGCGTTGAGCAGGGTGGTCTTACCAGACCCCGTGCCTCCCGCAACCGCCAGGTCCTGTCGCAGCGACACCGCGCACGACAGCAGCTGCGCATACCAAAGCGGCAGCGACCCCAGCCCCACAAGCTCGTCCAGCGAGCAGATACGGTCCGAGAACTTTCGGATGGTGAGAATCGGTCCGTCAATCGCCACAGGCGGAATCACCGCGTTGACGCGATAGCCCGTTTTGAGGCGGGCGTTGACGATGGGGCTGCGCTCGTCGATACGGCGGCCAAGTGGCGAGATGATGCGGTCGATAAGCACACGGATCTGTTCATCATCCTCAAACGCATGCTCGATGGGGTGCAAGACGCCGCCGCGTTCAAAGAAAGCCGAGCGGCAGCCGTTGATCATGATCTCGGTAACGGTGTCGTCCTCGATGAGCGGCTGCAACGGCCCCAGGCCCACCACGTCATCCAAAATCTCGTCGATGATGGTCTCGCGCTCGGTCGTCGCGAGATCGGTCGGTTCCTCAACATTGAGCGCCGCCTCCACCGCGGGACGCAATTCCGAGCGGGCAAGTGCCGGGTCGATATAGGCGCTGATACGCGCCACTTCGTCGTAACCCATGCGGTCCATCACGGCGCGCTTGGTGCGTCGTTTCACCGCGCGGCGACGCCCCGCATCTACAGGCGCTGCCCCCGCTGCAGCGCCGGCAGCCTTAATCCTCGTTTGCAGGCTCATCGCTGATCACCCTCGCGCGACCAGGGAAGGCGGATACGCGGGCGTTCGGTGCGCGTTGCACGGTCGGCGACCATATCGCTCCAAGGGCCGACGGCGCACCCCAGTTCCACGAGCATCTCGCGCGTGGCCTCGCGCACGCTGGTCGCAAAAGCGCTGGTCTGCCCCACTGCCTCGTCAGCGCGTCCAAACGCCATGAGCGCGGCGAGATCCTGCCCGCCATCGGCGATATGAATCTTGGAGCTCAACGCACAGGCAATCTCAAAGCGCATGGCGACGTCCTCGTCTGCCCCGCGCGCACCGAACCGGTTGAACACGGCGCTCATGCGCGTGCGCGGCACACCCACTCGACTTGCCAGTTCAATGACGCGCGACGCCGATGTCGCGGACGACACCGCCGCATCGCCAACGACCAGGCAGCGGTCGCTCGCCGCCACCGCAGCCGCCACGGCATCACCCCAAAAGACCGAGGTGTCGACAAAGACCACGTCGGATTCGCGACGCAGAACATCAAGCAGTAGCTCCACCGGACGTGCCATGAGCTCGGCTTGCTCGGGCGCCGCGACGGGACCCCAGAGCGTAACGCCCGGCGCCACGCGCATCGATGCGGCTACGATATCTGGCTCGGCGAGCGCGCCCGCCGCCGACGGCTCGATAAGTGCCGCCATATCGCGCGGAGCATCGACGCCTAACAAGTCGTAAAGGTTTCCAAACATCAGGTCCAGGTCGAGCACGGCGGCACGCAAGCCCAACAGCGACGATGTGTGTGCCATGGTGGCAACGATCGTCGACTTGCCGCAACCGCCCGAACCCGAAATGGCGCAGATGACCGGAGCTCGGTGCGGCGAAGCGGCAGCGTCTGCCGGCGGCATCGGAGGCGGCGGGGCGGGCGTCGGCGGCAGCGTCCCCGTCTCCCCCGCCGCAACCACACGCTGCGTCCAAGCCGGCATGGCAGCTTGTTCGGTCTGCGAGGCAGGCTCGTTCTGCACAATCTGCTCATGCTGCATCAGCGACAACTCGCCGCACCCGGCAAAGCCCTCAACTTCGTCGAGTTCATCCGCCAGATTCACGCCGTGCACGTATCCCAAATCTACAGCCGGGGAGTCGCCAGCATGCTGCGCCGGCCCTCCAGCGTCATCGTATACAAGGGGGTTCCGGGGGCGCCGACCATGCTCGGCTTCCGCTTTTCCATAATCATCAACACGCGGGCCTCTTGTAGCGCGAGGCGCCCCGGGTTCCCTATCAACAAAAGCATCGGGCTCAATCGTCATGCGCCGATCGGAATCAACCGCTCCCTCGCCCGCGCGCCCGTTGCCGCATATACTGTGCGCAGCGATGACCTCGGTCGCCCCTGCGCGAAACAGCCCCTCGATATCCGACGGATCGAGTGCTTCTATCAACACGACCACGCGACTCACGCGGCCTTCGGCCGTCAGGCGCGCAACAGTCTTGCGCACGTCTTCGGTATCAAACAGAGACGCCGCGATGATGGCAGCTCCGCGGCGCGACGGAAACGCCCGCGCCATGGAAACCAGCCCGTCCAGGTCACCCACGCGAAGCACCTGTGCACCCGTATCACGGCCCTCGACTTCCCGCTGCAACAGCCCGTAATCGCCGCACGCGCAGCACGCAAGCCAGATCGCCTTCATCACTCGTCGCCTCCACTCTTTTTGCCGCGCGCCGTGGCGGGAATCGTCAAGCTGACCGTTCCCTTGCCCGAGGCTCCCAGCAGTTCCTTGACGTCTTCGGGGTCAGCCGCCAGCGTCACCCATTCGATCTTGCCCTCGCGCGTGGCACCGGAATCCTCACTGGTATCGATCACGTACGCACCGCACAGCCGATCGGTTACGCCGTCTTTTTGCACATATACATCCACGTAGCTGCCCACGCCCGTAGCACCGCCGACCGAGTGCTCGGCATCGACCGCCACCGAAACGGCGACCTTGCCCTTAGGCACCTCGAGCTTGTGGCTCTCGGCCTTGGTGTAGACATTGCAGATCACGGCGTTTTTGGGAATACGCGAAGTCGTCACGTCGCCGCGCACCTGGCGCAGCTCGGTCGCCGCGTCACGCGGCAACAGGCTCGTCAGCCATTCCTGGGTTATGACATTGGTCTCATCGAGGGTCTCGCCCACATCGATATCGCGCGCCGCGACGCATACCTCGACGCGATCGCCACCGTACTTGGCCAAGGTCTCAGCCTGGACCTGTTCGGCTTGCGAGCGGATCGACGAGCCGTAAACCATACAGAGCAGAGCAGCGAGCACGCCCGCGACCAGACTGATGGCGATGCGCTTGCTCTTGTTCACGGCCGCTCCTCTCATGGCAGTGCCGGGCGAATGCCCGTACCACCATTGTCTGGGCGGTCAGAGTACAAAGCGGCGCAATCGCGATCTTGGTTTTCGATGTCAAACCAATCGCTGACCAAAAGCTGACCAGCCCGTCAAGCTCGTGGCAAGGTTTTGGTCAGCACGTCAGCAAACTGCATGCTTCAAGGCTTTTCCGCAGCAAAAAAGCCGTCTCCCGAACAGTTGGGAGACGGCTGTCATAGGAAAAATCAATTACAGATGGACATCGGGATCGAGCATTTGGGCGCTCACGCGCATGGATGACGCCAGGTTTTGGAACGTTTCCAGACGCAGGCTGTCGATCTGCCCGGCGTCCTCGGCCTTGCGAACGGCGCAACCCGGCTCATGGGTATGCGTGCAATCGCCAAATCGGCACGCGCGCGATGCCTCGACAATCTCGGGGAAGGCGCGCGCCAGACCCCGCTCGTGACCCACGAGCGGTAGGCTGCGCAGGCCCGGAGCATCGGCGATCACGCCGGCGTCGCCCGGCAGTGCCACCATCACGCGCGCAACGGTAGTGTGACGGCCCTGGTCGTCGCGTTCGCGCACACCGCCAGTCGCCAACGTATCGTGGCCCAGCAGCGCATTGAGCAGCGTCGACTTGCCGGCACCCGACTCGCCCAGAATCATGGCGCAGCTCCCGGCAGGCACGCAGGAACGAACCTCGTCCAGGCCGCGCCCCTCGGCAGAGGACGTCACGATCACGCGCACGTCCGGACCCACCAGGCGGCGCACGCGGTCCAGATCGCGCTCGAGCTCCTCGGCATCGCAGCGGTCAGCTTTGGTGAGCACCACCACCGGCTCGGCATCGCAGTCGAGCGCCAACACCAGCGAGCGCGCCACGCGGTCGAGCAGCACCTCGCCGGCGCCGAGCGCCTGCACGATCAGCACGCTATCCACGTTGGAGCAAAGCACCTGACGCTCGCCGCGAGCGCGTCCGCGCCAACGCTCAAAGCTCGTACGGCGCGGCAGAACGCACTCGATCACGCCCATGTCGTGCCCGGGCGCGCGGCGAACCGCCACGCGGTCGCCCACGGCGGGCAGCAGAACCTCATCCTCGCCACGTGACTTGGCAAACCCCACGGCATGCTCGGCACGAAAGGTGTCGTCGGCAGTCGCCACCAGCGGAAACCCGCGATCCAGGCGCACCACGGCACCAAGTTGCATCTGCTCGGGCTCCTCGGCCTGGGCGCAAAAGTCGTCAAATGCAGCCTGCTGAGCCGCATCGACCGGCAGGTCATCGAACGCCGGAACATCCTGCAGTGCGTCAAGCCCCGGTACACTCGCCAGCAACTCCTCAGCAGATGCGGGAGCCTCGGTCGCGAGCTTCCGACGACGATCGCGCTTAGCCCGCGCCCCCGTCGTCTTTTTCTTCGCCTTAGCCTTAGCCTTGCCCACAAGCGCCTCCCAGCACCACAAATCACAACTGAGCAGGTATTTTAAATCAAAAAGAGCTGGCCGGGCAAAGCCCGACCAGCTCACAAACTTTCCCTCAGCCCTTTATCATCCGCACAGGAGAAAAGCCAGCAAGGATACCGCAGGGCCCGCCCCGGGAGTGTTTTCTTATGAGCGATCCCGCAGCGCGAAGCGCGAGGACCAGCGAAGAAGAAAACACGCAGGGGCGGGCCCGGACAGGTTAACTTACTCTTTCTCCACAGCGCGCATGATCGCCTTGTAGATCTCCATCAGCGGGATGATCAGGAAGGCAAGGCCCAGCGCGGCGACAACGCCCTTGAGTTCAAGCGTCACGGGACCAAAGAACATCTCGGCAAGCGTCGGCTGCACGGTAACGATCACCGTCAGCACCAGCGCCAGCGCGGCAGAGGCCCACAGCCACTTGTTCTGCTTCTTCATGCTAAACAGCGACGCACGACGGCTGCGCATATTGAAGCAGTGGAAGATCTCGACCATGTTGAGCGTGATGAAGGCCATCATCACGCCTTCCTCGTCGGCATTGCCGGCGATCATATCGGCGATGTGGATGTAGCCCATGTCAAAGTACACGCCCACAAAGAAGCTCGCCAGCACCAGCACGGTGATGATCAGGCCCTGGACCACGCAGTCCAGGCCCATGTTACCGGCAAAGACGCCGTCTTTGGCGTTGCGCGGCTTGCGCTTCATGATGTCGCCCTCGGCGTCCTCCATACCCAGCGCGAGCGCGGGGAAGCAGTCGGTAACCAGGTTCACCCACAGCAGCTGCACCGGCTGGAAGATGGTAAAGCCGATGAGCGTGGCAATAAACACCGAGAATACCTCGGCAAGGTTGGCCGAAAGCAGGAACTGGATGACCTTGCGGATGTTGTCGTAGATGCGGCGACCCTCTTCGCAAGCACCGATGATGGTGGCGAAGTTGTCGTCGGCGAGCACCATGTCGGCGACGTTCTTGGTGACGTCGGTACCGGTGATACCCATGCCCACGCCGATGTCGGCACGTTTGATGGACGGGGCGTCGTTGACGCCGTCACCCGTCATGGCCACGATCTGGTCGCGCGACTTCCAGGCCTCGACGATGCGGGTCTTGTGCTCGGGCTGGACGCGGGCGTACACGCCGTAGTCCTCGATGTGCGCGTCGAGTTCCTCGTCGCTCATGCGATCGAGGTCGGCACCGGTGATGGCATGGCTGCGATCGGTGACGATTCCCAGCTGCTTGGCAATGGCCACGGCGGTGTCGATATGGTCGCCCGTGATCATGACGGTGCGAATACCGGCGTCGTGGGCCTCGCGGATGGCGTCGGCGACCTCGGGGCGGACAGGGTCAATCATGCCGGACAGGCCGCAGAAGACCAGGTCGTGCTCGAGCGCAGCGGGGCTGCAGTCGCTCGGGACCTCGGTGTAGGTGCGGCTTGCCAGCGCCAGCACGCGCAGAGCCTCGTCGGCCATGGCCTTGTTGGCGGCCACGAGCTCGGCGCGACGCTCCTCGGTCAGCGGGACGACCTTTTCGCCCTCGTAGATATGGGTGCACAGGCCGATTACCACGTCGGGCGCGCCCTTGGTGTACTGCTCGTACTCGCCATCCAGGGTCTCGACGACCACGGACATCATCTTGCGACCCGAGTCAAACGGGGCCTCGCCCACGCGCGGGTGCTCGGCAGTCAGGCCGGTGAGACCAGCCTTGCCGGCGTCGTTGACGAGCGCGCACTCGGTCGGCTCGCCCACGGCCTCGCCCAGCTCCTCGTCCCACTGGGCATCGGAGCAAAGGGCCATACCGGCCAGGAACTTTTCCTTAGGCGCAGCGAGCTCGTGCTTGACGACGGTCATCTTGTTCTGGGTGAGGGTACCGGTCTTGTCGGAGCAAATAGTCTGCGTGCAGCCGAGGGTCTCGACGGCAGAGAGCTTGCGGATAATCGCCTGGCGCTTGGCCATCTTGGTCACGCCGAGCGACAGCACGATGGTCACGACGGCGACCAGGCCCTCGGGGATGGCAGCGACGGCGAGCGAGACGGCGACCATAAAGGTGTCGAGCAAGGCAGTCGGATCGGTAAGGACGTTGCCCACGCCGTGGCGGAGGATATCGACGCCAAAGATCACGACGCAGATGACGATCACCATAATGGTGAGGATGCGGCTGAGCTCGGCAAGCTTCACCTGCAGCGGCGTAAGCTCTTCCTTGGCCTCGGCCAGGGCGCCGGCGATCTTGCCCATCTCGGTATCCATGCCGGTACCGACCACGACGGCGCGGCCGCGGCCGTACACCACGGTAGAGCCCATGTAGCACATGTTCTTGCGGTCGCCGAGCGGCACGTCATCGGTGCCTGCGGCAAGCTCGATCACGTTGGCGTGCTTCTCTACGGGCACGGACTCGCCGGTGAGTGCGGCCTCTTCGATCTTCATCGTGGCGCTCTCGAGCACGCGGCAGTCGGCCGGGACGGAGTCGCCCGCCTCGAGCATGATCACGTCGCCGGGCACGAGCTCGGCGCTCGGCAGGTGCACGAGCTTGCCGTCGCGCAGTACCTTGGACTGCGCCGCGCTCATCTCCTGCAGGGCCTCGAGGGCCTCCTCGCTCTTGGCTTCCTGGACCACGCCCAGCACCGAGTTGACGATAACGACGAACATGATGATGACGACATCGGCAAAGTCGGGCTCGCCCTTGACCATGCCCGTGAGCGCGCTGATGATGGCGGCAACGATCAGCATGATGACCATGGGGTCGGCCATCTGCTCAAAGAAACGCTTCCACAGCGGCGTCTTCTCGGCTTCCTCGAGCTTGTTAGGGCCTGTCTTGGCGAGGCGCGACGACGCCTCGTCGTTGCTCAGGCCGAGGTTCTCATCGACGCCCTGGTCGCTGAGCACCTCCGCCGCGGCGGACAGGTATTCCTTTTGCATATAGAGTCCCCTCCTGGGATTCGGGCCACTCAGCAGATTGATGCCCGATCATAATTCCCAGGAGAAGGGCAAGGGCTCATCAAGGCTGCCGTGCTGAGCGGCAGTTGATAGTGGAGCTATGGTACCCCAAAGCAGCGCGTCTAGCCAAAACATTCCAATTGGAAACACGGCTCGAGTGCAACGATGCAGACCGTGTGATGCTCAATATTGATAAAACGTTTTTTCTTCGGCGCATCGTCAAACTGAAATATCGCCCAGATAGCAGCGGTCAGAACGGTTGGTAAAGTTTTTGCATATACCGTTTTTCCGCAAAAAATGAACTTCTAATTCGGCATACGGTCGATTTTTTGGGGTATTCGGTCGCCATTTCGTTATAATCATCTCAGTTTTATTTCTTATGGTTTATCTATCAGCGCAAGACGATGTCAGATGGAGGTCTGAATGTACAAGCGCACCAAGATTGTATGCACCATGGGTCCCGCCTGCGATAGCGACGAGACCATCCGCGAGATGATCAAGGCGGGCATGAACGTCGCCCGTTTTAACTTCTCGCACGGCTCCTACGACGAGCACCACGGTCGCATCGAGCGCGTCCGCCGTATTTCCAAGGAGCTCGGCATGCCCGTCGGCATCCTGCTCGACACCAAGGGCCCCGAGGTCCGCACCGGCCTTTTGGTCGATGGCAAGAAGGTTGCCGTCAAGACCGGCGACAAGATCGTCGTCACCGCTCAGCCCACGTCCGAGGATTTCCACGGCACCGCTGAGCACATCTCCCTCGACTACCTGGCTCTGCCCTCCGAGGTCGAGAAGGGCTCCCTCATCCTGATCGATGACGGCCTGGTTGCCCTCGAGGTCGAGTCCGTCGATGGCCAGGACATGACCTGCGTCGTTAAGAACGACGGCCTGATCGGCGAGCGCAAGGGCGTCAACATGCCCAACGTCAACATCTCGCTGCCCGCCATCACCGAGCGCGATCGTCAGGACATCCTCTTTGGCCTGACCGAGAACATCGACTACATCGCCGCTTCCTTCATCCGTGACGGCGAGTCCGTCCGCGGCATCCGCGAGCTTTGCCGCGAGAACGGCGGCGAGCACGTGACGATCTTCCCGAAGATCGAGTGCGCCCTGGGCGTCGAGAACTTCGACGAGATCCTCGAGGCTTCCGATGGCATCATGGTCGCCCGTGGCGACCTGGGCATCGAGATCAAGCCCGAGCTCGTTCCCCACATCCAGAAGGAGATCATCGCCAAGTGCAACGCGGCCTACAAGCCCGTCATCACCGCTACGCAGATGCTCGACTCCATGCAGCAGAATCCGCGCCCGACGCGCGCCGAGGTTGCCGACGTTGCTAACGCCATCTACGACGGCACCGACGCCGTTATGCTTTCCGGCGAGTCCGCTGCCGGCAAGTACCCGGTCGAGGCCGTCAAGATGCAGGCCAGCATCGCTCTCGAGACCGAGAAGTACCTCCCGGCCCACGCTCCGCTCGAGGTTCCGGCCGATGCTCACGGCACCCGCGTCGTCAACAACGTTGTGGGTATGTCCGCTGTGAACATGGCTACCACCGTTGGCGCCAAGTGCATCACCGTGCCGACGACCACCGGTCGTACCGCTCGCCTGATCTCGCACTTCCGTCCCAACATGCCGATCTGCGCGTTCTCCCGCCACGAGTGGGCCGTCCAGCAGATGATCATGTACTGGGGCGTTATCCCGCACCAGGCCGAGATTACCCAGGGCACCGTCAACGGCACGATCGTCAAGGCGATCGAGACCGCTAAGGAGCTCGGCTACGTCGAGGCCGGCGACCTGACCGTCGCTACCGCCGGCGATCCCCGCATGAGCGTCCAGCTCGAGGACAAGGTCTCCTCGACCAACGTCGCTTACGTCGCTCAGGTGCGCTAAGTCGTACTTGCAAGCAGGTTTGCATTGCAAAGGGCCCGGAAGGCATTGCCTTTCGGGCCCTTTTTCTGTGCACCGATGCCTACCGCACGACATGGCACGCACCCATTTCATTACCAAAAGCGCGAAATCCGCCCTCCGAGGCCCAAAAAATAAGGCTCTGTTAGACCAGGATTGACATGCCGACCTGCCGGCTATCTCGC
>NZ_QSSH01000033.1:0-21378 GCF_003438495.1 Collinsella sp. TF05-9AC
CAGAACAACATCTCCTACAACGACAGCCGCGGCGTCACCCGCGGCATCCACGCCGAGCCCTGGGACAAGTTCATCTCCGTCGCCCGCGGCAGCGTCTTCGGCGCATGGGTGGACCTGCGCGAGGGAAGCGAGACCTTCGGCAAGGTGTTCACGACCGTTCTGGATCCCAGCAAGGCCATCTACGTCCCGCGCGGCGTGGGCAACTCCTTCCAGGCCCTGGAGGACGGCACCGCCTACACCTACCTGGTGGACGCCCACTGGTCGCTGGAGCTCAAGAAGACCTACACCTTCGTGAACCTCGCCGACCCCGAGCTCGCCATCGAGTGGCCGATCCCGCTCGATGAGGCCACCGTCTCCGAGGCCGACCTCAACCACCCGATGCTCAGGGACGTCGTCCCAATGGCGCCCAAGAGGACGCTCGTCACCGGCTGCAACGGCCAGCTGGGCCATGCTGTGCGCAGGCTGGCGGAGGAGCGCGGCGTCGCCAAGGACTTCGACTTCTGCGACATCGACACCTTCGACATGTCAGACCCGGACGCCTACGCGCAGTACGACTGGTCGCTCTACGGCACCGTCATCAACTGCGGCGCCTACACCGCCGTGGATAGGGCGGAGACCGCCGAGGGCCGCGCGACCGCCTGGAAGGCCAACGCGACCGGCCCCGCCCTCCTCGCCCGCACATGCTCTGATCACGGGATCACCCTCGTCCACGTGTCCAGCGACTACGTCTTCGACGGCACCGCCGAGGTGCATGACGAGGACGAGCCCCTCAGCCCGCTGTCCGTCTACGGCCAGACCAAGGCCGCCGGCGACATCGCCGTGGCCGGCTGCCCCCGCCACTACATCATGCGCTCCAGCTGGGTCATCGGCGAGGGCCGCAACTTCGTCAAGACCATGAGGGGGCTCTCCGACCGCGTCGCAGACCCCGAGGACAAGCTCACGCAGGTCACGGTCGTGGACGACCAGCTGGGACGCCTGACCTTCACGCGCGACATGGCGCGGGCCATCTTCCACGTGCTGGGGACGCACGCGCCCTACGGCACCTACGACTGCACCGGCTCCGGCGCCGTGAAGAGCTGGGCGGACATCGCCCGCGCCGTCTTCGAGGCCGCCAACGGCAACGGCGACAGGGTCGTGCCGGTCAGCACCGCCGACTACTATTCGAACGCCGCGGGCCCCGTCGCCCCGCGCCCGGTCCACTCCGCGCTCGACCTGTCGAAACTCGAGGCCGTCGGCTTCCACATGCCCGACTGGGAGGAAGAGCTGGGGGAGTACCTGGATGCCTTGGATTTGGGAGGTTCTTTCTAAAGATATGATTTCTACAGCATCAAAAGCTGAAGCGCCTCTTGTTAGCATCGTCGTCCCCATCTTCAACGTGGGGCCGTTCGTGCTTCCCTGCATAAGGTCGCTGCTCTGTCAGACGTATCCAAATATTGAGATTCTTATCGTGGATGACGGCTGTACCGATGACACGGTTGAGTTGATTGCTAGCGTCGTCGGGGATGATTCACGCGTCGAGATTCTCCACAAGGAGAACGGCGGGCTCTCATCTGCCCGAAATTATGGCACTCGGCTTTGTCACGGTGACTACTTGATGTATGTCGACGGAGACGATCTCATAGATCCGCGGGCCGTTGAGTTCATGCTCCAGGCGGCTTTGAGATACCATGTGTCGTTTGTCGCGGGGTCCTTTGCCAAGATGCCTCCTCTCGAGAGTTATGAAATGCGGAGTGAGCCTTTGTTCACGTTGGAGAGCGGCTGGGAGCATCTGAGGCGCCTTCTTCTGCTCGAAGGGGAGAGCGGGTCTGCCTGGGGCAAGTTGTTTTCCCGTTCTTTGATGCCCGACCTTGTGTTCCCCGAGGGTCAGCTTTTCGAGGATATGGGCGTGACTTCCGCGATTTGCTCCCGTGTAGAGACCGTCGCTGTCACTGACGCCCCTTTCTATGCGTACGTGACGAGGCCCGGTTCCATCACAACGCTTAAGAAGCAAGGCCCTAAGCATGTGAGGGATATGGATGCTGCCATTGAGGCCGTGCGGCGGGTTGCCGAGGGAAATTTTGATGGCGAGTTCGAGTGCTTCCGAGCGTATTGCATTCTGCGCGTTGCCATGCGGGTTGATCTCGATAGCTTTGCCGACAGGGCGGAGGGGCAGGCGTATTTGAGGCTTGCCCGCGACCTTGCGATGCGCGCCTCAAGGAACACCCTAGCTTCGCGCACCTGGAGACTGAGGTGCGCGCTTTTTGCGCTTTCCCCGAAGATGCATAACGCTTTCTATGCCCTTTATGCCGCGATTTCTGGCAAAGCAATCGGATAATCCCTATGAACAAAGGTTTTTAATGTGAGATTCTCGATAATCATTCCCGTTTATAACGTAGAGGAATATCTCGGACAATGCTTGGACAGCATTGCACATCAGGATTATTCCGACTACGAGGTCGTCATCGTCGACGACGGCTCGACCGACGGCAGCGCGAGTATCTATGAGCGCTTCGCCGCGGAGGCGGATGTTCCCGTCCGCATAGTCAAACAGGAGAACAAGGGGTTGCTGCTTGCTCGCCGTGCCGGGATCAAAGCCGCCAACGGTGATTATTATTGGCACGTCGACGGCGACGACGGTCTGGCGCCCAATGCAATGTGTGCGGTTTCCGGGATCATTGACGAACTGGATCCCGACGTCGTGTTGATCTGCCTTAGCGAATCTCCGACGTTCGGCTCTGTGCTCCCTGGGGGACTGCCCGGTGAACAGCGTTTCTATACCGGAGAAAGCCTTAACGATGTACGCTCTGCGTTCCTCGATGGATATATTCCAAATATGGTCACTAAAATCGCTCGAAGGTCTTGCGTCGATGCCGATTCAGATTACTCGCCTTATGGGAAGATGCAGCTTGGGGAAGATCAGCTGCAAAGCCTTTACATTCTCGATAATATGAAGAGCGCCGCATGCGTTCGCGAGCCCTTGTATTATTATCGTCCCAACGCAAGCAGCATTACTGCCAATTATCGCGAAGGCCAGATTGCCCAGTACGCCATGGTCAAGGAAGCCGTCCATCGACAGGCCGTCGCGTGGGATTCGAAATGGCCGGGGAATGGATTTGCTGAGACCGCTCTTGTCGGTTATCTGTCTAACGGTTTCTACGACATGCGCAAGAATGCTGATGGCAAGTGGTTTAAAAAGCAGTTCCAGGAGTTCAGGGATACATCGCTGTACGCGGAGGCCATCGGTCGATGCGGGGATTTGAGGCTTGAGCAGCGGATCTTCTTCACTTTGTTGGAAAAGAAAATGGATTATCTTGCGTATGTGTGCCTGGTTGCCTGCCGCGCTGCTACTCCGCTGGCGAGGAGCTTGGCTCGATGAAGATCTTAACTATCAGTTCGGGAGGCATGCCGCAGAGGACCCTATCGATGGCGGGTAGGGGGAACGCGCTCGGCATGGTGTTCTTCCTTGGCGTATGCGCTATTGTTTCGCCCCTCCTCGCCGTTTTCCTCTCCCTTCTCGTCTTTACCGGGGCCCCTACAAAGAAGATGGCGGTTGCCTGCGCCCTTGGGGTTGGGTTTTCCGCTGCGCTTGTCGCCCATGGTATCGTTTACAACCACCCTGTCGATATGACCCGATGGATGGTTGAATGCGGCTACTACGATGGCAGGAACATTCTCTCGATCGGAACCAGCCTGAACGAGGATCACAACGGCCTGCTCGTCTGGAACTTTCTGTGTTGGGTAACCGGGAATATCGGCGACCTCCGACTTCTCCAGTCGCTCGCCGCGTTTTTCGGTTACGGTCTCATCGCTTGGCTGATGATGGACAGGTGTGCCGAGGAGACGACAGATGCATGGGCTTTCCTCCCGCTCATGCTATTCATCTTTTTTGCCGTCCCGGCGCAGCCCCTGATCGGTAACGTTCGCTCGGCTCTCGGCTGCGTGATTTGTGCGGTCGCGATATGTAAGAGGCGGTCTTACGGGTTCAGGGATTCTCTGCCGTCGCTCGTCCTGATCATCGTCGCATGCCTCATCCACAATTCTATGCTGCTCGTCTTGGTTTTGTTCCTAGTTCAGCCGATTCTCGAGCGTAACCCTGTCAGGAATTCGATTATCTGCGTTGTCGCGGTCGTCACCATGATTTCCGTGGCTTCCGTACTTCTCGCGTCCCATTTGTTTGACGGGGTGCCTGTCATTACGAGCGTTCTGAAGAAGGCGAGTTTCTATACCATCGGCACGGAGTGGGATCAAGAGCAGGCGGACAACCTTCTCAGCAATCTGAGCCATGTGTTTTCGTTGCTGCTGCTCGGGGTCCTGCTGCTTAGGATCTACGCCACGAGACAGCATGATGGACGAACGGCGCTCGTTCTTGTTTTGACGATGTGCGTCATCGCGATGGAACTCACCCTCGTTAACGTCGGCAACCGCTTGAAGTTCATTCCGATCTTGATTGGCTCGACATATCTGCTTAACAACAAGGGAAGGGGCCATGCGGTTGATTCGCGATGGCCGATTCTTGCCGATGCCGTTTTGATGTTGCTCGCTATTGCCGTCTGGTTGATCTCCATGGCAAGCTTCATCCCTTCATTCAACTATGTCGAGGTCATGAAGAGCGCCGTTTTCTATCCGCTTCTCCTTTTCTAGAGGTTAAATCCATGTATCAAACTGTCACGGCGCCTCTAATCACGTTTGTTGTCCCCGCTTATAACGCCGTTTCTACCCTAGAGGCAGCCGTTCGCTCGCTTTCTGAGCAGACGTCCGACGATTGGGAGGCCATCATCGTCGATGACGGATCTGTTGACGGTACGGGTGAGATGGCCGATGCGCTCGCGCGGGGCGATGATCGCATTAAGGTTCTTCACCAGGGGAACGCCGGGGTCTCCGCTGCGCGCAATGCTGCTATCGCGGCCGCCAGTGGGGAATATCTCGCCTTCTTGGACGTCGATGACACCGTCGTTCCCAACTTCGTGGAGAAGGCGGGGTCCCTGCTGGGACGCAGGCCTGTCCGCCCCGATGTCGTCGCGCTTGCGTACCGTGCTCTTCCCCGAGGCACGGTCTTCGGGTACGGGCGGTTCCTCGGGAACGCATCGGAGTTCCTCGAGCTATCGCTCGGGAACAGATACGCCACTTTCCCCTGCTGGCTCTTCCTCGTTTCTGCTCGGCTCATCGCGGCGAGTGGGGTCCGGTTCACGGTCGGGAGGCGGACCGGCGAGGACCAGGAGTTCATCCTGAAGCTGCTCTGCTGCGCCTCTATTTGCGAATCTGTCGAAGACAGCGATGTCTACTATCTCTACCGCATGCCTTCCGGGGGCTCGGCCATGGGCCTTAACCTGGAGGGGCAGTTCGATTACCCCCGGGCTATGCGAGACGTTCTCTGCTTCGCCGCCAAGCCTGACGTAGGGATGTCTCCCGATGGCTTGGAGGCAGTCGACCGACTGCTTACTGACAGGTTTGTAGGGGCCTGCGCCTACGCTGCGGAGACTGCGTTCTCCAACGGCGCTTCCGATTCTGATGTCCTTTCCTGGTTGACAGATAGCCTGAAAGGATTTGATTGCCACGGGGCTCTTGAGAACGGCTGTTGCAGGAGCGAGAACCGGCGGTTTCTTCGCCTCTGGCTCGGCTGCAGCGGCATGATTCCGCTGTATATCCGCTTCGGTTTGTACATCCGGTCTATCGGCAGAACCATTAAGTACTGGATTTCACGCCGAGGCACTCGTTAGTTATCTTTGATTGGAGTTTCATTGAACGACAGGCAGATATATATTCTCAGCATTTTTGACCCCACCAACTACGGGAATAGGCTGCAGGCCTGCGCCCTCGAGGCCGCCGTCGCCTCTCTTACCGGCAAAGAGGTTCTTTCGGTCGATTGCCGCCGCCCGGTGAGTAAGCGCGGGGTCTTTAAGATCATGGCGGACCTCAACAGAGTCCGAATCGAGTCGAAGAAGGCGCCCGCCGAGAGGAGGCGGCGTTTCCGAGTTTTTCAGGATGAGTACTGTGCGCCTGTCGTTGAGATTGCCGAGAGGGACGTTCGTAGCATCACTGGTCCCGTCGTGATCGGCTCCGATCAATGCTGGAACCCCGGGTGGGGATTGGGTGCGAGTAAGTTTGGCGCCCAGTGCGCCGTGGGCGTCGACAAGAAAATGGCCTATGCCGCTAGTTTCGGCATCGGCATGTCGGACATGCCTGAGGAGTGGGGTCGGCGCTACTCCGAATGGCTTGGCGGAATCAAGGACATCGGTGTTCGGGAGTTCGCGGGTGCTCAGATTGTCCGCGAGCTTACTGGGCGGGATGTCAAGGTCGTTCTTGACCCTACGATGCTCCAAACTGCCAAGTGGTGGTCCGAGATAGAGGAGCGCCCGATTATTCCGGGCATCGACCTGGAGGGGCCTTTCTGCCTTAAGTATGTCTTGGGAGACGATACAGCTTCGGCAAAGATCGCGGAGCGATGTGGCCGCGACGGCCTGGGGCTGGTGGACTTGACGGATATCCATTTGCCGGTCGGCCCCGCGGAGTTCGTGTGGCTTATTCACCACTCTGCTCTCGTTTGCACTGACAGCTTCCACGCTACAGTTTTCAGTCTCCTTTTCCACCGGCCTTTTGTGATTTACGAACGGCAGGGAAATGCTGGGAATATGTCCAGCAGGTTCGATACCCTCCACGCTTTGTTTGGGATTAACTCCAACCGCGCCGGTAAGGATTGCTTCCGCGAGCGCTGCGTCGATGAGTTCGATTGGACCGGCTTCGAGCGAGAGCTTGAGGAGAAGAGGAATGATTCCGTCGCATGGCTTCGCGCTGCCCTTGCCAGCTTATAGGGTGGTTATGTCCAGTGAAATCTGAAACTCTATCTTCGGGAGATACTGTCCATGGTTAGTCAACGCAAGGCCGGGGCGATTCTCGGGTACGCGAACATCATCGTTAAGAATCTCGTCAACCTCGTCTATACCCCGATGCTCCTCGCTTTCGTGGGTCAGGCGGACTACGGTGTTTACCAGACTGCGAATTCCTTCGTCTTCTCCCTAACGCTTCTGACGTTTGGTTTCTCCGAGGCGTATATCCGCTTCTATACGCAGAAGAAGGCTAAGGGGACGGAGGAAGACGTCCGATCACTCAATGGCATGTACCTTGCGCTATATGCGATGATCAGCTCCATTGCACTGGTGTTGGGACTGCTCTTTGCTGCGAACGTTGGGCTATTCTTTTCTGGCAGCTTTACGTTCGACCAAGTCGGGCTTGCGGGCGAGCTCATGGCTATCATGGCGGTGAACGTGGCGGCGGTGCTGTTCTCGACTGTGTTCGACGCATACATCATGGCCCACGAACAGTTCAAGTTTCAGCAAAGCCGTCAGATGTTCACCACGTTAGCGACACCGGGTATCGCTTTTGTCTTGCTCAACTTTGGTATGGGCGCGGTCGGTGTAGCGCTGGCTCAGCTCGCAGTCACCTTGACTCTGCTCGCCCTCAACATGCATTATGCTGTGTCGAAGCTCGGTATGCGATTCAGTCTCAGGAGGTTTGACGGAGCCCTGTTCCACGCGGTCGCAGCTTTCTCGGCCTGGATATTCGCCAACCAGGTTTGCGATTTAGTTAACCAGAGCGTGCCCAATATGATGCTCGGCGCGCTCACGAACGCAGTCACTGTATCTGTTTTCGCTGTGGCGCTGCAAATCCGTCAAATCTTTTACTCGCTCTCGACAACAATGTCGAGCGTATTTGTGCCCAAGATCAATAGGATCGTCGCTGAATCGGATGACAACGGAGTGCTAACTCGGCTCATGACGCGCGTAGGGCGCTACCAGATGTTCCTCTTCTGCTGGGTGTACTGTGGATTCGTCCTGCTTGGACGATTCTTCATTACCAAGTGGGCGGGTGAGGGCTTCCTTGATACTTACTATCTCATCTGTGCGATGACGCTGCCCGTGGGCGTGCCGCTTTGTCAGAACACGGGAATCGAGATCCAGCGCGCTAAAAACAGGCATAGGGCGCGTTCAGTGGTTTACCTCTGTATGGCTTGTCTCAATGTTCTTTTTACATGGTTTGCCTCGCCCGTTCTCGGATACTGGGCGCCCGCTATCGCTTACATCGCGAGCATCGCCTTGGGTAACGGTCTCTTTATGAACTGGTACTATCAGGCGCGTATCGGACTGGACATGGCTTATTTCTGGAAGAAGAACCTGCCTGTGGTCTTGGCTTCCGCTGTGGTCTTGGCCGCATGCATGGGGCTGGCTCTGCTGCTGCCCGTGACTAGCTGGCTGCTTTTCCTGGCTTGGGGCGTCGTCTACACCGTGCTTTTCGCTGCCGCAATGTGGCTCTTCGTTCTCGATTCAAGCGAGAAGTCGTCGATCGCGGCTAAATTGCCCTTCCTGCGTTAGGAGGTTTTTTTATGCTTAAGTCCCTTCCGAAGATCACGTTGCTGGGAGATGCGTGCTGTGGTTGCGGCGCCTGTGCCGCGAGGTGCCCGAAATCCTGCATCGGGATGATTACCGACGGCTGTGGCTTCCCCACGCCAATGGTCAATTTAGATGTCTGCATCGGCTGCGGGGGTTGCGATTCGGTGTGTCCCGCAATGGGGGAGCGCCCCAAGGATGGCGCGCAGTCCGTTCTCTGGGCGAAGTCGAGGGACAGGGGAGAGAGACTTGCCTCCTCTTCGGGTGGGGTCTTCGGGCTGCTCGCCCTTGACGTTCTTGCGGATGGCGGCGTCGTGTGCGGCGCCGCTTGGGATGAGGGCTGCAGACATGTGCGGCACGTGCTCGTTGAAGACGGGTCAGATCTCGATTCCGTCATGCGTTCCAAGTATGTGCAGAGCTCGGTCGGCCGCAAGGCCTACGAGGGCGTGCGGGAGGCTCTGCGCGGTGGCAGGCGAGTGCTCTTCTCCGGCACCGCGTGCCAAGTTGCGGGCATGAGGTCCTACCTTGGGAAGCTCGCCGACTCAGACGGTTTCCTCTCGGTGGATGTCATTTGCCACGGCGTCCCCTCGCCGCTCCTCTGGGAGAAGTGGGCAGCATATAAGGAGGTCGGTGTGGGCGCGGCGCTGCGCGCGGTGAACATGCGGAGTAAGGCAACCGGATGGCTGTCTTTCTCCGCATCATACGCGTATGCGCATGATGCGGAGAAAGATGTCGCGAGGGCTTCGTCCGCGGCGGCCGACAGCTGCATCTTCGTGGATGACTGGTACATGAAAGCGTTCCTTGCTAATGCTAGCTTAAGACCCTCGTGCTTTGCTTGTCGTGTCAAGCGCTCGTGCGGCTCAGACGTCACGTTGGGGGACTTCTGGGGGATCCAGTCGTCGCACCCTGAGGTCGACTACGAGGGCGGGGTTTCCGCGGTGCTGTGCAACACCTCAAAGGGCCTTGCTGCAATTGAGAGGCTTAAGTCTGGAATTGAGTGGGGCGAGTCTTCCCTCGAGAAGGTGTTGCCTGGCAATCCTAGCCTGGTTAGGCCCGTTGTGCCTTATGAGAGACGCGGCGAGTTCATGGCCGACCTCGAGTGCGGGAGAGGAATCGATGAGATGATGGCTGTGTATGGCTTTGAACCCTCCCTCGCCCAGCGCGTACGTAGCAAGCTCGGGGGAGTCAAACGAAGGTTAAAGAAATTGCTGGGGAAGGCTTAATGAACTGTGACAAAAATATGTCTGTTGGTGATGGAACTGTCATGGCTGAGGACAAAATCGTGTTTACTAGATGCAAGCATGCATATCTCGTCATGGCTCATAAGGATGACGAGACCCTCCGTACGCTTCTGAGGACCCTTGATGACCCCCGGAACGATATCTTCATCCACATGGATGCCAAGAATACCGGATGGGATGAAAACAGAGCGCTGGCTTCCATTGATAAGGCGGGATTCTTTTTCGTTCCCCGTATTAGCGTCACATGGGGAGGCTACTCGCAAATCGCCTGTGAGCTTGGCCTGCTCAACGCCGCTGTTGACAAGGGGCGTTACACCTACTATCACCTTTTGAGCGGGCAAGACCTTCCCATCAAGAGCCAGGATCGGATCCATTCTTTCTTCGATTCCTGCGGGGGCAAGGAGTTTGTTCGTTTCGAAAACCACAATAGGGACTATGGGAGTAGGATCGGCGGCCATGTAATCTGGAACGCCTTCGGGAAGAGCAAGACCCAAATTTTTTTGCGAAAGGTGGACAGTCTTTTGGCGAGGCTTCTGCAACTCTATAGGAAGCCTGCTGAAGGCCTTAAGCTGATGAAAGGCGACAACTGGTTCTCTATAACTGATGAGCTCGCTCGATACATCGTAGAGAACGCTTCTCTGGTACGGTCAGTTTTCTGGGATTCTATGTGCGGTGACGAATTGTTTCTGCAGACCTTTGCCTGGAATACAGGCAAGCGGTTCGATTTCTATCGAATGCCCGGGGAGGACAATACGGACGGCATCATGCGCATGATTGATTGGGGCGAGGACGAGTCCCCGCGAGTGTTGTCTATGGATGATCTAGATTCGATTTCGGATTCAAAGATGATGTTCGCCAGAAAGTTCGACTTCGAGATCGATTCCGATATCGTTCGAGCGGTTGAACAGCTCGTCTGCTAATCCTTCGTGCCTTCTCCGTGCCGGTCCGACAATGGGTTTCTGCCAGTTGCTGCCAGCCTCCAGCTTTGCGCTGCCGAGCCGTTCGACTCGTACAGCTGGACGTTGGCGCCGCTCGAGAAGTCGGCGCAATCCACGTCGAGCGCTAGCCCCGACGCCGCGCACATGATCTCGTAGGCGCCCGCGCACTCGTCGTAGGAGATCATGAACCGCTGGGCCCCCGAGCCGTTGGCCTCCCATAGCTGGGCGTTGGCGCCGTTGGACCTCGAGGCTTCTGAGATATCGAGCATCGCCGTGCCCAGCCCTCTGTTGCAGATCATGTATTCGCCGTCGGGGACGCTCTGCACTGGCTTTACTTGAGCGGCTTGATATTTGGCAGTGCAGTCGTACTTTACTGTCAATGTGCTGTTCGGCAGAGTAGCGACATTGGAGGTTGCGGCCAGCACAACCTTGGCGCCTTGGACTTTCCACCTCCTCTGATTCATCGCATACGCAACAATCCCGTTCTGAATCCCCGAGATGCTGGGCGGAAACAACTGGTTGTCGGCGTCAATGGAAAAGCTCTCTTCCCTGGCATCTAGGTGCTGCTGAATGCGGTCGGCATACTTCTCGACCCATTCATCTGCCTTGCCGTTTCGCACAAAGTAATTGTTGGACAGGTCGGTTGAGCGGTAGGCGTAGCCGTCCTTTTGGTAGTTAGCCGTGTGGTCGGAGTGGGCGATTGTCATGAGCTCGTCGGTCAGGCCAAAGTACAGATGGCGCTGGTCTAGGTCTCCGTACCAGTTGTCGCTGGTGTCGTCCCAGGTTAGGTCCATCTGGCACCATTTGCCTTCGATCTTTACGGCGTTCCAGGTGTGGCCGTTTCCGGTGATGCGGCCGTTGGCGATGCCCGCGGCGTCAAGGAGCTTGGAGTAGATGCACTGGTAGCTCTCGCAGGTGCCCTGGTGGCGCGTGAGGCCACTTTCAGCCGAGCACCAGTTGAGGTTGTGGTCGTACTCCAGCTGGTCGAGCGTCCAGTCGTGGAGCCACAGGGCGCGGGCGTAGTCGGACCCGTCGGTATCGGCGCTGCATTTGTCGACTGCGGACTTCACGATGGCGCTGACCGCCGGATAGGCGTCGTCGTTCGCGCTCGCAAACACGTTTGAGCGCAGATAGTACACGCCGGCCGCCTTATCCATCAGGTAAAAGCGCAGGTAATAGGTGCCGCTAGCGGTCATTTCGAACTGGTAGTCGTGCGATGTGCATTCGCCGGTGTATTGCTGCCACTGGTTACGGCTGGGGTCGGCAACGCTTTCGCTGCTACCGTCGGGATCCATATACGTCGGTGCGTCCATGCGGAATTGGTACGCACCGCTTCCGCCCGTCGCAGTCACATGGAACGTGGTCTCCTGGCCGAGCCTCGGGTCGTTCCATTGGACGGTGAGCGTGATGTCGCCGCTTTGCGCGGTGGTGCTGTGCTGGTAGTTCGCGGCCGCGTTCGCCGGTTTGATTTCAAATGGGATCGCGCAGGTGCCGCTGTAGTTCTGGTCGTCGGCGGTCACAACGGCGGTCGCCTGACCGATGGCTACGTTGTTCTCGTAGGCGACAGTGTACTGGTCGCTCGGCACGGTCGACGACGTGACGGTGGGCATCACGGGATTGCCCGTGTAGCGAATGTCGGTGTCCTCGATACTGAACATGCTGGCGTCGATCGGCTGCGTTGCGTTGGCCGTTACATTGGTGCCGGAGGCGGCGCTGATTTGATCGTTTGCCCGGGCTTGGCCCGACGTGGTTTCGGCTGGGCTCTCGTTAGGTTTGCCGGCGCTTTGCGCGGCGGGTTCTGGCGCACTGGCGATTTCGGCAAGCGCGGGTGACGGGATAAAACCAACCGTCATTACGAGCGAGAGCGCGATGGAAAGGACGCAGGAGGCAGGCTTACGCATGACGGCCCCTTTTCTGTAATCGGAACAGGTACGATTCTGCAAGCGTACCGGCATTTCAACGATTGCAGTATAAACGAAAAACCGCAGGTTGTAGACGAGTTTGGCGTGTTTCAAGGGCGCGGTAAGCATTTGCCGTTCCAAGCGATGTTGCGAACGCAGACTGGTGATTGCTTGCTGGCTTGTGGTGGTGTTTGGGTTGCTAAGCGAGGGCTGCTTGTTGCGTGGGTTGGTTTTATTGGTGTGGGTTTGGACACTGTATGGAGATGACGATGGCTGGAGCGGGGTAGGGAGTTGTGGTGCGGATTGGGGATGCTGGGTGGCTGGCCGATTGCGTGCAACGGCCTAACGCGTTGTTTGCGGTGCACGGCCAATAGATCTCTGTAGGGGGCCTACCCAACGTAAGGCGTCTGAAGGCATTTCCCTGGAAGCTCGGGCTTCCTGGATATCTTGGCGATTAAGATGCGCCCCATGCTCAGCCGGCATATAGAATGGACTGTGGACGTGACGATTGCCTGCTGCTGACATGTTGGTTAATCGACGATGATGGCAGCGACGGAGATTGATTGGGGCAGTCGGCATGTTCGCGAGCGAAAAGGCGGCCCTGCTCGGCGATGTGCCGACTTTTATTGTAGCGAAGGCGTTGGTGACGCCGAGAGGCGGCAAGGCCGACAAAACTATTGCGAAGGCAAGGGATCAACATGGCATTTGAAGCACGTCAGAGTACGGTTGGAAAGCTGCTTAATGACTCAATCTATAGAATCCCTCGCAATCAGCGCGCTTACGTGTGGGATGAGCATAACTGGAAAGATCTATTCGAAGACATCAAGCTTGTGACAGAGGAAGTTGCTACGTCGCATTTCATCGGTTCGATAGTGCTGATGGAGGAAGAAGAAGAAGACAGCCTCGGGGTTTTTACAATAATTGATGGTCAACAAAGAGTTATTACCCTAACGCTCTTGCTGTCTAGCCTCATGTTCGCTTTCAAGAAAAGGAATATGATTAACCACGCTAATGGCACAAAAAATATCTAGTGGCGATAGATACTAAGGATGTTGAGCACGCGATCGTCGCTCCGGAGAATCATTTATCATTAACGAGGATCGTCGAAGGAGTAATTGCTATCTCTCCTGAAGATGCGGCTGCCATGTCTGCTGTGGCTTTCTCGAAGAGCAAACGCGCGTCCGGATCAAAAGACGAACTGATCGTTAAAGCCTTCCAATATTTCAGTGCAAGTTTCGCCAAGATGAAGGATGAGGAGTTGCTGGCCTTCAGGGATGCGGTCATTTCTGTCGCATATGTAAACATCAAATCATCGTCTGAGGAAGATTCGTACACAATATTCGAAATATTGAATGCGCGAGGTATCGAGCTTGAGGACCATGAGCTTCTGAAGAACTATATTATGCGCTATATCCATCCTATAGAAAAGCGCGATGATGCAAAACAGGTATGGTCGGAAATTGAAGCAACAGTCGGCTCGAACATGAAAGCTTTTTTGCGTCACTACGCAATTCAAAAATATCGCCTAGGTCAAGGCGACAAGGATGGAGCATATAAGAAAATAAGGGATTTTACGGATCCAAAGAAGGCTGCTGATCTTCTCTATGATTTAAGGCTAAAAGCCGGATATTATGCAGAGATTGTCGAGCCAACCAGCGATGACAGAAATGCGGAAATCTTGAGTTTCTTAAGAACACACAATGTCCGCGTCTTCAGGCCGCTTCTTATGAGTTTAATGCACGCTCGCGAAATAGAGCAGCTAACGAGCGAGCAGTATGATGATGCGATTGGATTTATTTACCGGTTCTATATTTGCTATAAGATAATCGGGGGAATGGAGTCGAACCACCTATCGGATTCGATCGTGAAACACTCATACGCAATCGAGTTGAACTGCACCCAGCAAGTGTTAGATGAGTGGAAAAAGAGTTTTAACGAAAAACTGCCTTCAGAAGAAACATTTCGAATTAATCTCCTTTCGCTTGGATGGTCTCATTCGTGGCCGTTGTCTAGCGAAACAAAGTTGAAGGATCGCTGCAAGTTGGTCCTTGCCTTGCTCGAGGAGCTTAAGTCTGGTGTTAGGGTTTCTGAGGCATTCACAATAGAGCACATTCTTCCGGATTCGCAGGCTCAGGAAAACTCGATTATTGGGAACTTGCTCATGCTAGAAGAGCGACTTAACGCGAAATGTAAAGACAAATCGCTTAAGGAAAAGCTGCCCATATACGCTGAATCGCGTTATGCCACTACAAGAGCTTTTGCTAAACGCTATGCGAATGGTTGCTTTGACGTTAAGAAGCGCGTTGTTTTTATCGCGAAAGATTTGTTTGAAATGGTCATCCACTAGCTTGCACCGCGCGGCCGCGGCGCTTGAGCTCGTCAAGAAGTGCATCGACCCGGCGATAAGGCGGCAGGCCGAAGGGTTCGAATGGGATCCGAAAGCGCTGGAGTAGGCTCTCGCGTGGCCATAGGAAAGGTAAGGGTGGAAACCGATGGCGGACAAGGAGCGACCAAGGTGAACGAGGATGACATCATCGGCGTCGTGAGGGAGTACCTCGAGGACAAGGAGAACTCGTACGCCCTCATGCTTACCGGGGAATGGGGATGCGGGAAAACCTACTTTGTCGAGCACGCACTGACCGAGAAGCTGGAGGAGGATGAGAGCCGGCATCCCGTCGTGGTGGCGTCCGCCTACGGCGCCAAGGACTTAGCGGAGCTCTGCGGGGCGATTGAGTCTGGTTTCATCTCGAAATACGCCATAGGGTGCGCGGCCGGCGGGGAGAGGGGCAGGTGGGATTCACTCGTCGGGTTCGCCAAGGACACGGGAATATCGTTCCTCGGGAAAAAGATCAGGGAGCTGGAGAAGAAGGCGGGCGTCGATCTCAAGATGGCGCCGCTGAATGCCGTGAACCTCATCATCGGCCCCGAGACCCTCCTCGTCATAGACGACGTGGAGAGGTGCGACATGGGCATTCGCGAGCTGCTCGGGGCGGTCGACCACCTCGTCGTCGGCTGCAGGAAGAAGGTCCTCCTCGTCTGCAACGAGGATGAGTGGAGGAAAGGGCTAGGACCGAAGGGGGAGAAGGGGACGACCAGGGAGTACGAGAGCCTCATCGAGAAGACCGTCTGGCGGAAGTGCCGGTTCAGGCCCTCGGTCGGCTCGGTTGTGGAACGCGTTCTGGGAGGCGTGCTGGGCGGCATCTACCCAGGCGCGCTCGAGGACGCCGTTTCGGCGATTGAAGGAAGCGAATCGCCGAACTTGCGATCCCTCAGCAAGATGCGCCCCGTGCTGGTCGGGATGAAGGAATCCGGGTTCTTCGCTGAACCCACCGACCCGGAGTCTGCCAGGGCAGTTTTCAAAGAGGCTTTCGGCTTTGCAGCGGGGGCGGCGAAGGGGATGCGCATCGGGCCTCCGTCAAGCCGGGAGGATTCCATCCTTAGGGGTGGCATTTTCGAGTCGCGCCGGCTCAAATACGCCGCTCTGGACTTCATCCCCCGCTTTTTCGAGAGGTGTGAGGGGGTCGATTCCAAGCATGTTCGTTCCTGCCTGGAAGATTACCTTGCGACCTTTCATCCCGACGGGCCGGCCGCGCGGAAAGCTATTGAATGTATCGACGGCATCAGACACGCCACTTTCCGCGATGCCGATGTCCCTGGCATGGTGGAGACTATAGTCGCCGGGATTGTCCCCGGGGACGGGAGCCGCGGCTTGTCGTTCGACGTCTATCCCGACGTCCTGCGTGCCGTCAAAGGCATTGCGGGGGAATTTGCTGACGCCTTTCCCGAAGGGGTCGCGCCGCTCGTCAAGGCGATGGAATCCTCCATTGGACGGGATCCCGAGTCTGCAGTGAGGTCAATCGGAAAGAATCGAGTCGCATGGCAGGAGATCCCTTTCGACTCGAGCGAAGCGCATGAGATTCCGGCTTTGGAGGAGGTCGACAGGCTGAGGGAGCTCGCCTTGACGACGCTACGCGAACGGGAGTCGGAGTCTCTTGGCAACGTCCTGAAAAACGCCCCCGACCAATTCGCGACGAAGCTCTATCTGGCTTTCTCGAAATCAGATGACTGGTCGGAACCCATCCTGTCGCTCATTTCCCTCGACACTTCCCTCCTCGCGAGGGCGATGGAGAAGATGCCTCCCGAAGATATTCGGCTTGTGCACAGTGTCCTTTTTCCGGGCGACCACATGAGGTCGTGCACGGCCTCGCTCGAGGGCGAGGACAGGAAGGCCCTCGTAGCTTGGGCCAAGAGGCTCGGATCGGAGATCGGCAAGGTCGAGACCATGGAGTATTACCAAAGGATCTATTTCGACGCCATATCCAAGAGTCTCGAATGTCTTGCCGATATCTAGGATCCGCAGCTTTTGCCAAGTTGAAACGTGGCTTAGGATTTGCAGAAGATCTTCTAATGGCAGTCTTACGACAAGGACGAGGATGCCCTAATGCCTTGCCCAGGCTCCATCCAGCTCCGCCGCGCAGCTCTCGAACACGCACCTAACGGCGGCCATTTCCGACGGGGTCACGCGCCCTCCGCTCGCCTTATCCGAGGGCCTATGCGGCGGGGCTTGACTTCGAGGACGTCGTCGACTCGTCCCTCGAGCTTGTAAGGCTTGCTGAGGTAGGCGGACTAGAGTAAGAAAAGAGAAATCAAAAGGCGAATTTATCGCGAGGAGCAAAATGTCCCAAATAAATCAGATCCAAGAAGAGCTAAGGCAGATCGAAGGCGGGCGTTTTCAAACACTAGCAAATCAGTATCTATATAGGAGATATTCGCTTAACAACATCATTGAATTAGGATCCCAATGCGGCACGGATAAAACCACGACCGGAGTGCCAGACATGTACTCCGTAGGAGAGAATGGACACTACCTCTTCGCGGCATACACAACCTCTAATTCCGACATCCGCAATAAGCTGCTAAATGATGCTAAAGACTGCCTCGACAGGAGCAAAACCGGAATCAATCCGCAACTCATAGATCGAATCATCCTGTGCCACACATACTTTCGCCTTTCACCTCTGGTACTCGAGGAGGTCCGTGCCATCGATCCACGGATAGAAATAATCGGGCCAGAGACAATTGCGAGCGACCTTGATGGAAAATACCCTGCGCTAGCGCATACGGTATTGGGCGTTCCACTCGGAAAGGGATCATTCATCGCCCCAGACCGCTTCATCGAGCGAAGCCTGAACGACCGTTTCTCAACCGACCTGTCGAAGCTCCTCATGCACAGGGATTCCGAGTTTTCAGTCATCGTCGAATCGATAGAGCAAAACAAGGCAGTGGTGATTCAGGGGCAGTCTGGATCGGGGAAAACCAAGATCGCCCTCGACGCATGCCTCTCATTCAGCAAACGGCATCACTGGGATCTTCTTATCTTGGACTCTAGGTATTCATCGCATCTCGACGATGATATCGAGCTGATTTTGTCGGAGTCGGAAAACATTATCCTTCTAGTCGATGATGCAAACGGCAACCTGTCACTTGAGCACTTGCTGGGAATCTGTTTGGAAAACAAAAAGCTAAAGATTGTCCTCACCTGCAGGAAGATGCACCGAAGCGAGTTGACCGCAAAAATCGGCAGTTATCTAAATTTCAGAGAAATAGAGCTGGAGCCTCTAACCGCGGAAAATATAGAAGCGATACTCGAGACCGAATACAACATAAAAAACATAGCACTGAGGGAGAGAGTATCGGCAATCGCAAACGGAAACCTGCGCTTGGCTATCATGGCAGCAAGCCCCATAGCAGACGGCAATTTCGAAGCCATCCAAGAGCCATACGATCTTCTGAACATCTATATGAATTCCGCCTTAGCTGGGTACTCCAGCAGAGAGCAACGTCTCGCAGAGATCCTTGCAATCTACGACTGCTGCGATCTTATTGAAGGAGACCCTTGTTATGAGGATCTCTTGGGCTTGGGGTACGACGACGCCGAGATTCGGGATTTTGCATCCAGATTGAACGACCAGGAAATCGTCACGATCCTTACCTCAGCCGGTGGCGTGCTAGCCATAAGGATGGAAGAGCAGAATCTTCGCGACTTCTTGATATGCCGCCACTTCGCAAAAGAAGGGAACGGCAGTTTTGCAGATTTCATTCTGCATACCGCAGAAATGCCGAACGCGCCGTATCTCAAAGCCGCCAAGTCAATGGCTGAAGTATGCGGAAGTGCGAGCGTGTACGACTATCTTCGAAGGGAATGCGAGAAAGCTTGGGATGAAATAAAGAATCGGGATGAGCGAATTGCCGATCAGTTCATAATCACATTCAATCAACTCCTCCCCGTACAGGCGCTCGCCTTTGCCTCAAACCGCATCGAAAGTGCTGCTTGCGCTGACGTATCGGAAGAAATTCTCGGCATGAATTCGACATCGGACGGATCTATGCCCCTGCATATTTCCGTATCCCTGATGAACTCGAGCGAGTATTCGCAAACAGCCTCCGAGTTGTTCGTGAAGTGTGTAGAAAGAGGCACAGAGCGGGCGGCCGAGTACAACTGGGCATGCGGGCAAGACGGCGCTTTCGCTTACGATTTCGATCGTACGGGATTCGATTTGGAAAACAGCAAACTCGATGCCCTCGCTCAAAAATATCAACAATCGCATTCCCGCAATGTTGCAGCATGTCTGATCGTCTTGACGAGTTCATACCTCTCTTCAAGGGTCCAGCGCGTTCGGCAAAACGGCATAACGTACACATACAACACCCTGATCTTTAATTTCACATCAGAGCTGGCCGAGCTCCACGCCCATTGCTTCCGGGCGCTCTCCGTTCTAGTCGAAACCGAATTCAGCAGGCAAGTTAGATCCACCTTTCGGCAGCACTTCTCGTTCTATGGCAAAGAACCTGAAGCGGAGCATGCAGAAAACATGCATTCGGTGCTCTCGATGATCGAAGATCTATTCCCCAAATATATAAGCGAAGACTCGACAATCGATCTCTCATGCAGCTTAAGCATCAACCAGATTTACGAAACATGCGCGCAGAATCCCCCTCTGAGCCTCGATGGGTTCCGCCAGAGCACATTCGACGCACTTGGCCTGGAGAACTCCGAGTCTCTCGTAGAGAAAGAACCGAGGATATCCGCGGAAGAGTTACCGCTAGAACGACTGACCGAAGCCCTGGGAAAGCTAGCCGAAGATTATGAGATTTCCGATAAAGAGTGGGAGTCGGGCAGGGCTATCGGAAAAGTCCTTCTGGAAATCGCCAAAAGGACCCCAGATACTGCCTCAAGCATAATCGCACGCAATATCGCTTCGTCGCCCTCGACGATCCCCGTCCCGTACGAAGCACTTGACCATCTTGCTGAAACCATCGGCAGGAAGGTCCTTAGAAACGAGCTGGGCGCGGTGATCGACGTGAGTGACCATCCGGCCCTGTTTGACTATCTTGATTTGCTAGCAATAAAGAACGGGCCCGACAAGGAGGAGCTCGACGAGATCCTCGCAAGACTCGATGACGGCAGAACGCATCTCTGCTTGGAAGATTTGGAGATAGTCGAGCCAAAGCATCCTGGCTATATCCTCAAATATGCTTCTAGGTTTTCCGAACGCACTCACAATGATGGGGTTTGGCGGTTTTTCGGCAACTGCGGAGACGAAAAGCGCGTCTCCGCTCTAGATTCGTACTTCGGATCCAATCCCTTACCGGCTATCAACCTGTATTTTCTCGCACTTGAAGGACGCCCTTCTTTCGACTATAACCTCGCTTTCCTACGCTGCCTTTTACGCCTTGACAGTTCAATGATTGACCGTTTTTTGGAATACGCTGCCAGCCTCGACTACCGACAAAGGCACGATCTCCTGCGAAGAATCAGCTCGTTTTGGACCGTCCAGGACAATCGTGCTTGGAATCTGCTGAAAGCATTGATCGATGAAGTGCTGAGCGAACCACTCGGTAGGTTTGAAATAGCCGCTTTGTTTCCCGTTCGTGACGCAAATGCGCTCTCGAGCGATATTTTTTGGGAGCGCCTGGATTATATCATCCGCGAAAGGATCGCCGACGCAAATAGTCTCGATAGAATTAGCTGGGCCTTGTCCGATTGCAATGACGAGGCGAGGGTCAGGGCTATCACCCTCATTCTGTCGCTCGATAAAGACGGGATATCGATCAACGATTTGGATCTCCGTCGATCTTCAATGAGCGGGTCTCCAGAAAAAGGCTTTATTCCAGCAAAGCTCAAGGAGATTGAGGCGATTGAATCGATTGCTGCTCAGCTGCCCGCAGGTGTTGAATATTTAAAACACAGAGAATGGCTGTTAAAAGTGAGGTCTTCAATTGAAAGAGACATCGAAGACGAAAAGTGGAGGCTATTCCACGGCAGGCAGTAATCGACTTTAACACCTAGAATTAGGAAAAGCCTCGGGGGCTCCTGCCTAGCCCTTCGACCTGCACTGCGTGCAGAAGACAGTCGAGGACGAACCGTGGTGCAGCTCCATGAGCTCGAGCTGCATCGCCCTGATCAGGTCGTCGAGCTTGTTCAGCAGCCACTCGTCGATGTTTGTGTCAACGGCCAGCTGAATACTGTTCAGTTTTACGCTACCACTGACAGCGAGGCCGAAGTGGCTCGTTGCCATTTCGAAGCCGCGCGCGCGGCGCGGAAGGGCGGCGTGGACCCCGAGTCCACTGCCTGCAAGCTCGACAAGATGATTTGGTTGCTCTGCACAGGCGACTTCTACCGCGAAGGGGGTCTAAAGCTCTTTTCAACCAATGCACTTGTTGAATCGAACCTGAGCGCCTATTCGGGGGATGGTGTTAGCGCCGGGCGATTTTAGCCGCTAATAGTCAAACTATTTTGACCAATCCCGGTCACCGAATAATGGCCACCGTGCCTCCCCGCCGCCACTACGCTGGTGGTGCCAACACGCCGGCGTCAGGAGGACCATTGAGGTGAACGAGAGACACGATGACCTACAGGAGATTATAGACGCGGCGC
>NZ_QSSH01000033.1:21388-23598 GCF_003438495.1 Collinsella sp. TF05-9AC
CCTACAGGAGATTATAGACGCGGCGCTCCGGGAGATGGCCGCGGAGGAGGGCGACGGGTTCGACCCGCAGGCATGCAACCTCGCGGAGTTCTGCAGGAGGACGGGGCTCACCCGCTCCCGCGCGAGGACGGTCAGGGCACACGGGTTCAGGGCCCTGCCCCACGGGAACAGCGGGAGGAGGGCCGCGCCGGGCGTGCTCGCCGGCCACGCCGGCCTGGTGGACGACCTCCTGCGGAAGGGCGTCACCAACTCGCAGGTGATATTCGAGCGGCTGCTCGGCCAGGGCTACGCCGGCGGCCTCACCACGGTGAAGACCTATATCGCCGCGCACCGGGACCTCGTGCCCGCGAAGAGGCGGCAGGCGGCCCCGCAGGGCTGCCGCGGCCAGCGCTTCAGGACGGCGCCCGGAGAGGCCTACCAGATGGACTGGGGCTTCGTCGCGGTCGAGCGCCCCGGCGGCGAGCGGGCGCGGATCGCCTGCTTCGCCATGGTCTGCCACCATTGCGGGGGCGCCCACGTCGAGTTCTTCCCGAACGCGCGCCAGGAGAACCTCCTCATCGGGATGCTGCACGCGTTCTCGGCGCTGGGCGTGCCCGCGACCGTGCTCACCGACAACATGAAGAGCGTGGTCGTCCGCCGCGATGCCGACGGCCGGCCCGTCTGGCAGGCCGACTACGCCGAGTTCATGGGCGTCGTCGGCTTCCGCACCAGGCTGTGCAGGCCGCGCCGCCCCTATACGAAGGGCAAGGTGGAGAGGCTCGTCCGCTTCGTGAAGGGGAACTTCCTCGCGGGAAGGTCCTTCACCGACCTTGACGCCCTCAACCGGGAGGCCGCCCTCTGGTGCGCCGAGCAGGGAGGCCGCTGGCGGCGCCCGGCGGCATGCGTCCCGATGCGCGAGCACGAGGCGGCGTGCTCGGCGAACACCAGGCCGCTCGAGGTCACGGCCGAGGTCGAGCGGTACCTGTGCCCGCGCCGGAAGATCTCCTTCGACGGCTTCGTGAGCTTCGAGGGGCACCGCTACGGCGTGCCCTACTGGTACGGCCGCCGCGAGTGCAGGGTGAGCCGGGAGGGGCGCGTGGTGCACATATACAGCGACGACCTCTCCCGCGAGCTCGTCGCCCACGCCGTCGGCGCCGGCGCCGACAGCTGGTGCGAGGGCCAGTGGGAGACATCGCCGGCGCAGCCCGAGGAGCTGCCGACCCAGCCGGTCGGGACCGTGGTCGAGCAGATCGCCCCGCCCCGTGCGAAGCCCGGTTTCGAGAGGTTCGACTTCGGGAGGGCCGAATGATGGCGGGCGCGGGGGCGAGCCCCTACGAGCTCGCGAGCGACGCCGCGTCGAGGCTCGGGATCGCCGTCGGGGCGGAGGAGCTCGCGACCCTCGCCTCGGACCTCGACCTCGGCGACGGGGAGATGGCCGCCGTGGCAGCCACCTTCTCCTACCTTGCGGAGAAGAGGAGGCTCGCCTCCATCGAGACGCTGCTGAGGCTGAGCAGGCTGCCCAGGCGCGAGCCCAAGACCTTCGAGGGCTTCGACTTCTCCAGGATCCAGGGCCGGGACGCGGCCGCGCTGGGCAAGCTCCCGTCGCTGGCCGACCTCTACGCGCACCGCAACGTCGCCTTCGTCGGGCCCGGCGGCATAGGGAAGACGCACCTCGCGCAGGCCTACGGGCGCGAGTGCTGCATGCGGGGGCTCAAGACCTACTACATAAAGGCGACCGAGCTCAGGGACAGGTTCCAGAAGGCCGTCCAGCGGGGAAACACCTCGCGGGTCGTCTCCTCGCTCGTCAAGCCGTCGTGCCTCATCGTTGACGAGGTGGGGAGATGCGTCTACGACAGGCCGTGCACCGACCTGTTCTTCGATGTCGTCGACAGGCGCTACGAGAAGGAGGGGCCGAACGCGATGGTCCTCACGAGCAACATCGCCCCGAGCGGGTGGGATGAGTTCTTCACGGGCGACGACACGCTCCTCTGCGCCCTCGGCAGGCTGTTCGACAAGGCGTCGGTGTTCGTGATGCGGGGCCCGAGCTACCGCGGCAGGGAGCTCGACACCTACTCGGTGGAGGCCGTCCCCCAGGCGGTGAAGGTGAGGGGGATCCAGCCCGAGGGGATGTAGGGAAGCGATAGGAAAGTCATAGATGCGGGCGTGTTGGCTAAAATGGGTCGGCCGGGATTGGTCAATCTCGGCCGACTATATTTGGCTAAATTATTCCG
>NZ_QSSH01000034.1 GCF_003438495.1 Collinsella sp. TF05-9AC
TCCGCCTCCCGCCCCGGCCGGACAGGTCACACTACACCGTGTGCTGCGGCAGGTCCTGCAGGGCGATGACGTCCATACCCATGTCGTTGGCGCTGCCGTGACCCTGCTGGTCCTCGCGCACGGCCTCGATGGCACTCACGTACGTGTTGGCGGCAGACATCGCGGTCACGCAGGTCACGCCGCGGCGCACGGCCTCGGTGCGCAGCAGATAACCGTCGCCACGCGAGCCCGGGCCGTATGGCGTATTGATGATCACCGCAATCTTGCCATCGGCGATGAGGTCGCCGATGTTGGGACGCTCGCCGTCGTGCGGGCCGCTGATCTTCTCCACAACCTCGCAGGTCACGTTGCCGCCGCGCAGCACGCGCGCCGTGCCCTCGGTGGAGCAGATGTCAAAGCCCAGGTAACGCAGGATACGCGCGACCGAAAGGATATGACGCTTGTCGCGGTCGCACACGCTAATGAACACCTTGCCGGCGCTCGGGTCGGGCAGCTTGTAGTCAATCGCCAGCTGCGTCTTGGCATATGCCTCGGGATAGCTCTTGGCGATACCCATGACCTCGCCCGTAGACTTCATCTCGGGCCCCAGGATAACGTCGGCGCCCGGGAAACGGCCCCAGGGCATAACGGCTTCCTTCATGCAGAACCAGTCCAGCTGACGCTCGTCGCTCGGCAGGCCCAGGCTCGCGATGGAATCGCCTGCCATGATACGCGCCGCGCACTTGGCCAGCGGCACGCCGGTGGCCTTGGAGATAAACGGCACGGTACGGCTGGCACGCGGGTTGGCCTCGATCACATAGACGGTCTCGCCCTTAATGGCGTACTGCACGTTGACCAGGCCGCGTACGCCCAGCGCCATCGCGATGCGGCGCGTAGTCTCGCGAAGCTTTGCCTGCAGGCTCTCGCTAAAGCTGAACGGCGGAATGCAGGTCGCAGAGTCGCCGGAGTGAATACCGGCCTCCTCGATATGCTCCAGAATGCCGCCGATGTAGACCTCTTCGCCATCGCACAGGGCGTCGACATCGGACTCGATCGCGCCCTCCAAGAAGCGGTCCAGATACACCGGGTAGTCGGGGCTAATGCGCGCAGCCTCGGCCATGTAATCGCGCAGACGCTCGGCATCGTAGGCGATCATCATGCCGCGGCCGCCCAGCACGTAGCTCGGACGCACCAGCAGCGGGTAGCCAATATGCGCGGCCACGGCCTCGGCCTCCTCAAACGAGGTTGCCTGGCCCGCCGGCGGATACATAATGCCCAGCTTGTCGAGCAGGGCGGCAAAGCGCTCGCGGTCCTCGGCAAAGTCGATGGCATCGGGCTTGGTGCCCATGATGTTCACGCCGCTCTCCTCGAGCATGCGCGCCAGCTTAAGCGGAGTCTGGCCGCCGAGCGTCACCACGACGCCGTCGGGTCGCTCAACATCGATGACATCCATGACGTCCTCGTAGGTGAGCGGCTCAAAGTACAGACGGTCGGACGTGTCGTAGTCGGTCGAAACGGTCTCGGGATTGCAGTTGACCATGATGGTCTCGAAGCCGCGGGCCGCCAGCGCATAGCTCGCGTGCACGCAGCAGTAATCGAACTCGATACCCTGGCCAATGCGGTTGGGGCCGGCGCCCAGGATCATCGCCTTGGGCTTGTCCGCCGGCGTGGTCTCGTCGGGAGCCACGCACTTCTTGGCATCCGGGCTCGTGCGGTAGATGTTCTCGTACGTCTTGTAGTGGTACTCCGTGGCGCTCGAGAACTCCGCAGCGCAGGTATCGACCGTCTTCATGCTGGGAACCACGCCAAGGCCCTTGCGATAGGCGCGCACAAAGCGCTCGTCCGAGCCGGTCAGCGCGGCGATCTCGGCGTCGCTCGTACCGTACTGCTTGAGCAGACGCATCGCGTCGGCGTCGATATCCTCCACACGCAGGCCGCGAATGCTCTCCTGGACCTGCACCATGTCGTTGATGCGGTTGAGGTACCACGGATCGATGCCGCAGATGGCATGGATGCGGGTAATGTCCCAGCCACGGCGCAGGGCCTCGACCACAAAGCAGATGCGGTGCTCGGTCGGGGTTGCCACGGCCTGAGCGAGCTCGTCGTCGCCTAGCTTGTCGGCACCCTCCTTGCCACCGGCGCAAATGCCCTGGTGGCCGTCCTCCAGCGAGCGCATAGCCTTGCCAAAGGCCTCCTCAAAGGTACGGCCGATCGCCATGATCTCGCCCACGGCCTTCATGCGCGTGGTGAGCGTGGGGTCGGTACCCTTGAACTTCTCGAAGGCAAAGCGCGGCACCTTGACGACGCAGTAGTCGATTGTGGGCTCAAAGCAGGCGGGCGTAGCCTTGGTGATGTCGTTGACGATCTCGTCGAGCGTGTAGCCCACGGCCAGGCGCGCGGCGGCCTTGGCGATGGGGAAACCCGTTGCCTTGGAAGCGAGGGCGGACGAGCGGCTCACGCGCGGGTTCATCTCGATGACGATCAGGCGGCCGGTGTTGGGGTTCACGGCAAACTGCACGTTGGAGCCACCGGTCTCGACGCCAATCTTCTCCAGAATGGCGAGCGATGCGACACGCATGCGCTGATACTCCAGGTCGGAGAGGGTCTGCGCCGGCGCCACGGTGATGGAGTCGCCGGTGTGCACGCCCATGGGGTCGAGGTTCTCGATGGAGCACACGATGATGCCGTTGCCGGCGTGGTCACGCATGACCTCCATCTCATACTCTTTCCAACCCTCAATGGACTCCTCGACCAGTACCTCGTGGGCAGGCGAGAGCTCCAGGCCCTGGCTCACGATGGAGACGAGCTCCTCGTGAGTATGCGCGATGCCACCACCGGCGCCGCCGAGGGTAAAGCTCGGACGCAGCACGCAGGGATATCCCACGCGCTCGGCGATGGCCTCGGCGTCGGCCACGCTGTAGGCATAGCCCGAGCGCGCGACCTCCAGGCCGATCTCGGCCATGGCCTCGTTAAAGAGCTTGCGGTCCTCGCCGCGCTCGATGGCGGCAAGGTCACAGCCGATCATCTCGACGCCGTACTTGTCGAGCGTACCGTCTTTCGCCAGCTCGACGGCGGCGTTCAGACCGGTCTGGCCGCCCAGCGTGGGCAGCAGCGCGTCCGGGCGCTCTTTCTTGATTACGCGCTCGATAAACTCGGCAGTGATGGGCTCGACATAGGTGCGGTCGGCAAGACCCGGGTCGGTCATGATGGTCGCCGGGTTGGAGTTGACCAGGATGACCTCAAAGCCATCCTCCTTGAGCACCTTGCAGGCCTGGGCGCCGGAGTAGTCGAACTCGCAGGCCTGGCCAATAACGATGGGGCCCGAACCAATAACGAGGATACGCTTGATGTCAGTACGTTTCGGCATGTTTAAAACCTCCTAGAGAGGCTGACTCAATGTTTTGGAAAAGTCAGCGAGGGTGCAGCTGGTGCATCAGGTTGCCGTGATGCGAGGGCGCGCTGGGCTTATGCCCGCGCGTCCGAAGCAGAGCGGCAAGATGATGTGCCAGATGCAGCCGCAGCGTCGACCGGTCCGCCGTTCGGTAGAACGGCGGAACCATCGTCGGCGAAATTCCAGCCAGCCAGGCGGTCCTTCGCGGTGTCGATGTCCAGGTAGTTCTCCTCGCCGTCCATGAGTCGCGTAAAGGCGGTAAAGAGATAGTGAGCATCGGTGGGGCCAGGCGAGGCCTCGGGGTGGTACTGGACCGAGAAGCACGGGGCGTCGAGCAGCTGGATGCCCTCGGCGGTGCCGTCGTTGAGGTTCACGTGCGTCAGGCGAATGCGGCCAAAGCGCTCGTTCATCACGACCGGCGCGATTCCGCGGCGCACCCAGACGCGCAGATCTCCATCGGCCGCATGCTCGGTCTCGCCGCCGGAAAGCTCGGGGACAAGCTTGCCCAGGCTGGGGAACAGCAGGCCAAAGCCATGGTTTTGCGCGGTAATCTCCACGCGACGGCTTACCAGGTTCACGACCGGCTGGTTGCCACCGCGGTGACCGAATTTAAGCTTTTCCATCTGGGCGCCGCAGGCCAGGCTGATCATCTGATGGCCCAGGCAAATGCCAAAGACCGGCACCTTGCCGATCAGCTGCTGCACCTGCTCGTAGGTCTCCACCACGGCGTCGGGGTCGCCGGGGCCATTGGACAAAAAGACGCCGTCGGGATTCATGTCGAGCACCTCACTCGCGGGCGTGTCCCACGGCACGACGGTAAGGTCGCAGCCGGCGCGGACCAGCCCCTCCAGAATGCCGCGCTTCACACCGCAGTCGTAGGCGACCACTTTGTGACGGGCAGGAGCGGCAACCGCAAGCGCAAAGTCATGCGTGGCAGGCAGGTCGGCGGCCACAAACTCGTGAGGTACGGGGCAGCTTACGGTCTTGACCAGGTTCTCGCCTACCAGCGTGGGCGCTGCGGCCAGACGCTCGGCAAGCTCGTCGACGTCGAAGATCTCGGTCGAGATAATGCCCATCTTGGAACCATTGTCGCGCAGATGGCGCACCAGGGCGCGGGTGTCGACACCTTCGATAGCGACGATGCCGTGAGCGCGCAGGTACTCCGGCACGCTGACGGCCGAGCGCCAGTTAGAAGGCGTGGCGCACATGTCGCGAACGATCATGCCGCGCATAGCCGGAGCGCTCGCAGGGCGCACGTCGTCGCCGGGGAAGGCCGACTGGACGTCGGTCTCGTCGATACCGTAGTTGCCGATCTGCGGATAGGTCATGGTTACGATTTGGCCGGCATAACTCGGGTCGGTCATGACCTCAAAGTAGCCCTCGAGCGAGGTGTTGAAGCAGACTTCGCCGGTCGCGGTGCCCGCGGCGCCGCATGCACGTCCATAAAAAATGGTCCCATCCTCAAGATACAGGATGCAGGGACCGCAGGTGCCCTTGCTGGTTTTGGCCAGCATGCGCTGGCAAAGCTCGCTGGGCGCGAAGGTGCGGGCGGCAGCGCCCGCGGTATGGTTGTTCGCCATAATTCTCCTTCCCGGTCTCACAGGACCGGCTTAAAGGTGTGTAGTTAGGCCTCGCGGTATTGTAACCGCAAGTATGCCTCATGGCGTTAATTTCATTGAAATGTTTACGAAATGATAATTATGACTTTCTATGCATAATGATTTTTGAATCCCCGTCCCAGAAAAATCATCCCGCGTGGTCACTTGGCTCACGCGGGATGATGGCGTCTTATTTTTTCTTGTCCTGCTCCAGCAGTTCGGACGGTGAGCGATCGGGCTTGCCGCCGCGGAAAATCTCGCGGCCATGCAGACGATGCTCCAGGTCACGTTCGGCCTTTTCCTCGTCAATCTTGGTCTGGCTCACCACCGGGTCCTCAATCAACGACGACACCGAGTTCACCTGCTTCTGAATGCGCTCGGCGATGGTGTCATCCATACTCACGATGCGCATCTTCCAGTCGATACTCGTGGCGTTGGATGAGCTCTTGGTCCACACGAACGTCAAAATGGCGCTCTGGTGGCCCCGCGCGGGGAACATGCCAAAGAAGGAATCGTGCTGAATGTTGCTATCCTCGTCGATATAGGCGTGAACGTTATACACCACGCGGTCGATCTTATCGTTGAGCAGCGCGTTGGTCGCAAGCGCCGCGGCCTGGATCTGCCCGTTGGACAGCAGCTCGAGCTCGTTGGCAGACGATGTGTCCAACACCGTCACCTCGACCGTGCCCGTACGCTCATCGGCTTCATCGACGGTAAAGTCGAGCGGGAACTGCGTAAAGCCGTTGCCCCACTCAAGGCCGCCCTTCAGCGCCGTCGAAACGGTATCGACCGAAACGCTCTCGGACAGGTTGGCGGTATTCAGGCGACGCATCACGCCGTAGCCAATCTGCATGCCCACGATCAGCACCAAGATGCCGATAACCACGGCCATGGCAGTCTTCGTAATGGTATGGCTCACCTGCGAACCCGAAGGATCGTCCTCGGACAGCGGGTCGATATGTTTTGCCTGGCTCGCGCGGTCCTCGCTGCGCAGCTGCGCTAGCGCCGCTTTGTCACCGCGCTTGGCCGCAGCCTCCTTCTCACGCATGCGCTCGGTACGCTTTTTGGCGAGCGTGGGATCCAAGACGCCGGATGCATCGATTTCGGAGAATAACTCCGTCACTTCTTCCGGAGTCAAAGGGTTCTTGTCAGCCATAAACTTCCTGTCATATCAATCAGTCGAGCTCGTGCGCACGCGCACCTTCGAACTGCATTCGATAGTAACGGGCATAGGTGCCGCCACGGGCGAGAAGCTCCTCGTGCGTGCCACGCTCCACAACGCGACCATGCTCAACGGTCGCAATCTCATCGGCATGCTTAATGGTCGAAAGACGGTGGGCGATAATAATCGTGGTGCGGCCGCGTGCCAGCTCTTCGAGTGACTCCTGCACCGCCTCCTCGCTCTCGTTATCCAAAGCACTCGTCGCCTCGTCCAAAATCAGGATCTTGGGGTTCTTGAGAAACACACGCGCGATGGCAACGCGCTGCTTCTGTCCGCCCGAAAGACGGCTGCCGCGCTCGCCCACCACGGTGTCGTAGCCCTGCGGAAGCGACTCGATAAAGGCATCGATGTTGGCGCGACGGGCGGCCTCGGCGATCTCTTCTGCCGTGGCGCCCGGCTTGCCGTAGGCGATGTTCTCGCCAATCGTACCGTCAAATAGATAGACATCCTGCTGCACCAGGCCGATGGCGCGGCGCAGGCTCTGCTGCGTCACATCGCGCACGTCCTGACCGTCGATGCTAATGGATCCGGTAGCCACGTCATAAAAGCGCGGCAGCAGCGAACAGGTTGTGGACTTGCCGCCGCCCGAAGGGCCAACCAAAGCGATGGTCTGCCCGGGCTTGATGGACAGGTCCATATGGTCGATAACGGGACGCTCGTCGGCATAGCCCTCGCCCAGCTCGACATCCTCGTAGTTAAAGCACACGTCGTGATACTCCACGGCGCCGGCGGTCACCTGCAGATCCGTAGCGCCCGGCTTGTCCTGGATATCCGGCGCCGTCGAGAGCACCTCGTCCATACGCTTAAAGCCGGCGATAGCCTTCTGATACGTTTCGGCCGAATTGACGAGCGTCTCGAGCGGCGTGCAGAACAGCGAAATATAGAGTGCAAAGGTCGCCATATCGACCGCCTGCAGCTGTCCCTGGGCGACCAGCCAGCCGCCCAGCAGCACCACGATCACATAGAGCACACCAGAGAGCAGGCCATACGTCGCGGTATAGACGCCCATGGCGTGATACATGTTCTCCTTGGACGAAAGATAGCGATTGTTGGAGGCGCGGAACTTGGCACGCTCGGTCTCCTCGTTGGCAAAGCTCTTGACCACGCGCATGCCCGCCAGCGAATCCTGCAGCTGCGCATTGATGCCGCTGATCTTTTTGCGGTTGTCGCTAAAGACCTCGCGCATACGCATGTTCTGCCAAAACATGATGACCGCAAACGCCGCCGTCACCACGGCCATGGCGAGCGCCAGCACCGGGGCGATGGTAAAGAGGATCACAAACGAGCCGATAATCTCGATACCGCAGATGATGATCCACTCGGGTACGTGGTGCGCCGCCTCGCAGATATCGAACAGGTCGTTGACCACGCGGCTCATCATGTCGCCCGAGCTGTTGCGATCGAAGTACGCAAAGCTAAAGCGCTCATACTGGTCGAACAGGTCCTCGCGCATTTTGGACTCCATACGCGCGCCCATCACGTGACCCCAATAGCTCACAAAATAGCGGCAGGCGCAGCGGACGGCATACATCAGCACCAAGCCCACCGCGATCATGCCGAGCGCCTGCATAATGGCAGCCTGACCCTGAGTAAACAGCCCACCGGTCAAATTGCGCAGGATAATGGGGAACGCCAGGTCAATGGCGGCAAGCACCAGAGCACAAACAGTATCAGCAACAAAAAGCCCCATCTGGGGCTTGTAGTAAGAAAGAAACCTCTTCAGCATGTGATCCTCAAAGAAATATCAGCAACGTAAGGCCCTGGGACAAAGCAATCAGTAGTACTTGTCCCAAGGCTATCCCCACTCGTTAAAGCTCCGCGCCCCCAAGGCGGTGCGCGATGCTGTCGCAGGCAAGCGCGCCTACGACGGTCTTGGCGTCTTCGATCTTGCCGTCGAGCACGGCGTCGATCAGCTCGTGCAGCGGCACCAGGTCCACGTTGACAAACTCGTCATCATCGGGGTTGGGCGCATCAAACTCGAGCTTGGTAGCCAAGTAGATGTGGATGATCTCATCGCAAAAACCGCAGGACGTGACAATCGACGTCAAAAAGCGAATACGACCAGCCTTAAAGCCCGTCTCCTCATGCAGTTCGCGCTTGGCGCAATCGAGCGGGTCCTCGCCCGGGTCGAGCTTGCCGGCAGGAATCTCGACCGTCACGCGGTCGATGGCGGTGCGGTACTGACGCACCAGTACGATCTTGCCGCTCTCGGTCAGTGCCACAACGGCCGCCGCACCCGGATGGCGAACGATATCGCGGGCGCTGCGGTGACCGTTGGGCAGCTCAACCTCAAGACGGTGGACGTCGAGGATCTTGCCCTTCCAGGCGCACTCCTCCGAAAGAATCTTCTCGTGCAGCTCGGCATCGTGCGGGTCGTCGTCGCCCAGCACCAGCGCCGGCTCGTCAGCGACCTCGCCACCAGGCTCGCCCTCGGCGTGCCCATACATGCGGCTGTCCTCTTCGACGATCTGCGCGTCCACGAGCTCTTCGTTCTTCTCGTCCATCCGTCTCATTCCTCTCGGATTTTAGGCATCCCAGGCGTCGCGGCCGCGCAGCGCGCGCAGGCCGATATCGTGACGCAGGGTCTTGCCCTCAAAATCAATCTTCTCGCAGGCCTCGTAGGCAAGGTTGCGAGCGTTCTCGAACGTGTCGCCCAGAGCGGTCACGGCAAGCACGCGGCCACCATTGGTCACGAGCTGGCCGTCCACCACGGCGGTGCCCGCGTGGTACACGGTCACGTTCTCCATGGCCTCGGCATCGGCGATACCGGTAATGACCTTGCCTTTCTCGTAGCTGCCGGGATAACCCGCACTCGTCAGGACAACGGCCACGGCCCACTCGTCACGCCAGTCGAGTTCAATCTGGTCGAGCTCGCAGTTGGCACAAGCCAACATGACCTCGACCAGGTCGTTCTTAAGGCGCGGCAGAACGACCTGCGTCTCGGGGTCGCCAAAGCGGGCATTGAACTCCAGCACCTTGGGGCCGGCAGGCGTGAGCATAAAGCCGCCGTACAGGCAGCCGCGGTAGTCGATACCCTCGGCAGCGAGCTCGGCCACGGTCTGCTCCATGACCTTCACCATGGTGGCGAGCTCCTCATCGGTCACGATGGGCACCGGGCTGTAGACGCCCATGCCACCGGTGTTGGGGCCCTTGTCGCCCTCGAGCGCACGCTTGTGGTCCTGCGAGGTGGCCATGGGGCGCACGGTCTTGCCGTCGGTAAAGGCCAGCAGCGAGCACTCGGGACCAACGAGCATCTCCTCGATGACCACGGTATTGCCGGCATCGCCAAAGGTGCCGCCAAAGCACTCGCGCACGGCCTCCTCGGCCTGATCAAGTTCGGTCGCCACGATAACGCCCTTGCCCGCGGCAAGGCCGTCGGCCTTCACGACCAGCGGGGCGCCCTGCTCGCGCACGTAGGCGAGAGCCGAAGCCTCGTCGGTAAACGAGCCGTAGGCCGCCGTAGGGATACCGGCGCGCTCCATGAGCTGCTTGGAGAACAGCTTGGAGCCCTCCATCTGGGCGCCCTCGGCACCCGGGCCAAAGCAGGGAATACCCGCCGCGCGCACGGCGTCGGCCACGCCCGCCACGAGCGGAGCCTCGGGGCCAATTACCACAAGTCCGCATCCGTGGCTCTGCGCAAACGCCGCCACGGCCGCAGGATCGCAGTCGTCGAGAACAACGTTCTCGCCGCAGCTCGCGGTGCCGCCGTTGCCCGGCGCAATGTAGAGCTTGCCGGCGCGCGGTGATGCTGCGAGCTTGGCTGCCAAAGCATGCTCACGGCCGCCGCTGCCCAACAACAGGATGTCGATGGTTTGAGTGTCCGCCTTCAAGGGTGCCTCCTCTATGGATGAACGGCCCGCTCCGCGCGAGCCCTTTGCAAGCAAATATACCCCTCGGCCGCCCGCTTGGGCTGCAAAGGGGTATATCGCAATAACCAAATAGTCCCGATTACTTCCAGAATCGGTTGATGATCTGCTCGCGACCAGCGCCAACGCCAATGAACGTCACGCGGGTGTGTGCCAGATCCTCGATAAACGCCACGTAGTCCTGAGCCTCCTGCGGCAGCTCCTCAAAGCTGCGGCAACCGGTGATATCGCACTTCCAGCCAGGGAGCTCCTCGTAGATGGGCTTGGCATGCTCAAAGCGCACCTGGTGTTCGGGCACGCTCGTGTAACGCTCGCCATCGACGTCGTAGGCAACGCACACCTTGATGGTGTCGAAAGCCGAAAGCACGTCGAGCTTGGTCACGGCGATGTCAGTGAGGCCGTTGACGCGCGAGGCATAGTTGGCGATAGGGCCGTCAAACCAGCCGCAACGACGACGGCGACCGGTGGTCACGCCGTACTCATAGCCCTCCTCGGTCAGCGTGTGGCCGGCCTCGGACTCATAGGAAAGCTCGGTGGGCATGGGGCCCGAACCGACGCGGGTGATATAGGCCTTCATGACGCCCAGCACGCGGTCGACGTTCTTCATGCCCACGCCAGAGCCGGTGATGGCACCGCCGGCGGTGCAGTTGGAAGACGTCACGTACGGATAGGTGCCGTGGTCGATGTCGAGCAGCGTCGCCTGGGCGCCCTCAAACAGCAGGTTCTTGCCCTCATCGATCATGTTGTTGAGCAGCAGGCTCGTCTCGGTGATGTAGGGACGCAGGCGCTCGGCCATCGGCAGGTACTCGTCGCAAATCTGGTCCACGGTGTAGGTGGGCAGGTTGTAGATGAGCTCGAGCTCGGGGTTCACGCGGGCGAGAGCGGTCTCCAGCTTGTCGCGGAACAGTGCCTCGTCCAGCATGTCCTGCATGCGCAGGCCAATGCGCGCCATCTTGTCCTGATAGCACGGACCGATGCCGCGCTTGGTGGTACCGATGTTCTTCTTGCCGAGCTTCTGCTCAAAGGCGCCATCCAGATCGATGTGGTACGGCATGATGACATGCGCGTTGCCGCTAATCTTGAGGTTCTTGGTGGTGATGCCGTCGGCCTCGAACATATCGATCTCCTCAAGGACAACCTTGGGGTTGACGACGCAGCCGTTACCGATCACCGACACGTGATCGGAATACATGATGCCGGAGGGCACCTGGTGCAGGCCGTACTTCTTGCCGTTGACGACGATGGTGTGGCCGGCGTTGTTGCCTCCCGAGTAGCGCACGACGGCATCGAAGTCGCCGGCGACCAGGTCGCAAATCTTACCTTTGCCTTCATCGCCCCACTGGGCACCGACCAAAACGGTTGACGGCATGTTTACTCCTTACATTCATGGACTGTCTACGCGCCACGCCGGCACGCAGAAGCACAAAACATTCCCAGTATACCCGTGCAACGGGCGCCTGTCCTACTCCTCGGCATGTGCCCCATCAAGCTCATAGAACTTGGTGGATGCCGGCAGGAACATCAGATCGACGTCGCCGATCGGGCCCGAACGGTTCTTGGCCACGACGATACGCGTAACGCCCTCGTCGGGTCGATCGTCGCGCGAGGCCTCGGCCTCGTCGGCGGAGCGGTCCAAGAACATAACGATATCGGCGTCCTGCTCGATGGAGCCCGATTCACGAAGGTCGGAAAGCTGCGGGCGCTTGCCGGTACGGGATTCGACCTGACGCGAGAGCTGCGACAGCGCGATGAGCGGGATCTTGAGCTCCTTGGCCATGATCTTCAGACCACGCGACATCTCCGAAACCTCGACGGTACGGCTCTCGGAGCGGCGTCCCGGCGGAGGACTCACCAGCTGCAGGTAGTCCAGGATGATGATTGCCTTCTCCTTGTTATGGAGCATGCGGCGGCTCTTGGCGCGAATCTCGGTCACTGTGGTGCCGGGCGTATCGTCAATCAGAATATCGAGCTTGGACAAGGTCTGCGTGGCCTCGTTGATATTGGCCCACTGCTCGGGGCTAATGCGGCCCATGCGGAAGTCACTGATCGAGATCATGGCGTAGGCGCAAATCAGACGCTGGGCAATTTCTTTGCCCGACATCTCCAGCGAGAAGAAGCCGACGGTATAACCGGCAGCGGCAGCGTTGAGCGCCAGATTCAGGGCGAACGACGTCTTACCCACAGCAGGGCGGGCGCCGATAATGATGAGCTGGCCCTCGCGGAAGCCCATGAGCATGCGGTCGAGTGACGGGAAGCCCGTGGGCACGCCCGCAGCCTGACCACCGGCCTGACACACTTCCTCGGCCTCGTTATAGGCCTCAACCATAAACTCGGTCAGCGTCTTGTAGCTCGACTTGACCTCGCGTGCCGTGACCTTGAGCAGCTTGCTCTCGGCTAGCTCCACGACCTCTTTGGTGTCGGTGGGGGCGTTATATGCCAGCGCGTTGATCTCGTTGGTGGCGCCGATCAGCTCGCGCAGCATCGAATCGCGACGAACGATGGCGGCATGGTGCTGCCAGTTCACGAGCGACAGAGTCTGACCCATCAGCTCCAAAATGTAGGCCTCGCCGCCCACGGCATCGAGCTTGTTGATGCTTCGCAGGTAATCGATCAGCGAGATGGAGTCGATGGGAATGCGGCTGTTGTACATATCGACCATCGCGGTGTAGATGGTCTTATGAATGGGCCGGTAGAAATCATCGGGCTGCAGCTCGACCTGGGCCTCTTCGACCACCTCGGGCGATAGCAGCATAGCGGCCAGTACATTGGCCTCTGCATCTTGGTTTTGGGGAAGACCCAACTTTGAGCCGCGGTCCTCGACCGTCAGCCCCGTCTCCCTATCGTCATATGCCATGAGCATCCTCATTCATATCGCTTGCGAGCATCCATAGTATCAGCCACGGTCCCAAAACGCGCCGCGCGCCGCCAATCATCACCGAACCAAACGGATGAACGGTCCTGTATATAGGACTTCGACGCAACGTTCACCATGACACTCACTCAGCGCAAAAAACAAAAGGGCGCCCTGGTTTCCCAGAGCGCCCTTCTTAGAACAAGATTGTTGCGTTGCAGCAAATGCTACTCGGCAGCAGCCTCAGTCTCGACCTCGGCGACCTCAGCGGCCTCCTCGACCTCAGCCTCGGCAGCGAGCTCCTCGGCGGTAACGCCGACGAGAACGACAACCTCGGCCTTGATCTCGCGGTACAGCGAGATGGCAACGGTGTGGGCACCGGCAACCTTGATGGGCTTACCGAGCTCGACGCGCTTGCGGTCGATGTCCATACCGAGCTGAGCCTTGATGGCGTCAGCGACCATAGCGGCGGTAACGGAGCCAAAGAGGATGCCCTCGTCGCCGACCTTGACGTCAACGGTGACCGTCTTGCCCTCGAAGGCAGCCTTGGTCTCGTTGGCGGTAGCCAGACGGACGGCCTCGCGCTTGGCGATGTTGTTGCGACGCTCGTCAAGCTGCTTGAGGTTGCCCTTGGTGGCGGCAACAGCGAGCTTCTTGGGGAACAGGAAGTTCTCAGCGTAACCCTGAGCGACCTCTACGACGTCACCCTCGCCGCCCTTGCCCTTGATCTCATCGAGAAGAATAACCTTCATGATGCGTCTCCCTTCTTAGCCGCGGTCGCGGTTGCCACGAGAGGAAACCACGGGGACGGTGTACGGCAGGAGAGCCATCTCGCGGGCGCGCTTGATGGCGTTGGCGATGTCATGCTGATGCTGCGTGCAAGCGCCAGTGACGCGACGGGGCTTGATCTTGCCACGGTCGGTCATGTACTTACGGAGAAGCTGAGTGTCCTTATAGTCGATGAACTCAGTGTTCTCCTTGCAGAACTGGCAGTACTTACGACGCGGCTGACGTGCAGAAAAATCATTAGCCATGTCAAAATACCTTTCATTTGGCAACTTCGGCGAACCGAAGCCGCCTCTCACTCAAAAATAGGTGAACAACCCTTAGAACGGGATGTCCTCATCGTAGACGTCGACCGCGGGCGGCGTAGCCACCGGCGCGGCAGGACGTGCTGCGGGCGCGGGAGCTGCGGGGGCGTAACCGCCCTGATCGTAGCCACCCTGGCCACCACGGGAGCTCATAAACTCGATCTCATCGACGATGACCTCAAGCTTGCTCCGGCGCTGGCCGTCGCGCTCCCAAGAGCTGTAGCGCAGCTTGCCCTCGATCGCGACCTTGTTTCCCTTTGCCAGGAAACGGCTCACGGCCTCGGCGCGGGTGCCGAACATGGTGCAGTCGACAAAGTTGGGATAGTCCTCCCACTCGCCAGTCTGCGCGTTGCGGCGACGATCGTTCACGGCAACGCCAAAGGACAGAACCTGGGTTCCGCCGGCGGTGGCGCGCAGCTCGGGATCGCGGGTGAGGTTACCGGTGATGTTCACTCGATTGATGCTCATAACTCACTACTTCCTCTTGGGGCACAAGCCCAGTCCAAAACGACAGTCTTACTCCTGGTCGCCGCGACGGACGATCATGTGGCGGACCACAGCGTCGGTGATGCGCAGGACGCGATCAAGCTCGGCGATCTGGGTAGGATCTGCGTGGAAGTTGATGAGGGTGTAGTCACCATCGGTGAGGTCGTTGATCTCGTAGGCGAGCTTGCGCTTGCCCCACTCGTCAACGGAGTCGACCTTGCCAGCGCCCTCAGCGATCGTGGTATCGATACGCTTCATAACAGCGAGACGAGTCTCGGGGTCGAGCGACGGGTCAACAAAGAACAGCAGTTCATAAGCCTTCATATTGTCACCTCCTCTGGGCAAATGTGGCTTCAGGTCGTGAAGGTGCGCCTGAAGCAGGAAAAGACTTGGTAATAATATCTTTCAACCTCCTAGGCTGCAAGAATATGCAGCTACAACCTCATGACCTCCACATATGCCCATACTCGCACGACGTTTCATGCGCATTCCAACCAAATGCTGACCAAAAGCTTGACGGATCTGTGGACAAGATACGGTGCCGTGAGGACAAGCTGAGCCAAGTCGCAGGTCAACGGGCGCATGGTTGTGGTCGCAAAATGCATACCAGTGGCCCACAGCACCACCCAAAGATTTTTAAATTCATTGCCAAATCGCTTATAAATACCCCTTTTGAACAATTGAGTTGATCAACTACGCTGGTCGGAAGCCGTTTTTTGGCATCTCAAACCCCGCTGCAACGCCAAACGCGGCCAAGCGTTTTAAAAAATGCCAACTTTTCTGTTTGCACTTTGCGATTCCTCGTGTATACTGACTTTCGCATTTAACGGAGAGTTGTCCGAGTGGCCGAAGGAGCACGATTGGAAATCGTGTAGGCGTCAAAAGCGTCTCCAGGGTTCAAATCCCTGACTCTCCGCCAGTTAATTCCAAAGCAGGCCTTCGAGCCTGCTTTGTTTTTACCCCACGCGGAGGGGTGGCAGAGTGGTTGAATGCGGCGGTCTCGAAAACCGTTTGGCCTGTATAAGGTCACGAGGGTTCGAATCCCTCCTCCTCCGCCATTTTGGTTGAGAAAGCTCCCAGATCGGGGGCTTTTTTCTTTTAAGTCCCTTACAAGCAAATACGGCGGAGGAGGAGGGATTCGAACCCGCCAGGGCGCAAAGCGTAAAGAAAACGCGCCAGTGGCGCGTTTTTAGCGCAGCGCGGTCGGCGTAAGCCGACCGGATAAATTTTGAGCAAAGCTCAAAATTTGGACATCCCTCCTATTCGACCACGCCCCCATCGCGTTCAGCATCAACCCGGATCCCCAAACATGGAACCTATGACCGTACCCAGTCCCGACCGTTTGCCGAGCAATAGGGTCGCAATCGGCGCCGAACATGTACTATGTACGGGCATTGTCTAAACCCGTAACTCAAAGGACCCCATCTTGCCCGTTGCCGCCGCTATGATCGTTACCGCACACGCCTCGGATGCCATGGTTGCCATCCCGTTTTGGCTCGAGATGTTCGCCGTCGTCGCGGCATCGATCTCGGGCGTGTTGGTCGCACGCGAGCACAAACTCGACCTGGTGGGCGCCGTCGCGCTCGCCGTGGTCTGTGGACTGGGCGGCGGTCTTTTGCGCGATATGACGCTGCAGGTGGGCAACGTCTACATCCTCAACCAACCGATGGCGCTCCCGCTCTCCATCGCCACCGCGGCCATCATCTACATCTTCCCGGCAATCGTCGACAAGCCCGAAAAGCTCATTCCCCTGCTCGATATCATCTCGGTGGGTATTTATGCGGCAACCGGCGCAGACAAGGCGCTGGTCTACGGCTTTGCGCCGGCGGTGTGCATCATGATGGGCTTTTTTACCGCGGTGGGCGGCGGCATGCTGCGAGATGGTTTTATGGGTGTGGTGCCGGGTATCTTCCAGCGCACCAACTTCTATGCCATCGCGGCCATCGCCGGATCGGCAAGCTATGTTTGCCTTGTCATGAGCGGCTTGGTCAGCAATGTCGTCGCACTGGTCGTTTGCGTCGTGGTGACCATGGGACTACGCTGGCTGTCGCTGCGCTTTGATATCAAAAGCCCCACCGAGGATGACATCGCACGCTTTTTGCATCGCAAAAAGTAGGTAGCGCGGGCTCATCCTTCGAAATGCAACCGAGAAGTTCTTTTAGAGCGCCCACGCGTTGGGTACCCTGTTAGGTATATGCCGAGTATCTAACGAAGGATTCACTATGCCCTGCAATCAACTCCCGTTGACCCAGCGCCGTAAAGCATGGGGCCACATCACCATCCTATTCGCGCTCATCGCGCTGGCGATCACCGTGCTTCCCACGGCGTCGTTCGCCGGCACGGACACCGCAGGAAACGTACTTGCGACCGACAATGACGCCAATCCGTCCGGCGTCGAAGGTGACCTGTACTGGGCAGGTCAGGCCCTCAACTTGGATGATGTGTCCATCGGCCGCGATATCATCGCCGCGGGCGATACCCTCTCGATCCGTGACTGCACAGTGGGCGGCGCCGTCCGTCTGGCGGCACGCACCATCGACATTGCCAAGACCACGGTTGATGGCAGCGTGACCGTCGCTGGCCAGCATGTCGTGCTCAATTCCGACAGCACCGCCAACTGTTTCTACGCGATAGGCGAGACGGTTGCCCTGCGAGGCTCCACCAAGTCGGCAGCGCTTGCGGGCGACACGGTGACCATCGATGGCACCGTCAAGGGCGATGTCGAGGTTTGGGCCGACAAGCTCATCCTGGGCAAGAACGCCCACATCACCGGCACCGTGAACGCGCACGTCTCCGAGGACCCCGAGCGCGCCGCGGGAGCCGAGGTCGGTGCGCTCAAGATCGACCGCACCGAGAACGAGGATACTTCCACCGTTAACGATGTCATCGGCGGTATCGTCGCCGCGGCACTCTCGACCTGCTTTGTCGCTCTGCTGCTCGAGCTCATCTTTCCGCGCGCGACCGCCAGCGCCGCCGGCATGCTCCACCAGCGCTCCATGCCCCTGTGGGTGAGCGGTCTTCTGGGCACGATTGCTATCGTCCCCGCCGTCCTACTGCTGATTATCTCTATCGCTGGTCTGTCGCTTGCCGGAACCCTCTTGTGCGGCGTTATCGGCATCGCGTTGATGTCGAGTGCCTTTGCGGGGTGCGCGATCGCCCGCATGGTTGGACACAACCAAAACCGCTACGCCATGGCAGCCGTGGGCGGCGTAATCGCAGGCGCCCTCACGGGGCTTCCCCTCGTAGGTGACTTCATCAGCGGCGTGGCCTTTGTCTTTATGCTCGGTTACATCATCCAAATCATCTGGCGCAACGCCCGCGTCAAGCCGCAGCAGCCGGCTAACACGCCAGGACTCCCCACCGCTTAGCCGCCAACCACCACAAAGGGACCAGGCACCTTTGTGGTGGTGCAGACCAGCTCAGTCCCTATGCACAAAAAGGGCGCCGACCATTACGGTCGACGCCCTTTCTTGTTAGACGCTATAAAGTCCAGCGCTTATTTGTTGACCTGGCCGGCGCGGACGGCGGCCTTCTTGCGGTCGGTGGCGTTGAGCAGGCGCTTGCGCAGGCGGATGTTCTTGGGGGTAATCTCAACCAGCTCGTCGTCGGCGATGTACTCCAGCGCCTCCTCCAGCGAGAAGGTGCGGGGCGGCACCAGCTGAACGGAGATATCGGAGGTCGAGGAACGCTGGTTGCCCAGGTTCTTGGTACGGGCGATGTTGACGACCATGTCGCCAGCCTTGCTGCGCTCGCCCACGATCATGCCCTCGTAGCACTCGGTGCCCGGCTCAACAAAAAGCTGGCCGCGCTCCTGCAGCGTACCCAGAGCATAGGCAACGGCCTTCTCGGTGGTCATGGAGATCATTGCGCCGTTCTGACGGTTGCCGATCTCGCCGGCGTAGGGACCGTACTCCAGGAAGGTGTGGTAGAACACGCCCTCGCCGTGGGTGACGTTCATGATGCGGTTCTTAAGGCCCATGATGCCGCGGGTCGGGATCTTAAACTCGAGGTGCGTCACGATACCCGAGGTATCCATGCTCGTCATGATGCCACCGGAGGTACCGAAGACCTCAACGACCTTGCCCGAGTACTCGTCCGGGCACTCAACGACGGCCTGCTCGACAGGCTCCATCTTGTTGCCGTTCTCGTCCTTCTTAAACAGAACGCGGGGACGGCCGACCTGGAACTCAAAGCCCTCGCGGCGCATGGACTCCATCAGAACGGACAGGTGCAGAATGCCGCGGCCCGAGACCTCGACGCCGCTCTTGTCCTCGAGCTCCTCGATCTTCATGGTCACGTTGTTCTCGGCCTCGTTGAACAGGCGCTCCTTGAGCTGACGGGCGCCCACGATGTCTCCGTCGCGACCGACGAGCGGGGAGGTCGAAGCCTCGAAGACGATGGACAGGGTCGGCGGGTCGATCTCGATGGGCTCGAGCTCGACGGGGTTCTCGGGATCGGTGTAGACATCGCCGATATCGGTGCGGTCGATGCCCACGACGGCGGCGATGTCGCCGGCGCCGACTTCCTGGCACTCGGTGCGGCCCAGGTAGTCGAAGGTAAAGAGCTGCTTGACGGTAGCGGTGGCGCTGGAGCCGTCGTTCTTCACAACCAGAATCTGGTCGCCCTGATGGATGGCGCCGGAATACACGCGACCGATGCCGATACGGCCAACGAAGTTGGAGTGGTCGATGGTCACGCACTGCATGGCCAGCGGAGCGTTCTCGTCAACCTCGGGCGCGGGCATGTCGTCGATGATCATATCGAGCAGCGGATACATGTCCATGTTGCCGTCGTTGGGATCAAGGCGGGCAAAGCCATTCATGGCGCTGGCGTAGACCACGTGCTCCATGGCGAACTCAAGCTGGTCGTCGGTGGCGCCCAGGTCGGCCATGAGGTCCAGGCAGTCGTTGTAGGCCTTCTCGGGGTTGGCGCCCGGACGGTCGATCTTGTTGATGACGATCATGATCTTAAGGCCGGTGTCGATAGCGTGACGCAGCACGAAGCGGGTCTGGGGCATGGGGCCCTCAAAAGCATCGACCAGCAGCAGGGCGCCGTCGGCCATACGCAGCACGCGCTCGACCTCGCCGCCGAAGTCGGCGTGGCCCGGGGTGTCGATGACGTTGATCTTGACGTCCTTATACTCGATAGAGATGTTCTTGGCGAGAATCGTAATGCCGCGCTCGCGCTCCTGGTCGTTGGAATCCAGGACGCGGTCCTCGACCTGCTGGTTGGCACGGAAGGCGTCCGTGGCACGCAGGAGCTTGTCGACCATCGTCGTCTTGCCGTGGTCGACGTGGGCGATGATGGCGATGTTCCTCAGATTGTCTACGCGCATGTAGTTCCCCTATCTTCTATCCATATACAAACGGCACGCGTATGCGGCCCGCCCAGCGATACAACGCTCAGCGGGAATATTGAGCCTTTTACCGAAAACTCGTTTATTTTAGCGATTTTAGATGAGAGGGGTTTCCTCACCTGCAGGTTCAGGGTCGCTCCACATAAAACCATCGCCGGCGCCCATGCCCTCATACAGCACATATGCCGAAAAACCGCTCTCGAGCGTCGTCTCGAAAAAGCTCACGAGCAGGGCGTCATGGTAGCCGCCATCGATCTCGACGCAGCCGGTGTAGCCGATGGCATAGCGGACGATACGGCCCAGGCCCTCGTCCTTAAGACCCATCTTGTGCTCGGAGATAAAGTTGGTGGCCGCCTCCAGGCACGCCTCTTCGCCGTCCTCGTCGAGCGCCGCCAGATAACGGTTGGAAGCAGCATCCTCAATTGCCACGACCACGCCAGGGTTTTCACCGGCGGCAAGGTCGTCCAAGAACGCGCCGATCAGATCGCACACCATGGCGTCGAGCTCGGCGGAGACGTTACCGGCATCCTGCATATCCTGTGCCATCTTTAGACCTTCCCATCGAGTCTGACGTCGTTACAGTTCTTGTGCCTCGGCGGCGATCTTGGCGGCAGCGTCGCGGGTGCGCATCATGTCCGCCGCGCGCTTGTCGAGCACCTTGATCTGACTGGTCAGCATGACTGCATCGACCACGCCCCAGATCACCAGGCCCGTAGAGATCGAAAACCCAAGCGCACCAACTGTACCACGAAGGCGTGAGCAGATTGCCGCGACAAGGGCGGAGACGACAACCATCTTGATAAACGAGCCGCGGCGCTCGCGGAGCGTGCGGGCCTGCGTCACATAGGCAATGCGAGCCGCCTCAGAAGCCTCCGAGCGCATCTGGGCCTCGCGGGCGATCGCAGCCGCCTCAGCCGACATACCGCCGGCCATCAGCGAACGCTCCGCATCCTGGCCGCCCCGCATTTAGAAGTCATCGGGCGAGAGCGTATGGACGAACTCGTCGAACTTCTCGAACTCCTGCTCGTCGTCAACTTCCTCGGTATGGGCAGAAACAGTGCCCAGGCGATTCATGATGTCGTCCTCCACAAACATGGGGGCATTGCTGCGCACGGCAAGGGCAATGGCATCACTGGGACGGGCATCGATCTTGCGCTCGTCACCATCGGCCAGTACGACAATCGTCGCGTAGAACACCGGCGGCTCGGCGCGAACGATCTCGATGCGCTCGAGCTTGGCGCCCAGGGCGCCAACAGTATCGAGCAACAGGTCATGGGTAATCGGGCGATCGGCGCGTCCGCTGTCGATGCCGCGGCTGATTGCCGCAGCCTCAAACGAGCCAGTCTGGATGGAGAGGGAGCGCAGCGGCGCGGGGGAATCCGACTTGCTGCAGCGTTCGCGAAGCACGATAAGCGATGGCACGGGACCGGCGGCCATGACGATGGTCTCTATGTCGACACGAACCATGGAACACCTCCGGTACGTAGCGGTTAACACGCGGCGGCCCGCCGCGTTGAATAGCTATACTACCCAAACTTTCGCGTAGCACACAAAATCAAAGTAGTTAATTTGGGACAGAGCTTTTTTGACTACCTTCTGTGGCTAAGAAAAAAGCCTCGAGGCAATTGCCCCGAGGCTTTTAACAGTTTTGATGGTGGACCTGACAAGATTCGAACTTGTGACCTCCCGGTTATCAGCCGGACGCTCTAACCAACTGAGCTACAGGTCCATCATGGTGGAGGTTAGGGGGATCGAACCCCTGACCTCAGGCTTGCAAAGCCCGCGCTCTCCCAGCTGAGCTAAACCCCCACGGAGACAGTAATAAACACCCCAGCGGCGACTCGGCTCTCGCTGG
>NZ_QSSH01000035.1:0-17576 GCF_003438495.1 Collinsella sp. TF05-9AC
GCGACACAGCTTGTGTGTCCATCCTCGCAGTATCCGGTTCTCAAGGTGCACGCCCCGCGGCTGATCCGGTCCGACCGGGCCGCGTGGCAAGGAGATATATTGCCAGACCGGAGGGGCCCCGGGGGCGGGAATCTGGGCGTACACATTTCCTACACATTTTGTGATCCGACTAACGTTTGCCAGCCGTTAACTACCGCTCGCCGAGCATCTCTTTATATAAGGCAGTCTCATGGTTAAAGCGGATACGTCCCCCTAGCTAAAGCACAGCCAGCATCGAGCAACTCATCGCGTTCTTCCACCGAGAACCCCTCGGCGTAGACGCGCACCACTGGTTCGGTCCCACTAGGACGGACCAGCAGCCACGTGTCATCCTCGAATGCCAAACGCAAGCCATCCATATGACTAACGTTTTGCGGCACCTTGCCACAAATCGACTTGGGGTTTACGCCCGGCAGCAGGGTTCGTAACGTTTCGGCATCTTCGGCCTCAAGGCGTAAATCGCGTCGACCGTAACTCGTCTTACCAAAACTGTCCTCGAGTTGGTCGACCAGAACGCCCAAAGGCGCGTCCGTCTTTGCCATAAGCTCACACAGAATCAGACAGGCGAGGATTCCATCGCGCTCGGGCATATGTGCGGCGATGCCGATACCACCGGCTTCTTCGCCGCCTATGAGGACGCCGCCCTTCTTCATCTCCGCCGCTATATATTTGAAACCGACTGGTTTGACGGTCACGCGGCAGCCAAGCGCCTCGGCAATGCGACGCACGAGCGTCGAGCACGAAAGATTGACGACGACGCGCCCCTCCAAATTACGAAATTGAACCAAGTCGCCCAAAACGAGCGCCATGATCTGATGCGGATGTATATATCTGCCGCGCTCGTCAACCGCGCCGATGCGGTCGGCGTCGCCGTCGGTCACCAGGCCAGCGCAAGCTCCGTCCTCGATAACCGTGCGCTCGCAAGCGTCCACCCACGGCTCAACGGGGTCGGGGCAGATATCTTCTTGGTCAGACGCCTGCCCGGCGTGAATCTCGTGCACCTCAACGCCAAGCTCGCGCAGCAAGTCGGCTAGATAGCCCTGGGCTGCGCCGCCCATGGGATCGACAACCACGCGCAGGTGCGCGGCGCGGATGGCTTCGGCATCGACAAACGATGCCACCGCCTGCATATAGTCAGGAATGATATCCGCGGTGCGATATTGCCCCTCGATCCCCATTGGCTCGGGAGCCATAGTCTCTTCGAGCTCTTCGATGACATCCTGGTTGGCGGTCGAGCCGTCACCCATGCGAATCTTGAGGCACAGATAGCCCTGCGGATGATGGGACCCCGTCACCATGAGCGCGCCGCACGCTTCACCGTCATAAGCCGCCGCCCACGTAAGGGCAGGGGTCGGGACAGGTCGCGAAGCGAGCACGGCGTCTAGCCCGTGCGCTGCTAGCACGCCCGCCGCAAGCTCAGCGAACTCGCGCGCCAGGGGCCGGGTGTCGAACCCTATATATACCGTTTTGCCCGGATTGATCTTTTGCCACAACTCGCCGACGGCATCGGCGATACGGGCAACGTTATCGGCAGTGAAGTCCTCATCGACGCGAGCGCGCCAACCGTCAGTTCCAAAATGAATTATCGCGCACACGCGCAGACACCTCACAGTGTTTGGATCATGGTACGCATGGGGTATACCCGCAACATGCACTCGGCAACCTGCCGGCACCAGCATTCACCATTTGGGCAAATGCTGCCGAGGACATGCAAGCAATAAAAAAACCGCCCCGTATGGAGCGGTTTGCCCTTTATATATCGAGCGCCTCGGCCATCGCGGCCGTAGTGATTGCCGTGGTTCCACAGCAACTGCCCACCATTGCGGCACCGGCATGTCTCCATTCGATGCATGCGCGCGCGAAAGCTTCGGGGTTCTCGTGCCATACGGGGCCATCCTGAGTCTGGACCGGATCGCCTACGTTGGGACGCACCGTGACGGGAGTAGTCGCCGATGCAACCATCCTGGGCACCGCCGCGTTCGCGGCCGCAAGCGAACAGCAATTAACACCAACCGAATTTGCGCCGTGTTTTTCGGCGTACAAAACGGCTGCCTCGATGTTGAGGCCATCGCCCAGCAGGTCGCCTTTATCGTCAACGACAAAACTCACCAGAACAGGCATGCCGTCGGCGGCATCTCGGGCGCCGGCAAGCATGGGCTGCAGATTACGGATAGACGTCACCGTCTCGATCAGCAGACCGTCAACACCAGCATTGAGCAAGGCGTGCGCCTGTTCGCGCGCAATGCCGCGGATTTCACGATACTCGACAGAGTCCTCGGCAAACCACTCAATACCGATCGGGCCCATTGAGCCCAGCAGTAGCTGAGGGTGCGCCTGGCGGGCATCGTCGACGGCCCCGCGATTGACCTCCGCCACGGACGGCGCAATCTGGTCGTGCTTGAGGGCATAGCTCGATGCCTGAAAGGTATTGGTAATGAGCACCTGCGCGCCGGCGGCGACATACAAGCGATGGATACGAGAAACGGTCTGCGGCTCTGCCAGATTCCAAAACGCCGGTGGAATGTCGGCGGCATCGTACTCACTCAACAGAACACTGCCCATGGGGCCCTGCGCCAACAAGGTCTCGCTCGACAAGCGGCGCGTAAGTTCCTCGGCACCAAAGCGGTTGTAATAACTCGTATCCATATATATCCCGCTATTCCTCGACGCTGATTCCCTGCTTTTCGAGATAGGCGAGCCAGCGGCTCATCGTGTCCTCGGATAGCGCATGCTCCATCATGCAGGCCTCGGAATCGGCTCGCTCAAATTCGACACCGAGCTCCTGAACCAAAAACGTGCGGATGAGGCGATGACGGTACCAGATAGCCGTGCCAACCTCGCGGCCGCGATCGGTCAGGATCACCTTGCCGTAGTGCGATTGCTCGACAAGCTCGGATGCCTTGAGCGCCGAAACCGCTTTATTGACCGATGCCTTGGAGACGCCAAGGCGCTGCGCGATGTCGACCGATCGCACGCCGTTGGTTTCCCCCTCTTCGCTTTCAATGCGAACCATGCACTCCAAGTAGTCTTCGTTCGCCACCGTCAGATGTAGTTCGCGCGAGCTATTTGTCGTATCCATGATCTTCCGTCCCTTCTGCATTCAATGGCTGATTCTACCCCATCCAAGCGTCGTGGTATGCCGTGGCATACCGTGCTAGAGTTCTTGTTGCACACGACGACCAAGATTGGAGCGGTCTTTATGGAAAACACCACCACGAGCCCCGATGTCCTCGAGCGCTTTTTGCGCTACGTCCAGATCAACACGCAGTCCGAGGATGCAAACTGTGACCAGGTACCCTCGAGCGCCGTTCAGTTTGATCTTGCCAACGTACTGGCTGAAGAACTGCGCGAGCTTGGTGCGGAAGATGCCCACGTGACCGAGCACGCCTATGTCTGCGCGCATATCCCCGCAAGTGTGGGCGCTGAGGACAAGCCCGCCCTGGGCCTGATCGCCCATCTCGACACCACCGAAGTTGCACCGGGCGCCGGCGTGAAGCCGCACATCGTACACTACGAAGGCGGCGACCTGGTCTGCGGCACGGTTGACGGTAAGCCCGTTGCCATGAGTACCGCCAAGCTTCCCGCCCTGAACGACCTCGCGGGTGAGGACTTGGTCTGCAGCGATGGCACCACGCTGCTGGGCGCGGACGACAAGGCAGGCGTCGCCGAGATCATGTCGCTTGTCGCGCGTATCGCTCAGGACCCTTCTCTGCCCCATCCCGCACTCGGCATTTGCTTCTGCCCTGACGAGGAGATCGGTCACGGAGCCGAGCTGTTGGATATCGATACCTTTGGCTGCAAGTACGCCTACACGGTCGACGGCGGCCCCATCGGCGAGCTGGAGTGGGAGTGCTTTAACGCCGCCGAGGCGACCATCCGCTTTGAGGGCCAGTCCATCCACCCGGGCGACGCCAAGGGCCGTATGGTCAACGCAGGCAATCTGTTCTGCGACTTCAACGCGTTGCTCCCCTACGTGCAGCGCCCGGAGTATACGGAAGGCTACGAGGGCTTTTATCACCTTGAGGGTGTATCTGCGACCGTCGATCACGCCACGGCGCGCTATATCGTCCGCGACCATGACACCGCCAAGTTCCAGCAGAAACTCGACCTTATTGATGCCGCCGCCTCGATGCTCAACCAGCGTCTGGGCGAGGAGCGCGTAACGGTCGAGATTAAGCAGCAGTATCGAAATATGGCCGAAATCGTTCGTGACTATCCCGAGCTTATTGATGCTGCCAAGGAAGCCTACCTTGCCTGTGGCGTTGAACCCCAAGTGCTGCCGATTCGCGGCGGCACCGACGGCGCGCAGCTGTCGTTCCGCGGTCTGCCCTGCCCCAACCTTTCCACCGGCGGCTATTGCTACCACGGCGTCAACGAGTTCGTCCCGGTCAGTTCGCTCGTCAAGATGACCGACGTGCTCCAGGAGCTCGTCGCCCGCTTTGCATAAGCCTGGCTGCACAAGCCTAAACGATAAACCGCCCCATCCTCTACAGAGAACAGGGCGGTTTTTGCTGCAAGGGGAGTAATCAGCATCGCAGGTTGAGCCAACGTCAGCGAGCGACGTCCAAGGAGAACAAGTTGGCATGAAAAAGGCAGGGCATTGACCTTCTGGTCATGCCCTGCCTTTTGAATGACAAATTGTCGCTCTGGGCGGCGCGCAGCGTCGACTGGTCCGCCGTTCGGTAGAACGGCGGAACTAGTAGTTGGCTTCGTAGCCGTTGCCGTCGCCGGTGGGTTCTTCGTAGTAGTCCGAATCGCTCGAATCGCTTGAGTCGCTCGAATCGTCAGAACTGCCAGACGAGGTTGCGGTACCGTTGGCGTAGTCATCGGAAGTGTTATTGCTCAGGTCGCCGATCGTAGAGCTGGAACCGTCGGAAAGGCCCATGGTGTTGGGACCCTTGGGATCTTTGCCGGCATCGACGCGCTCCATCATTTCCTTGAGCTCGTCCTCGTAGACAAAGACGTAGCTCACACCGTCGATCATGGTGCTGTCGTCGGCGTACGAGGGCAGGTTGGCCGAGTAGATACCGTCGACATCCATACCGCGCATGGCGTTAACCGTAGCCACGATATCCTGAACGCTCATATCGGTTACAAGCATATCGGACAGCGAATTAACCAGGCCAAAGATCTTCGTGGCATCGAAGTTATTGAGAATCTGGTTGGCAAGGGCGCCAAGCACCTGACGCTGGTGGCGCATGCGCGTGTAATCGCCGTCGGCATAGGTGTAACGGCAGCGAGCATAGGTAAGGGCGGTGGCACCGTCCATATGCTGCTGGCCAGCGGTAATCTTAATATCCAGGTGCTCGGGGTCGTCAACATCATCGGTTGCGTTAATGTCGATACCGCCAACCGAATCAATCAGCGCCTGCATACCGTCGAAGCTGACCTCGGCATAGTGGGAAATCTGAACACCGCACAGCTCGTTGATCGCCTCGACCATGGCCTCGGCGCCGCCAACGGTATGGCAGGCGTTGATCTTCATGGTCTCGCCCTTGTACTCGACCTTGGTGTCGCGCGGAACGGAAATGAGCGTCGCCTGCTTTTGCGTGGGGTCGATGCGTGCCAGGATAATCGAGTCGGCACGGTACGTATCCTCGCCCGGACGGCCGTCGGTGCCAAGAAGCAGCACGTAGAACGGATCCTTTGCCTCATCGGTGTCAACCAGAACCCGACGCAGATTGTCGGTAATGACATTAGAATCGCCGAGCTTGCCCATAATGGTGGCAAACCACAGGCCGGCAGCGGTAGTGGCACTCAGTAGCACGCCAAGCACGGCAATGAGCACGACGTGACGAATCGTGTGGCTACGACGACGTTGGCGAGCGCGCTCGGAATAGCGAGCCACGTTATCGCGACTGTAGATCTTGGCCTGCGCACCAGTTGAGGGTCTTCGGGTGGTGGTATCCGCGAGGGGCTTTTTATTAAACATAGGCAACCTGTATTAGTAGATGACGGGATCGGGGACGGTAGCATGCTCGACATGCGCGCCGAGCGCCTGCAGCTTTTCGACAAACTGCTCGTAGCCGCGCTTGATGTGATGGATGGCCGAAACCTCGGTCGTCCCGTCGGCGATCAAGCCCGCTACGACGAGGGCCGCTCCGCCACGCAGATCGGGCGAGGTAACCTGTGCACCCGAGAAGCCCGTGACGCCATGAATCATGGCATGATGGCTCTCGATACGAATGTCGGCACCCATGCGCACCAGCTCAGAGGCAAACATAAAGCGATTCTCGAAGATGTTTTCGGTAATAACGGAACTGCCGTCGGCAAGGGCGGAGAGTACCATAATCTGTGCCTGCATGTCCGTCGGGAAGCCGGGGAACGGAAGCGTCTGGATGTCGACCGGCTTGATACGCTCGGCACGGTTCACATGGACGCCGTCGTCGGTACGCTCGCAGTCGATACCCATGAGCTCCATCTTCTTGAGCACCATGCCCAAGTGAATGGGGCAAAAACCCGTGACGTCGACACCGCGATCGTCGGCCATCAGCGCACCGGCGACGATAAAGGTACCGGCCTCGATGCGGTCGCCCACTACGCGATGGGTAACGGGATGGAGCTCTTCCACGCCTTCGATAGTCACGACGGGCGTGCCCGCGCCGACAATCTTGGCGCCCATCTCGTTGAGCATGTTGGCGAGATCGACGATCTCGGGCTCGCGAGCGGCATTATCGATAACCGTGGTGCCCTGAGCGCGCACGGAGGCCATGATGAGGTTCTCGGTGGCGCCGACGCTGGCGAACTCGAGCGTGACGGTCGTGCCGCGCAGACCCTGGGGCGCGCTGGCGTTGATGTAGCCGTGGGCGGTATCGAACTCGACGCCCAAGGCCTCAAGACCCAAGATATGCATATCGATCTTGCGGGCGCCCAGGTTGCAGCCGCCGGGCATGGCGATCTTGGCGCGATGGAAACGGCCCAGCAGGGGCCCCATCACAGCCGTGGAGGCGCGCATCTTGGCGACGAGCTCGTAGGGAGCCTCCCAAGAATCAACCTGGGAAGTATCGATTTCGAGCGTGTGCTCATCGAGAACTTCGATTGTGGCGCCCATGCCCTTGAGTACCTTGCCCATAACGTGGACATCGGAAATATCGGGCACGTTCTGAAGCGTTGTCTTGCCCGGCGCCAGAAGCGTTGCAGCCATGAGTTTGAGTGCGGAATTCTTTGCACCCGAGACGGGCACGGAGCCTCCGATGGCGTGGCCACCCTCAACGCGGATAATATCCAAGGTCTACCCTTTCAAAAAGCATGCCCGGGGTGGCTGAGCCATCCCGGGCATGATGTGTTCGCAAATGGTCGAACGCCAAAACGTTTGACTATTGGGCAAGCTTGAGCTTACACCATGCGATTTCATTATAGAGGTAGGCGCGGCGTGCATCATCCTCCGACAAATTACCCAGCTTCTCTTCAAAACCTTGAATATCAGCTTTAACCTTGTCGGCGTCGACGGTCGCCAAATCGCAAGCGCGCTCGGCGAGGACGGTCACGACATCGTCCGCAACCTGGGCATAGCCGCCGGCCACGGCAAACGTGTGGTCGACAGTGCCCATGGCCTTATCGGAAACGCGAACGTAACCGCGGTCGATCGTGCAGATTTCGCTGGAGTGAGCAGGTAAAACGCCAAACTCGCCATCCGTAGACGGAATCGACACAAACGCAGCGTCACCCTCATAGGCGAGGCTCACGGGGCACACGATGCGGATACGCATAACCTACTTCTCCTCCATCTTGCGGGCGCGCTCACGCACGTCCTCAATCGTGGAGGCATAGCGGAATGCCTGCTCGGGCAGGTCATCGGCCTTGCCGTCGACAATCTCGGCGAAGGAGCGGACGGTATCCTCGACGCGGACGTAGACACCGGGGTTGCCGGTGAACTTCTCGGCGACGTGGAAGGACTGGGAGAGGAACTGCTGGATCTTACGGGCACGGTTGACCGTAAGGCGCTGCTCCTCGGACAGCTCGTCCATACCCAGAATGGCGATGATGTCCTGAAGGTCGGAGTACTCCTGCAGGAGCTCCTGGACCTTGACGGCGACACGGTAGTGCTCCTCGCCAACGATCGAGGGATCGAGAGCGTCCGAAGAAGACGCGAGCGGGTCGATAGCCGGGAACAGACCGAGCGACGAAATGCTACGCGAAAGAACCGTGGTGGCGTCGAGGTGCGTAAACGTCGTGGCAGGCGCCGGGTCGGTCAGGTCGTCTGCAGGGACGTAAACGGCCTGGACGGAGGTAATGGAGCCCGTCTTGGTCGAGGTGATGCGCTCCTGGAGGTCACCCATCTCGGTAGCCAGCGTGGGCTGGTAACCAACGGCGGACGGCATACGACCCAGCAGTGCGGAAACCTCGGAACCGGCCTGGGAGAAGCGGAAGATGTTATCGATGAACAGCAGAACGTCCTGGCCACGATCGCGGAAGTACTCAGCGGTGGTAAGGCCGGCCAGACCGATGCGCAGACGCGCTCCAGGCGGCTCGTTCATCTGACCATAGACCAAGCAAGTCTTGTCGATAACGCCCGACTCGCTCATCTCGAGATAAAGGTCGGTACCCTCACGGGTACGCTCGCCGACGCCGGTGAACACCGAGGTGCCGCCGTGCTCCTGGGCGAGGTTGTTGATGAGCTCCTGAATCAAAACGGTCTTGCCGACGCCGGCGCCGCCGAACAGGCCTGTCTTGCCGCCACGGATGTAGGGCTCAAGCAGGTCGACGGCCTTAATGCCGGTCTCGAAGATCTCGGTCTTGGTGGTGAGCTCGTCAAAGCGGGGCGCCGCGTGGTGGATGGGGTAGAACTCCTCCACCTCGGGCATGGGCTTGCCGTCGACGGGCTTACCCATGACGTTCCAAATGCGGCCGAGCGTCTTGGGACCAACGGGCATCTTCATGGGCTCACCGGTATCGGTGGCGATGAGGCCGCGCTGCAGGCCATCGGTCGAGGACATGGCGACCGTGCGGACGACGCCGCCCGGAAGCTGGCTCTCGACCTCGAGGATCGTGCTCAGATGACCGATCGGGGTCTCGGCCTCGACCGTGAGCGCGTTGTAGATCGGGGGCACCGCGCCGTCAAACTTGACGTCGACGACAGGGCCGATGATTCGCACGATGCGACCATCACCGGCAGTCGTCTTCTTGGTGGCTTCCTCGACCGCAAGCTGTACGGTGTTATTAGCCATTACTGTTCCTCCAATGCTGAGGCTCCGCCGACGATCTCGTTAATCTCGGTCGTGATCGAAGCCTGGCGCACGCGACTATACGTGCGGGTAAGGGTCGAGATGATCGCGGTGGCGTTTTCCGTCGCGGAGTGCATGGCCTTGCGGCGTGCACCCTGCTCGGCAGCCGCCGAATCGATCAGGGCCTGGTAGATGACCGTCAGGATATAAGACGGCACAAGCTTGCCGAGAACATGCTCGGGAGAGGGCACGAACTCGAACGTGGACGAGATGCGCTTAGGGGCGTCGGTCTCGTTCTTACGCGGACCGTGGGCCATAGCGATCATCTCGGGGTCGAGCGGCAACAGATGCTCGACGCGAAGCTCCTGATCCACGCGGTTCTTGGCGTGGTGGTAGACAAGCTCGACACGGTCAAGCTCACCGGCACGATACGCATCGCAGATATGAGAGGAGATCATGCGGGCCTGATTGAAATCGGGCTCGGAGGAGTTGCCCTCAAAGTGCATGACGACGTTTGCGCGGTCACGGAAATACGTGGCCGGTTTGCGCCCGCACGCGATGATCTCGCACTCGATGCCGTCGTTCGCCCAAGAAGCGGCGAGCTTTTCGGCCGTGCGCTCCACCGTCGTATTGAAACCGCCGGCAAGGCCGCGGTCCGAGGCAATAACGACAATCAGGCCATGCTTGACGCTCTCATGCTTCTGCAGCATGGGATCGGTGCCCGAACAGGAGGCGTCGCCGGCGACCGTCAACATGACGTCGGTCAGCGCCTCCTTATAGGGCTCGGCCTGCTTGGAGCGATCGAGGGCACGACGGATCTTGGCCGTAGAGACCATCTCCATCGTGCGCGTGATCTGCTTGGTCGTGGTAACCGAGGAGATTCGCTTCTTAATGTCGCGAAGGTTGGCCATGGGGCTTAGTTCTCCTCTGATCCAGAAACATCCGAATGGTGCTTGGCCATGAACTGCTGCTTGAAGTCGCCGATGACGCGCAAGAGCTCAGCCTTGGTGTCATCATCGATCTTCTTGGCGCGAACCTTGTCGAGCAGCGAGCCAAAGCCATTGTCCATGTACTCGATGAGCTCGGCACGGAAAGGCAGCACGTCGGCGATCTCCAGGTCATCCAGGAAGCCCTCGTTGCCAGCGAACAGCGTAACGATCTGCTCGCCAACCTCAAACGGCTTGTAACGCGGCTGCTTCAGGAGCTCTGTCATGCGGGCACCATGGGTCAGCTGCTTCTGAGTAGCCTCGTCGAGGTCGGAGCCGAACTGCGTAAAGCCGGCGAGCTCCTGGTACGAAGCGAGGTCCAGACGGAGGTTGCCGGCGACCTGCTTCATAGCCTTGGTCTGCGCGTCGCCACCGACGCGGGACACGGAAATGCCCACGTCGACTGCCGGGCGCTGGCCCTGGAAGAAGAGCTCGGACTGCAGGTAGATCTGACCATCGGTAATGGAAATGACGTTGGTCGGAATGTAGGCCGAGACGTCGCCGTCCTGGGTCTCGATGATCGGAAGAGCCGTCATGGAGCCATAACCGTTCTTCTTGGACATCTTGACGGCACGCTCGAGCAGACGAGAGTGCAGGTAGAAGATGTCGCCAGGATAGGCCTCGCGTCCGGGCGGACGATGCAGCGTCAGCGACATCTGACGGTAGGCCACAGCCTGCTTGGACAGGTCGTCGTAGATGACGAGCACGTGGCCGCCGGGGTTGGTCTCGCTGGCGGGCTTGCCGTCCTCGCCGTTGTACATGAAGAACTCGCCGATAGCGGCACCGGCCATAGGCGCGATGTACTGCATAGGGGCGGAATCGGCAGCGGTGGCCGAAACGATGATGGTGTAATCGAGCGCACCGTGCTGAACGAGGGTCTCGCGGATGTTGGCAACCGTGGAGGCCTTCTGGCCGATGGCGACATAGATGCAGACCATGCCCTTGCCGCGCTGGTTGAGGATAGCGTCGATGGCGATAGCGGTCTTACCGGTCTTACGGTCGCCGATGATGAGCTCACGCTGGCCACGGCCGATAGGCACCATGGAGTCGATGGCCAACAGGCCGGTCTGAACCGGCTCGCACACCGGGGTACGATCGATGACGCCGGGGGCCTTGAACTCGATGGGGCGACGGTGCGTGGCGACGATGTCACCCAGGCCGTCGATAGGCTGGCCGAGCGGATTGACGACGCGGCCGAGCATGGCGCGGCTCACGGGGATATCCATAATGCGGCCAGTGGTGCGGCACTCGTCGCCTTCCTTGATGGAGTCGACGGCACCAAACAGAACGGCGCCGACCTCGTCACGGTCAAGGTTCTGGGCAAGGCCGAAGACGGTCTCACCGGTATCGGAGCTCTTGAACTCCAGAAGCTCGCCTGCCATGGCGCTCTTGAGGCCGGAGACGCGCGCGATGCCGTCGCCTACCTCGTCGACCGTTGAAACCTCATGCGTATCGACCGTCGCGGAGAGGCTCGTGAGCTGCTCCTGCAGTTTCTTGGCGATATCCTGGGCATTGAGGGTTTCGGACATTAGGCTTCACCTCCGTACGAATTAGCAGAGTTTGCGAGGGTCTCCTGCGCGATGCGCAGCTGCGTCTTGACGGAGATGTCACGACGCTCGCCGCGGGCCTCGAGCACCAGGCCGCCCACGATAGACGGGTCGACCTGCTCGATAAGGAATACCTTGCGGCCGAAGTCCTGCTCGCATTTCTTAGTGATGGTTTGACGCAGCTCGTCGTCGAGCGGGATCGCCGTGGTGACGGTCACGCCCACTACATCCTCGTCTTCCTCGGCAACATACTTAAAGGCAGCTGCCACCTTGGGAAGAAGGTCGAGCTGGTCGCGCTTGGACATGGTGTCGAGCACGGCGACGATCTCAGGGCTGGCGCTAGCCAGGCGCTCGATCATCTCGAGGTCCTCGAACACATGGTTCTCGGCCTTGGCGGCTTCCAAAAGGGAGCGCGCGTAGGTCTCGAGTACCTTGTCCTGATAGCGGCTAGTCGGCATTCAGGCTACCTGCTTCCTGGATGTAGCGCTCGATGAGCTTCTTCTGCTCGGACTCGTCCTCGAGTGCCTCGCCCACGATCTTGGTGGCGACGGCAACGGACAGGTCGGCGATGGAGCTCGCGGCACCGGCGTAGATGGACTTGCGCTCGTCCTCGACGGTCGTGTGGGCCTTGGCGATGATCTCCTCGGCCTCCTTGTGAGCAGCCTCGATGATACGGGCGCGCTCGGACTCGGCGTCCTTACGGGCCTCGAGAACGATGTCGGCAGCCTGACGACGGGCGTCGGTGACGATCGAGTCGGACTCAGCGCGCTTGGCGATGGCCTCCTGCTTGGTCTTCTCGGCCTCGTCGAGGCTCTCCTCGATCTTCTTGCCGCGCTCCTCCATGGTTTTCATGATGCCCGGCAGGGCGACCTTGGCCAGCACGATCCAGATAATCAGGAAGGCGATAAGCGCCGGGATGAACTCCGCCATCTTAGGGATGAGGATGTCCGCACCGGCGGCGCCGTCCTCGGCGAACGCGGAAACCGGCATGAGCAGCGCGGCCGCGGACGCGGAGAGTGCGATCGCGCTCTTCTGGGATGAAAGATTCATACTTGACGCTCCGTGCTATTTAACGATCAGCGCGACAACGAAGCCGATCAGAGCCAGAGCCTCGCCGAAAGCGGAGCCCATGATGAAGACGGTGAACACGCGGCCCTGGACCTCAGGCTGACGGGCCATAGCACCCGTAGCACCCAGAGCAGACAGGCCGATAGCAAGACCAGCGCCGATAACACCGAGACCGTAACCGATAACTCCCACGATTCCTCCTTTGTCGTGCGTGTCTTATTTCACGCAGGATAACCTTTTTATAACTGCCGGGCTCCATGGGTACGGGCACCGGCGGTTTAACGAATTGCCTTACCTTTAAGGCACGAACGGAAGATTACTCCTCCTCCGCGACCTCCTCTGCCTCAGAGACATACACGGCGGTAAGGACCGTGAAGACGTAAGCCTGGATGGCGCCGACCACAAGCTCGATCGCATAAATCAGGATGAGGATGGCAAGCCAGGCCAGCGAAGGCAGGGCGCCGACGGCGTGGGCCGCGGAAACCTGCTGAAGCAGCGGCTGCATGAACATGCTCGCCATGATGGCGAACGAGCCCATGACCACGTGTCCTGCGAACATGTTGCAGAACAGACGGACGGCGAGCGTGATGAGGCGCAGGAAGGTCGAGAAAAGCTCGACGACCCACACGAGCACGTTCATCGGGAAGCTCACGCCCTGCGGGGCGAGGCTCTTGATGTAGCCGATCACGCCGTGAGCCTTGCATCCGTAGTAGATGAAGTACACGAAGGCGAAAATGGCGAGTGCGGCGGTGGAGCCGATTGCGCCGGTGCCGGGCTTCATTCCCGGGATCAGGCCGATCATGTTATTGATCAGGATGAACAGGAAAAGCGAGCACAGGAACGGGAAGTGCTTCTTCCAGTTCTCACCCACGACACCCTTGCCGATATCGTTCTCGACGTACTCGATGATGTACTCGAAACCGTTGACGAAGAAGCCCTTGGGAACCAGGGTCTGCTTCTTCTTGAACACGGCCAGGACGATCAGGAGCACGATCGTGGAGACGATCAGCCAAAACGAGTACTGCGTGATGCCGCAGCTCAGATCGCCCACGACAGGGGTGGAGCTGAACTCGCTGACCAGATGATTAATCTCATCAGGCAGCTTTTCAAAAATTTCCACGACTTACCTTTCGACCTCATGAGGATCTCGCAGCGCCTTGGCGACGCGAACCGCGCAGGCGGCCATAAAGGCCACGAAGCCGATCGCCTCGCCCAGGAGGAACATGCGAAATGCCTCTCCGAACAACACAAACACAACCAAGGTAAAGACAAGCAACGCGATTGCCGAGACCGCGAGACTCACCATACCCTTGAGCATGTCCGCATTCTGCTTATCGTCAAGAACCGGCTTGAGCGTAAAGACAAAGGGAAGGAAGGCAATCGCGCCCGCGATGGCACCTGCAACGATAGCGAGCAGATCGGCTATCTGAAACACTGGCGTCCTCACTTTCCTTTTTTATCGCCTCACAGGACAGTTCCCGCCAAACATTGGTGACTATTGTACGAGCCAATCGCTAAAGTACAACCGAAAAAGCATCGGTTAATACGCACCTGTTCGTTTTCTTAAGACCTTCTTTATGCCGCAGGTACGGTAATACGTTTTTCTCGAACCCTGCAGGGCAAAACGTCCGTTAACAGGAGTGCGCGCGGTCGTCTTTTGTTCGACCGCGCGCACCATTTCTTCGTATTTTCGACGTTAGCCGGTATGCCCCAGAGATTACAGCGTGCCGTAGATGCGGTCGCCGGCGTCGCCCAGGCCGGGAACGATGTAGGCAGCTTCGTTGAGATGGTCGTCGATGGCGCAGGTATAAATATGTACGTCGGGGTCCTTTTCGGTCAGTGACTTGAGGCCCTCGGGGGCCGCGACGATGCACAGCATGCGGATGTCCTTGACACCGCGCTCGCGCAGGTAGCTGATGGCCATCTCGGCCGAACCGCCCGTGGCGAGCATGGGGTCGACGACCAGGCAGATGCGCTGGTCGATATCCTTGGGCATCTTGCAGTAATACTCATGCGGCTCGTGGGTAACCTCGTCGCGCTCCATGCCGATGTGGCCCACGCGAGCGGAGGGCACCAGGTCGAGGATGCCGTCGACCATGCCAAGGCCCGCACGCAGGATGGGCACGATGGCGAGCTTTTTGCCGGCGAGCTGCTTAAACGTTGCGGTGGTGATGGGGGTCTCGACTTCGACGTCTTCCATGGGCAGGTCGCGCATGGCCTCGTAGCCGTCAAAAAGTGCGAGCTCGCGCACGAGCTGGCGGAACTGGTTGGTGCCGGTGTTTTTGTCGCGCAGGATCGACAGCTTGTGCTGGACGAGCGGGTGATCGACAAGCGTCACACGGGACGTATCGTAGGTGACGGTCATGGGTTGATTGCCCCTTTCGTTGCGGCCGGAAGATGGCCTTGCTGACAAGGCACGCAGCAACGTTGCCGCCGCACGCCATGCATTAGTTTAGCGGTTTGTTGTATCGAGCAGCCCATCGCAGCCCTACTGTGCGGTACTGAGCGAGCGCCTGACTGCATCACACCAGCCCGCAAGGTTTTGTTCGCGGCGCTCGGCGGACATGTGGGGAAGGAAGGTCCTAACGATCTGGGCATTTTGCTCCAGCTCTTCCAGGTCTTCCCAATAGCCGACGGCAAGACCCGCCAAGTACGCGGCACCGATTGCCGTGGTCTCCACCGTCTCGCATTGCAGCACGGGGATATCCAGCAGGTCGGCCTGGAATTGCATGATGAACTCGTTGCGCGAGGCACCGCCATCGACAGACAGGCGCTCGATCGAAAGCCCCACGTCCTGCTCCATGGCGCGCAGCACGTCGTAGCTCTGATATGCCATGGATTCGCAGGCGGCACGTACGATAGTCGCACGGCTCGAGGCGCCGGTCAGACCGCACACGATACCGCGGGCATGCGGGTCCCACCAGGGAGCGCCCAGACCCGCAAAGGCGGGAACGAAGTAGCAGCCCTCGTTGTCGCTAATCGAAGCGGCGAGCTGTGCCGACTCGCTCACGCTCGAGATGATGCCCATGTTGTTGCGAAGCCAGTTCATGGTGGAACCGGCGGCAAAAATAGAGCCCTCGAGCGCATAGCTGACCTTGCCGTCCGCAGCGATACCGATGGTGGAGACCAGGCCATTCTTGGATTCGACGATCTCGTCGCCGGTGTTCATGAGCATAAAGCAGCCCGTGCCATAGGTGTTTTTGGTCTGGCCGGGATGGAAACAGCAGTGTCCGAACAGCGACGCCTGTTGGTCGCCCGCCACACCCATGATGGGCGGCATGTTGGTCATGATGTCGCTCGCGACGCGACCGTAGTCACCGGAGCTCCAACGGACCTCGGGCATCATGGCACGCGGGATGTCGAAGAGAGACAGCAGGTCATCGTCCCAGTCCAACGTATGAATATTGAAGAGTGCCGTGCGACTGGCGTTGGTGTAGTCGGTGGCGAAGGTTTGGCCGCCGGTGAGGTTATAGATGAGCCAGGTATCGATGGTGCCAAACATGAGGTCGCCCGCCGCCGCGCTCTCGCGCGCGCCGTCGACGTTGTCGAGAATCCACTGCACCTTGGAGGCTGAGAAATACGGGTCGAGCGTGAGTCCCGTGCGGGAGCGCACCAGCTCCTCGCAACCCTGTTCAACCAACGCGTCGATTGCCGGCGCGGTACGACGGCACTGCCATACGATGGCGTTGTAGATGGGCTGGCCGCTTATGCGGTCCCAGACCACCGTGGTCTCGCGCTGGTTGGAGATACCGATGGCGGCAATGCGGTCAGAATGGATGCCGCTCTTAAACTGGACCTCCATCATCACGCCGATCTGGCTGGCAAGCACCTCCGTGGGATCCTGCTCCACCCAGCCGGGGCGCGGGAAGCTGGTTTTGACGCTACGACGCGCCTGGGCGACGATGCAGCCGTACTCGTCGACGATGGTCGCGAGTACCGAGGTGGTGCCGCAGTCGAGCGCCATGATGTAGGAACCGCCAAAGCTAAACGAGGCGTCTTCCATGCCCAGGCTACCTAGATTCAACGACATCGCTTACACCTTTCTATTGCATCGGGTCGGACAGGACCCGCTCGATCTCTGATGCGGGAAGCGCGCCTTGGCGCAGGATCTGGAGCTCGCCGTGCTGAAACGACACGATGGTTGAGGCGTCGCGACACGGGGTCTCACCGGCGTCGACGGCCACATCGACCCCCTCCAGGATGCGCTCCTCCACCGTGACAAAACTTGCCGGCGCGGGCGCGCCATGCGTGTTGGCGCTGGTGCAGGCAAGAGGGCTGCCGCAGGCGCGGATGAGCGCTTGCACCACGGGCGAGGCCGAAGCGCGAAGTGCCACCGTGTCGTCGGCGGCGCGCATAAAGGTCGGCACGCAGGGGGCCGCCTTGACCACGATAGTCAGGGCGCCCGGCCAGCATCGTCGCGCGAGTACGCGGGCATCTTCCGGGATATCCACGCCATAGCGGCCGAGTGCTTCGACGCCATCGACCAGCCAAGCGACGGTTTGCGTGAGTTCACGTTGCTTGAGAGTGAAGATACGGCGATAGCCGGTGCCGAGCGCAGGGACTGCGGCGCCGTTGACGGCAGCCTGCGGATCGCGCGGCCACGATGGGAATTCACTTGTATCTTGAGGCACGGCGTCCGAGAAGGCGTTGACTGCCACGGCGACACCATAGACGGTCTCGGTCGGGATCAGGGCCAAGCCGCCACAGCGGAGTACCTCGGCCGTACGCTCAACGGCGAGCCGATGCGGCTCGCGCGCTCCCCCGAATACCCG
>NZ_QSSH01000035.1:17586-20925 GCF_003438495.1 Collinsella sp. TF05-9AC
CGAATACCCGATAGACCGTCTGCATGTGTATGCCAGCCCCTTACGCTCTGGTGCAAGTTTGTTTACTGTGGGGCATTCTCGCACGAAACGTTCAACCTATTTGCCCAGAGCGCATGTTGGTTTGGTGAGCGGCTCGAGTAGTCGGTGAAAGTGAGGGAGTTAATTGAAGATTTTTAGCGCGCAAGCGTAACGGTACGATCGGGAAACTCGATGCTTGCAACCAGTTTTCCGCCGAGGCTCTCTGCGTACCTGCTCAGCGTGTCAAGCCTCATCGAACCCAATTCCCCACGCTCGAGCTCGGATACGCGTTTTTGAGAAACGCCCATCGATTGGGCGACCGACGCCTGTGTTAGATCTTTTAGCCTGCGAATCTGAGCAAGCTTATAGGCTTCGATACGATCGCGAGTCCTCTCCTGCTCGGCGGTAATGGAGTCGCGTGTTATCCCGCGAGATTCCATATACTCATGCAGTTCCATCTCGATCGAGCCTCCTTACGTGGCGACGGTATATTTGCTCGGCCTTTGGAATGTTGATCGCATACCAGCCGTTCCATTTTGCCCTTGACGATCCCGCTCGCGACTTATCACCCGCCAATAGCAATACCGCCTGGCGTTTGGGGTCAAAGGCGAAGAGGATGCGGATCACCTGCCCACCACATGAAGTCACTCTCAGCTCCTTTAAATGATGAAGCTTCGAGCCCTTGACACGGTCAACCAGTGGACGACCAAGGATGGGACCTTCCTTCTCTAGCACCAAAAGGTCTGCATAAATCTGCTTCAGCGTAGCTTCATCCTGCTCATCAAGCCAAGGTTCAATGTAATCAAGCACGATACGGTACCGATGCAGCTGATTTGACATACCTTTCTCCTTCTATAGTAGAAGTTTTACGGTATATTGCAAGAGCGGAAATAGGCTCGAAGGGTCTTTTTTGCAGAAGTGAAGCCCGAGATCAGTAGGCAACGAGGGGTTATTGGACTGCGACGAACTTCTTTGGCCTGCCGGCATGGCGTTCCTGAGCGGCGTAACGCTCGATGCTGTCGATCGTAATCATCCGACGGCCGTCGACAAGCTCAACATCGAGTTTGCCGGCTTTGACCAGCGCAGTGATTCGCGGTGCGGAAACCCTGAGGTCCGCCGCCGCGTCCTTAAACGTTCGACACGCCGCTTCCCGAGCGTCCTCGTGGTCGATTTCGACTGAAAGGGCCACGACCTCGGCCGAACGCTCGTACCCAGCCGGAGCCCGACCATTGTTAAGATCGTCGGCCAAAAACGCCATCAGCGCCTCGATGGCATGAGCTATTGCTTCTTCGCGCGTATCGCCATCGGCAAAGGCCCCGGGGACCTGCGGGAAGCTGGCACAGTAACCGTCGTCTTCTTTTATGAGAACGCAGTCATAGGTAAATCGTTGTTTCATTATGACCCCTTCGGCTACCAGCTACCAACCGAGATAATTATAAATTGCTTTATAATTAGAAATGAATCAGTTAATAAATATTACTGACGCTGTTTGGGCTCCGTGACGACGGCTCGGACGATGCGGGGACGATCGGTGAGGTCGCGGACGATGTGCACATCCGACAGGCCCGCTTGGCGGCAGAGCTCGGCGGCGGCGTCGAGAGCGCCCTCGTAGAGCTCGCAGGCAAAGAGGCCGCCGGCGCGCAACATATAGGGGGCCGCGTTGAGCAGGCGGCGGAAGATATCCAGGCCGTCGGCACCGCCCTCGAGCGCCAGGTCGGGCTCAAAGTCCTTGACCTCGTGCGGCAGCGAGCGCATGACGTCGGTGGGAATGTACGGAGGGTTGGAGACGAGCACGTCAAAGGTGCCCCACTCTTCGCGAGGAACGGAACTCACCAAGTTGGTGAGGCTAAAGGCGACCTCGTCTGCCGTGAGGCCAAGCGCATCGCGGTTTTTGGTTGCCAGGTCGATGGCGCGCGGCTCGATATCGGTGGCGGTGCAGGTAACGTGACCGCGGCGCTCCCAGGCAAGCGAGAGCGAGATGCAACCCGTGCCGCAGCCGACCTCGAGGACGCGTGCGATGCGGGGCTCGGTCGGAGCGGGCTCGGTGGCGTTCTGCGCGGAGGTCGTCTCCTGGTCGTCACCTTCGATGGCAATGCCGTATTCGTCGAGCTCGGGCTCCGGGGCTTCCATAGCGTCGGCTTCCGCTGCATGCGCGGCGGCCTCCTCGGCCTCGCGGTCAGCCAACTCCTCAGCATAGGCGCGGCTGCCCAGAACGTCGCTCCCCAGCGCCGCTTCTTCAGCAGCCGTCAGATTGGCGGCACGGCGCTCGGCGGTTGCGCGTTCGTCGGCCAATGCCGCCTCGGCCTTGCGGGCCTGCTCGACCTCATCATTCCAAGGCAACTCCACGCGCTGACGAGCAGCGGCCTCGGGGCTCAGCACCTCGGTATCCAGATAATTCAGCACTTCCTCGACGAGCATCTCGGTCTCGGGGCGCGGAATGAGCACGCCGGGGGCGCACGCGACATCGATCATGCGGAACTGCGTGCTGCCGGTGATGTACTGCAGCGGCTCGCCCTTGGCGCGACGGACCACTGCCGCATGCATGGTCTCGAGCTGCGTGGCGTCGAGCGCCTCGTCCATGCGCATATATAAGTCAATGCGCGCCAGACCCGTGGCGGCGCACAGCAGCCATTCGGCAGAAAGACGGGGATGCTCCTCGCCGCGCTCGGCCAGGTACTCCTTGGTCCACTCGAGACAACGCTTAATGGTCCAGATCTCGTTTGCCATGGGTCCTCCCCTCCTTGGCGCCGGGCGGCGCGCGAACATCGGAGCAGATTGTACGCGAGGGCACCGCATGACAAGGGACAATTGAGGGCGATTATCGAGAATCAGCCCAGAAATTTGTTTCGGGTGCGTCCAAAGTGCTCATTCGTCGACGTCTAGATTTGCATTCGTCCAGCTTTTGGCAAGGTTGCCCCAAAACTGACCAATATCTAACCGGATACTTGCCAAATCGCTTGACGGACAACGCGCCGAAAAATGCCCTGCGACTTCTTGAGCGATAATGTAAGCATTATTTTTGATAGTGAACGAATGTTTTTATTTCCTTTGAGCTGGCAAACGATCCGATGGCCCTCAAGTCCAATTAAATAAACTCATATAGCCATTTACCAAAAGCAGTCATTGGGACCCCTCCTTACGTGCTGCCGCTCGAAGGACTGTCCCTAAGTGCCGGCACATAAGGAACGTCCCCAAGTGCCGCACCCAATGACTACCTCGATGTTTTGGCAATGCCAGCGAGCGGGTCGCATTTGAGGCAAGGTGCCGTGAAATCAGAACCACCCTTAAAAAGGGTGGTTTGCTCTTAGGGTATAACCCACG
>NZ_QSSH01000036.1 GCF_003438495.1 Collinsella sp. TF05-9AC
AACCTAAACGGTGCGTGGTACTGGCTCGATCCCTCGACGCACGCCATGGCCACTGGGCTCCACGAGTGCAACGGCTCCGCGTACTGGTTCAACGCCTCCGGCGCGATGGCGACCGGTTGGGTCCTCGACGGCGGCACCTGGTACTACGCGACGGGATCAGGCGTGCTGGCCTCCGGCTGGGCATACGTCGGCGGCGCCTGGTACTGGCTTGACCCCACGACGCACGCAATGACTACGGGTGTTCAAGAAATCGATGGGGTGCAATACTCTTTTGCTAGCAATGGTGTATGGCTTGGCTAGCAGCTCTTCTTTAATTGCTTTTTTCTAATTACATATTGCTCTTAGCCATCCATTTGTAGACTATGTTTATGTAAAAATTGGTTACTACTGGGGGCTGCACATGGCAAGGAAAAAGTGGATAATATTAATCCTAATCATTCTTTCAACCCTACTGCTCGCTGGGCCCGGTGTGGTTGATATCGCGAACGCAGAACCCATAAGCTCCTCTATCCCTACTGATATTGAGAGGCAATCCGTCCCCTCGACTCTTTCTCCTTCCGATTCAATCGATGATGGTCCTGCTCAAGAATCCGTTAAATGGAATCTGGGTTGGAATTCGTTTGACGGCAACTGGTTCTATGTGGATTCAGTCAATCCGGTCTCGTTGCATTCTGGCTGGCTCTATACCAATGGGGCCTGGTACTGGCTCGATCCCTCGACGCACGCCATGGCCATCGGGCTCCATGAGTGCAATGGCTCCGCATACTGGTTCAATGGCTCCGGCGCGATGGCGACCGGATGGGTGCTCGACGGCGGGACCTGGTACTACGCGACGGGCTCAGGCGCGCTGGCCTCCGGCTGGCTCAACCTAAACGGTGCGTGGTACTGGCTCGATCCCTCGACGCACGCCATGGCGACGGGCTTTCACGAGTGCAACGGCTCCCTGTACTGGTTTAATTCGTCCGGCGCGATGGCGACCGGTTGGGTGCTCGACGGCGGGACCTGGTACTACGCGACGGGCTCCGGCGCGCTGGCGCGCGGCCCCGTATCCGTCGGCGGCGTGCCCTACTGCTTCGACGCCCGGACGGGGGCCATGCTGACGGGTTACCAGACTGATGCGCAGGGCGTCCGCCGCTACTTCGGCAGCTGCGGCCCTCTTAACGGCTGGGGCTTCGTCGACGGCTCCTGGTACTGGTTCGCTGACGGTATCGCCTCGACCGGCTGGCTTTACACCGGCGGTTCCTGGTACTGGCTCGACCCCGACGCGGGCGGCGCCATGGTGACGGGCCTCCACGCGTGCAACGGCTCAGCGTACTGGTTCAGCGCCTCCGGCGCGATGGCGACCGGATGGGTCCTCGACGGCGGGACCTGGTACTACGCGACTGGCTCCGGCGCCCTCGCCTCCGGCTGGCTCAACCTAAACGGTGCGTGGTACTGGCTCGATCCCTCGACGCACGCCATGGCCACGGGCGTTCAAACTATCGGATCATGTGAATACATATTTAATAGTACCGGCAAGATGATGGCTAATTGCTGGTCAAACGGTGATGGGTCTTGGATGTATCATTCGTCATCCAGCGGCGCAATTGACCTTAAAGGCATCATGACCGATTCGGGAATCCAGCTGATTGACGACGACGGTAATGCCAGAACTGGTTGGATTGAGAGTCAGGGTGCTCGATATTATTGTTCTGCTAGTGGAGTAATTCTGACTGGGTGGCAGCAAATTGCTGGGTCTTGGTATTACTTTAACCCGGATGGTCGAATGGCGACCGGCTGGCTTAACGATGGCAGCAACTGGTACTGGCTGGATTCCGCTTCTGGCGCGATGAAAACGGGATGGCTTTCCCTTGGGGGCACATGGTATTACCTTGATGCCGCACGTGGGGGAGTAATGTTGAGCAACGGTTGGTATTGGATCGGCTCTACTGACTACAAGTTCAGTTCATCCGGCGCAATGGTTGGCGCTTGGGTCGATGTCCCGTGCTATTCTCAGTACCCGGAACTTCCTACTGGCTGTGAGTCGGTTGCCCTTACAAACTTGCTTAACTACTATGGTTTTGGTTTAGGTAAGACGATTATTGCGGATTATTACTTGCCCAAGGGAAGCAACGGCAACTTTGTTACCGCCTTTGATGGCAACCCAAGGCGTAGCAGCGGGGGTCTCATGGGATGCGTCGCCCCTGCGATTACTATTGCTGGTAATAACTTTCTGCGCGCTGCGGGAAGTATCATGCAGGCAAAAGACGTTTCTTTCTCGTCAATTTCTTCCATTAAGAACAGACTGACCTGTGGACAACCTGTTGAGATGTGGAATACCGAATGGGGAAGTTGGCCAGGAGGCCGTTATGCTGCTCGTTGGTATAACGGGCATTCCTATGGTCTGTGGGGCGGTAATCATGCCGTAGTCCTTAAAGGCTATGATGACGAGCAGGGAATTGTCTATCTTTCGGATTCGATTAACGGCAATGTTACGCGAAATGCCCAGGTGTTCTTCGGCACGTGGCAACAGATGGATAGCCAGGCTGTGGTAATTGAATAGCCATGATGCTAAAAGGGGAGAGCTCGTCGAGCTCTCCCCTTTTACTATATTGTTAATCAAGCTACGCCGTCTTATTACGTCCAAATAGTTCGTCCCAGTTACTAGCTGCCAAAACTGTTCCGCATACAATTACAACGCAGCAGATTACGGATGCCATATCGGGAATTGTTCCAAGCAAGATCAGGCCAAAGACCACCGACCATGCCGAATAGGAGATATTCAGAGCCATCGCACGCGCTGCTCCGATTGCCGCAATCCCCTTGTAATAGAACAGATAGGATGCAGTTCCTGCGAGTCCGGCGAGTGCAATAATCAATGTAGGCATGCTCGGGATGGCACCCAGCGTGAAATGCCATGCTCCGAAGAGGGGGAGTACAAGCACTCCATAAACAAGCGCACTTGTAGTTTCGCGGATTTGCAAAGCCGTTTCGTCATCAACGGCATCATCTTTCATTCCCCATGCGCACAGCACCGCTTCGGATCCCCATCCGATAACAGCAAGCACCGCGCCGAGTAAGCCGAGGGGGGCATTTGCAATCTCGCTCGATCCGGCCGATAGATAGCCCATCGTCATTACGCCGCAAAGAGCAACGAGAAGGGAAAGAATCTGTCCTTTGCCCATTTTCTCCTTCAGCAGCACGAAAGAAAGGAATGCTCCGACAGCGGGATAGAAGGCGGATATAATTGCCGTGTAGGCTGCTCCGATATTATTAATCGCCAATACGTATCCGGTCATTCCGATAGGTCCACCGAGCAGTGCGCCGGCGATGACGACCTTGCCCGAACGAGTTTTAAGTGCAGCGAGCGTGTCTTTTAATCTGCCTCGAACTCCCATGTACCCAAAGAGCCAGATCGCACAGAAGGCATCATGGAGAAAAGATCCCGCAATGGAGGCACATGCAAGCGCTTCCGCCGATCCAATATAGGGCGCGAGCGCCAAACCGATTCCAAGTATTACTGTATCAAGGCCCCAAAGAAGACCGCTAAAAAAGCCGAATTGCATCGTTACTCACCTTTTCGATAGATCTCCAGTGCCTTTTTAAGGTATTTGGCACTGTAATTGAAGTAGATATAGAGCCATTCGCCTACGAAGTCGCCTTCGGCTTCTTTCAGAAGAGACCAGAGGTACCAGCACCATCCTGCAAGGGCAATGTGCGCATAGTTATGTGCAGCTTCGTTGTTTGTTGCCTTGCGCCCATAATATGCATCAAGCGCGCGGTCGACTTCATCTTCGGAAAGCTCGCAGCAGACACTGCACGTTCCAAAATCGTTTGCATAATCGCTCATGCCAGCATATTCCCAGTCAATGAGATAGTACTTGTCGTTTTCATCGATAAGGAAATTGAGGTAAAAGAAGTCATTGTGACAAAGGCATTTTGGCGCATTGTCGGCCTGGACAAAGTGCTCCAATTCATCGATTTCGGCGGCCATTTCCCTGTAGCCTGGAATGTCGATAGGGCCTTTTTCCAAAAGAAGTGATTCGTAGCGCTTCGCTTCGAGGTAGAAGTCAAATTCGGTTTCGACATTTGCACCGCTCTCGTGAAGCGAACGACACATCTGCATCATTCGATTCATTTGGGCATCATCATGCGGATCAGGCTGCTTTGCGTTGGGTACAAACTTCGAAATTTTCCAACCGCGCTTTGGGTCCTCATGAATGAACGTGTCGTCAAGGCCGAGTTCCTTGGCCTTTTTAAGTGCGGCTACTTCTCCATTTCTGTTAATAAGCAGTTCGGTCCCGACTCCCGGATGGCGGTAAACGTACTCTCCGTCATTGGTTCTAAAGTGGCACGATAGATTCGTAAGACCTTGTTTAAGGGGATAAACGTCGTGAATCTCTGATTTGGAGCAGCCGAGCACTTGCTCGATGTTATCGAAAATATCGGAGTCAACGTTTTCGATAAAATGCGGATCAAAGGCACGCAGTTCATCAAGAGAATCGAATTCGTTGATCTCGCCCTCAGGATACTTTTTGATCACCATATCGAGCTCCTTGATGTGCTCGATATATAGATCTTCCCAAAGCTTGTCCGTTGTTTCGGGCTTGTTATATTCCGTTTCGAGAATCTGCTTAAATGCAAGCGAGAAGGCTTTATCAAAGTAGACATGTCCGAGCATATACCAAGCATCGGAACCGCCAATCGTAACATTGGTGATTCTGTCCATTGCTCCGGTTTGAATGCACCATTCTTTGGTGGCGCCTTCAGCATATTGAGCAGAATAAAATGCTTTCCAAACGTATGCTTCAAACGGATTGTTTAGAAGGTAATCATCGCTTGAACAAATATAGGTGTTGCCAAGCCGCTCTTTTACGCACATAAGCGATGCGTGGTTATTTTTGGATGCATATTCGTTGTTGACGACAATCGAAACGCCGAACTTGCTTTCGAGATAGAAGAAATACTCTTTTTTATAGCCGACAACGACGGTGATATTGCTGATACCTGCGTCTTGCAGCTGCCTAATCTGACGTTCGATGAGAATCTCACCACGTACCTTTAAAAGGCCTTTGGGCTTTTCATACGAAATGGGAGCAAAGCGGCTCGAAAGCCCCGCAGCCAATATCACTGCGTTTTCAACCTTATAGGGGTGAAGTGCTTCGTAACCGTTGTCGGTTAGGCTGTCCGATTCGAGAAGGCCTTCATTCGTAAGCTCTTTATTTGCTGCGTTTACCGATCCAAGTGAGAGGCCAGTGCGCTCGGCAACTTCTCGCTGGCTGGCATATGGGTTCTTTAGGTATTCGTACAGAACAGTAAAGTTACGCTTGGTCAGTTCCACTGCAGGCCTCCAATTAAGATGTTCATTGCTTAGGAAAAGAATAGAATGATTGAACGTTATGTTCAATTTAATATATTTATCTACATAGACTGAACAGACAGTAACGAAAATCAATCCTGGAATGTGGATTAAAAGATAAATGAGATATCTGGGAGGGTCGCTTATGTATCGATTCGAAAAGAAGGCCACGCTTGTTTGTGCTGCTGCGTCATTAATCACTGCTTGCTGCTTGCCCCTGAGTGCGAATGTCGCGTTTGCACAGGATTCCGTTGAGGCTCAGAGTATTGAGTCAAAAGCGGATTTTTCTTCTGTGGTTTCCGATGATTTGCAACCTGATAATTCTTCCGTCATAAAAGATGGCTGGCAACGAGACGAGTCGTCTGGAGTTTGGTATTACGGAAAAAACGGTAAACACCAAACTGGCTGGCTGCAAAGCGGGGGCTATTGGTATTGGCTTGATCCAGCCAATGATGGTGCAATGCAGACAGGTTATTTCAATGTGACCGATGCTGGCGGATCGACTGCTTCGTTTTATGCGAATGACGGCAATGCCGCAACGCCTTTTGGCGCGCTATATCAGAACTGCTGGCTACGTAACTCAGATGGAAATTGGTTTTATGCCAATGCTGGAGGCGATTTAGCTGCTGGTTGGTTTTATCAAGACGGCACATGGTATTACCTGGATCCTGCCACCCATATAATGCAGGTTGGTTTTGTCGACCTCGGGAGCGGGAAATACTATTTAGATGCCACTGGTGCTATGAAAACCGGCTGGATTCTCGTTGACGGGAATTGGTACTGGGCTTATTCATCGGGTGCCCTTGCTTCGTCATGGCAAACGATAGGTGGGGCTCGCTATTATTTTGACCCACAGACGTTCATCATGTTTAAGGGTCGTCAAAAGATTGATGGAAGAACCTACATTTTTGGTGACTATGGCCTCGCAAATGGATGGTACAAAGACGGAGCAGATTGGTATTACTGCTCTAACGGTATTGCGGCCACTGGCTGGAAACTCGTTAACGGCGCTTGGTATTATCTCGACCCAGCCTCCGATGGTAAGATGTCCGTTGGGTATTTAGACCTTGGCAATGCAGCATATTATTTGAACCCCAATGGGGTTATGGCTGTTGGCTGGGCTCAGTCCGAGAACGGCTGGTATCTAGCCTCTCAATCTGGTGCGCTTATTTCTGACTGGTATAAAGAAGGCGCTAGCTGGTATTACCTGGACCCTGTTAGCCATCTAATGAAAACGGGCTTATTTGAGGTGAGCGGCAACGATTGTTTTGCAAACCAGAGCGGTAGGCTCGTGGTTTCAAGCTGGGTTACCGTTAATGATGGCGTTGAAAGATATGCCGATGATAATGGATATCTTTGCAAGGATGTGATTCGCGAAAACGGCGCTATTCTAAAAACCGCTGGAGCTGATGGTTGGCAGGTTGCGTCCGGCTGGGTTAATGTCGCAAATCTAAGGTTTTACGCTGAGCCCGGAACGGGTGCCATTCATCTTGGATGGCTGCAGATTGACGGCGATTGGTATTGGCTTGATGCCAATTCTGGCGTGATGAAGACCGGATGGGTTTTTACTGGTGGTTCATGGTATTACCTAAACGCTGACGGAAAAATGGCAACTGGTTGGAAATGCCTGAATGGAACATGGTATTACCTTGAGTCCAATGGAAGCATGCATGTTGGCTGGCTTAAAGATTCGGGTAAGTGGTATTGGTTAGACGGCAGCGGCGCTATGGCAACGGGCGCAAGGACCATCGACGGTGTTCGCCGAATTTTCTGGAGCGATGGCCAGTGCGACAAAGTTGGCTGGCAAAATCCATCCCAGTATCCTCAGGTCAGTTCTTGGACTGTTCAGCTGCCTAGCTATTGCACCGGATACTTTACCTATGTGACCCCTTCTCGCATTTCTGTCGAAGCAACGCGGGAAGATTGCGTGAACGCCTTTATCCAGCGCGCCTATGAGTATATCGGTACGCAATATATTGAGCCTTGGTCTACCGCTCCCGGTGGAGCTGTTGATTGCTCTGGTTTTGTCTTGCAGTGCCTTTATGCTACTGGCATGGATATGGGTGTTTACAACCCTTATAACCATCGCTGGGATCCAAGCCAAACCTACAATTCCATGAATTGGTATCGAAGCAATATCTTTATGCCCGTGAGCACGAGCTCGATTCAACGCGGCGATGTGATTTATTACCGCGGTCATATTGCAATTGCACTTGGCGGCGGCTTGATGATTGATTCCTGGCCTCATCAAGGTGTCGGAATTCATCCTATTAGCGCAAGGGGAAATGTAATCGGCGCAGCTCGTCCGTTTATTTAATAGATTCCCTGCAAGACAGTCGGTACCGGTTGGGGGCTTGAAATGAATGCTCGGATTGATCATCGAATTTGCTGGCGAGTAATTGGCTTGATGCTATTTTCCGCCTTACTTTCAGTTACAGCCCCCGCATTTTCTTGCACTGCTTATGCCGTGGAAGAGGGGGCGGATAACGGTGTCGTAGAGCGCGACTCGACAGGAGGGCCGGGAGCATTGGTCGGTGGCGGTTGCTCTCAAGACTCCAGCGATTGTGCCGGCAAAACAACGGAAGATTCGAGCCTACAGGTTGTCGATAGCCATGACCCGTCGACTACAGAACAACTATCTGGATGGCAATGGAACGGTTTGTCCTGGTATTACTATCTAGATGGCTGTCGTTTGACCGGAATTCAGAATATTGACGACTTGCTGTACTACTTGGACCCCGCTCGTGACGGCGCAATGAGCTGCGGCTGGATTTTTACTGAAAATAAGTGGTTTTACGCGGGTCCGTCAGGCGCTTTGGCAAGTGGCTGGCAGTTTATTGGAGACCAATGGTACTGGTTTGACTCCCTTAACAGCTGTTCTATGGCTACTGGTCGACGTGTTATTGATGGGCACCCTTATCTTCTTGGAACCTATGGACTGATTAATGGATGGTACCTTGATAACGGTTTATGGTATTGGGGTAGCAATGGTGAAGTCTTAACCGGCTGGCTTCAAACTGGCAATAACTGGTATTGGCTTGATCCCGCCAATGATGGTGTTATGTCTAGAGGAATCGTTTCTGTCGGTTCGTCTCGTTACTATTTATCGGATTCCGGCGCAATGACTGTTGGTTGGGCGTTTGATGGGACGGACTGGTATTACGCTGACGGTTCCGGCGCACTTGCATCGGGCTGGCGTTTGGTGAATGGCGTTTGGTATTGGCTCGATGTCGCAAATGACAATAGAATGGCTACCGGCTTTTATGTCATCGGATCCAACCGGTATCATTTTTCTTCAACGGGAGCGTTGTCACTTGGCTGGTTTATGAGCGATGGAGACTGGTATTACGCTGAGCCTTCTCAAGCGTCGGGCATTATAAAGACTGAATGGCTGAAGGACGGTGGTCAATACTATTATCTCGATCCTGCCGCCGACGGTAAAATGCTTCTTGGTCATTTTTCTGTAAATGGGAAAAGCTATTATGCAAAAGCTTCAGGCGCTGTTGCTTGTCGTGAATGGGTAGATGTCCAGGACTCGGTTCAGGATGAGCCATCTAAGGCTTTTGCTGGTTCTGATTGCTCATTGTGTGGAGCATTGCGTAATGGAAAACTGTTTACATCAAACGGCGATGGCGAATTGGTCGAAGCTCACGGGTTTGTGATGCTTGGAGGCTGTAAGTTCTATGCTGATTCAACCGATGGCTCCCCCTGCGCTGGATGGAAGAACGTTAACGGAAAATGGTACTTTTTTGATGAGACCGCTGGCTATGCACGATCTGGCTGGCTGTACAAGGATGGCTCCTGGTTCTATTTAGATCCGTCCACTTATGCTATGAAAACCGGTTGGGTTGCCGTTAACGGATCTTGGTATTACTTGAATTCGTCTGGTTATATGCAGACAGGATGGCTCAATCTGGGCGCCACCTGGTATTGGCTTGATGCTAGTGGAGCTATGGCTACTGGCTGGCGCGTTGTGGACGGATCCTGGAATTTCTTTATGGCTAACGGCGCGTGGGTGTCAGACTATATGGATGCTAAGGCTCAAAGTTATTCAAGCAATACAAATTGGCTGATACTTGTCGATACGTCACGTTGCGTTACGAGTATTTACACTGGATCCTGGAATAACTGGTCCTTAAACCGTCGATATGTATGTTCGACGGGAAAAGCTAGCACGCCTACGGTGATAGGGGAGTATCAAGTCTACGGTAAGGGATACTCCTTTGGGCATGGATATACTTGCTATTACTACACGCAGTTCTATGGTGATTACTTATTCCATTCCTCACCCTACTACGTCAACAGCAACCGCGTGATGGATCCCACGATGGGCGTTCCATCCTCTGCTGGATGCGTACGCCTTGAGATTCAGAATGCAAAATGGATTTACGATAACATTCCTTATGGAACAAAGGTTGTTACTTATTGATATTAGGCACTCGTTTTAAGAGACAGGGATAAATACTCTATTTTTAAAAGAGTTTCTTTTAACTGAGGGTGCTTTGATAATCTTTAAGCAATGAATTTGGGAGGATTTTTGGAAATAGAAATGGGAAATGATATTGGCGTATGCGTACTTCTCTCAGCTTATAAACCCGATCTTAAGTTTTTCGCGGAACAACTTGATTCGATAGATAAACAAACGTTTCCGCTTACGCTTCTAGTTAGAAATGACTGCCCTGAATCGGATTCATTAGAGCGGTTTATCCAAGCGCATATAACGAAAAACGCCTATCGGTATTATCACGGTGATAATAATCTCGGTTATGTCAAATCGTTCGAGGCGCTGCTCTCCTTGGCGGAAGGGGATTACGTAGTACTTTGCGATCAGGATGATATTTGGGAGCCTAATAGAGTTGAAGTTTCGCTCAACCATATGCTAGAAGAAGGCTCAATTCTAGATGTTTGTGATAGATCGGTAATTGACGAAAACGGAAATATTCTGGTAAAGAGTTATAGGAAAGCTCATCCTAATTCGCCGGAAGTAAATTGGTGCTCTGGAGAGGATATTACTGTACAGGCCGCAAGCGTATGTTACGGCATTGGTATGGCTCTCATGTTAGATGCGAGTGCGGCGAAGTCGATGATTCCATTTCCGGAATCGACTGCACATGACTTGTGGTTGACATTGGGTTGCAGTGAACTGGGGAAGTGCAGCTTTACTATGACTCCTTTGGTTAAGTATCGTCGACATGGTGGTAACGAAACTGGATTCCTTGCAGGTGTTTCTTCAAAAGATGATTGGTATTCGACAAGAGTTAAAAACAGGGTTGATACTGCTAGGCGATTTGCCGATAGATTTCCCGATTCACCGCATCTAAAGGAAATATTGGGGTTCGCTGAAGCAAGGGAGCGGCGCTCCATAATTGGTTTACTTAAATACCGACGAGCTTGCCCGTCTATCGCTAAAGCAGATATCATTATACGTCTTATGCCGAATTGGCTGTTTATTTTGATTTTAAAAGAACTTAAAGCTGCGAGATAGCTCCGTATCCTCATTTCGACAGGTTTAGAAGGGCGCTTATATTTGTGAAGGCCACAGAGAAGACTCTTTCGATTAAACATAATATGTTCTGGAATACCGTCGGTTCGTTGACTAATTTAGGCTGTCAGTGGCTTATCACCATTTTGGTCGTTCGGCTGTCTGATGGATATAGTGCTGCAGGCATTTATTCGCTGGCTATGTCTATTTTCAACATGTTTTCTCAATTAGCCCAATACAGGATGTACACGGTGCAAATTGCAGATGTTGAAAGGAAAAACTCTGCTGGTGAATACCTGACTTTTCGTTTCTTTACTACTTTTATAGCGTTTGCAATGTTAGCCGTCTATTCCATTGCAACGTGTCGTATTGGTACGGTGCCCGCTATTCTTCTGTATGCTCTCTATAAAACCGCTGGCTTAGTCATTGATGTCATGCATGCTAATGATCAGGTTGGTCATAGGATGGACTATATTGGGAAATCCCTCATAATGCAGGGCATCGGCTCTCTCCTTTCATTCATTCTTGTCTATGGATTTTTTAATAGCCTCGAAGGTGCACTGTTGCTTATGACGGTAGTGACAATAGGCATCGGAGTTATTTACGATTATCCAAGATCAAATCGGATTTCTGCAATCAAGCTTGGAATTAGCCGAGCGAAGGTCAGAGCCTTCCTATGTAGCTGTTTGCCCATCGTTCTGGGCGGCATTGCTGCTTCTGCGGCGCCGAATATTCCCAGGCAGTATTTATCTTATTCATTCGGAGATTCTGCTCTGGGTATTTATGCATCAGTTGCTGCACCTGTGGCAATTATCCAAATGGGTGCGACCTATATTTATAATCCTTTATTAGGTTATCTAGTAGAGCGTTACCATTCTAGAGAAAAGTCCTTTTTTTCGCTCATAGGTAAAATACTTGCTGGCATCTTTTTTGTCGGTGTCATATCTTCAGTTGCCCTTTTCTTTTTCGGTAAATTATTGCTGTCACTGTTTTATGGCGCTGGAATAGCTAAACATACCGATCTCCTTCAGCCTATGTTGGCTTGTGCCTTTTTGACTGGCATCGCTTGGTTTGTCAACGATTTGTTGGTTTCTCTTGATAATTACCGAGGGGTATTTGTTGGCAGCATGCTGTCCTTAATTAGTGCTGTCGCTGTTATGGCTCCTGCGCAAATGCTGTTTGGCTTAAATGGCCCTACTGTATCGGCGCTTATATCCAATGCCATTTGCCTTATTTATCAGTCTTCTGTTTTGGGGAAACAGACGCAACAATGGTTCGGGGAAAAGAGATAGGCCGATGATGTCTAAAGCTCACGCGCTATTAAAGCTTCAAAACACTGAATTGGATATCCTTCAGGTTGTCGCCGCATTCTGCTCTAAGCACGGCATCAGGTGGTGGCTTGACGGTGGAACATGTTTAGGAGCAATGCGTCATAGGGGGTTTATCCCTTGGGATGATGATATAGATATCGGAATGATGCGTTCAGATTATGACCGCTTTTGCTCTTTAGCCGAGGGTGGGTTACCGGAAGGATATTCGCTCCATACATCGCGGAATACTACTGGCTATGCTGCGATGTTTGCTAAGGTGTATCGCGATGGAACTCGCTTCGAGAATCAAGAGGCTCGAGAGGCTTCCAGTTCGATGGGCATTTTTGTCGACATCTTTCCATATGACCAGCTCTATACAGATAAACGCCTTCGTGCAAAGCAAGTCCGAACTGCATCAATTGCACAGAAAAGAGCCTATTTATATCATTCTTCTTCCATTGTTGTCCCTCATAAAGGGTTCCTTGGTCAACTCGAGCAAATTGGTTGTTCTGCTATGCACGTGGTGGAACAACTGGTTTCTCGAGGCGCATGCTCTTACCAGGATTTGTTCGATTCCTGTATTTCCGACTCAAATACGGGTGAGGTCTCTGATTACTGTCTGACGTTAAGCTGGCCGAATATGGCGCCAGTGCCTATTTCAGAGATTTTCCCTCTGAGCAGTGCGGTTTTCGAAGGCAGTGAATTCCCTGTTCCTCGTATGACGGATAAATATCTTACAACGATGTATGGCGATTGGAAAAAAATACCGTCACCGGATAATCGACATACCCATCTTCCGCTCTTGCTCGACTTTGGAGATGGGGAAGTCTGGACGGCACAGAATTAAGGATATGACATCTATATCAGATGAGGTTATGTGATGAGCTCCTCTATTTGTATTTTCACTCACCATTATCACCCGCAACTTAGTGGAATTGGTAATTTTGTCGATGGTCTCGCTCACGCCTTGACTGCACGCGGCGATAGGGTGGTTATCGTTACTAATGATTCGATGCGCGTGGGAGTCGGTCATTCAGTCGAAAACGGCCTGGAGGTAATTCGTCTTCCTTGCATTCCGTTACTTGATGGAAGACTTCCTCTTCCCAAAAAAACCAGTGATTATTACCGACTCCTGCAAACCCTTGATGATTATGAGTGGAATGGTGTTCTGATAAACACGAGACTTTTCCCTCTCTCGCTCGAAGGGCTGAAGTTTGCTGCGGATCATAGTGCTAAGGCTGTTGTTCTCGACCACGGCTCAGCGTATCTCTCTTTCAATCAGCCATTTCTTGATTATTTTGTTCGCCGATATGAAGATTGGATTACTGATCGCGTAAAGTCGTTTGAACCTGATTTCTATGGGATTTCTTCTAAAAGTGTTGAATGGCTTCAGCACTTTAATATCACTGCAAAAGGCGTAATTTCAAACTCAATCAATGCCTCATTCTATAGGAGTATTTCTTCGGGGAGAGATTTCCGATCTGAATTAGGTATCCCTCAGTCATCTTTGGTTGTAGCTTTTGTCGGGCGGCTTATTCCTGAAAAGGGAATTAATTCAATTATTGAGGCGGCTCGCACAAAAGATATTACCAAGCGTGATATTTGTTTTGTTCTTGCAGGGGATGGTCCGCTGGCTAATGAGGTCAAGGAAGCTTGTTCGTCTAACTTGTTTTGGCTTGGGAGATGTAACACAGAGGATATTTCCTCCTTACTTCAGCAAGCAGATGTGCTTTGTCTTCCAACTCGTTCCGAAGGCTTTTCAACGGTACTTCTTGAAGCTTCAGCCTGCGGAACGCCTGCAGTGGTAACAGACGTGGGCGGGGCACGCGAGCTTATCTTAGATGATAGCTACGGCACAATAATTCGGTCCATGGCATCTGATGAGGTGGTTTCGGCATTATGCAGGCTTTTTGATGATCGAAAGCTGCTTTCTCTTCAGTCTCGAAACTCTAGGGCGCTTGTTGAAAATCGATATAACTGGGATGCCACTGCTATGGATGTCGAGAAGGCGTTTTGTATTTGCTAAGTGATACTTGGCTGGCTTTTGCTTAGCTTTTGAGTGAAGTTGGATTTGAGATACGAATTTGTTATTGTCGACTTACCCTATTCGATTTTGTCTTTAGTTGGAGATGCACGTTTTGAATAATCCTGCAATTAAGAAAAGCGAGTACGCGCTTGCCATCTTTGGGCTGGGACTTCTTTTATTAGCTGTTGCGACATCATTGCACTATAAGAATTTAAATCTATTCATTCTTGAACTCTTTTGCGATGTCGTTGCTGTTGCGTGCTTATATTTGCAACCGAAATCACAGTCGGGTGGTGACGCTATTCGTCAGATAACCGTCCTCGTCGCGTCCAGCATTCTCAGCAGCTTTCTGCTAGTTTTAATCATATTGACTGGTGCGAAGACGTTTGGCCCCTTCGATCTTGACGCATGGAATATCGCAAGTCTTGTTATATGCTTTCATTTAGTTTTAGCGTTTCAAGGCATTGAGCTTTGCTATGGCCTGGTGAAGAGCTTTGTAGCCTCGGTTAAGAAAACTGATACTAAGAAGTGTTTCTTTTTTTTGACGGTTTCTGTTGGCTTTGCTGTTTTAATCGCTTTTATTGGCATTCCGCTCGATAAGTCAAAGACGGTGTTGTTCGCGTCTGCTTTGCCCATTACTGTTTTGATCGGGTTGATTGCTATTAATGGGGGCACTTCTTATCTGAAGCCCGAACTGTTCGCTTTCGCATGCATTGTCTCGGTCGGTCTATCCGTAATTATTTGCTTCCCCGTTACTAATTTTCTGACATGGGATGATGAGGTCCACTATGGAAATGCAAATAGTGTTTCCTACCTCACAAATGCTGAAATAACAAATTCTGACCGAATGATAGTCGAACAGTTTTATAGGGGGGACGGCTTTAGTTTGGATGCATCTTTGGGTAAGTACCCAATAGATGAAACAAGAGAGTTTAACCGTGGCTCTGTTGAGCAATTAGTCAGAGAGGCCGATAAAAATAATATAGCTGAAGGTATCGAACGTGTTAATTGTTTTGATAGTGTGGCTCTTTCTAAAATTGCCTATATTCCTTCATCTATCGGCCTTTGTTTGGGTCGCTTGCTTCATCTCCCATTTTCTATCAAATTTGCATTGGGAAAATTATTTAATTTACTTGCGTATGCAGTTATCTGCGGAATCGCAATTCGTATAGCCCCTTGCAGAAAATGTCTTTTCACTTGTATTGCGTTGTTCCCGTCTGCCGTGTTAATGGCAGCCAGTTACTCGTATGATCCCTGTGTGATATCGTTCAGTTTGCTAGGAACAGCTCTTTTGTTGAAGATGCTTGTTTCTGAAGAGGATATTTCTGCAAAAACATTCTTCGGATTTCTATTATCTTTTGCAATCGGATTTGCAGCTAAAGCGATTTATTTTCCCTTATTCGGACTTGCGCTTTTAATTCCTGCAGATAAATATACTTCGAGCAAGCAAAGACGTATCTTGATTGGAGCTGCACTATTCGTTTGCGCCATAATGATTTTATCTTTCTTGACGCCATATTTCTCTTCTGTCGTAAATAACATTTCTGATGCACGTGGTGGCTCCGAAGTCTCTACGGCTGGTCAAACGACGGGAGTGCTTGCAAATCCAGTTGGAACTATAGTTGTAATCTCGAATTTCGTTTTTGGATCGATGCTGACCCCGGCGTTTCTCAATTCAATATCAACGAATATGGCTTATCTTGGGGACGTGTCCAATCTGTTCCCATGGCTTTCATATCTTCCCATCGTGTTGTTTGAGGCTATATGCATTATTGATAATGAAAAAGTTACTAAATTTAAGTTTAGCCGTTTCGGGATTGTTTGGACTCTATTCCTGGTTCTTGCTACTTGCTATTTAGTTGCTTTGGCTCTATACATCGCCTTTACAGGAGTTGGAAGCCAGACAGTTGCGGGTGTTCAGGCGCGATACCTCATACCTTTGTTAATACCTTTCGCCTGTCTTTTGCTCAGGTTTCCTATTTACTGCGACGAGGAAGAGAAGACTAAATGTACAGCCTTTATGCTCGGGATTCCATTTGGGCTGCTGTATTTTGTGTTTTTCGAGCTTTTGTATATCCGATTTTTCTAAACTAGCGCTATAAGTCATGGCTATAGTAAGAGGGGATAATAGTTGGATTAGATTGGTTCGAATGGGACGGCGTTGAGGACTCAGGACATGCGTTCCGCATTTGAGACAGAGGTGCACGGGGCCCTTACCCTGCTATGATGGGTGGGGACTCCGTGTGGGCCCCAGTTAAGCAAGCTAAATATCTAAGCTTGAGATGTAACTTCGCGATGGCTAGTCAGGATACTGTAAACTTAAGTTTGAGTTAAACTGTGCGTTGGGCTGTAAGAGTCGCAATTTCTTCAAGCGTCGCTAAGAGCCAACTTTTTTGGAATGGATGAATCTCGATTGTCTCTTGCTGCAACAACATGTTCAAAAGGATATCCGCGTGTTCTCGTAATAATCCCTGCCTATAACGAACAGGAGTGTATTCTCGATACCGTTGCGTCTATAAAAGCTGCGGGATATGACTATGTTGTAATCAACGACGGGTCACAAGATGGAACGCTTGAGCTTTGTCGAGAGCATGGTGTCAACATATTGGACCTGCCACAGAACCTTGGTATCGGTGGAGCGGTCCAAGCGGGCCATAAGTATGCTCAGAGATTTGGCTATGATATTGACATTCAGGTTGACGGCGATGGCCAGCATGATCCTTCTTATGTTCCTGAGCTTGTAAAGCTGATTGAGGGTGGGGCGAGCCTGGCGATAGGCTCTCGATTTCTGGTTGAGACTGATGGTTTTCAGTCAACTTTTATGCGTCGCGTTGGAATCAGGTGGCTTTCATTTTTGCTCGAGCTGCTTACGGGTAAGGTGGTCACCGATCCCACTTCTGGTTTTAGGGCATGCAATAAAGATGCTATCGACCTGTTCTGCAAGAGTTATCCTGATGACTACCCGGAGCCAGAGTCGATTGCTTTGGCTATGAAGCTTGGTCTTCCCGTTATGGAGGCGCCTGTAAAGATGAATGAACGCCAAGGCGGACGTTCGTCCATCGGGGGCTTCTCTTCCGTCTACTACATGATCAAGGTCACGTTAGCCATTGTTCTTGTGTGCTGGGTTCATAGGGGAGATAAATAATGAATCTAATTTTGAGGATTGGTGCGGCCCTCTTTTTCGGCGGCTTTCTCGTCTATGTTTTGCGGCTCGTGTCCAACGGAAAGATGCTTCTTAAGTACTCTCTGTTGTGGATTTTGATGTGTATGGCGGCCTTGATTTGTGATATATGTCCTCAAATTATTTATAGTTGCTCAACAGCTATTGGGTTTGTCAACCCAGCCAATTTCCTTTTTTTGGGTGCAATCGTGCTGTTGCTTGCAATCTCTCTGTCTCTTAGCGTTGCCGTGAGTCGTCATGTTTTGGCGATTAAAAACCTTACTCATAGGATTGCCCTACTCGAAAAGGAACTTGAGAAATGGTCTAATCATGAATGAGCTCAATACGATGGTTTGATTCAGTTCCTTCGGCTATTCCTCATTAAGTCTCCCAGGGTGGTTGTCAATCTAGTGCCGGAGCCCAGGGACCGTTATGCTCGAGTGGTCCCGGTGGTGGGGGCTCGCTCTTGAGTCAAAAGTCCTTTCATTATCGAACTGCCTGAGCAATATTCTTTCCGAAGCATAATTTGACTGGGGTGTTTCGCTGTAAATCGTCATCTGGATGGACAGCGGTGACGAGGTCCTTGGTCCGATTGTTAAATCGTCTCAGCCGTTATAATTCACCACTACTGTACGCCAATTGGCTTGTATCGATGCATAGAGTCAACTTAAGCCAGCCGGAGAACTCCATGGCAAAAGAACGTAATTCCATTGTCGAGCTTTTTTGGTTAATCTCAATGTGGTGTGTATTTGCGCATCATTTTGTAATACATAATGCAGATGATATATCGGTTTTTGCTAGTCCTTTAACCCGTTTAATTTTTAAGTGTTAGCGCCGGAATAATTTAGCCAAATATAGTCGGCCGAGATTGACCAATCC
>NZ_QSSH01000037.1 GCF_003438495.1 Collinsella sp. TF05-9AC
CGTGGGTTATACCCTAAGAGCAAACCACCCTTTTTAAGGGTGGTTCTGATTTTGGTTCGCGCCATGTGGGGGTGGTGGCGACGTGCATTTTTGCGAGTATTCTGCAATCGAAGGCCCCTGCATACCGGCTTTGGGCAAAAAATCGGGAGTTCTCGATGTTTTCTACGAATGATGGGCGGGGTTATGGGCTGACAGCGTTTGATTTGCAGGGATATTCGCGGTCTTTGGCATTTATCGTGGCGTCCGAAGCTCTTGGTTATGTTGAATACTCCTAAAAATGCACGGCGCTTAGAGGGGGACCTTCGCGAAAAAGGAAACTGCCCCGTCGAAGTATGCATTCGACGGGGCAGTTTATGCATTTGGTCGATTAAGGATGCGCTGCCAAACTACTAGAACTTGACGGTCGGGGCCTGGCGGGCTGCTTCGGCGGCCTCGAAGCCCTGGCGCTCCTTAAACTGGAAGATGCCGGCAAAGATGACAGCCGGGAACGTCTGAATGGCGTTGTTGTAGCTGAGCACGCAGTCGTTGTAGCTTTGGCGTGCATAGCTAATCTTGTTCTCGGTATCCTCGAGCGATGCCTGCAGCTGCGTAAAGTTGGTGTTTGCCTTAAGATCGGGATAGGCCTCGGCTACGGCGAAGAGCTGACGCAGCGCACCGGTCAGCACGTTGTCGGCTTCCATCTTGGCCTCGGGCGTAGTGGCCTTGACGGCGGTGTTACGCGCGCTGATCACGGCGGAGAGCGTCTCCTGCTCGTGCTTGGCGTAGCCCTTGACGGTCTCGACCAGGTTGGGGATCAGGTCGTTGCGGCGCTGCAGCTGCGTATCGATGTTCTGCCAGGCGTTATCGATGCGGTTACGCTTGGTGACCATGTTGTTGTAGATGCCGGCGATGGCGCAGACAATCACAATGACAACAACGATGCCGATGATGACGGTAATCATGATGTCTCCGTTTCGAATGGCCGCGGCGGCATGCGCCAGCTGCCGTTGGTATAACGCTACTAGTATACCCGCAACGTTTTGCCGTGCCGAACTTTCCGGTAAGCGTTGTGTTTTCGGCGGGGTTGGCACCGGGGCAAAGCGCGCGAGGTACAGGTGTAAGATATGCGACAGATTGACGAGTGTTGTCTTTGCCCTGAGGATGGCGATACCAGTGGACCTTCGCATTAAGAAAACCTACCGCGCCCTGTTCGATGCCTTCACCGAGCTTCTCGAGGAGCATCGTTTTGAGGACCTGACGGTTGCCATGCTGTGCGACCGCGCCATGATTCGCCGCACGACCTTCTACAAGCACTTTCGCGACAAGAACGATTACTTTGCCTTTTATATCGATGAGCTCATGTCGGGCTTGCCGCAAAAACAGCCCGATGAGGCCGGCGCGGTGTCTGCCGAGGACGTGCGCGCGCTTCGACACGCGATTTTGGACGATGCCATGGATTTGATTCTGGCGCACGAGCGGCTCATGGATAACATTTTGGCGAGCAGCATGTCGGGCATGTTGACCAACGTTATTTGCGACCGCATTGCCCGCTCCATCCGCGAGCGTGTGATGAACGTGCTTGCCGAGGATGCCCTGGCCCCCGTGTCACTCGAGACGACGTCTGAGTTTGTCGCCGGCGGTATTATTCGACTTTTCACGATATGGTGGGAATCGGGCCACGATCTTGAGCGTCGACCTGAGATAGCCGACGTGGTCGATGCGCTGTTTGAGCGGACCATGACACCGGTGCATCACTAGGAGTGGCGGAGAGAGGGGGATTCGAACCCCCGGAACGCTCTCGCGCTCAACGGTTTTCAAGACCGCCGCATTCAACCGCTCTGCCATCTCTCCGTGAGTCGTAATGATAGCATCGTTTTGAATTTGCAACAGGGAAGGCGAACGATGACGATCACCGAAATCGACGAGAAGTTCATGCGCGAGGCGCTGGCGGAGGCGCGCGCCGCCGCGGCGGTGGGCGAGGTGCCCATCGGTGCCATAGTGGTGCGCGACGGCGAGATCGTCGCGAGGGCGCACAATCGGCGCGAGCTCGACCAGGATCCTTCGGCTCATGCAGAGTTCGCGGCCCTGTGCGCTGCCGCTCGGTCGCTCGGTCGCTGGCGCCTTTCCGATTGCACGGTCTACGTGACGCTCGAGCCATGCTGCATGTGTGCGGGGCTTATGGTTAACGCGCGCGTGGGGCGTTGCGTGTATGGCGCGGCTGATGCCAAGGCGGGCGCGCTGGGTTCGCTATACGACCTCAATGCCGATTCGCGTCTGAACCATCGCTTTAATGTGACGGCCGGCGTGCTGGCGGACGAGTGCCGCGCGGTGCTGAGCGGCTATTTTGCCGGTTTGCGCGGCGCGGATTCCGGCGGCTGCGGCTGCGGGTCCGATCTTGAGGCGCATGCCGCTCATGCCGTGGCGCTGGCTGATGCCGACGAGATTGCTGGTGCGGCGGTCGACTTTGGCCCCGTGCAGCGCCGACCGCGTCGCGTGCTGCTGGCGATCGACTCCTTTAAGGGCAGTGTGTCGAGCGCGCAGGCGGAGTCGGCGGTTGCCGAGGGCGTGCGCCGCGTGTGGCCCGATGCCGAGGTGAGCACGCTGCCGCTGGCGGATGGTGGCGAGGGAACGCTCGACGCCGTCGCCGCGTGCGGCGGCGAGATCGTGACCTGCGAAGTGGCAGGTCCCTTGGGCGATCGCGTGTCTGCCCGGATGCTGGTGGATGGCGAGCGCGAATCGGCTGTCATCGAGATGGCCGAGGCTGCGGGTATTGGGTATTCGCCTTGCACAGAGCCGGCGGCACTGGCTGCTACAACCTATGGCATGGGCGAGCTGATGCTCCGCGCGGTTCGCGCGGGGGCGAAGACGCTATATATAGGACTGGGTGGCAGTGCCACCAATGATGGCGGTGCCGGCATGCTGCAGGCGTTGGACGCGCGTTTGGTTGATGACCACGGCTGTGATATTGCGCCGGGGCTCGCGGGCCTTGAGCAAGTGGCCGGTGTTGATCTGGTGCCGGCGGTGCGGGCGTTGGATGGCGTGCGTATCGTCGTGCTTTCGGATGTTGAGAATCCGCTCGTGGGACGTCGCGGCGCACTGGCGGTGTTCGGCGGGCAGAAGGGCCTGCCGACAGATGATGCCGAGATGCTGAGCAGGTGCGACAGCTGGATGGTCGGCTACGGTCGCTTGCTCGATGCGGCGATTGCCGAGGCTCGAGCTCAGAGGCTGCTGCGCGTGCCCGAGGGCGCACGGACATTTGGCTCGGTACTCGGCGTGCCCGGCGCGGGTGCTGCCGGTGGGCTGGGCGCCGCGCTGCTGGCACTTGGCGCCGAGCTGCGCTCGGGCGTGGAGACAGTACTCGACCTTGTGGGATTCGACGAGCGCGTGCGCGATGTGGACCTGGTCATAACGGGCGAGGGCAACATGGACGAGCAGTCCGCCGCCGGCAAGGCTCCGGTGGGCGTGGCGCGTCGCGCCAAGCGCTTCAGCAAGCCGGTGGTCGCCGTCGTGGGCGGTCGCGCCGACAACCTGGATGCGGTGTATGGGCAAGGCATCGACCTTGTACTGCCGATCTGTCGCAAGCCCATGAACCTGGAGCGGGCGCTCGGTGCGCAAGAAGCCACTGCCAACCTCATCTGCGCCGGCGAGGCAGCCGCTCGAGCCTACGGCCTCGGCCGTATCTAAAACCCATCCCTCAATAAGTTGCGGTGAAATAGTTCCTGTTTTTGCGGTTTGAGCAGCCAAACAGGAACTATTCCACCGCAACTTCGAGCAGTCATTTTTGGACGGTAGGGGGCAAGGATTGCCGGTGGATTTATTTCGGCGGGTCCCCTTGGTGGCGCGAATGGTTCGCTTTTATGCCTGAGTGGCAACCTGATGCGGAATTTCGGGTCAGCCAAATTGCTACAATTTTAAACATATAGCGATGACCCGCCTTGCGTTTCTGCGCGGGGGGGGGGCGTATATTTGCATCGATGGGGACGACGACACACATATAACGAGCTACTGCTTGCCGTCCTCATGGATTGGGGAGGGCCTTCATGAATCGCTTGTGTGCGAGAGTTCGAGAAATATTGGAGCCTTTTGGCGAGAAAACCAATACTGCCAAGCGCGCCTTAAGGGTTTTGGCCGTCCCGCTGGCGGCGTGTGCGCTCATGTTTGGTGCGACGAGCGCGTCGGCCGATCAGACGGTTCCCTATAGCAACCATACCGTGCAGACGGTGAATCCCACCGGCACCACGGTCAATCTGTTCGACTACTGGGTCGTGAACGGCGATAACGATAGCTCGAAGAACACAAACAATGACAACAAGAATGACAACACCGGCATCAATAAAGACCGTCAGCTCAAGTTCAATGGTGGTGCCGGTACGGGCATTAACAAGTGGACGGGCAAAATCGGTACTGCTGGCTACGGTCGCCTACAGTTTGTTAAGGACCAGCTTGTAAAGGGCTATCCGGAGATCAAGGCTGGCACCTACGCCTCCCAAGGCCAGGGTGTTAACTACACCGACGAGTCGCTGGCTTATCTCTTTAATAATGACAGTCAGGCAAATGGCAAGCAGGATGGCAAGGCTGTCTACAGCAACGTGAAGGGCCTCTTCCAGCTCAAGGATGGTTACTACGTCTACGACTCGTACGGCTCTAACGGCAACTACGCTGTGTATAACTTCACGACCAATTCCTTTGACGTCTACGATAAAGCGGGCGTATATAAGGGCGATGCGAGCAAAGAAACCAATCTGGGCCAGTTCTTTCCCTTTGACTCTGCAAGCAAGGTTTTTGATGAGAACGGCAACAACCTCTCCCCTAAAAAGATCGTTGATGGAAGCACGGATCTCAACCATCACTTTGGCATGTCCATGACCACGGAGTTTGTCCAGCCTAACGGTGGCAAGACCACTAAAGGCGAGGACATGGTCTTTGAGTTCTCGGGCGACGACGATGTGTGGGTGTATATCGACGGCGTGCTCGTGGGCGATCTGGGCGGCATTCACGAGAAAGCAACGCTTAAGATTAATTTCGCCACTGGTGAAGTAAAAGTCGGTCATGTCGACGGTGCGAATGGAACCAAGAAGGAAATCGAAAATACCACCATCAAGGCGAAGTTCGACGCCGCCGGCGCAGATACCAAAAACTTCCGCGACAACACCTTCCGCGACAGCACCAAGCACACGCTGAGCTTCTTTTATCTGGAGCGCGGCGCGGGCGCATCGAATATGTCGCTTAAGTTCAACCTCACCACCCTGCCGTCGTCCGAGGTCGAGAAGGTCAACCAGAACGGCGAGGCGGTCCAGGGCGCCGAGTTTGCCTTGTATCGGTCGGATGCCAACTGGAACACGCAAGGCGAGGCCATCGCCCTGGGTACGACGGACGACAAGGGTCAGCTGGTGCTTTTGAAGCCGGGTGGCTCGGTTCTCTCGTTCGACGAAGAACACAACACCAATCATTGCGACTACTTTGTACTCAAAGAAGAAAAGCTGCCTGAGGGATACCGCTCGAGCTTGACCTCGTCGACCACTGCAACGCCAGGCGAGCTGCACCTGCAGTACAAGCAAGCTGCGGCGAGTGGCTCGGGTGGCGTGGTTGTTGCACCGGAAACAACGGTCACCATGGCCGACGGCGCAACGCAATGGACGGGTAGCCGCATGTGGCTCAACGGCGGCTATCTGGCCGCGAAAGAGACCATATCTCTCGATAAAGAAAAAAAAGACAATAAGGGTAACGCCATTAGCTCGGGTGCGACCTTCGCTGTCGTGCTTAAGCTCACCGGTGCGAGCGAGGACCATAAAAGCGAAAATGCATGGACGCCAGTCACGGGCAATCCGCTCGATGGCTACAAGCTGTGCTCCAAACACGGCATTGAGGGCGCGGTAGGGGCCGCCAAATCGGCGGACACGAGCGTCTTCGCCGTCAACACCAAGGGCGACTACGAGGTAACGGTTAGGTCGTTGCCCGGCGATATCGAGAAGTACGCCGCCATGATGGAAGACAAGACCAAATCCGAATATACCGTGGCGGTCTACCACACCACGGCGTCGTCTCTGGCAGAGGCAACCACGGAGAACACCTCCATGGTTGAATACCAAGCGACAAACAGGCAGTTCTCAACCGTGATCCACCTCACGAACGTTCAGAACCGTCTGTTTGTGCAGAAGGTCGATGACCTGGGCAAGCCCGTGAACGGCGCGACGTTTGAACTGTACAAGGCCGAGGACGTTACCGGCAATAGTCCTAAAACCTATGCCATTCAATCGGGTGCCGAGCCGTATGACACCGTGCAGGCAAACGGCATGACCTATCCGTATGACATTGAGGGTGCTGCATGCTTCCCGCTCGATTCGACAAAGCATAAGCCCCTTATCAAGGGTACGTACTATCTGCGCGAATCGTTGAGCCCGGATGGCTACGAGTCAAATACCACCATTACCAAGGTGATCGTGGACGATTCGGGCGTGTATGTTGATGCCGGCGAGGAGAACGACGGCGTGCGTAGTATGAGCGGCCCGGGCTCGCTCATTGCCTCTCTGGCGCAGTTTGGTTTTCCCGATTCGATCGATAACACGCTTACGCACATCAAGGGCAAGCTGCAGAGCGCAACTGGTATGGATGCCAACGGAAAACTGACGTGGGGCCAGACAAGTACCGCCAAGGGCGTGACGCCGACTCTTGCGGACGGCCTGATGCACATGCGCTATGACAAGACAATGCAGGGCACCAAGACCGTCTTGCGTTATGTCGAGGACAAGGGCGTCCGTGACGGCCAGCTGGCGACCATCTATGCCGACACGGGCATCAACCGCATGGCCCTCTACCAAGACGATGACGCTAACGGCACTGACCTCGGCACGCTTCAGCTCAATCATCTCTTTACCACGGCAACGGCCGTGCAGTATACCGATCGTCGCGTGGCACGACTGCAAGTGACCAAGACCGTGACGGCAGACAATGGCCTTACCGCGCCTACCAAGGACGCGAGCAACAACGACCTGACGTTTACATTTAAGTTCACCCTGCCGGAGTCCCAAAAGGGCTACGAGGCACGCGTATTCGATGCGAACGGCAATGCCGTGGGCAACTCCTTCACGCTCAAGAACGGCAGCACCCATTCCATCAAGGCCGGCGAGACCATTCGCGTATACGACCTTAAGAAGGACGACAGCTATAGCGTGAGCGAGCTCACCACCAAGGGCGAGGAGTCCAATGGCAACGTGCTGGCGAGCATCGTTAACACGGTGACCGGCTCTGCCGACGAGTCGGTGCTTCCGGCCGGCTTTAGACTCGTTAGCCGCATGGTCGGCGGCGAGGAACAGTTCGGAACCGGCAACACCATCACGGGCACGATTGCCACGCTCGAGGACGGACAGATTCCTGCCAGCAACAAGCTCGAGTTCACCAACAAATACAGCGCCAGCCCCGTAACGCTCGATGCCCAGAATGGCCTGAGCGCCAAGAAGCTGCTCAAGGGCCGCAATTGGGCCGATGGCGAAACCTTTACCGCGCAGCTTACGGCCGACGGCGTCGTCCCCATGCCCAATGGCGCCAAGAGCAAGGTGTCGACGGTCGAGCTCACCGAGGATGACCAGCCGGCAACGTTTGGCGACATCACCTATTACAAGCCGGGCACCTACACCTATACCATCCAGGAGGGTATCCCCGAACCCGACGCCAGGGCAGACGGCATAAGCTACTCTGCCGCCGTCTATACCGCGAAGGTCGTGGTGGAGGACAACCAAGCTGGTGCTCTTGTCGTTAAGAGCGTGACGATGAAGCAGGTGCGCGACGACGGAGGCACCGAGAAGGAAGTCGAGGTCGCCGGTAAGGTCGCAACCTTCATCAACCGCTACGATGCGCACGAGTCGAAGATCCCCATCCAAGCTAAAAAGACCCTAGTCGACAACGCGGGGACGTTCCCGCTTGCCCAGAACGCCTTTAGCTTTACGCTCGAGGGCATGGGTGGCTATGCGGATGTCAATGCGGTGTTCAACCCCGATACGGTCGATAAGAGCATGACGGCCCCCATGCCCCAGGGCGCCGAAGACAACACCATGAAAGTTGGCAACGTCGATGGCGCGGTGAGATGGCCGGATATCTCTTATACCGCCAAGAAAGATGCGGGGCGCGCCTGCGTGTACAAGTTCGCCGAGGATCCCGGCAGCGTTGCGGGCATGACCTACGACGGATCGGTCTATTACGCCGTAGTACGCAACGCCAAGAAGGGTGCCGGCATCCAGACTTCGATCGAGTACTACAAGATCACAGAAGACGGCTCGGTAAAGCAGCTGGACAACAACGCCACGCCTTCCTTTACCAATATATATAGCGTGGAGCCCGTGAGCGTTACCCTGCAGGGTCAGAAGACCGTGAGCGGTCGCGACTGGAACCAGGGCGAGAGCTATACCTTTAACCTTGCCGCCGCTGCGGACGATGCCAGCGCAACTGGCCTGGGCAAGACCACAAAGCAGGCGGTAACGGATGGGGCCATTGCCATCGGCACTAACCAGGCCGTCGCCAGCACGCCCGAGTCGGGACGCGTTGCCTCGTTCTCCTTTGGCACCGAAGCCGCCCCGACCGTGACATTCAACCGCGCGGGCACCTTTAGCTTCAATATCACCGAGAATGTCGCGCTTGGTGCCCCGGCGAGCATGTCCATGGACAAGCACACCGCACGCGCGACCGTTGTAGTGACCGATCTGGATGAGTCGGGCAACCACACGGGCAAGCTGCGCGTGTCGAGCGTGACCTACGCCAACACCGGTGCCTCCGATGCGGACAAGCTCGTAACCGACAAGGCTGCCTTTACCAACGCGTACCATGCATCGGGTACCTTTGATGGCGTGACGGTGAGCAAGACCCTTGAGGGTCGCGCCTCTACCGCGGGCCAGTTTACCTTTGCCGTGACGGGCCTTTGGTACAACGGCGTTCAGACGTCGGTCGATGGCTCCGAGGCCAGCCTGTCCAATAAGGTGGCAGGGGCCGGCGTGTCCGGCGCTGTGGTGAGCGCAAGCGGGGAAGAGAAGCTCTTTGCCCGCAAGCTCACGGAGCAGGACCTGGGCCATACGTTTGCCTATCGCATCCACGAGAACCAGCCTGTGGCCGCCGGCTACACCTATGACACCGGCTACACCGGCGACGCCATCGTGCTCGTTAAGGTTCTTGCGAGCGAAAACAACCCCGCCAAGCTCTACACCGTGACGACCGTGCTCAAGGGCGCGGGTGTGACGGAGCTGCTGGGCGATACCGGCGATGCGAGCGCGTTGACGGACGAAAAGATTGCCGAGCTCAAGCAAGATTCGCATACTTACGTGCAGCAGTACGATGCAAGTGAGACCGGCGCCACGACGCCTGCTGTCTCGTTTGTGAACCGTTACACGGCAAGTCTCGACTATGGCGCCAATGGCGGTTTGCAGATCGAGAAGACGTTGACGTATCCCAAGGACGCGACCATTTTTGGCTCGCCTAAGAGCACGTTCCGTTATATCGTCAAGCCTGCTGACGAGACGTCTGCCAGCAAGGTTGGCATTTCCACGAATGGCAAGGTCTTTGAGACCGCAAATGTCGAGGCCAACGCTCCCAAGACCGTAAGTTTGGTACCTGCGGGCGGGCTGACCTTCACTCAGGATGATGCCGGCAAGACGTTCACCTATACGGTGAGCGAGATTGACGACAAAGCGACGGGCTATACGTACGACGAGACGGTCCATACGGTTAGGGCCGTCGTAGCGGATAACGGCGACGGCACGCTTAGGGTCACGACATCGGTAAGCAAGCAGGTCGATGGCAAGGACGAGCTCGAGGGCCAGTGGATCTACCCGTCGGATGCGACGTCTACCGGTGTCGCGACGGTCAAATTCAAGAACACCTATACGGTCGCCGAGGCAGCAACCTATACTCCGTCCGTGACCAAGGTGGTTGCCGGTGCCAATGCTCCGGACAAGTTTACCTTTGCCATGACCGCGGCCGATGATGTCACCAAGGCTGCTATCGACGGCAAGCTCATCACCGGCTCTTCGATGAGTGCGGAGAACGGCTACGCTGAGAAGAAGCAAACGAAGGAGGGCCTCAAGGACGGGGAGCACTACCAGCTTGACTTCTCGAAGCTCACCTTCAACAAGCCGGGCACGTATAAGTTCGCTATTAACGAGGTGGCTGCGAACAGCGGTCTTGGCGAGTGGAAGTATGACCAGCACGTCTATACCGTGACGGTCACCGTAACCGATGAGGGCGGCAAACTTGTAGCGCGTGCCGATGGCACGACCGGCTCGGAAGGCTTCATCTTTACCAATAGTTACCAAACTTCAACGAGCTACGAGCTCCAGGGCGGTTTGGAGATCGTCAAGACGCTTAACGGGCACGATCTGCATGCCGGCATGTTTGGCTTTACGGTGACGGGCGAAGACGATGCTTCAATCGAAAAGCTCAACAAGCTGCTGCGCGCGGATGAGGGTGAGCTCACCGTTACGAACGATGAACCGCAGGCCGATGGCACGTCCCACACCGGTATTTTGGGCGGCCTGACCTTCGCGACGGGCGATGCGGACAAGACGTTTGCCTACAAGATTGTCGAGAATGGCGGCGGTAGGGGCGGCTATACATACGACTCCACCTATTGGAAGGTAGAGATTGCGGTTAAGAAGCGCGATAACGGTTCGCTCTATACCGTGACCACGGTCAAGCACTATGACGCCAACGACGTTGAAGAGCCCCGCGATGCGAATACCTTTAGCTCCGAGAGCGGTACCGCCAAGGCCCAGGTGTCCTTTACCAACAGCTACATCGCGACCGGAACATTCGACGGTCTTGCTGCCGAGAAGGTAATGGACTCCGGCGACAAGATTGAGGCGGGTCAGTATACGTTTGACCTGTATGCCGAGAAGACCGATGGCTCGCTCGAAAAGATGGATGAGGGTAAGACCCAGGCGAGCGATAACGGTATCGCCACGGTCGACTTCGGCAAGGTTAACTTTAAGCTTGGCGGCGCTCTCGGCGGATCCCATGAGCTGACGATTGACCTTGCTGGCGCTGTGAAGGATGGTGTTGCCACCAAGCAACACAATGCCGACCACACCACTACCTACAGCTTTAACCTGGTGGCAAAAGAGCGCTTGGCCAACCTGCCCGAGGGCGTGCGTCCCGTGGACACGTCCGCGACGTGCCGCGTGCTGCTCGAGGTGACCGATAACAACAACGGCAAGCTTACGTCCAAGGTGACCTATCGCAATGGTACCGAGAACGGCAAGATCGTCTTCCACAACACACGCGATAAGGTCAAGACGATCGGCACGGTTGCGAAGCCCGATGTGGACATCGACGGGCAGTTGCTCTCCGTGGGCGACTCCTACGTCTACACCATTAACTGGGTCAACACCGAGGCCGATGCCAATGGCAACTTGGTTCCGGCCAACGTGACCGTGACCGACAAGCTTCCTGCCGGCGTTGTGTTCGAGGCCTTTGAGGGCGAGTGTGCCGATAAGGGCGCCGCGAGCGGACAGTCGCTTACTTGGGACCTGGGTAAGCAACCCGCGGGCAGCCACGGTTCGGTGCGCGTGCGCGTCAAGATTACCGAGGACGCCGTGGAAGATGCCCAGGGCGCTGTCGGCACCGTCAAAAACGCCGCCACTATTACGGTTGGCAACAAGAGCTATACCGGCACCACGACCAACTACGTGCCCAAGAAGTCCGAGAGTGATGCTCAGGATTCGAGTGGCTTGGGCATTAAGCTGGGCGATGAGCTCACCTACACCATCGGCTACAAGAACACCGAGGGCGCGTCTGCCACGGTGAAGATCACCGATGCCGTCCCCGCGGGAACCGAGTTCGTAGAGTTCGCCGGCGACCATAAGGATGCCGGCTCCAAGGACAATGACGGCAGCCTTACCTGGACGTTGAAGGACGTTCCCGCAGGCAAGGAGGGCACGGTTCAGTTTAAGGTTCGCGTGACCGAGAACGCGTTTAAGAGCGGTGGCGCTTCGGGCGACATCTCCAACCAGGCGTCGGTGGCGGTCGGCAACAACCCTGCCGTCAAGACCAACACCACTACCGACGAGGTGTCTGACGGGCGCCTGACGTTGAGCAAGACGGTCACGGCCGCCGAAGGCATCACCGCGCCCAACAAGGCATTTACCTTTAAGGTGCTGCTCTATCAGGCCGATGGCACAACGCCTCTGGCCGGTACCTTTGCGTACGCCGGTCGTCCCAGCGGCACCAACGGCACCTATGTAAGCGGACAGATCAAGAGCGGTGGCACCATCGCGCTTAACGCCGGCGGTTCCGTTACGGTTACCGTGCCCGTGGGCGCGCACTACGAGGTACAGGAGCTCGACTCCAAGGGCAACCTCATGACGAGCGAGGACGGCTTTGCAGTTGCCGATAAGGCGAACACCCAGAAGGGCATCGTCGGACAGGCAACGCAGGTGGGCTTCACCAATATCTATAGCGTTGAGTTCACGAAGGTGGAGAACGCCTTTAAGGTCCAAAAGAAGATCTCCGGACGCAACTGGACGACGTCGGATGCCTTTACCATGACGCTGACCGCCCAGGGCGAGGCACCCATGCCCAAGGGCGCCCAGGACGGTGTGTCGACGATTGCGCTGAGCAAGGACGTTCAGGTCGGCAACTTCGGCACTATCGAGTACACCAAGCCCGGCACCTATACCTATGTGATTGCCGAGCAGGCGGGTGACGAGACGGCGCTCACCTTCTCGAAGGCCACCTATCGTGCCACCGTCACGGTGGCCGACGATGGCGCCGGTAAGCTGTTTGCCAAGACCAAGATTGCACAGCTGACCGACGATGCGGGCGACGCTGCTGAGCGCACGGTCGAGGCGGCGGTCTTTACCAACACCGCCAAGACCGGCAGCCTCACCGTCAAGAAGACGGTCGTCGGCGGCGACAGCCAGCGCGAGTTCGGCTTCACGGTCGCGCTGACCGACGGGGACGGCGAGCCCGTCTCCGGCACCTTCGGCAAGGGCGAGGACGCCGTGACGTTCGCGGACGGCAAGGCGACCTTCACGCTCAAGGACGGCGGGGAGAAGACCATCGCCGGCCTGCCCGTGGGCGCGTGCTACACCGTGACCGAGGATGCGGCCGAGGGCTACACGACTGCTGTTAACGGGGCTGACGGCTCCAAGGCCGAGGGCACCGTGACCGAGGACGGCGCGACCGCGGCGTTCACCAACACGTACGGTTCGGCCACCGAGGGCAGGGACGTCTCCACCGCGGGGCTCTTCACCAAGACGCTCAAGGGCCGCGACTGGGCCGAGGGCGACAGCTTCCAGTTCACGCTTACGGGCGAGGGCGGCGCCCCCATGCCCGAGGGCTCTGCCGACGGCTCCAAGACCGTCAGCGTGACGGCCGTCGCCGGCACCAAGGCGGGCGATGGGGTCGCCTTCGACTTCGGCCCCATCCGCTACACGCTTGATGACATCAAGGACGCCGGGTTCGCCGAGGTCGGCGGCAAGCGCGTGCGCGCCAAGACCTTCACCTACGCGGTGCGCGAGGTCAGGCCCGATGACGGCTCTGCCATCGCCGGTGTGGACTACGACGGCCACGCCGCCACGATGACGGTGACCGTGACCGACGACGGCTCCGGCAACCTCACGGCCACGACGCCCGCGATCGCGCAGGTGAGCGGCGGCGACTTCGTCAACACCTACACGACCGAGCTCGACTACTCGGCCCGCGCGGGCGTGCGCCTGTCCAAGACGCTCTCCGGCCGCGCCATGGAGGCGGGACAGTTCGCCTTCACCGTGACCGCCGACGCCGAGACGGCCGCCAAGCTCGGCCTCAAGACCGACAAGGATGCCTACGCCGTGGCCGCTGCCGATGACGGCGCGGCCGACCTGGTCGACCTCATCGGCGGTGCCGCGGAGAGCGACGTGAAGTTCACCGACGCCGACGCGGGCAAGACCTACAGCTTCACCGTCACCGAGACCAAGCTCGGCGGCGAGGGCTACGCCAACGACACCGCGCCGCGCACGGCGACCATCGCGCCCGCCTACGACGCCGCGACGGGCAGACTCACGGTCACGACCGCGGTTGCCAAGGACGGTGTCGAGGTCGCACGCAGCGAGGTCTCCACGGCAGATGACGCCACGTCGGCGCCCGCGCCCGTGACGGTCGCGTTCCAGAACTCCTACGAGGCCACCGGAACGCTTGGCGGCGAGGGCAACGTGGCAATTAACGCCACCAAGACGCTGACGGGCCGAGCCGCGGCGGCGGGCGAGTTCTCGTTCTCCGTCCGCGATGCCCAAGGTAACGTGGTCGCGACCGCGACCAACCAGGCCTCCGGCGACGGCGAGGCCGCGGGACTTGCGTTCTCGCCCATTGCCTACACTACCGACGCTCTCGAGCGGATGGTGGCGGACGGCATCGCCACCAGGGCCGCCGACGGCTCCTGGATCATTCCCTATACCGTATCCGAGGACGGCACGGACCGGCTGTCCGCGGGCGTGACGGCGACCGCCTCGAGCTTCGATATCACGGTCAAGGTGACCGATAACGGCAAGGGCGGGCTGGATGTGGCCGTGGCCTACCCCGCGGGCTCCGACGGCACGCTGTCGTTCGTGAACGGCTACGGCACCAACGAGGCTACAGTCGACCTCGCGGGCACCAAGACGCTGGCGCTCGGCCGGGCCGGACTCGGCCTCACGCAGGCCGACATTGCGGGCAAGTACACCTTTAAGATTGAGCCGCTGTGCGGCGCGCCCGCACCGGTCGACGCCTCCGGCAAGACGGTGACCGAGGCGACCAACGACGCCGCCGGCAACGTCGAGCTGGGCAGCGTCACGTTCAGGCAGCCGAGCGACCTCGATGACGTCGAGATCGACGGCGACGGCCTGCGCACCAAGACGTTCGCCTACCGGGTGAGCGAGTCCGGCTCGGTCGACGGCGTGGCCAACGACGCGGTGGCGTCCAGGACCTTCATGGTCAAGGTGGTCGAGGACACCAACACGGGCACGCTCGCCGCGAAGGTCCTGCCCGCCGAGGGCACGCCCGAGGGCAAGGGCGCGTTCGAGTTCACCAACACCTACGGCGTGGAGCCCACCCCGAGCTCCGTCACCGATCAGATCAAGGTGAACAAGAAGCTCAAGGGCCGCGACCTGGCCGAGGGCGAGTTTGAGTTCCAGCTGGTCGAGATCAACGCCGACGGCAGCGAGAGTATTGCGGCGACGGGCAAGAACGCCGCAGACGGCACGGTGGCGCTCGGCCCCGTCACCTATACCGCGCCCGGCACGCACAGCTACGAGCTGCGCGAGGTCGCCGGCGCGGCGGGCGGCGTGACGTACGACAGGGCGACCTACCGCGTGCACACGACGGTCACCGATGCCGGGAACGGCACGCTCACCGTCGAGCACGAGCTTGTGGATGCCGAGGGCAACCCCGCGGGCGATGACTCGGTGACGTTCACCAACGGCTACGAGGCCGCGCCCGTCACCCTCAAGCTGGGCGCCGCCAAGGTGCTCAAGGGCGCCGAGCTCAAGGCGGCGCAGTTCGGCTTCGAGCTCAAGAGCCGGGACGGCAAGGTCATGTCGACCGCCAAGAACGCCGCCGACGGCAGCGTCACGTTCGACGCGCTGACCTTCAAGCAGGCCGGTACCTACACCTTCACGGTGAGCGAGGTCGACGATGGCCAGGCACACGTGACCTACGACAAGGCCGTGCGTAAGATCGTCGTCACGGTGAGCGACGAGGCGGCCGACGGCTCCAAGACGGGCTACCTGTCGGCGAAGGTCTCCTACGAGGGCGACGCCAACCTGCCGCCGGTCTTCACCAACAGCTACGCCGAGGAACCCGGGACCCCCGGCACCCCGGAGAACCCCGGCACGCCGGGCGGCGGTTCGGGCGGCGGTTCCGATAACGGCTCCGGCAGCGGCGGCTCCGGCGGCGACGGCTCCAAGGGCGGCATGCCCGACACCGGCGACCGCAGCCTGCCGGCGACGGCACTCGGCGCCATGGCCG
>NZ_QSSH01000038.1 GCF_003438495.1 Collinsella sp. TF05-9AC
AGCGGGTGGTTTAAAGCTGGCCGCTGCGCGGCCAGCAGACTAAAGTCTTGAATAAAAAGGGCGCGTCCATACGGACACGCCCCCGTGAGCAACAATGCAAAGAACGACTTAGAAGCTACCGCGCTTCAGGAAGTCGGGAAGCTCGAACTGATCGTTGCCGAAGTTAGGAAGCTCGGTGCCACCGACGTTGCGGGTCGGAGCGGCCTGAGCCGGGCTGGTGGCCGGAGCGGTGCGCTGCGGCTCAGCGGAGGCAGCGGCCTTGCTCTGAGACTGCTGAGCAGCAAAGAGCTCGTCCTGACGGTTGACGTTGGAGTCGGAGAAGCCCGTAGCGATGACGGTGATACGCACCTGATCGCCCAGGGACTCGTCGACAACGGTACCGAAGATGATGTTGGCCTCGGGGTCGACGGCGTTGGCGACAACGTCGGCGGCGTCGCTGATCTCCTGGATGCCCAGGTCCTTGGAACCGGCGATGGAGAGCAGCACGCGTGTGGCACCATCGATGGAGCTCTCGAGCAGCGGGCTGGAGATGGCCTGCTGGGCAGCGTCGACGGCACGGGTATCCCCAGAAGAGGTACCGATACCCATCATGGCGGTACCGGCCTGCTTCATGATGGTCTTAACATCGGCGAAGTCCAGGTTGATGATACCGGGGACGGTGATGAGGTCGGTGATGCCCTGGGTGCCCTGGGAAAGGACGCCATCGGCAATCGCGAAGGCCTCGAGCATGGTAGTCTTCTTCTCGGCGATGTCGAGCAGCTTATCGTTGGGGATGACGATCATGGTATCGACGCAATCGGAGAGGGTCTTAATGCCCTCCTCGGCGCTCTTCTTGCGCTTGCGGCCCTCGAAGGTGAAGGGCTTGGTCACGACGGCGACGGTCAGTGCGCCGACCTCGTTCATCGCGATATCGGCAACGATGGGAGCAGCGCCGGTACCGGTGCCACCGCCCTCGCCGCAGGTGATGAACACCATGTCGGCGCCAGCGAGCGCCTCGGCAATGTCGTCGCGGGACTCATCGGCAGCCTTGCGGCCAACCTCGGGGTTGGCGCCGGCGCCCAGGCCGCGGGTAAGGTCGGTGCCGATGTGCACCTTGATATCGGCATCAGAGATCGCGAGTGCCTGAGCATCGGTGTTGATGGCAACAAACTCGACGCCGCGGATGCCCTCTTCGATCATTCGATTGACCGCGTTGGTACCGCCGCCGCCGACGCCGACCACCTTAATGACGGCAAGGTAGTTGTTGATCTCTGTCTCGTGCATGTCGGTCCTCCGAACAAAGGTTATAGCCATAGCATGGGTCGACCCCTGCGCACATTAACCTTCAGGTTGAAAGTAAATGCAAAGGTAAACCGTATTATGGTTGCACATTATGAACGTATCAGTCAAATAATTGATCGTGAAAACCAAACAAACCAGATAAACGGCGTGGTATGGCCACTCAACAAAGCATCAACCAGCGCTATGAGGTCGGAGCATTCCTAAATGTGTAGTTGCCCGGAGAGCGCACATTGATATACGTTACGCCCTCTACCTGCGAAAGCAACTTGGTGACTACGCGTTCCTTCTTGGCGATATCGTCCGAATCGCCCAGCGACACCTCAATGCCGTTATTGAGGTTTGCCGAGATGGCTTCGACCGAAGGCGTGGAAATATCCTTGACTTGTCCCAAAAACTCGCTCGAAAAACCACGCACATAATCCAGGCCGGCCTTAACGGCCTTGGAGCTCACCGCCTGGCCGGAAACTGGAGCGACATCCGCCGAGACATCAGTCAGCAACACCGCGCCATAGTGCTTAGCGAGCGCCAGTGCGGCATCGATGCCGGTCAGGGTATTTGAGCCCTGCCCTGTCGTGATGACGTTGCCCTGGTCGTCCACTTCGACCGACGTCGACAGCGGGGCGATCCAGGTGTCATCATCCCCGATGGCCCAGGCTAGGTCATCGGAGCTGATATAGGCAATTGCGATGACCTTGCGCTCCATAGGCGTAATGATGAGCGTATGCGGGAACTGACGCTGAACATCCACGCCCGAGACCCACGGGTTCTGCTTGAGGTCCTCGGTAATCTGGTCGGGATCGACGTTAAAAAGCGACGTTCCCTCGGGCAAATCGATCAGCTGGATAGCATCGTGCTTCGTCACATGCTCGCTGCCTTGAATCTGAATATCAGTGGCGGTAAACAATCCAGAGTTAATCACCACGATGGCAACGACGACGAGCACGGCCAAGACGGCCAGAACGCCGCCCACGATTTTGCCTTTGCCTGTAACGACAGAAGCGGCGTCTGATGTTTTATTTGCCATCGCCCCAAGTGAAGACAACGGGTTGACGCCTTTTTTACCCGAAGGCTTCTTTGCGGTAGCCGGCACCGATGTCAGCGAGCGCGGTTTCGATGCGCCCAGCGTGCGACCCGGACGCAGCGTTTTAGTTCCCGTCGGTGGCTTAGGAGTTGCCATGGGACGGGCAGGCTTGGCGCCCATAACAGGCTTTGACGTCACCGAGGGACGCGAGGACTTTTTTGCGGCCGGACGATTACCGAGCTGCGAGCCGACGACCGGACGACTGGTCTGTCGAGCATGCCCGACAGACTTAGAGTGCGCGACGGTATTGCGTTGAGGTTTGGCAGGCGCGCCGGAACGCCCTCCGGCGCGGCGGAAGGTGGGTTTCGATGCTCTAGAAGCCGAGGAATTTAACTTCCGGTCTGAGCTCGATGCCATACGCCTCCCTCACCTTTCCGTGCACATGTCTGATAACCGCGGCAACGTCATCGGCCGAGGCAGTTCCGTTATTAACGATAAAATTAGCGTGAACGGGCGAAACTTCCGCGCCGCCAATCGAAAAACCCTTTAATCCACAATCCTCGATAAGCTTGCCCACGCTCGCATCGGGCGGGTTGCGAAAGACCGACCCGCAGGATGCGCGACCCATGGGCTGTGTACGCTTGCGCCTCGTCAGGTACCGCTCCATGCGCTCGCGAATGTCGGCCTTGGGCGCCAGTTTAAGCTTGAGCACGCACTCGAGGATGATCTCATTGCGGGGAAGGCTACATTCGCGGTAGCCCCAAGTGATCTCGGACCCCGCATAGTGCTTGATGCCGGAGGAAGGGTCAAACGTCACGACATCCTCAACGAGCGAACCGATCCACTCGGTACGCGTACCGGCATTCATAGATATGGCGCCGCCGACCGAACCGGGAATACCGACGGCAAACTCAAGGCCCGAGAGGCTGCGAGACAGGGCATCGTTGACCAAGCGCGCGAACATCACGCCCGCGCCAACGGTCAGCGTACAGCCGTCCTCGGCAACAACCGTGCGCTGGAACTCTCTCCCGAGCGAAATGACGGCACCACGATAGCCGGCATCGGCAACCAAAAGATTGGAACCCTTACCGATAATGACCCACGGCACCTGCTCGCGATCGAGCACCGCCACGGCGCGACGCAGGGCATGATAGCTGTGGCACGTCACAAAGAGGTCGGCCTTGCCGCCGATACGATAGCTCGTATGGCGCGCAAGTCGCTCGTCCTCAATCACATCCGTGTCGATCATGCCCGAAAGCGCCATGACGGCATTAAACAGACCCATGGATCTTAAGCGTCTTTCTTGGCAGTCAGATAATCGATGAACTCGGGGCCGACCGTCGTGACATCACCGGCGCCCATGGTAAGCAGCAGGTCGCCCTCGCCCACCATCTGCTCGAGCTCCTGGTTGAGCTCAAGACGGCTGGAGCAGTACACGACTTCCTTGCCGGGATGCTTGGCACGAACGGTATCGGCGAGCATCTTGGAGGTAACGCCGGGGATGGGCATCTCGCCGGCCGAGAAGACGTCGATCAGCAGCAGTTTGTCGGCATTGGCAAAGGCATCGGCGAAATCGTCGCACAGGGCCTGCAGGCGCGAATAGCGGTGCGGCTGGAACACGACGTCGACGTGCTTATAACCCAGCGACGAGGCGGCGGCAAGCGTCGCCTTGATCTCGGTGGGATGGTGACCGTAGTCGTCAACCACGGTGATACCGTCGATATCCCCCACATGGGTAAAGCGGCGGCGGACGCCCTCAAAGCTCGACAGTGCCTTGGCGGCAGCATCGATGTCGAGGTCCAGGACGTGAGCGACGGTCAAAACGGCCGTAGCATTGAGCATGTTGTGGCGCCCGGGGTTGCTCTTGATCTCGACAGCGTGCTCGGTGCCGTCCTCAAAGCGAACGATAAAGTCACTCTGGATGCCCTTGACATCCGGGTGCACGCAGACGATGTCGTTGCCCTCGGCAAAGCCGTAGGAAAGCACGTGACGGCCCGTCGACTTGGCGAGCTCGACCAGATGCGGGTCCTCTCCGCAGACGATGACGGTGCCGTCCTCGCCCACCAGGCTCATGAATTTGGCAAAAGTCGCCTCGATCTCCTCGATACCCGAGTAGTGATCGAGGTGGTCGGCCTCGACGTTGGTCACAATGACCACGTTGGGGTTCAGGAACAGGAAGGAGCTGTCGGACTCGTCGGCCTCGGCGACAAAGTAGTCGCCCGAGCCGTTCTTGCCGTTCGTGTCATAGCCCTCGACGATGCCACCGATCAAGAAGCTCGGATCCAGACCCATGCGGTCGAGCATGGTGGCGCACATCGAAGACGTGGTGGTCTTGCCATGCGTGCCGGCAACAGCGACGGTGGTGTAGCCGTGGCCCAATGCAGAGAGCATCTTGGCACGGGGCCACACGGGAATACCAAGCTCGCGAGCGCGCACGAGTTCAGGGTTGGACTCCGGAATAGCCGTGGAGACAACAACCACGTCGGGCTTGACCTCGTCGATCGTGGCGGCCTCATGGCCCACATGCACCTTCACGCCAGCGCGGGTAAGCTGGCGGATATAGCGTGACGTCTTAAGGTCGGAGCCGGTAACGGCATAACCGCGCTCGTGCAGAACGAGGGCGATGCCGCTCATGCCGGCGCCGCCGATACCGATAAAGTGGGCGCTCTTAAACTCGGGCGCGGAGGTTGCAGTCTGGGAATCAGCCATGTGCTCGTGTACTCCTTGCGTAAACACTGCCTGTAACCCGTTAACTGTACCGCACCTACCGCATCAGCGCGAGGGCGACCGACGATATCCCGTCTAACTAACGCAAACCCTCTACCGCATCTGCCAGAAGAGCGGCGGCCCTATCCTGAGCCAGACCACGCGCCGCCTGGCGCATGGCGTCGCGCGCCGCCGCGTCATCGACCAGGTGCATCAGCTCATCGGCAAAAGCAGAACCGTCGATATCGGCATCGGCGCAGAGCACGCCGGCCCCGGCGTCGACCAGATAACGGGCATTGGTGGTTTGGTGGTCGGCCGTCGCATGCGGATACGGCACGAGCACCGAGGGCACGGCGAGCGCCGCGATCTCGGCCACGCTCGATGCGCCCGAACGCGAGAGCACCAAATCGGCAGCAGCCAGCATATCGCCCATGTTGTCGATGTAAGGCTGGACGCGGTAACGCTTCGCCACCTCAGGCGTCAGCGCCAAAGCGCGCTCGGTCTCCTCAAAGCCGTCGGCACCCGTCGAATGCAACACATAGAGGTTCTTGCGCGAAAGCAGCTCGTTTTTGAGCGAAACCACGCGCTCGTTGAGGTGCTGGGCGCCAAGTGAACCGCCAAAGACGAGCAGCAGCGTAGCGTCCTCGGGAACGCCAAGTGCTTTGCGGCCGCGAGCGCGATCGCCCTCGATCACCGAGCGACGTACGGGGTTGCCGGTCATGAGCACGTGGCCAGGGTCACCTTCGCGCTCAAAGACCGAGCGCGCTGCCGGCACCGAGATGCACACGCGGGCGGCGTGGGAGTTCATCATCTTGTTGGCCAGGCCCGGAACAGAGTTCTGCTCATGCAGCAGATACGGAACGCCCGCGCCCTTGCACCACCCCAGCAGCGGAACCTCGACATAGGCACCAAAACCGACGGCAGCATCGGGCTTGCCGACCTTTGAGAAATAACTGGCGAGCGCACGCTTGGCCTTGTTGACACGCCACAGCGAGGTCAGCGCCGTCCAAGGACGGGAGCGGTCGAAGCCCGTGACCGTAATGGGCACAAAATCAAACCCAGCCTCGGGGACCAGACGACCCTCGAGCTTGCGCGACTGGCCCACGAACACAACATGGTGGCCACGGTCACGCAGCTCTTCGGCCAAGGCGAGCGCGGGGTTGATATGTCCTGCCGTGCCGCCGGCTGCAATAGCAACGGTCATTTTATCGGTCATGGTAGTCCCTTCGTACACGCGGTCCCTGGTCGTCGGTGCGCAGACGCGCCGACGGGTCCGAGTTCAAATCGATTCGATTATATCCGCCGCCCGCATTGCGAGGAGTGGGGCGCTGAGGACGACCTTGCGGCGCCGTTCGCTGACGCGGGCGGGCTGCCGGCTCGGTCGCAGAGCCATCCAGGACGGTAAAACCGTTACGCGAAGATCGCTCGCCGCGCACGTGGGGCACGCCGGCGGTACTCTCATCCATAACGGCAAAGCTCTCACGGCGGCGGTCATACTCATCGCGGCGGGCGCTCTCATACGAAACGCGCAGGATCAGACCGGCAAGCATAAGCGACACGATAATCGACGAACCGCCGTAGCTAATAAACGGCAACGGTTTGCCCGTCATGGGAAACACGTTGAGGATGCCCAGCGCGTTAATCAAAAATTGCACCGCGAGAATGACCGCGGAGCCAGACGCCATAAGCGCGCCCCGGCGATCGGTCGCCTGCTCGGCAATGCGAAACGCCGAGTAGATCAGCATCGCAAACACCAAGAAGAACAGCACGGTTCCGACAAAACCGACTTCCTCGCCAATGATGGCCAAGATGTAGTCGTTGTGCGCCTCGGGCAGATACGAGTACTTCATGGTTGAGTTGCCGATGCCACGGCCGAACAGACCGCCCGAGGCAAAGGCCATGATGGCAAGCGTGGCCTGATAGCCGTCACCATACTCGTCGGCCCAAGGGTTCAAGGCAACCTGAATACGCACCATACGGTATGGCTCTGCGACAAGCGCAATCACGATCACGAGAATGCCGAAGATTAGCACGCCGATGATAAATCTGGGGTCGAGACCCGCAAACAACGCCATGCACATGAGGGTCAACAGGATGATCAGGACAGTACCGAAATCGGGCTGGATAAAGATCAGAAAGAGCGAAATGCCCAGGTAGATGCCCATCTTGCGAAGGAATTCGTTGATGTTGCCACCGGGCGAAAAGAAGCGATCAAGCATGATGGCCGAATACGCAATGGCAAATGGCTTTAAAAACTCGGAAGGCTGGAACTGAATACCGGCGATGTTGAGCCAGCGCGTGGCGCCGCGGCTGCCGCTGCCCACCAAGAACACCAGAAGCAGTAGCCCTATCATGCCGATAAGGAAGATCCTGAGCACATCCTCCCCAAACCAGCTGTCCGGCAAAACGCGCACGATGGCAATCAGCGCCAGAACACCGACCACGGCAAACGCGGCCTGTCGACCCAGAAAAAACGTCGCCGAGCCATTCTCGTGCAGCGCCTCGACCGAAGACGCCGAGTACACCATCAGCAGGCCAAAGCATACCAAGGTAAACAAGCAGGCCATGAATATCAAACGGGGGCGCATGATACGGGCGGGAACGCCGGCAATATAGCGTTCGCTAAACGACTGCCCGCCGCGGCTGGAACGCGGTGTGGTGCGACGTGAGGAAGCACGGTCCGAGTCGGGCCTCCTCATACCTTGTCGGGGGCTCTCCTCTCTCACCGCAACCCCTATTCCATTTGTGATTTCGCTGTAGCGGCAAGCTGGGCCACGTAGTCCTTAAACACGCGGCCGCGCTCCTCATAGCCCGAGAACTCATCGAACGAAGAGCAGGCAGGAGAAAGTAAGATCACGTCACCACGGCTCGACAGCGAACGGGCAACGTCCACGGCGTCGCGCAGGTCATCCGCCTGGGCGATATCCACATCGCCATCGACATCAGCCTCGTCCATAGCGGCGGTGAAGCGCTCGCGCGCATCGCCAAAGCAGACGACCGAGCGCACGTTGTCCATAACGACGCGCGCGAAGTCCGTGAGCGGAGTGCCCTTATCGTGGCCGCCGAGCAGCAAGATCACGTCGTCATCGGGAAATGCCGTCAGTGCCTTCTCGACCGCATCGGTGTTAGTCGCCTTGGAATCGTTGACGTAGCGCACGCCGTCAATCTCGCCACACGGCTCCACGCGGTGCTCGAGCGGCTGGAACGAGGCCAGACCGCGGCAGACACCGTCGACATCGGCACCGACTGCCAAGGCAGCCGTGGCGGCGCACAGGGCATTGATAACATTGTGATGGCCCGAGATCTTGAGCTCGGATGTAGCGATGAGCGGGGTCTCGACGCCCTTCAGACGCACGATCATCTTGCCATCGCGCACAAAGGCGGCATCCTCGCCCTCAGGCTCGTCAAAGGCAACCTTGCAGATGCGACGACCCGGCGTGTAGATGTACTCATCGAACTCGTGAATGCCGGCGTCTTCGACGTCGACAACCACCAGATCGTCATCGACCATATTGTCAAACAGTTTGATCTTGGCAAGCGCGTAGTTCTTATGGCTCTTATGCCAGCCCAAGTGGTCGGGAGTGATGTTGAGCAGCACCGCCACGCGGGGGTGGAGCTCGGTTGTCGTAGCAATCTGATAGCTCGAGAGCTCAGCCACAAACCACTCGTTGTGGGCTCGGCCGTCAATCTCGTTGACCGGCGGCTCGCCGATGTTGCCGACAGCAACGCTGGCCTCGCCGGCAGCCTTAAGCAGATAATCAGTCAGCGACGTGGTGGTCGTCTTGCCGTTGGTGCCCGTGATGGCAATCCAGTTATCGGGCGACAGGCGATAGGCAAACTCGGGCTCACCCATAATCTGGGCGGCATGCTCGCGCCCGGCCTTAAAGAAGCCCGAGAACTCCGAGATGCCCGGGCACGTCACGCATACGTCATAGGCGCCCTCGACCTGTTCGGTCCCATAGACAAACGACGCACCAGCAGCCTCGAGCGCACGCGTGGCGTCATTGGGCTCAGAGGTGCCACCGCCATACACGGTAACGGCACTTACGCGCTCGGGATGTGCCAGCGCCCAGCGGGCGACATCGAGACCGGATTTGCCCTGACCCAAAACGAGCAGGCTAAAGACATCAGCAAGAGGCATGAAAGACCACTATCCCAACTGGAAGAACAGAGCAAGGCCAACGGCACCAAAGGCAGCAGCGATAATCCAAAAACGGATGACGACCTTGGTCTCGGCCCAGCCCTTCTTTTCGAAATGATGATGGATGGGCGCCATAAGGAAGACGCGCTTGTGCGTAAAGTGGAAGTAGACAACCTGAATCATGACCGACAGGGTCTCAACGATAAACAGGCCGCCGATGATAAGGGAGACGACCTCGGTGTTGGTCATGATGGACGTGCAGGCAAACGCGGCGCCCAGGGCAAGCGAGCCGGTATCGCCCATAAAGATGCTCGCCGGATAGCAGTTGAACCACAGAAAGCCCAAGCAGGCACCGGCACACGCGGTGCAGAAGATGGACAGGTTCACGTCTCCGTGCAAAAACGCCATGGCAGCCATGGCGAGCATGGCAATCATGGAGGTGCCGCCAGCAAGACCGTCAAGGCCATCGGTCAGGTTCACGGCATTAGAAAGACCGGCGATCATCAGCCAGCAAAAGACAATGTAGAGCCACGGGAACGAAAGGCCGCAGATGGTGGTCGAAAGCACACCGAGGTCAATCGTCAGGCCGCCGGGAAAACGAATCTCGGGGGCGACGCCGCACCAGTTAACGGCAAGTACCGTAAAGGTGACACAGATAATGGTTAGGCCGATCATCTTGGCATGAGGCGTCAGACCGAGCGAGCGCCCATGCGTAACGGAGGTCAGGTCGTCGATCAGGCCCAGCACGCCGGTCGCCAGCGTGGCGAGCAGCACGAGCACGAGCTCGGTGGTGAGCTTGCCCATCAGCAGGCAGGTCAGCGAAATCGCAACAAGGATGATGACGCCGCCCATGGTCGGCGTACCCTGTTTAATCAAATGACGCTTGGGGCCGTCGGCTCGGACCTGTTGGCCGATACCCTCGACCTTCAGCAGCTTGATCCACCACGGCATGAGCAGCAGCGCAATGGCAGCGGCGATGCCAAGCCCCAAAAAAGCCTGATACGTTGGATACGAGGGATTGCCGAACATGGGCTAGCACACACCTTCCACAAAGCGGTCGAGCTCAACAAAGCGGGAACCCTTGACCAGTACAACATCATGTTTTTCAAGCGCGCCGCCCATGCGGTCGAGCACCTGCTGATAATCGGAGAACACCTGGATGCGGTCCTCGTCCATGCCCATCATGCGCGCGGCATCGGCCATAAGCTGGGCCAGCTCACCACCCACGCACGCCAGCATGTCGAGCTTCTTGGCGGCCGCATAGGCGCCCACGAGCTCATGCATGCGAGGAGCCTCATCGCCCATCTCGCCCATCTCGCCCAGGATCGCCATGCGAGACCCCGTGCACGAAAGCGAGCACAGTAGATCGAGGCCAGCAGCCATGGATTCGGCACTGGCGTTATAGGAATCGTCGATGACGCGGGCACCGCTCTTGGCGCGCTTGATCTCCTGGCGGTGACCGGTGATCGTGAGGCCCCTAAAGGCAGCATCGATCTGCTCGGGCGTCACGCCCAGGCGATAGGAAACCGCGGCGGCCTTAACGGCATTTGGGACGGACTGCACGCCGGGGATGGCAAGCATGGTATCGATCGTCTCACCCTGGCCAAAATCGAGCGTAAAGACCGGACGTCCCTCGTCATCAACACGAATGTCGCGGGCACGGACCTCATCATCGTCCGAGACGCCGGCCAGCATCACATCGATACCAGCAGGCTGGGCGAACGTATCGCGAATGAACGGCGTAAAGTCGTCCTCACCGCCCAAAACCAGCAGCGGCAAGAAGTCGCCGGCGGCGCACATACCCTGGACAATCTCGGCCTTAGCGCGGGCGATGTTCTCGCGGCTGCCCAAAATGCCGATGTGAGAGGTACCAATCTTGCTTACGATGGCAAGGTTGGGATTGGCGGACTGGGACAGACGCTCAATCTCGTGGAAATGGTTCATGCCCATCTCGAGCACCAGGACCTCGGTATCGGCCGGAGCGGAAAGCACCGTGAGCGGCATGCCGATCAGGTTATTGAAATTGCCCTTGGTGGCCCAGACACGATAGCGCTTGGCGAGCACGGCGGCGAGCACGTCCTTGGTCGTCGTCTTGCCGATGGAACCGGTAATGCCAACGACCAGGCAGCCAAGCTCCAGGCGATACGTGTGCGCCAAACGCAGCAGAAACTCCTCGGGATCATCGGTCAGCAAGATGGCACAGCCCCTGTCCTGTGCCAGCGAGACCAGCTCGGCCTCGGGCTCACGCGTCATCACGACGGCGCCGGCACCCGACTGGACGGCACGGGAAGCAAAATCATTGCCGTCGACGTTTTCACCGGGAAAGGCGACGAAAATCGTCCCTTCCTCGACCTGGCGCGAGTCGATAACGCACCCGCGGCATACCCGATCGGCTTCTCCCGTCACGGTTCGGGCCCCTGTTGCGGCCGCGAGGTTGTTGACGGCGATCTCTATCATTGCAGCTCCCCTGTAAACCTAATAATGCTATCGGCGTATTGTATCCCAGCGCCGCGCATGCGTGGTGCAGGGCATGTGAACACCCTCATATGGGACAACAAACCAGGCCCCAAAGATTGTAACCCCCTACCTCGTGTGCGGGATACCCAGCACGTCGAGCGCGTTGGCCATAATGGACTGGAACGGCACCGCAGCGGCATCCGAGCCGCTCGGCGTTCCGTCGAGCGTGATATAGCACAGCACCTTGGGCGATTGTGCCGGTGCAAAGCCCATAAAGGACGACATGTAGTTCTCCTTGAGGTAGCCGCCGTTCTCGTCGGCTCGTTCGGCCGTACCGGTCTTACCCGCCACGTCATAGCCGTCAACCGCGCCGCCAACGCCCGTTCCCTCGGACACGACCGTCTGCATGCACGATGTCACCTGGGATGCGGCGTCCTCAGAAATCGCGCGCTCGCCTTCGCCCCAGTCCTTCTCGTCGCCCTTGCTGGACTTATAGAAGTGCGGGGTCATCATCACGCCGCCGTTGGCGATACCGCCCACGGCACGTGCGATCTCAATCGGCGAGACGGACAGTGCCTGTCCAAAGCTCATCGAGCCCAGCGTGGCGCCGTCATACTGGTCACGCTCCTTGACGATACCCAGGCTCTCGCCCGGAAAATCGACACCGGAGCTGTGACCGATGCCCCACTTGTCCACATAGGCGGCAAAGTCGTCGGCACCGATCTTGCGCCCCACCAGGACAAAGCCCACATTGGACGAACGGCGCATCATCTCGCGCACATCCATGGTCATGCCATAGTCGCGCTTATCGGCATCGGTAACGGTATCGTCGCCCACCTTGATGCTCGCCGGCACCTCAAACGACGTACTCGATCGTACGACGCCCAAGTCGAAGCCGGCGCCCGCCACGAGCGTCTTAAAGACCGAGCCGGGCTCGTAGGCGTCAGTGACCAGGCGCAGGTTCATATCCTCGGTCTTGGCGTTCTCCAGATCGGTCTGGTCGTAGGTCGGGTACGAGCAGGCTGCGAGAATTTCACCGGTCGTGGGGTCGGTGACCAAAGCCGAGCCGTTCTTGGCCTTTGTCTTCTCGACAGCCTCTGCCAGAGCATCCTCAGCCGCACGCTGGATATTGACGTCGAGCGTCGTCACGATATCAACGCCGTCGACCGCGGCCACCTTTTTATAGGCACCGCCCGCGATATAGCTGCCGTCCCTCGCGCGCTCGCGCACGAGAGAACCGTTCGTGCCGGTCAGAAGCTTGTTGTATTGCTTTTCGAGACCCGTCAAGCCGTCGTTGTCCACATTCACTACACCCAGCACCTGCGATGCCAGATTGCCGTATGGATATACGCGCTTCATGGCCTGCTCAAAAAGCACGCCGGGCAGGTTCTTCTTCTCCAGCACCGCAGCATCGTCTTCGTCCACCTGGCGCTTGATATACACCCAGGTGCCATCGGACTCGACGAGCTTGCGGCAGGTCTTTTTATCGATTCCAGTTGCCTTGACCAGCGCCGACACCGTCTTGTCAACATCCTCGACAAGCTGCGGGTTCACGGCGATGTTGCGACATTCGACCGACGACGCCAGCACGTTACCGTTGCGGTCGTAGATGGTGCCGCGTTTGGCATAGAGGGTCTGCGCAAGCAGGCGGCGCGCATCGGCACGCTCGCGCAGTTTATCGGCTTCGACAATTTGATAGTCGGCAAGGCGAAAGACGCCCAAGCCCAAGCCAAGCCCAATGAATCCCATGACGGCTTTGCGGCGAGGCAGAGGCGCGCCTGTGAGCCATTCGGTCGACGAACTCTTGCGCGACCTGGTGTTATGCACTTGAGGGCCGCCCGAGCCGCGAAGTCGCGACGCCGGGTCGTTGCCACGGGACTGCCCGGCGTTGTAAGATTGCCGACCCGTTCCTTGATAACCAGAACGTCCCCGCGACGAGGGACGTCCAGAACCGCGGCCCCCATCGGAACCGCGGCGATAGTCATTTGTCATACTCAGCTACCGTCTTGCTACTGAGCGGTCGCGGTCGCGTTGGCGCCCGCGGCTGCATCCTGCGAAAAGTCAAGTGTAACGCTCTCGCTGGGCTCCACCATGCCATAAGCGCCCGCAAGGTCGCGAATGCGCGTGTCGGCGCCATAGACCGAATGCATGACCTCCAGGTCGGAGCTCTCATCGGTCGCCTTTTCGAGCGTGTTGGTAAGCTCGGCGTTGCTGTTGAGCACCTGGGCCGTAACGCCGGCGAGCGCCACGCGGGCGACGCCGATCGTCATGAAGATAGCCGCAATGATGCAAAACGTTTTAAGAACGCTCATGAAAACCGGGCTTACCACCTGGTTTGCCTGACGGCCCGCGCCCGTGTAGACATCAAAGCGCGGCGCGCGCTGCTCACGGGGAGCAACGGGGGCCTGCGGCGTCTCACGATAGGCGGGCATGGCGTTCATATCATAGGCGAGTGCTGCGCTTGAAGTGTTGTAGCCCATGATATGCCGCCTCCCATCCCGAGTACGTTGGTAGTGTGTTTAAGCTTCGTTTATGGTGCGAGCGGGAGGTCCAATATCGCGCGGTCGCGTCTACAGACGCTGCGCCACGCGGATTTTGGCTGATCTCGCCCGAGGGTTGCGCTCAACCTCATCAGGCTGGGCAACCAAGGGTTTGCGGGTGATGACCTTGAGTATCGGCACGTTGCCGCACACGCACACCGGAATCTCCGGCGGACACGTGCACCCCTGGCTCATCTCCTTAAAGTGGTTCTTTACGATACGGTCCTCGAGCGAGTGATACGAGATGACGCAGATACGTCCGCCCGGGTTGAGCCACCTGGTGGCGGCATCAAGCCCTCGTTCGAGCACATCGAGCTCGTGATTGACCTCGATGCGAATGGCCTGGAAACTTTTCTTGGCCGGGTGTCCACCATGCCGACGAGCGGCAGCCGGGATACCCGCCTTGATGATCTCGACAAATTGGCCGGTGGTTTCGATCGGTTCTTGCTCGCGGCGGCGCACGATCTCGCGCGCGATCTGCGAGGCGAACTTCTCTTCGCCGTAGACGCGTAGAATCCGGGCGAGGTCGTGTTCGTTATAGGTGTTGATGACCTCAGCTGCGTTTAAGGTGTTGTTACCCGGATCCATCCGCATGTCCAATGGGGCGTCCTCGTTGTACGAAAAGCCCCTGCCAGGGATATCGAGTTGCGGCGACGAAACGCCCAAGTCGAACAGGAAGCCATCGACCCCGGGCACCTCGGCCGAGCAAAGCAGCTCGTCCAAGTCGCCGAAGTTGCCCTTCAGCAGCTGGTGCGGAACGCCGGGAACCTCGCGGTCCAGACGGGCGCCAGCGGCCTCGAGGGCCATGTCATCCTGATCGACGCCGAGCAAAAGGCCCGTCTCCCCCACCTGCGCGGCCATCTTTACCGAATGGCCGGCACCGCCAAGGGTGCAGTCGCAGACGACGGAGCCGCTCTTTAGCTGCAGCGACTCAAGCACTTCGCCGAGCATGACAGGTTCATGCCGATATTCTTGTGTCAAGATCCCACGCTCCATCCGTTACTCGTGCCTTGCCCTTACGAGAAGAAGAGGTCCAGCAGGGCCTCGTCATCATCGTCCTCATCGGCCGTAGCGCGGTCCCAAACCTCAAGGTGGTCGTAGTTGCCCACAACCGTGACCTCGCGGTCGAGGTTCGCCTGCTTGCGGAGAGACTCAGAAAGACCGATACGACCCGCGCTGTCCACATCCATCGACGTGGTGCGCTTGTTGATCGCCCTCATGAGCTTCTGGTCGTTAATGTCACGCGGGTTAAAACCCTCATGGCCCTCACGACCCGCGAAGAGTCCTTCGACCCACTTATCGAAGGCCTCGGCAGAGAACACGTACAGAGCATCGACATCCAGGGCTTTAAACACGCGAACGTGCTCTCCAAGCTCCTCGCGAAGGGGTGCAGGCAGGGATAGACGACCTTTTGCATCGAGATTGCGCTCGTATGCACCCGTCATTCCCATGTGCGCCCTCCCCTCGGTTACTCAGATGGCACGTACGCGGGGAACCACCCCGCCTG
>NZ_QSSH01000039.1 GCF_003438495.1 Collinsella sp. TF05-9AC
ATGCCGAAATGGCGCGAAGCACGCGGTTGACAAAACTATAGAGACACGTCCCAAATTAGCTGCCCTTGCATCAATCAGTCATTTTCCAGTTCGTAAACTTGTATGTATGCATACAAGTGGATAGCGGCGTGCGGTATCCTGTTGAGTCGTTAGCATACGATTCAACAGGGAAGGCAGATTATGCATTCTCCCCAACAGCGCGATGCGCAGCGCCAACCGGTGTGCAGCCGTCGCATCTTTCTGGGCAGCGCTCTCGCTGCGAGCGCTACCGTCGTCGCCGGCGCGCTTGCCGGCTGCCAGCGTCCGTCCACGCTGGAAGTTGTTCAGCCTACGACGGGTGGCGGTCGCGACGATCTGTCCGATTCCGTGATCGGCAAGGACAAGATCCGCATTGGCATGGAGGCTGCCTACGCCCCGTACAACTGGCAGGTTTCCGATGCCAGCGAGTTCACCATCCCCATCGATAACGTGCAGGGCGCCTATGCCGACGGCTACGACGTGCAGATCGCCAAGGTCGTCTGCAAGGCCCTCGGCGGCGAGCCCGTCGCCGTTAAGCAGAGCTTCTCGGGTCTTATCGATTCGCTCAACAACGGCCAGATCGACCTCATCATCGCCGGCATGAGCGCCACGCCCGAGCGCGAGGAGTCCGTCGGCTTTTCCGACCCGTACTTCATTGGCTACTTTGGCCTGTTCGTAAAAGAGGGCTCGCCCTACCAAAACGCCACCAAGCTCAGCGGTTTTAGCGGCGCCACGGTCCTGGGCCAAAAAGACACCATGCTCGATACCGTCATCGACGAGATCCCGGGCGTCGTGCACAAAAACCCGGTCGATTCCGTCCCTACGGTGTTCTCGAACCTGCTGCAGGGCACCTGCGACGCCGTGACGTACAACACCGAGAACGAGAAGGGCTATATGGCCCAAAATCCCGGTATCGTCCCCATTCAATTTGCCGAAGGCGAGGGCTTTAAGCAGGAGGTCACGGCAAACGTCGGCTGCCGCAAGGGCTCAAAGAAGCTCCTCAAGCTTATCGACAAGGCCCTCAAGGGCATCAGCCAGGAGGAGCGCGACCAGATGTGGGACGCGTGCCTCGACCGTCAGCCGGCATAGGGAGGCAGCATGAAGACCGTCAATCGCCTGGCCTCCTTTATCAAGGCCGACCACCGTTATGTCTACCTGGGCACGAGCGTTATCGCGGCACTCGGCCTGGCCGCGAGCCAGCGCAACCCTACACCGCTGAGCTTTTTGGCACCCACGGGCGTGTTCCAGGATTGCCTCTGGGCGATCCTGTGGGCTTGGATCGTCGTGTCGGCGGCGGCACTCGTCACCAAGCTCATGCATTGGAACGACTATCGCGAGAAGTCGCCGTTCGCGTCCGATCGCTTCCGCCGCGGCGCGCGTATGGGCAGCTATGTCGTGGTTGCCATCGCGGCGATCTTCTTTATCGACCGCTGCGTTATGTCGTTTATCGATCTGGTGCGGGTGAGCATTGTCTCGGACTCCAATCCCAGCGACTTTCTGTCGAGCCTGGTCTACATGACCTACAAGAGTGGCGACTTCTTTATCCGCGGCATTCAGATCACCATTGCGCTCGCGTTCTTTGGCACCATCATCGCCTTCTTCCTGGCGCTGTTGCTGGTGTTCCTGCGTATCCAGACGTTTGACCGCGTGGACAACGATCTCACGTGCTTCTTTAAGAGCATCGGCCGAGGCTTTGCGACCGTCTATTCCACCATCGTGCGCGGCACGCCCATGATGGTGCAGGGCCTGCTTATCTACTACGCGGGCTTTACCGTTCTGCGCGGCATGGGCTTCGAGACGGCGCAGGCCAACCAGATTTGGAGCACCTTCACCGCCGGCCTCGTCACCATCTCGCTCAACTCCACCGCCTACATGATGGAGGTCCTGCGCGGCGGCATCGAGTCTATCGATCCCGGCCAGGCCGAGGCAGCGCGCTCGCTGGGCCTGTCGCAGTGGCAGGCTATGCGCAAGGTCGTGTTCCCCCAGGGCATTAAAAATGCGATTCCGGCGCTCACCAACGAGCTCATCATCAATATCAAGGATTCGTCGGTGCTTTCGGTCATCGGCGTGTTCGACCTCATGTACGCCACCACCACCGTCGCCGGCGTGTACTACCGCCAGATGGAGGTCTACTGCGTGGCACTCGTGGTCTACCTGATCCTGACGCTTGTGGCGAGCCGCCTGCTCGAGGCCTTTGGCAAAAAGCTCGGCGCCGAGGCCCCGGCCACGCTGCCCAGCTCCAACTAGGCTCAAGACGAGGAGAATCATCATGGCAGATACCGCCACTACCGGCGCTGCGGCCGCCGCGCAAAACCAAGAGCCGCTCATCCGCGTCGAGGGCCTGCGCAAGAGCTTCGGCTCGCTCGAGGTACTCAAGGGCATCGACCTCGCTGTCAATCCCGGCGAGGTCGTCACCATCATCGGCGCCTCGGGCTCGGGCAAGTCGACCTTCTTGCGCTGCCTCAACCTGCTCGAGACCCCGGACGCGGGCCATATCTGGTTCCACGGCCAGGACCTCACGGCCGAGCGCTGCAACATCAATAAACTCCGCGAGGACATCGGCATGGTGTTCCAGGGCTTTAACCTGTTCAACAACATGGATGTGCTCGACAACTGTACCCTCGCGCCCGTCACGCTCAAAAAGATGAGCAAGGCCGAGGCCGAAAAGGTCGCGCTAGAGCATCTGGCAAGCGTGGGACTCGAAAAGTTCGCACACGCCGCCGTGGGTCGCCTGTCCGGCGGCCAAAAGCAGCGCGTGGCCATCGCCCGCGCCTTGTGCATGAACCCGCAAATCATGCTGTTCGACGAGCCGACCTCTGCGCTCGACCCCGAGATCGTGGGCGAGGTGCTCGAGGTCATGCGCAAGCTCGCCGCCGACGGCATGACCATGGTCGTCGTCACGCACGAGATGGCTTTTGCCCGCACGGTGTCCGACCGCGTGGTCTTTATGGACAAGGGCGTGGTGCTCGAGGACGCCGCGCCGGCCGAGCTCTTTGGCAATCCTAAGCACCAGCGCACCCGCGAGTTCCTCTCGCGTTATCTCAACGACAAATAATGCAAGCGAACGTGGCAAAGGGACCGCCTCTTTGCCACGCTTTTTTTGGAGGAAGGCATGGCCGAGGTTTGGCGCTTTTTTGCGCATGAGGACGATTTTGCCGATTTGGATGAGGCTGGCGCATGCGAGCGCCTGGGCCGTGTGCTGTCGTTTCCGACGATTTCGAGCATGGATGCCGAGGCGGTGGACTGGCAGCCGTTTGTCGATCTGCGCGCCTATATGCAGCAGGCCTGGCCGCGCGTGTTTGCGGCGGGCGAGGTCGAGCTCATCGACCATTCGCTGCTCGTGACGCTTGCCGGCACCGACCCCGCCCTCAAGCCGGTCATGCTCATGGGTCACATGGACGTGGTCCCCGTGGTGCCGGGCACCCAGACAGACTGGACGTACGATCCCTTTAGCGGGCACGTGGACGACACCTATATTTGGGGTCGCGGCGCCATCGATATGAAAGACCAGGTTGCGGGCATCTTGGAGGCCGTTGAGTATGCGCTGGCGCACGGCTGGCAACACGAACGAACGCTGCTGCTGGCCTTTGGCCAGGATGAGGAGACCACGCAGTACGGCGCGGGTGCCATTGGTCGCGCGCTCGAGGAGCGTGGCGTTGAGCTTGAGTACCTGATCGACGAGGGCGACTATCGTATCGTTGCGGCTGCCGAGTACAGCGCAGGTGAGGGTTGGCTTATGCATGCCGATCTTGCCGAGAAGGGCTATGCCGATATCGTGCTCAGGACGAAGAGCGAAGGCGGGCATTCTTCCAACCCTTACGGCGGCACGTCGCTCGAAGTGCTCAGCCGCGCTATTGCCGCGATTTGCGATATCGAGTGGCCGGCGCGTGTGACCGACCTGCTTGCCGCGCAGCTCGTCGAGCTGGGGCTTTATACCGCAGACGAGATTGCTGCCAGCAAGGATGCCATCGTGCGCGACTGCCTCGCCAGCAAAAAGCTGTACCCGCTTGTAACCACCACCTGCGCGCCCACGCAAATCGAAGGCGGCAGTACCGGTGCCAACGTAATGCCGCAGGATATGTGGGCCAATATCAACTTCCGCATGCTCGAGGGCACGAGCGTGGCCGATGTCGTGGCCTGCTGCCGCGAGGCCGTTGCCACCGCTGGGCTCGCTGGCCGAGTCGAGGTCGAGCTGGGCCCCGGCAGCTCCGAGCCCTCGCCGTCCCCGCGCGTGGGCGGTCCGGGGCTCGCGGCCGTTCGCGCCATCGCCGCCCGCTATTTCCGTGATCCCAAGGGGACGGAGGAAAACGGATCGTCTGCGGTGGGCCAAGAGCCGATCAGCATCGTGCCCTCGACCGTGATTGGCGCAACCGATGCCGCCAACTACCAGCGCATTTGCCGCGAGTGCATCCGCTTCTCCGCCTTTGTGGTCGACGATGACGAATGCGACCGCGGCGTCCACGGCACCAACGAGCGCATCACCCGTCGCGCCTACCTCCAAGGCACCCGCTTCCTCATCGCCCTGCTCCGCACGCTCTAGAATGTGACAAAGGGACTGAGCCGATTTCATCGGTAATGAGACAAAAACTGTCATAGAAAAAGACTAAGATATCTTAAGAGACATATGCTGGGGTTGGTATTCCTTGAACGACTGCGGGCATGTGCCAGACTGCCTCGGCCCCCGGGGAGCGCCCGGGCAGGTCGCCGTGTGACTGGGGAGGAAATTATGCAGGAGCTCAGAGAGACGACGTCTCGACTCGTGAATATTGCTACCGGGGGGGTGTCTAAGCAGGGAATTTCCTAGTGAACACCGGCCGCGCGAGCGGTGGTCCGTCATGTCTTATGGCCGTCGTCGCGGGCTGCGCCCGGTCTCGCCATATGCGATTGTTCTGGCCCTCGCCATCGCGCTGACGGCGAGTTTCTTCCTGCCGCTTCGTGCCGAGGCGGCAATTTCGGACCACACGGTTCCGACGATTTCGCCTTCGGGGACAACAATCAACCTGTTTGATTACTGGGTGAATCCCGATGACCGTCTGTCGGTTTCCGGCAGCGGCGGCGTCAACGCAGGCCACAAGTTCCAGTTTAACGACGGCAAGGGTGATAGGCCGCTCAACCAATGGACGGGCGGCACGAGCCCGCGGCCCGGCATCGTCAACAACACGCTTTCAGACGGCTACCCGAAGCTTTCCGAAGCCTTGGGCGACGAGTCCCTCGACTACCTGTTCGATTCCTCTGCCCAGACCGGCAAGACGTCCCATTTTGGCGTGACGGGCCTCCTCAAGGTTCAGGGCGGCTACTACGTCTATGACAGCTCCGAAAACTACGCAGCCTACAACGCTGACAAGAATGCCTTCGACATCTATGACACCGGGGGCATTGGCAATTCGTCCCACCAGGGTCAGTTCTTCCCGTTCGACGCGGCAGACGAGGTGTTCAATGAGGAAAACGGCTGGCTCGTCCAAAACGGCATCACGGCAGACAACACCGGTAATTCGAGCTACAACGGCGGCAAGCCCGTCAACCACCACTTCGGCCTCTCAATGTCCACGCGATTCGTGCAGCCCAACGGCGGCCTGACGAACGATGGCAAGCCCATGACCTTCGAGTTCGCCGGCGATGATGACGTCTGGGTGTTCATCGACGATGTCCTCGTGGGTGATATCGGCGGTATTCACGACCGGGCGAGTCTGAGCATCGACTTTCAAACGGGCGACATTAAGGTGAACGGCAATAACGACGGCACGCTGCTGAGCAAGTACCGGGCGGCAAATAAGGACACTACTTCGGGCTTTGCCGGCAACACCTTCAAAGACAGCACCAACCACACCCTCAAGTTCTTCTACCTGGAGCGCGGCGCCCTCTACTCCAACATGGAGCTCAAGTTCAACCTCGTGACGGTGCCCGAGTCCGACATCATCAAGTTCGACCAGGACGGCAAGTTCGTACAGGGCGCCGAGTTCAAGCTCTATAAGACCGACAAAGACTTCAAGACCGAGGGCAAGCTCCTCGGCTCTGGCACCACGGACGAGGCCGGCCACCTAACGCTCACGAACGACGTGGACAACGGCGTCATCAACTTCGACGATCTCTACGAGGACTCCGGCAGCAAGTACTACCTCCTGAAGGAGACGCGTGTGCCCGAGGGATATCGCTCGAGTCTCACGGCGACGGATGGCAGCATGCAGCTCGAGTACGTGCCCACGAGCGACAAGGACGCCGCGGGCGGCGTCATCATTAACCGCGGCGGTATGGACGCGGACAGCGCCGTGTGGCAGACGGGTGCGTTCGCCGGCGCGAAGGAGACCATCACCGCGCCGTCGACCGTGTACAAGGCGAACGATGACTTGGCGCAGCCAGGCGAGCCCGTTGACATGGAGCACGGCACCCTGTTCGCAGTGGTTCTCAAGCGCGATAAAAGCAAGAACGCTGATGCTACCAATCAGAACGCCTGGTACGCCGTGTCGGGCGACCCGACGAAGGGGTACGCCCTCGCAGACACCCCGGGCGTGGCCGGCGCCATCAAGGCGGCGAAGGCGGAGCCGCATGTCTTCACGCTCAACACAAGCGGCCAATATCAGGTGGAGATTTCAGATCTGCCCGGCGACATCTCCAAGTACTACTACCTGCTGCCAGAGGCGGACCGTGCTCAGGATGCCGAATACGCGGTGGGTATCTACTACACGAAGGAAAATTCCGTTGCCAAGGCGGGGCCGGAAAACACGGTTCACGTGTTCAGCGATGACCTTTCCGATGGCAATGTGAACTTTCAGCGGCAGTTCGCCACGCGCTTGCTCGTCACGAACATCCAGAATCGCCTGTTCGTGCAGAAGACCGATACCGAGGGCAAGCCCGTTGACGGGGCGAAGTTCGGCCTGTACAAGGCCGATCAGGTGAAAATGGACGCGAACGGCAAGGTCATGCTCAATGGCGAGCAGACCCCCTTTGACACCCTGACGACGGGGTTGGTCGGCAACCCGGTTCCGCTCGAAGGTGCGGGCATATTCCCGAATACGAGCGACGGTAACAGGCCGCTCGTGAAGGGGACCTACTTCCTAAAGGAGGTCTCGGCGCCCAAGGGCTTCCTGCTTAACGACACGCTCACCAAGGTGATTGTGGACGATTACGGCGTCCATGCCGATGCTGGTACGGCCGATGACGGTGTTTCGACGTTCGTGGGCCCGGGCGCGCTCATGAAGAGCCTGGGCCAGTTTGGCGCAGAGGGCGACATCGACAACACGCTCACGTGGATCAAGGGCCAGCGCCAGACGTCCGACGGGACGCTCGACGGCAACGACAACCTTTTCTGGAACAATGACGCCAAGGGCGGCGAGGATGAGGTGCACCTCAAGTACGGCGCCAACGGACGTGTCTACCAGTATGGGCCCACCGTGGAAGGCAAACCTTATCGCTTGGAGACCGAGACGGGCTGGATACGTATGGGCATCACGCAGGACGCGCCTGGTGACACTAATGCGAAGGGCGCCCGTGCCAATCTGGACGACATGAATTTGAACGCCCTGTTTACAGGTGCCACCTGCGTGCGCGTGGCGAACGAACGCGAGGCGAGCCTCGAGGTGACGAAGAAGGTTGCCCTGCCCGATGGCCTGACGGGCAATAAGGACGCGGAGTTCACCTTCAAGTTCACCGTGCCCGAGGGGAAGACCTACAAGGCTGCAGTGTTCAAGAACGCTGGGGCCGGAAAGCAAGCCGGCGACGTGTTCGATTTGAAGAACGGCGACACCCATGCTATCAAGGCCGACGAGACGATTCGCGTGTACGGTCTTGGCGAGGGCGACGAGTACGCGGTGCAGGAGCTGACCGGCGCAGACAAGATGCCCGCGGGCTATAAGCTGACCGGCCGCAAGCAGGGTACCACGAATCTGACCGGCGCAGGCGATAGTATCACCGGTGAGATCGAGAAGCAAAAACCCGACGGCACGTTGGCCGAAGCCAACAAGCTGGTGTTCACAAACACCTACAAGGCGGAAGCTAGCGACGAACTGACCCCGCAGGTAACGAAGAAGGTCTCCGGTGTTGAGAGCACGGAGAAGGCGTTCTCGTTCACGCTGACCGCCACGGAAGAGACGCAGAAGCAGATCGATGATGATGACCTCAAAGTCTCGGATGCTCTGGCGGGCAATGAGCATGCCGAGTCCAAGGCCACGAGTGGCAAGATCATCAAGGACAAGGGCCAGACGGTCGACTTCTCCGGCATGAAGTTCAACAAGGCCGGTACGTACACGTTCACGCTCACCGAGGCGCACGACGCCGACGACGACGCGGCGGCGGACGGCGTGCAGAACTCCGGCTGGACGATGGACGCCTCGACCTATACCGTCACGGTGAGGGTCGAGGATAAGAACGCCAAGCTGACTGTCACAGGCGTGACGGTGGAGAAGAGCGGCGATGACAAGCGCGAGACGCTTGAGGTCAAGAACGGCAAGGTGAACCTCGCCACCTTCAACAACAGCTATGCTGCGAAGGGTTCCGTGACCCTGGCGGCGAAGAAGCAATTTACGGGCGGCACCCTTGAGAACCAGCAGTTCTCATTCCAGGTGAAGGAGGGCGATAAGGTTGTCGCCGAAGAAAAGAACGATGCCAATGGCGACATCACCTTCCCGGCCATTGATTACACCGAGGCTGGTGAGCACGACTACGCCATCAAGGAGGTCGAAGGCACCGACCCGACTATCGTTTACGATGGCAAGACGGTGAAAGTGCACGTTAGCGTCACCGATAACAAGAACGGCACGCTGAGCGCGGCCGCCACCTACGACGGCGAGAAGGCCGTGCCGACCTTCACCAACTCGAAGCCGACGGCCGACGCCACTATCGAGGCGACGAAGATCCTCAAGGGCAAGGACCTGACGGCTGGTGCGTTCACTTTCGGCCTGTACGACCAGGCCGGCAACGAGGTCGCCAAGGGCACCAACGACCGGGGCGGCAAGGTCGAGCTGGCCGTCAAGAACCTGAACCTGGGCGAGTACGACTACACGCTCAAGGAGGAGAAAGCCGGCCAGACCGTCGACGGCGTGGCCTACGACGCCAAGGAAGTCAAGGTCCACGTCAAGGTAGAGCAGAACCAGGGCGACAACAACAAGACGAAGGTGACCGTCACCTATGACGGTGCCGCTACGGCTCCCACCTTCAACAACACCTACGACGCAAAGGGTTCCGTAACCCTGACGGCGACCAAGACCATCAAGGTTGCGGACGGCTTCGACCACACGACGAAGCCCGCGGACGGCGAGTTCACCTTCGACCTGAAGGACGCTGCCGGCAACGTGCTCGACACCGCGAAGAACGATGCAAACGGCAAGGTCAGCTTCACGCGCGAGTTCCAGCTCTCCGACTTGGACGGCGCCGCGAGCAAGGACTTCACCTACACCATCGTGGAGCAGCCGGGCGCGGAGCCGGGCATGGTCTATGACAGCCATCCCCTCACCTATACGGTGACGGTCACGGACGGCGGGAACGGAGCACTGAATGCGAAGGCGATCGTGACGAGCGCATCCGGCTCGGATACCTTCACCAACACCTACCAGCCGGCCGCGACCGGCCTGGCCCTCGGTGCGCAGAAGAGCTATGTGAAGAAGGACGACAACACGCCGATCGTCCCCAAGTGCGGCGAGTTCACCTTCGATGTGTACGAGGGCAACCTGACGGCTGAGCAGCTTGCCGGGGCCAAGCCCGTCCGGACCGCGACCAACGGCGCGGACGGAAGTGTTAACTTCGACGCCTTCTCCTACGCGAAGCCGGGCACGCACGAGTACACCATCGTGGAGCGGAAGGGTGATCTGGCCTACGTGACCTACGACGCCGCGGTGCACCATGCCGTGGTGACGGTTGCGGACAATGCCGGCACGCTGCAGGCGAGCGTCGCCTACGACGGCACGAATGTCACGAAGCCCAGCTTCACCAACACCTACGAGGCACAGGCGACGGACTCCGGCGCGATCGCCCTCACCAAGAGCGTTGACGTGCACGACGGCAGCTATCAGCTAAAGGCGGGAGACTTCGCCTTCGAGCTGGTGGGGTCTGACGGCTCGGTGATCCAGACCCAGAAGAACGATGCGCACGGCAAGGTTGCCTTCGACAAGCTGACCTTCGACCATGCGGGCACCTTTACCTACACGGTCCGCGAGGTGCAGCCGACGGGGGACGCGCCGGGCGTGCCGGGCGTGACCTACACCGGCAAGACGTACACCCTGACCTACGTGGTGAAGGACAACAACGACGGCAAGCTGGCGGTAGAGAGCTCCACGGCGAAGCCGAGCAAGGGCACCGAGAACGGCGTCACCCCCAACACCATGACGTTTGCGAACAGCTACCAGCCGGGCGCGACCTCCTACCAGATCTCCGGCATCAAGGTGCTTGAGAATACCGATTCGGCCACCATGCGGACGCCCGCCGATGGCGAGTTCACGTTCGCGCTGATTGACGCGGCCACCGGGCAGGAGATTGACCGGACCACGAACGCGGGTATCGCGTTTACCTTCAAGGCCATCTCGTACACTGCGACTGGTTCGCATACGTACCAGGTGAAGGAGGTTGCGGGCCAAGATGGCACCATCACTTACAGCGATGCGGTGTTGGATGTGACGGTGAGCGTGACCGACGACGGCAGCGGCCAGCTGACCGCGACGGCGAACAAGACGGCCGCGGATCTGACCTTCACCAACACCTACACGCCGACGGCAACGACGGCGACGATTACCGGAACGAAGGCCCTGACCGGCCGCGACCTGGCCGAGGGCGAGTTTTCCTTCGACCTGAAGGACGCCGCCGGCAACGTGGTCCAGACGGTGCAGAACGGCGTCGACGGCACGTTCAACTTTGCGCCGCTGCAGCTGGACAAGGCGGGGACGTATGTCTATACCGTCTCCGAGCAGGTCGGCGCGGCGACGAACGGCGTCACCTACGACACGACGGTCTTTACCGCGACGGTGACGGTGACGGAGAATGCGGAGACGCACGCGCTGGAGGCGCAGGTTGCCTACAGCACGGGCGGCAAGGCTGCGGATGCGGTGGCGTTCAGCAACAGCTACGCGCCGGCCGCGACTGAGGTGAAGCTGGGGGCCTCCAAGGTGCTGAGCGGCAAGGACCTGAAGGAAGGGCAGTTCTCCTTCCAGCTGAAGGATGCCGACTGCAAGGTGCTGCAGACCGCCAAGAACGCGGCGGACGGCACGGTGGGCTTCAAGGCGATCTCGTACGACAAGCCCGGAACGTACGGCTACAGCATCTCCGAGGTGAACGACGCTCAGAAGAACGTGACGTACGACGCGGCCGAGCACCAGGTAACGGTGACGGTGACGGACGACGGCGCGGGCCATCTGGTGGCGACGGTAACCTATGACGGTGACGTGGCGCCGGTGTTCAAGAACACGTACACGCCGCCGACCACCCCGCCGGTCAACCCGCCGACGGAGCCGCCCACCAACCCACCGGTGTCGAAGGAGGAGAAGCCGGGTCTGCCGAACATGGGCGATACCAGCTTGTCGCCGATGGCCCTGGGTGGCATCGCGGGCGGCGCAGTGGTGCTGATCGCCACAGGTGTGATCCTGCGGCGCCGGAACCGGTAGCTGCGGCTGCCGAGAAGGGCTTTGATTGAGGGCGGGTGGTCGCAGGGCGCGGCCGCCCGCCCTTTTCGGTGAAAGGCTATGTTAGCCCGCCGTTTGCACGCGATTATGATTCTGCAGCTCCTAAGCGCGCCGCGCCCTCTAGAAGTCCGGAAAAGCTGCACGAAGCGGCTATCTGGACCCGGAAAAGCTGCAAATCTAGGCCAAATACACCCGGAAAAGCTGCAAAAGTTGGTAAAATCCATCCTGAAAAACTGCAAACAGCAGGTGAAGGATGGTGCGTAGTGTGCTGAAGCGAAAGATGCTCGACACCCTCCGTTCGTGGCGGGCGGAAAAGGGCGCCGAATGCCTTCTCATCAAGGGCGCGCGACAGGTTGGCAAGTCGTACATCGTCGCCGAGTTCGGGCGGCAGGACTACGAAAGCTTCATCTCCATAGACTTCATTGGGTCCCCGGACCTTAAGCGGGTGTTCGATGGCCCAATCGATGCCGACTCGATCTACCGGCAGATATCGCTCGTCGTGCCCGGCGTGCGCTTTGTTCCAGGACGAACGCTTCTTTTCCTCGACGAGATTCAGGAGTGCCCGCGTGCTCGCGCTGCGCTTAAGTATTTCGCTCTCGACGGCAGGTGCGATGTCGTTGCGTCGGGCTCGCTTCTGGGCATTCGGTTCAAGGAGGAGGCTGCGCTCGCCTCCATTCCCGTTGGGTACGAGCGAGAGGTCGAAATGGGCCCCCTCGATTTTGAGGAGTACCTTTGGGCACGCGGGTATGGGGAGGACGATATCGCCAATTTGCGGGAATACTATGAGTCGTTGATGCCCGTGCCCGTTGCGGTGAATCAGAAGATGATGCAGATGCTGCGCGAGTACCTCGCGGTCGGCGGTATGCCTGCGGTGGTGGACGCCTTTGTGCGGACGGACAACTTCGCCGTTGCTTTCGACGAGCAAAGCAGGCTGCTCGCCTCGTATCTCGACGACGTGGCTCGATACGCGCAAGCCCTCGAGCGCGTGCGTGCGCGGGCGTGCTTTGAATCGTTGCCGCGCCAGCTTGCAAAGGAGAATACGAAGTTCCAATATTCCGTGGTCGAGAACAGGGGAACGGCGCGCAAATTTGGCTCGTCCGTGGATTGGCTCGTGGGGGCAGGTATGGTGCGACGGTGCCAGTCAGTGAGCGCCGCCCAATTCCCTCTTGCCGCCTATGAAGACGGGACAAAGTTTCGCCTCTATGCCGCCGATACGGGCGTGCTCATGGCCATGTACGGTTTCGAAATGCTGGAAGCGGTGGTGAACAACAAGCTCGCGGGTCCCATGAAGGGCGGCCTCTACGAGAACCTGGTCGCCTGCATGCTTTCGGCGCGGGGTGTGGCTCTGCGTTATTGGCGGTCGCAGAAGGGCGATAGGGAGATAGAGTTTCTCGTCGACTCGCCCGACGCGAGCGTTGTGCCCATTGAGGTGAAGGCCTCGCGCGGATCTACGGTATCGCTCAACGACATGCTTGAGCGGCAGGACGTGAACCTTGGGTACAAGCTGATAGACGGTAACGTCGGCCGAGACGGCAAAAAGGTGACGCTTCCGTTATATATGGCCATGTTCTTGAAGTAGAGCCTTGCGTTGGCGGACTGACCCTTTGTCACATTCCGTGCGGGTTATATGCAGGTTTGCCTGCGCACGCTATCATGTATGGGTTAGACCACAACTATGTACCCCATACGCGAAGGGATGCGCATGTATCTGAAGATCGACATGTTCTAGCCGGGCTTACCCCCGCAGCGGCGCCGCGCGCCCCATCAATTCTGCCGATTTTCACCTTCACGCATATAAAGGAGTTCCGCCATGCGCGACAAGCTCGAAAAGATCATCAAGGCCTACGAGGAGCTCGAGAAGAAGCTCTCCGACCCGGCCGTCGCCTCCGACATCAAGGAGTTCACGCGCCTCAACAAGGAGTACGCGCACCAGTCCGACCTCATCGCCGCCTCGCGCGAGTACATCGGCGCGCTCGATGACATCGAGGCCGCCAAGGAGATGCTCCGCGACACCACCGATGCGGACGAGAAGGAGATGCTCCAGATGGACATCTCCGAGAACGAGGAGAAGCTTCCCCAGCTCGAGGAAGACATCAAGTACATGCTCATCCCGAGCGATCCCAACGACGACAAGAACACCATCGTCGAGATCCGCTCCGCCGCCGGTGGCGACGAGGCGGCCATCTTTGCCGGCGACCTCTACAAGATGTACCAGCGCTTCTGCGAGTCGCGCGGCTGGAAGACCACCGTGCTCGATTCCAGCCCCAGCGAGGCCGGCGGCTTTAAGTCCATCGAGTTCAAGGTCGAGGGCGACCGCGTCTACTCCGTCATGAAGTTCGAGTCCGGCGTGCACCGCGTCCAGCGCGTTCCCAAGACCGAGTCCCAGGGTCGCATCCAGACCTCCACGGCAACCGTCGCCGTGCTTCCCGAGGCCGAGGAGATCGACGTCCAGATCAACCAGTCCGACCTGCGCATCGACACCTACTGCGCCTCCGGTCCTGGCGGTCAGTGCGTTAACACCACCTACTCCGCCGTGCGCATCACCCATCTGCCCACCAACACCGTGGTGCAGTCGCAGGAGCAGCGTTCCCAGATCCAGAACCGCGAGGTCTGCATGCAGATGCTGCGCGCCCGTCTGTATGAGATGGAGCTCGAGAAACAGCAGGCCGAGCTTGGTGCCGAGCGCCAGAGCCAGATCGGCCACGGTAACCGCTCTGAGAAGATCCGCACCTACAACCAGCCTCAGGACCGCGTGACCGACCACCGCATCGGTTTCAACTCCACCTATAACGGCGTCCTTCTGGGCGACCAGCTCGGCACCGTCATCGAGGCACTCGCCGCCGCCGAGCGAGCCGAGAAGCTGGCACAGGCCGTTTAGGTTACGGCGTTCTACGAACGCCGTAACCGGCCGACGCTGCGCGGGCCGCATTTGGACAATCTGCCGTTCAATTTCAAGGGCGCGACCAGAAGGTCAGCGCCCTTTCATTCAAGACTTTAGTCTGCTGGCCGCGCAGCGGCCAGCTTTAAACCACCCGCT
>NZ_QSSH01000004.1 GCF_003438495.1 Collinsella sp. TF05-9AC
GATGCAGGGCATGGGGATGATCCTGCGTCCCCGCGCGGGCGCCCCCGGTTATACAACCTCTTCGATAGGAGCTTTTCCCACATGGCAGACATCGCATTCGAGAAGGACCTCTCCGTCGCGGAGACCGGCATCGGGGGCCTCAAGGTCGTCGACCTCGCCGTCCACGGCGACTCGCGCGGCTGGTTCAAGGAGAACTGGCAGCGCGCCAAGATGTGCGCCCTGGGCATTCCCGACCTCCGCGTCGTCCAGAACAACATCTCCTACAACGACAGCCGCGGCGTCACCCGCGGCATCCACGCGGAGCCCTGGGACAAGTTCATCTCCGTGGCCCGCGGCTCGGTCTTCGGCGCCTGGGTGGACCTGCGCGAGGGAAGCGAGACCTTCGGCAAGGTGTTCACGACCGTTCTGGATCCCAGCAAGGCCATCTACGTCCCGCGCGGCGTGGGCAACTCCTTCCAGGCCCTGGAGGACGGCACCGCCTACACCTACCTGGTGGACGCCCACTGGTCGCTGGAGCTGAAGAAGACCTACACCTTCGTGAACCTCGCCGACCCGGAGCTCGCCATCGAGTGGCCCATCCCGCTCGACGAGGCCACCGTCTCCGATGCCGACCTCAACCACCCGATGCTCAAGGACGTCGTCCCCATGGCGCCCAAGAGGACGCTCGTCACCGGCTGCAACGGCCAGCTGGGCCGCGCGGTCCGCGCGCTCGCCGAGGAGCGCGGCGTGGCGAAGGACTTCGACTTCTGCGACATCGACACCTTCGACATGTCCGACCCGGCGGCCTATTCGCAGTACGACTGGTCGCTCTACGGCACCGTCATCAACTGCGGCGCCTACACCGCCGTGGATAGGGCGGAGACCGCCGAGGGCCGCGCGACCGCCTGGAAGGCCAACGCGACCGGCCCCGCCCTCCTCGCCCGCACATGCTCTGATCACGGGATCACCCTCGTCCACGTGTCCAGCGACTACGTCTTCGACGGCACCGCCGAGGTGCATGACGAGGACGAGCCCCTCAGCCCGCTGTCCGTCTACGGCCAGACCAAGGCCGCCGGCGACATCGCCGTGGCCGGCTGCCCCCGCCACTACATCATGCGCTCCAGCTGGGTCATCGGCGAGGGCCGCAACTTCGTCAAGACGATGAAGGGCCTGTCCGACCGCGTCGCCGACCCCGAGGACGGGCTCGAGCAGGTCACGGTCGTGGACGACCAGCTGGGACGCCTGACCTTCACGCGCGACATGGCCGAGGCCATCTTCCACGTGCTGGGGACGCACGCCCCCTACGGCACCTACGACTGCACCGGCTCCGGCACCGTCAAGTCCTGGGCCGATATCGCCCGCGCCGTCTTCGAGGCCGCCAACGGCAACGGGGACAGGGTCGTGCCGGTATCGACCGCCGACTACTACGCGAGCGCCGAGGGCCCCGTCGCCCTGCGCCCGGTCCACTCCGCGCTCGACCTGTCCAAGCTCGAGGCTGCCGGCTTCCACATGCCCGACTGGGAGGAAGAGCTGGGGGAGTACATCAAGACGCTCTAGCCGCTATTAACTTTTCGAGAGTAAAAGCCGCCGTTCTTTAACGGCGGCTTTTCTTGTTGGTGGCTATCTGCGCAGTGGTGCCAATAGTATTTTGCGGAAGATCTACCTCTCGCTTGGCATGGAAGTAGGGTGGCCGGGCTGGTCGTCGTAGGCGTATTTGCTGTACACGTTGACCTCCCACTGCTTTTTTTCGACCTTTGCTACAGAATCTAGGATGAAGCCGGTCGCAAGGCTCAGGCCGCACAGGAACATAAACGAGGCGGCGAGCACAGAGGTGGGGAAGCGCGGGACGAGGCCGGTCTGGAAATATTCGACAACGATGGGCATGCCCAGGGCGAGGCCGAATACCGCGAACAGAAGCGCAACGAGGCTGAAGAACTTCAGCGGGCGGTAGTCCTTGAACAGCGTGCCGATCATCGCAACGACTTTAATGCCGTCGCTCACGGTGTTGAGTTTGGACTCGGAACCCTCGGGACGGTCGCGGTACTCGATGGGCACATCTTTGATGCGCCAGCGGTGGTCGACGGCGTGGATCGAGAGCTCGGTTTCGATCTGAAAGCCCTCGGAAAGCACTGGGAAGGTTTTAACGAACGGGCGGCTCATGGCGCGGTAGCCTGTCATGACGTCATCGAAGCTGTAGCCATAGATCCACTTGATCATGGCGCGGACCAGATTATTGCCAAAGCCGTGGAAGGCACGCTTGTTCTCCTCGGCGTAGGTGCCGTTGGAAAGGCGATCGCCTACGGTCATGTCGGCCGTGCCGTTAAGGATGGGCTCGCAGAGGGCCTTGGCCGCCTCGGCGGGGTAGGTGTCGTCTCCGTCGACCATCAGGTAGCAATCGGCGTCGATATCGCGAAACATCTGGCGGCACACGTTGCCCTTTCCCTGACGGGGCTCAAAGCGGACTGTGGCGCCGTGCTCGGTGGCGATGCGTGAAGTATCGTCCGACGAGTTGTTGTCATAGACATAGACCGTCGCCTGCGGAAGCTCGCGGTGAAAGTCGTCGATGACTTTGCCGATCGTGAGCGCTTCGTTGTAGCAGGGGATGATCACGGCGATGGATTCAGAATTCACTCAATGCTCCTTAAACATTCAATCCTTGAAAGTATAGCCGTTTGGGCTTGGCATCCTAAGATGTGGGTTAGTTCTCCAGTTTTGTTGCGCGAATCGTTTGCATGACCGTCGGGTCTATACTGTTCGTTTGTCAACGATTACGAGTAAAGGAGTTGCATCCGTGTCGGATCAGACAAAGCAACAAGAAACTCGCAGTCTGCCTGCGACGTTTGCTAAGAACGAATTTGAGAAGGACGCGTTTATCCTTCGTCAGCTGGTTACCAAGGATTTTAAGATCAAGTATCGCCGCAGCGTGTTGGGTGTTGCGTGGTCGGTGCTCAACCCGCTGCTGATGATGATTGTCATGGCCATCGTGTTCTCGACGATTTTTGCCCAGGGCCGCAATGGCTCGATTACGCCCGAGATGTACCCGTTGTACTTGATCGTGGGTAACGTCACCTTTGCCGTTATGTCTGAGTCTACGAATCAGGCGCTGACGTCGATCGTGGGTGCGGCTCCGCTGCTCAAGAAGGTTAAAGTGCACCGCTGGGTCTTCCCAGTACAGAAGGTACTCTTCTCGCTGGTGAACTTTGCCTTCTCTCTGGTCGCCGTTGCCATTGTTATGCTGTGGTTCCACGTTATGCCATCTTGGCATCTCATTCTGCTGCCCGTTTGCCTACTTTTGCTCATGTGCTTCTGCATGGGCCTGGGCATGATGCTATCCGCCCTCACGGTTTTCTTCCGCGACGTTATGCATCTGTGGAGCGTCGTCATCACGGCATGGACTTACATTACGCCCATCTTCTGGACGACCGACTTCATTGCGCAAATGCCGCATCTCGTGCGCATTCTGGTCTATGCGAACCCCATGTACAACTACCTGCAGTTTATGCGTGATATCTTCCTGTTCCAGACCACGCCCTCGCTTATGACGTTTGGTATGTGCGTCGCTTGGGCGGTCCTTGCGCTTGTTATTGGCTACACCGTGTTCCATAAGTCCGAGCGCAAGTTCATCCTCTACATCTAAGGAGTGCTGTGATGACTGAATCTGTTGTTGATTACAGCGAACAGCCTCTGGCTGTCGAGGTCGACGACGTCACCATGATCTTTAACATGGCGTCCGAGTCGCTGACCAACCTCAAGGAGTACTTCATCAAGCTTGCCAAGCACGAGTTGTTCTTTGAGGAGTTTAGGGCGCTCAAGCATATCTCGTTTGATATTCATCGTGGCGAGGTCGTGGGCCTGGTGGGCACCAATGGCTCCGGTAAGTCCACGATGCTCAAGATCATCGCCGGTGTGCTTGAGCCAAGCGAGGGCAGTGTTAAGGTGCACGGTAACATCGCGCCGCTGATTGAGCTTGGTGCTGGCTTTGACCCCGAGCTGACCGCCCGCGAGAACATCTATCTGAACGGCGCCCTGCTCGGCTATACCAAGGAGTTCATCGACGCAAACTTTGACGGCATTATCGAATTCGCAGAGCTGCAGAACTTTGTCGATATGCCGCTTAAGAACTTCTCCTCGGGCATGGTGGCGCGTATCGCCTTTGCAATCGCGACGATTACCGAGCCCGATATTCTGATCGTTGACGAGACGCTGTCCGTCGGTGATGTGTTCTTCCAGCAGAAGTGCGAGGCCCGCATCCAGCACTTTATCCAGAGCGGTGACGTGACGGTTCTGTTCGTTTCGCACTCCATGGAGCAGGTTGAGCGCATCTGCCAGCGTGCCGTTTGGATTGAGAAGGGTGACCTTCGCATGGACGGCCCGGTCGATGAGGTCTGCAAGGCGTACCGCGAGCAGTTCAACTAGGTTATAATTACTTGCGCCTGACGGGCTTGCGCTTGCTTGGGCGTGCGGTTATTTGCTCCATTAGCTCAGTTGGATAGAGCAGGGGACTTCTAATCCCAAGGTCGACGGTTCGAATCCGCCATGGAGCACCATCGTTTATTAAGCCCGGACCGCTTGGTGGTCTGGGCTTTTTCACATGCCGGTGTTCTTTGTTCTTGCCGGGTATACGTTTAGGCCGAAGCCGTGGCGTGAGCTGCTATTGTGCTGCTGATGTGGATTGGTTATACGGCGCGCCAAAGGGGGCTGGAGCCGAGCGTGAGCAAGCCTCTGCTTATGACGCTGCCAGCATCGTGGTTCTTCGCGTCAATCGTACGCTGTGCCTGCGATATTGGATTGGCGTACGTGATCAAGAAGGCGTAACAAAAGCGGGGAGGACCAACTTGGCCCTCCCCGCTGTATCTAGTCTGCCTTCAGGCACTCGGGCAAGACGTTTGCAACTGCATTCATCGCCTGCGGCCTCAGGTACTGCTCATTGAGCTTTACCTTTCTGTAGGCGTAGCGAGTGTCTGCCGAGTATTTGATCAACACATCGGTGAAGAACCGCTCCCAGCTCAGGTAGTCGCGGCTTTCGATATAGCTTGAGGGATCCTCGAGGATTTTTAAGATATCGTTACTGGGAATGAGGCCAGATTGCAGGAGTGTCCACTCGAATGATTCGGGGAGGAACAAGCGTACGTTCTTGTAAACGCGCTGTCCGAGCACCTTTTCGATGTAGGGACCAAATGCTGCTCCGTCTCCAATAGCAAGGATGTTTTGCTCGGGACATTCGTGAATCGTACGTTTTAGATTCGCAACGCCGGTGGCGGTATAGCAGGGGATCCCGAGTCGGTTGCAAAGAGCGTCGTAGAATTGATAGCCAGATTTGCTATCCTCGACAACTACGGCGTCGGGTACCTCGAATCCAACATTTAGATCCTGATACAGCATACTTGCCGTGTGGTCATATAGCGGCTTGGTCACCGAGTAGAAGCGCCTGTCGCTCTTGCGGCCATTGATTGTTTTACTTGTCGTGTTGACTAGCTTCAGGATCTCATCAACGCTGTAGGGGAGCTCGTTGGCATCGCGACGAGATATCAGAACAAAATAGTTGGACGAGCCGTTGACGGCTTTGGCGAAGTCCTTTGAGTAGATAAACTCGTTACCCTCATCTAGAAAGACGATTGAATCTTCGATGATCGATAGCTCGCGCTCCCAGCGTCTGCCGGAAAGCGTTTCGCAAGGCACGTCGCAACTGAGTGCAACGCCGCTTTCCGGTCCTCGGTCGTTGTAGTCGCGAATCATCGAGATGAGCGTCGTTTTACCCGTGCCGCTGTTGCCGCGTATAAAGGAAATATTGCGCTTAAACGTGAGTGTGTATTTGACCTTTGCACGCTCTACGACAACGGTATGCGTTCCCTTCATTACTCATCAACATCCAAAAAGTCATTCGTGGCGCCGACAAACTCCTGCATGTTTCTGACGATGCGGCCATCGTTTTCAACGCGGATTTCAAAGCTCTTCCAGGGGAATTTCATGATGTGGTATAAGGTCACCATCACATCCTGCTCTTTGCCGATCTTGAGTAGCCAGCGGGCACAGTTGTCTCCGCAGGTGGATGCGTTGAACACCATATTTGGGAGATTGCGCACCAGCAGCAGCGTCTTAACGCCGCCGGACAGTTCGAGTGGGGTGATCGAGCCCAGCTGTTTGCTTACGATGTTGTGGGGACCGATGAGCTCTGATCCGTCCACGCTTTTAATAATCTGTGCGGCCATAGGGTCTTCGAACCATGAGTCCAAGTATGAGTTCCTAAAATAGGTTTCGGTATCGTAGATGGAACCGGGGTAATCCCCCAGATGGATGCTTAACATGCGCGTCTCCAGACGTTGTGTGACTGCAATGATTATATGCCAGTAATAAAGTGCCGCCAGTAGCGAGGTTGCTGCTGGCGGCACTGGCATTATTAGCGTGTGAATCGCGTTGATGGATTTGCTCGCGAGGCTACTTTTCGAGACGTTCCCTCAGCAGCTCCAGCGCGTGGGCGTAGCCTTGCAGGCCCTCGCCGGTGATGGTGGCGAAGCAGGCTAGGCGGGCGTAGCTCACCTGGCGGAAGTCTTCGCGCGTCTCTACGGCGCTGATGTGCACCTCGACGGCAGGGATGGCAACGGCCTTGAGGGCGTCGAGGATCGCCACGCTCGTATGCGTGTAGGCAGCCGGGTTGATGACGATGCCGTCGACCTTGCCGTAGGCCTCCTGGATCTTGTCGACGATGTTGCCCTCGTGGTTGGACTGGAAGACCTCGACCTCGTCGAAGCCCTGTGCGGCGCCCGCTTCCTGGCAGATCTGCACTAAGCGGTCGTAGTTGTCGCTGCCATAGATGCCCGGCTCGCGAATGCCGAGCATGTTGAGGTTGGGGCCGTTGATGACGAGTGCTTTCATGGTTGCTTCCTTTGCAGTCGAGAAACCACCACAAAGGTGCCTGTCCCCTTTGTGGTGGTTTTGGTTAGAGGGCGGGTGGGAGGGTGTCGAGGAGGGCTTGGGCGGTGTTGGCGGCGCAGTCGCGTGAGTCGATGATGTAGTCGGCCCAGGCGCGGTAGCGCGGCATGCGCTGCTCGGCAAGTTTATCGATGCCATCACGGGCGGTGATAGGGCGTCCCTTGTGGGCGAGTTCGTCGAGCTTGCGGTTGAGCATCACGATCTGGCTGTTTTGGTGCAGCAGCGGATAGTTTTCGTCGCGCGTGACCACGCCGCCGCCGGTGGAAAGCACCAGGCCGCTGCGCTTGGAAATGTCGGCCAGCTCCGCTGTCTCCTGCTCGCGGAAGGCGGCCTCGCCGCGCTCGACGATAAAGTCGGCGCAGGGCATGTCGAGGCGTTCCTCGAGGGCGCGGTCCAGGTCGATGTGCTCGCGACCCGTGAGCAGGGCAATCTGCTCACCCACGCGGGTCTTGCCCGAGCCCGGCATGCCGATCAGCGCGATGTTCTGTTCGCGGCGTGACAAGCGCTCCGTTATGTCCAGGATGCGCTCGCGCGGGGTGACCTGGCCGGTATAGCGCTCGACGGCCTGTGCCGCTTGGGCCACGAGCATCAGCAGTCCGCCGATGTAGGGGATGCCGCGGCGCTCGGCCTCGAACATCAGACCCGTGCGGGCGGGGTTGTAGACAATGTCGATGACGCCTTCGAGCGCATCGAGTCCTTCGAGCGTGCAGGGGGCGTCGGGGCAGTGGGGGAACATGCCGGCAGGCGTGCAGTTGACGAGCAGCGCGGCATCGGATTGCTGCGCGATGTTGTCGTAATTGACCTCGCTTGTGCGACCCACGGGTACGACGATGGCGCCCAGGTCGTCGAGTACCATGCTGGCCGTAGTGCCGGCACCGCCGGTGGCGCCGAGCACGAGGGCCTTCTTACTGGCAACCTCTACGCCCAGCTCCTCGACCAGGCACTGAAAACCGAAGTAGTCGGTGTTATCGCCGCGCAGGCGGCCGTCGGGCAGGCGCGTGATGGTGTTGACGTTGCCCATGCGCTCGGCGAGCGGGCTCAGCTCGTCCAGGTACTCCATGACGGCGCGCTTGTAGGGGATGGTCACGTTGGTGCCCTCCCACTCGTCGCCCGTCATAAAGGCCGCGAGGTCCTCGGGCTCGCGCTCAAATCGCACGTAATCGAGCCCAGCGAGCTCTTTGTAGATGGTTGGGGTGTAGCTGTGGCCCAACACGCGGCCCAGCACTCCGTAGGGGCGGGTTGCGGCGGTATCGGTCATCTAGAGCACCTCCGTGTAGCTGCCAAAGTAGGTGAAGCTTTCGCACACGTCGTCGATGGAATCGAGCAGGTCGTCGAGGGCCTTGCTGCCAAAGGGGCAGTCCAGATCAAAGTAGAACATAAACTCAAAGTCGCGGCCGGGGATGGGGCGGCTCTCGAGCTTGATGAGGTTGATGTTGAGTGCGTAGAAGCGCTCGAGCACGCGATAGAGGGCGCCCGGCTCGTTGGCCGTGGTGATCATGAGCGAGGTGCGATTAGCGCCGGGGTAGACGCGCGGCTCGCGGATGATGACGACAAAGCGCGTGTAGTTGTTGTCCGAGTCTTGGATATTGGGCTCCAACACCTCGAGGCCATACAGCGTGGCACAGCTGCGCGATGCGATGGCGGCAACATCGGTGCGTTCGGAGTTGGCGACCATCTCAGCCGACATGGCCGTGTTGGGGTACTTGGTGGCGCGCAGGCCGTGGTTCTCGATAAAGCCGGCGCACTGGGCAATGGCTTGGCCGTGGCTGTAGACCTCGCGCACGTCGGCGAGCTTGGTGCCGGGCTTGACGAGCAAGTTGTGGTCGATCTTGAGGCGAAGCGAGCGCACGATGTGGAAGTCGAACTGGGCGAGCAGGTCGTAGACGGCGTTGACCGAGCCGGCGGTGGAGTTCTCGATGGGCAGCACGCCAAACTCGCAGAACCCGTCGCGCACGGCGCGCATGACGCCTTCGAAGGTCTCGAAGAACGCGATGTCGGGTACGTCGAAGAGCTTGCACGCGGCTATCTGGCTATAGGCACCTTCCACGCCCTGGCAGGCGACGGTGGCCGTTTGAGGGAAGGGCGTGTCGGACGCTGCAGCCGTGGCGTGGGCCTTTTGCGAGACGGTGATGCCCTTGAGCTCGTTGATGTAGCGCTGCTGCTCGGCCTTGCTCATGTTCATGAGGAGACGGAACAGGGCGATGGTCTGGGCCTCGTAGCGCTCGGGTGCGCGGCCGGCGAGGTTGTTGAGTTTGGAGCGCTCGCGGGCGGGGTCGAAGACGGCCTTGCCCATCTCGATTTTTGACTTGGCGACCTCGGTGGCAATGTCCATGCGCTCGACAAAGCTGTTGAGGAGCGTGGCGTCGATGCCATCGATGGCCTGGCGAATATCGGCAAGGTCCATGGAGGCCCCTTTCACGTTACGGCTGAGTTGACAGGCAACCCAGGTGAGTCGGGTTAGAGCTGGGCGGCGTCCTCGAGGAGAGCGTCCCAGATGGCGAGGGCGGCGGCTGCCTCGGCTACGGGTACGGCGCGCGGGACGATGCAGGGATCGTGACGGCCGTGGACCGAGAGCTCGGCATTTTCCATGGCGTCCATGTCTACGGTCTGCTGCTCGCGGCCAATTGAGGGCGTCGGCTTTACGGCCATGCGCCACATGACGGGCGCGCCGGTCGAAATACCGCCCAGGATGCCGCCGGCGTTATTGGACTCGACCTTGATCTCGCCGGTCTCGGCATCGATGCGATACGGATCGTTGTTCTCGCTGCCGCGCATGGCGGCCACGGCAAAGCCCATGCCAAACTCCACGCCCTTTACGGCGGGAATGCCAAACGCGATTTGCGCGATGCGGTTCTCGATGCCGTCGAACATGGGGTCTCCCATGCCCGTAGGCAGTCCGTAGATGCCGCACTCCACGATGCCACCGATGCTGTCGAGTTCATCGCGCGCGGCCAGAATCTCCTCGCGCATGCGACCGGCAGCGGCGGCGTCAATGCAGGGCAGGTCGTTCGTAAGAATTGCCTTGCGGTCGGTCTCGCGATAGACCATATCGTCCATCGGCAGGTCGGAGATGCCGCCGATCTGCGCGACGTGCGCCATGACCTCAATGCCGCGGGCCTCGAGTGCCTGCAGCGCAATGCCGCCGGCGATGCATAAGGGTGCCGTTAGGCGGCCGGAGAAATGCCCGCCACCAGCGACATCGTGCATGTTGTGATACTTCACACGCGCCGGGTAATCGGCATGTCCCGGACGGGGCTTGCGGCGCAGCTCGGAGTAATCCTTGGAGCGCGTGTTGGTGTTCTCGATAATCGCGGCGATGGGCGCGCCGGTGGTATGTCCATCGACAACACCGGCGATGATGTGGGCTGCGTCAGCCTCGCGTCGTTTGGTCGCGGTCTCGTCGCGTCCGGGGGCGCGACGGTCGAGGAAGGCCTGCAGCTTCTCCTGGTCCACGGCGATGCCCGCCGGGATGCCATCGAGCGAGCAGCCGATAGCGGGGGAGTGCGATTGACCGAAGATGCTTAAGTGCAAGACGTTGCCAAAGGTCGAGGCCATGCTATTCCTCCTCGAGTGTGACCTTGCCGCCCAGCAGGCGGTAGTGGTCGAAGAAATCGGGATAGGACTTGTTGACGGCCTCGGCGCCGTGGATCACGACCTCGCCGGTGGCGCGGCTCGCGGCGATGGCGGCCATCATGGCGATGCGGTGGTCGTTGTGCGAATCGACCTCACCGCCGGTGAAGGCATCGACGCCCTTGATGATGAGGTCGTCGCCGGCAATACGCACCTGCGCGCCCAGCGCGGTGAGCTCGCGGGTGGTGGTGACCAGACGGTCAGATTCCTTGATGCGCAGGCGCGCACAGTCACGGATGAACGTGCGGCCCTGTGCCAGTGAGGCCACGGCCGAGATAACGGGCACGAGGTCGGGAATGTCGTGGGCGCTCATCTCAAAGCCGGCGAGCTTGTCGGACTGCACGGTGGCGGCGTTGGTGGAGCGCACGATGCGGGCGCCAAAGCGCGAAAGCGCGGCAAGCACGTTGCGGTCGCCCTGTGCGGAGCTCAGGGACACGCCCTCGACGGTGATGGGGTCGGTGCCGATAGCGCCGGCACACAGCCAAAAGGCGGCGTTGGACCAGTCGCCCTCGACGGCTACGCTGCCGGGCGTGCGGTACGAGCCGCTGTTTACGCGGAAGTTCGTGACCTCGGGCTGGCTGTCCTTGGACGGAATACGCTCGACGTTGACTTCGACGCCAAAGGCTTTCATGGCCTGGATCGTCAGGTTGATGTAGGGGCGGCTCTCAATGAGGCCGGTCACCTGCACGCAGGAGGGCTGGGCGAGCAACGGGGCTGCCAGCAGCAGGCCCGAGATGTACTGCGAGCTTACGTTGCCCGGCAGCACAAAGGTGCCCGGGCGCATGCGTCCGCTCGTCTTGAGCGGAAAACCGCCCAGGCCCTGCAGGTCGCAGCCGGCGGCAATGATCTCATCGGAGAGCGGGGAGAGCGGGCGGGCGCCCAGACGGCCCTGGCCCACAAAGGTTGCCTCTGCCCCCAGCGCGCAGGCGACGGGCAGCATAAAGCGGAGCGTGGAGCCGCTCTCTCCGCAGTCGAGCGTGCCGCCCGCAAGTGCCTTGAGCAAGCCGAACTCAATACTCTTCATAGTGGGATGGACCTGGAAGCCGTCCTCAACGGTCTCGATGCGGGCGCCCAGCGCCGTAAGGCAACGCACCGTGGCCTCGATGTCGGCGCAGGTGGTGTTACAGGTGACGTGTGTCTCGCCGTTGGCAAGCGCAGCGCAGATGATCAGGCGGTGCGCCATCGACTTGGACGCGATGGCGGGAACGGTACCCTTAAGTGGGGACGGGGTGATGCGGGCTAGCATGCGGATGCGTCTCCCTTCTGGCCGAGGCCCTCGGCAATGAGTTCGTGGAAAGTGGAAAGCGGCGTGCGGTCGATGCTGCAGCGGCCAATGCCGTGCGGAATCACCAGGTCGATGGTGTCGCCCGCGCGCTTCTTGTCGTGGAGCGCCTCGGCAAAGACGGCATCGGCATTGAGGTCGCAGCGGGTCTTGAGGCCGTGGCGGGCGCAGAGCTCCTCAATACGGCCGGGCAGTGCAGCATCGCAGACGCCGTGCAGGGCCGCGGCGCGCGTGATGATGCCCATGCCGATCGACACGCAGTTGCCGTGTCCAAGCTCAAAGTGCTCGCAGGCCTCGACGGCGTGTCCGGCGCTGTGTCCAAAGTTGAGGAGCTTGCGTTGGTTGGTTTCGCGCTCGTCGGCGACGACCACGGCGCGCTTGATGTCGATATTGCGGGCGATGATGAGCGCTGCGCGGGCCACATCGTGGTTGAGCAGCTCCAGCGTGAGCGGGGTCTTCTCCAGCTCGGCGAAAAGCTCCGGGTCGGCGATCACGGCGTGTTTCACAACCTCGCCGCAGCCGTCGGCGAACTGCTCGGGCGTGAGGGTGGCCAGGCACCCCACGTCGGCGATAACCACGCTCGGCTGCCAAAAGGCGCCGGCCAAGTTCTTGCCAGCAGCCAGGTCGATGGCCGTCTTGCCGCCCACCGACGAATCCACCATGGCGAGCAGGCTCGTCGGGATCTGCACAAACTTGCAGCCGCGCATGTAGGTGGCGGCCACAAAGCCCGCCACGTCGCCCACGACGCCGCCGCCGAGTGCCACGATCACGTCGGAGCGCGAAAGCTCGTGCTCGGCCACAAACTCCAAAATGGCAACATAGGTTTCGGCGCGCTTATGGGCCTCGCCGGCCTCGAAGGTGCAGATGCTCACCTCGTAGCCTGATGCCTCCAGGCTCTGCTTAACGGGCATCTGGTAGAGCGGGCCCACGTTGGTGTCCGTCACGATGACTGCCTTGGCGCCGCCGGCAGTGGCGCGCACGAGCGGTCCCGCCTGCTCCAGCAAAAACGTGCCAACATGCACCTGGTAGGGGCGTGCAGTGTCGATATCGATGGTAATCGCCATAAGCTTCGGTCCTTTCGACCTGGCGTGATAGGTGGTCTAGTGGGAGGCCTCGTCGTCGAGCGCGCGCTTAATGCGGTCGCCCTCGGCAAGGAGATTCTCCAGATAGCGCTGGTCGCGGTCCTTGAGCGCACGGCTGTAGGCGCCAAGCGACTCGATCAGGTGGTCGATTTCGAAGGCGAGCGCGTCGGCGTCGTCGATCATGAGCTCGGACCACATTTGCGGGTTGAGGTGCGCCACGCGGGTGAGATCGCGGTAGCTACCGGCCGAAAAGCCGTGGTGGACCTGGGCGGTCGGGCTTTTGACGTAGGCGTTGGACACCACGTGCGCAAGCTGACTCGTGAAGGCGATGACGCGGTCGTGCTCGGCGGCGCTGGTCACGCTGAACTTGCCAAAGCCCAAGGGGCGCACCATCTCGCGCACCTGGCCCAAAAGCTCCAGCTTAAGGGCATCGTCTACCGCGGGCGGAATGAGCACGAGCGGGGCGCCCTGGAACAGGTCGGCGCGGGAGTGCGCATAGCCCGAGTACTGCGTGCCCGACATGGGGTGCGCGCCCACAAAGTAAAAGCCGTGCTCGCGGGCAAGCTCAAAGGCGCGCTCGCACACAATGCCCTTGACGCCCACGGTGTCGATCACCACGGGACCCATGATGGCCTCGGTATCGGTGGCGTCGGCGAGTGCCTGGGCATGCGCCTCGAGCCACTCGATGCATGCCTCGGGATAGCAGGCAAGGACGATGATGTCGCATTCGCCGAGTGTCTTGTCGTTGAGCTCTCCGGCGACAGTGCCCATGCTGGCGGCCGTCATGACATCGTCATCGGGGTCCCAGGCCAGCACGCGGACGCCCGCCTGCGCATAGCCGCGGGCAAAACTGCCGCCGATGAGGCCAAGGCCGACGATGCCAGCGCACTTGGGGCCGCCCTGGTTAACGCGCGCGTTTCTCACCGTACCCATGGTTTACTCCATGGTCTCTTGGCAGACAACCTCGCGGATGGCGCGGATGCGGCGCATGGTGTCGTCGAATTGATCGGGGGTGAGGGCCTGGGCGCCGTCGGACCAGGCGCGGCTCGGCTCGTCGTGGACCTCGATCTCCAGGCCGTTGGCACCGCAGGCGGTCGCAGCGAGCGCCATGGGCTCGACGTAGCGGGTGTAGCCGGTGGCGTGGCTGGGGTCGGCAACGACAGGCAGGTGTGACAGGTGGTGCAGCACCGGCACGGCGTTGAGGTCGAAGGTGTTACGGGTGCGGGTCTCGAAGGTGCGGATGCCGCGCTCGCACAGGATGACGTTGTCGTTGCCCTCGCTCATGATGTACTCGGCGGCCATAAGCAGCTCATCGATCGTGCCGGACATGCCGCGCTTGAGCAGGATCGGGGTCTTGGTCTTGCCGACCTCCTTGAGCAGGGGGAAGTTCTGGGCGTTGCGGGCGCCGATCTGCATGACGTCAATCTTCTTGTCCAAGAAGACCTGCACGTCGCGTGGGTCCATGATCTCGGTGACGATCGGCATGTCGAGCTCGGCAGACGCCTCGCACAGCAGGTCGAGGCCGGCGGGGCCCATGCCTTGGTAGGCGTAGGGGGAGGTGCGGGGCTTGTAGGCACCGCCGCGCAGCATCGTGGCGCCGGCGGCCTTTACGCGGCGTGCGATGCGAATGAGGTTCTCGCCCTCGACGGAGCAGGGGCCGGCGATGACTTGGAACTGGTCGCCGCCGATCTTGACGCCGTGGCCACAGTCGATGACGGAGTCCTCGGGGTGGAACTTGCGGTTGGCACGCTTAAAAGGCTCGGAGACGCGCTGCACGCGCTCGACGACATCCATGGACTCGAGCAGGAACGGGTCGATCTTGGTCGTATCGCCCACCAGGCCGATGATGGTCTCGTTCTCGCCGCGCGAGACATCGGTCTTCAGGCCTTTTTTCTCAATCCAGCTGACGATATGGCCGACGGCCTCGTCGCTGGCGCTTTGCTTTAGAATTGCAATCATGGTGTGCCTCTCACCTCGATGGATAACCCTTGCAAAAACGGCCCGCATCGCGAGCCGTGTATATATGGTGCATGAGAGTTTATACTATCTGACTCGCTTTTGCCTTCTAAAGTGGGTCGTTGCACCGCGTCTTCCTCGGAATTGCAAAGCTTTTTCTTTTATTTTGATAGCCCGTGGCGCACTTGGGTATAATGCTAATCGTTGGCCCTATTAGCTCAGGGGATTAGAGCGTCTGCCTCCGGAGCAGAAGGCCGTTGGTTCGAATCCAACATGGGGCACCATCGAACGTAAGACCGTCCGAACCTCGCATGGTCCGGGCGGTTTTTCTTATACCGACGCGACGTGATGGGACGTGGTATGACAGCAACGGATATCGAGCGCGGACTTTCGACCGCCGAGGTCGAGGAGCGCATCGCCGCCGGTAAGATTAACCGCAACATGGAGCTCAAGACCAAGTCGGTCAAAGAGCTCATCATCGAGAACCTCTGCACGTTGTTCAATTTGATCAACGTGATCTTGGCGTTCCTGGTCATTCTGACCGGTTCGTTTAAGAATCTGACGTTCCTGTTCGTGGTGTTCCTCAATACCGCTATTGGCGTCATTCAATCCATGCGTTCCAAGAAGATGGTCGATAAGCTCACGCTGCTGACCTCTAAGAAGGCCATCGCGGTGCGCGACGGCGCCGAGGTGGAGCTCGACCTGGACCAGATCGTGCTCGACGACATCATCCGCCTGGGGCGCGGCGACCAGATTCCCGCTGACGCCGTGGTGGTTTCGGGCGAGGCACTCGTGAACGAGAGCCTGCTGACGGGCGAGAGCGACCTTATTAAGAAACAGCCCGGTTCCGAGCTCATGAGCGGCAGCTTTATCGACTCGGGCCTGCTGCGCGCCCGCGTGATCCATGTCGGCGCCGACAACTACGTGGCCAAAATTAATAACGAGGCCAAATACGTCAAAAAGGTCAATTCCGAGATCATGAACGCGCTTAACGCCATCGTGCGCTTTGCGAGCATCATCATGATCCCGCTCGGTTTGGCGTTGTTTGCCTCGAGTGTGAGTGGGCTGTGGGATGCCGCGGGAACCCCGGGCGATAGCGCGCTTTCGTGGTGCTTCTCCGAGCTGTTTGCTGGTCATGTGCCTTCGTCGGCGCTGCTGTCCACGGTGGGCGCCCTGCTGGGCATGATCCCGCAAGGCCTGGTGCTGCTGACCTCGTCAGTGCTCGCCATCGCCACGGTGCGCCTGGCCCGCCGCAAGGTGTTGGCGCAGCAGCTCTACTGCATCGAGACGCTCGCTCGCGTCGACGTGCTGTGCCTGGACAAGACGGGCACCATCACGTCGGGCCGCATGGAGGTCGAGGGCACGTATCCGCTGCCGGTTGAGGGTGTGAGCCTAGGCGCCGGCTCGGACGAGGCGGCTGTTCCCGTCGATACCACGGTGCTCGATTTTGCGCTGGCTAACGTCGCGCGTGCGACTTCGGCCGATGCCAATGAGACCTGTCAGGCGCTGCTCAACTACTACGCCGACCGCCCGGTCGAGGCGTCTGAGCCGCTGGCGGTCATTCCGTTCTCGTCGTCCAAAAAGTGGAGCGGTGCCTCGTTTGCGCAGGGCTCCTATGTGATGGGCGCAGCGCAGTTTGTGCTCTCTGATCGTGCGTTTGCGCAGGTCGAGAACCGTGTGGCCGAGCTTGCCGACACCTGCCGCGTGCTTGTGGTGGCTCGCGTGGACGGCTTTACGCCCGATGGCGATATGGTGGGCGAGGCTGAGCCCGTGGGCTTTGTGACCATCCGCGACGAGATTCGTACCTCGGCGGCCGAGACCATCGGCTACTTTAACGAGCAGGGCGTGACCCTCAACGTGATCAGTGGCGACGACCCGCGTACGGTGTCGTCGATCGCGCGTGTGGTGGGCGTGCCGGGGGCGGACGCTTATGTGGACGCCACGACGCTCGATACGCCGGCCAAGCTCGATGCCGCGGTGGACCGCTACCATGTCTTTGGTCGTGTGACCCCGCAGCAGAAGCGCGAGCTCGTGCAGGCGCTCAAGCGCCGCGAGCATACCGTGGCCATGACGGGCGACGGCGTCAACGACGTGCTGGCGCTCAAGGAGGCCGACTGCTCCGTGGCCATGGCGGCCGGCTCCGATGCCGCGCGCAACGTGGCCGAGATCGTACTCGTCGACAACGACTTTGCCTCGATGCCCGCCGTGGTGGCCGAGGGCCGTCGCTCCATCAACAACCTACAGCGTTCGGCCTCGCTGTTCCTGACCAAGACGCTGTTCTCGATGGGCCTGGCGGCGCTGTGTATCGCGCTGCCGCCGTACCCCTTCGAGCCCATCCAGATGACGCTCATCAACTTCTTCTGCATCGGCGCGCCGGGCTTTGTGTTGGGCCTGGAGCCCAACAATGCTCGCGTGAAGGGTGCGTTTTTGACCAACGTACTCAAGCGCGCACTGCCGGCGTCGATTGCGGTCATTTTGGCTGCGGCGCTCGATATCTTTGTGGCGCGCGTGTTTGGCTTTAGCCAGCTCACGCTGTCTACGATGTGCCTGCTTACGTCGTGCGCGGCGAGCGTCAGCCTGATTTGGCGCATCTCGCAGCCTCTCACGCCCTTACGTGTGGTGCTCTTTGTGTTTGTCGTCGCCGGCATCCTAGTGGGCGTTATCGGATTCCCGGAGCTGCTGTCTATTGCCAACCTGTCGATGGGCCAGATGGTTATCTTGGCTGTCATCGTGGTCTTTACCTGCTCGGTGTTCTTTAAGCTCGCCACGATGATGGATTCGCTCAAGCCGCGTCGTCGTCATGCCGCAACTGGTTTTGGCCGCGGTGTGCGCGTCCACCTGGGTCGCGGTGGCGGCAAGGTGAGCTCGACGGGCTCGACGGCCGAGCGTTTTGCCAAGCGCGTTGCCGCCGACATGGCGCAGCGACGCGAAGATCGCACCGCTCGCGAGGCCCGCGCACTCGAGGGCGTGGCCCAGGCCCAGCCCAAGAAAAAGAAGAGTACCGGAGCTAAGCGCTCTCGTGTGACCAAGTCCGCCCAAGGCATCAAAGTCTCGATGCCAAGCAAAAAGAAGAAGTAGCTACGCGCCCTGGCGATGTTGAATTGGTGCCTTGTTCCTGTGGGGCCGTGGCGATGTTATGCTCTAACCTCGATTGTTTGAATTGCTTCGAAAAGAGGATGCCGTGATCTGCCCGCATTGCCTTAAGACTATCGAGGACGGCGCCTCGTTCTGCCCCTACTGCAACGCCTATGTGGGTCCGGGCGATGGTCCCGAGCACACCGAGTTCGTGTTCTGTGAGGGCTGCGGTGCCCGTCTTTCTCCACATGATCGTACGTGCCCCAAATGCGGACGCCCCGCTCCGGGTATCCTCTCCGAGGACGCGGCCGCATCCGACCTGGCGGCGGGCCGCACGGCGGGCTTTCCGCGCCTAACGCAAGAGCAGATCGATACCGAGGTGCCGCATGCGCCGGCCTCTGCCGCTGCGGTGCTTTCGGATGCCGCCGATCCTAACGAGACCTGCGTGCTGCCGGCTTTCGATAAGGATTTCGGTATCCCCAAGGTCGATATTCCCACGCCCGTTTCCCTGCATGACGATGCTCAAAAACCCAAGCGCAAGGTGCATCCCGACGAGGATGCCTATCACAAGCACAAGCGTCATATCCCCAAGCCGCTCATTATCATCGCGGTCCTTGCCGTCGTTTGTGGCGGTGCCTATTGGTTCGTGACGGCCGATCCCATGGGTGTCATGCCTGGTTTTTACGACCAGTTTGGCCAGGCTGCGCAGACGACCTTCCCCACGCGCCAAAAGGGCGAGGCGACTGAGGACGATGCCAAGCAGGACGATGCTGCCGAGGTGGTCCAGGAAGAAACCGTGCTCACCGATGATCAGCTCTATACCAGACTCGACGGTCTGTATCAGACCATCGTGTCCTACGGTGATGAGGACCAGATCGGCGAGGTCATCGATTCCTTTAACAACGGCTATCTCCGAACGCCGCTGTCCACTCGCCAGGAGCTGTCGCAGAATGCCTACGCCCTGCGCGACCAGATCAAAAAGACGCAAGATGAGCTTAACAACCTTAAGTATCAGGACGATACGGTCTATGCGGATGACATCGCCCACTTAAAACAGCTTGCCGAGTGGATGTATGAGCGCGTCGACGTGATCTGCCAGAGCTGGGACATCTCGCTGGCCATTCCCGATGGTGAGTCGATGAGTTCCCACCAAAGCGAGATCCTGGCGCCCATCGCGCAGGGCGGCAACAGCGCGCTGAACCAGTACGACGCCAATGTGGGTTCCTGGAAGCCGCAGCAGCGTTCCTAAAATTAGTTCGCCATAGTCGGCATAATCTACGTGCGCAATTGATGTAAGCACGTGCTTATTGCTACAATTCGTACAAATATGCTTTAAACGCACGAGGAAGGAACCACATGTTTGGTTTTAAGAAAGAGCTCTACACGCCCGAGTATCAGCTTGCCGGCGACGAGTGCGCCGTTATCGAGACGTCGAAGGGTACCATCAAGGTCAAGTTTGACGGCGAGGGCGCTCCCATTCATGTCGCGAACTTCTGCGAGCTTTCCACGATGGGTTTCTATGATGGCCTTAAGTTCCATCGCTATGTGCCCGGCTTTGTCATTCAGGGCGGCGACCCCAATACCCGCGATATGTCCGGCGCCGACGTTGCTGCCGGTCTTGAGGGCCCCGACGGCATGCCCGGTACCGGTGGCCCCGGCTACTGCATCAAGGGCGAGTTTGCCACCAATCCGCGCAACAGCCATGTCGATGGTGCCCTTGCCATGGCACGCTCCATGGACCCCGATTCCGCGGGTTCGCAGTTCTACTTCTGCCTGGGTGCCCAGCATAACCTCGATTCCGGTTACACCGTCTTTGGTACCACGGTCGAGGGTCTCGATGTGATTTCGCAGCTGCGTGCCGGCGACGAGATCGTCCATGTCGAGATCGTTCACGAGTAAAGGGGACTTCCTTGAATAGCCAGCTGATCCAACAGGGCCGCGCCGCTTACCGCGCGGGTGATTTTTCCGCTGCAGCCCAGATGCTTGGGGCGGCAAAGACTCCCGATGAGATTATGGGCGAGGCCGACCACCTTCGTGGCAACGCCCTGATGCACCTGGGCATGTATGCCGAGGCCGCCGAGGCCTATGCTGCCGCCCTCAACGACGGCACCTATGGCAAGCGCGGCGCGCTGCTCACCAACCGCGGCAAGGCGCTCGCCGCCGTGGGCGACTACACGACGGCCGCTCAGGCGTTTTCTGCCGCTACGCAGGATGCTTCCTACGCCACGCCGTTCAAGGCCTATCTGGGCCTGGGTAACGCGCTGTTCCAGTCGGGTGACTATGCCAACGCGGGTACTGCTTTCCGTCAGGCTGCCATCGACGGCGCCAATCCGGCTCCTGCCGCCGCACTCGGCGAGCTCGGTCTTTGCTTCATTAAGCTCGGCCGTCCGGCAGATGCCGTGGAGACCTATCGCACGGCTATCGACTTTGCCGGCCCCCGCGACGACACGCGTGCGCTCAACGCCGGCATGGGTCAGGCGCTTTCTGCCGCCGGCCGTCCCTCCGACGCACTCGACGCCTTTAACGCCGCTACTGCCGATGGCATCTACCAGCTCACCTCCGAGCAGGCCGATGAGCTTGCCCGCGTGCACGATTCGCTTGCCGCGCTGTCTGCCCAGACGGCTATGGCCACGGCTCCGGCACCCGCGATGGACGCTCCTGCCGTTGATCCGCTCGATCCTACGGGCGCGACCGGTCAGTTTATGCCCGACCCCTCGGACACCGGTTTCTTTACGCTGTCCGAGTCCGAGATGGTCCAGCAGGATCGTCAAGATCGCAAGCAGGCCAAGGTCCGTCGTCGCCATCGCCACACGGGTCTCAAAGTCTTCATCGTGCTGCTTCTGCTCATTTTGATCGCCGCGGGCGGTCTGGGCTTTGCCTACACGCGCGGCTTTGGCTTCCCGTCCCAGGAGTCTGTCGTTACTGATCTGTTCCAGGCTGCCGGCGACGGTGACACCGCAAAGGCCGAGTCTTGCCTGGCCTCGAGCCTGCCCGAGGACGCCAAGTCGATGATCATCTCCTCGATTCCGCAGGGTGCCACCGTGTCCGTCGAGGGCATGGATCAGTCCATGACCGAGACGACCGCTAAGGTGAAGGCATCGCTGTCCAAGGGCGGCGAGCAGGAGTACACCGTCAAATTCGTGCGCTCCGACAACCATATCGGCTGGGCCGTTTCCTCGCTCGATATGGATTTCTCGGCTGCTGACAACCAGCAGTGACCTTATGGGATTTAGCTTTGCCCGGTGCTTCACCGCAAGTGAGGTGCCGGGCTTGCGCTAGTATGATGAGTTAGTAGTTTTCCAGCAATCATCCAACACATCAGGAGTTGCGTTGTTTTCTTTGATGGATATGTTCTTCGGTAGCTATGCGGGCGATCTTGCCATCGACCTCGGCACCGCAAATACGCTTGTCTCCGTGCGCGGCAAGGGCATCGTTATTCGCGAGCCCTCTGTTGTCGCCATCGACAAGAACGACGAGCGCATCCTGGCGGTCGGTATCGAGGCAAAGCGCATGCTCGGCCGTACGCCCGGCAACATCGTGGCCGTTCGTCCCCTGAAGGACGGCGTCATCGCCGACTTCGATGTTACCGAGGCCATGCTCCGCTACTTTATCGACAAGGCTTCCGAGAAGCGCTATCCGTGGACCCCGCGTCCGCGCGTTGTCGTCTGCGTTCCCTCCGGTGTCACGTCGGTCGAGAAGCGCGCTGTCTTTGAGGCCACGATCCAGGCCGGCGCTCGCCAGGCCTACCTGATCGAGGAGCCCATGGCCGCCGCTATCGGCGCCGACCTGCCCGTCGAGGAGCCCACCGGCTCCATGGTCATCGACATCGGTGGCGGTACCACCGAGGTTGCCGTTATCGCTATGGGCGGCATCGTCGTCTCGCAGTCCATCCGTATTGCCGGTGACGAGTTCGACCAGGCCATCCTCACGCACGTTCGCGATGCCTACAACCTGGCCATCGGCGAGCGTACGGCAGAGGACATCAAGATCAAGGTCGGCTCCGCCGTGCCGCTCAAGGACGAGCTCGATGTCGAGGTCAACGGCCGTGACGTGATCACGGGCCTGCCCAAGACCGTGCGCATCGAGAGCGAGGAGATCCGTCGCGCGCTCAACAAGCCGCTCGACGAGATGGCCAAGGCCGTTAAGGACGCCCTCGATGCCACGCCGCCCGATCTTGCCTCTGACCTTATGTACTACGGCATTTTGCTGACCGGTGGCGGCGCGCTGCTGCGCGGTCTCGACGTGCGCCTGCGCGATGAGACCGGCGTTTCGGTCAACGTCAGTCCTACGGCGCTTGATAACGTCGTTAACGGCTGCGCCCGCGTGCTCGAGGCCAATGCGTTTGATGGCGGCTTCGTCCAGACCAATGCTTAATTTCCAAAAGGTGGATTCCATTTGGCACGATCTTCGGGTTTCTCCACAAATCTGAATACCAAGCGACAATCAACGGGTATGCGCCCGTTGATTGTTTTCAGCCTGATTTCGGTGTTGCTGCTCACGTTTTACATCCGCGAGGGCGAGGCGGGACCGATTCATGCCGTGCGTTCGGGCGTAACGACGATTACCTCGCCGGTGCGCTTTGTGGGTTCGGCTGTGGCGGCTCCCTTCAATGCGATCGGCAACGTGTTCTCTAACCTTACGGCGTCGCAGGACACGCTTGACGAGCTTAAGAAGCAAAACGAGGAACTGACCTCTAAGGTCGCCGAGCTTTCTGAGGCTCAAAAGACTGCCGAGCGCCTGGAGGGCCTGGTCGGGCTGCAATCGACCTACAACCTCAAATCGACCGCTGCTCGTATTGTCGGCGCCTCCGGCGATGCCTGGACCTCGACCGTCACGATTGATAAGGGTTCTGCCGACGGGCTTACCATCAACATGCCTGTGACGAGTTCGGCCGGTGTTATCGGCCAGATTATCGAGGTATCGGCCAAAACGTCGACCGTGCGCCTGATTGGCGACGAGAACTCGGGCGTGTCCGCCATGGTGCAGGACACGCGCGCCCAGGGCATGCTGCAGGGTCAGGCTGACGGCACGCTGCGTCTTGAGTACGTGAGCGTCGACTCCGATGTTAAGGTTGGCGACATCATCGTGACCTCGGGCATCGGTGGCGTGTTCCCCAAGGGTCTACCGCTCGGCACCGTCTCGTCGGTTGAGAAATCGGCAAACGATGTGTACTACACCATTGTGGTGCGTGCTCAGACCACGGCCGAGAACAACGAGGAAGTGCTGGTTATTACCTCGCTGACCGACGAACAGTCGGCCTCGGATGAGGACGTGAGCACGGCCAACAGCACGCCGCAGGGAACGTCGCGCGATGCTGCGACCAAGACGAAGGACGAGAGCTCGGATGACAGTTCCGACACGTCCGAGACGACCGATTCTGGCTCGAGCGAATAGGGGGCATGTCCATGGATCTACACGAGCAGGGGATGAGCTCCCGCACGTTTGTGATCGCCGCCATCGTGTGCGTGCTGCTGCAGGCAGGCCTGGCACCGCAGATCTCCATTGCGGGCGGTCGCGTCAACTTCATGATTATCCTGGTGTGCCTAAGCGTGTTCTCGGGCGACCCGACCCGTGCCGTCGTGTGCGGTTTTTGCAGCGGCTTGTTTTATGACCTGTCCGCTGCCGTGCCGGTGGGCGTTATGTCGCTCCTGCTGACCGTGGGTTCTTTTGCCCTGGTGCACAGCGCCGTCGGTCAGACGGGCGGTACCCCGAGTGCGCGCGGCATCACTGTGGGCGCCTTCGCGCTCGTCATTAATGTGATCTACAGCATCATCTTGCTGTTTATGGGTTTGGAGACGAGCTTTGTTGTGGCGATCTTCGGCCATGCGCTGCCGTCCTCGATCCTGACGGGTCTGGTTGCCATTCCGTTTTTGATGTCCGGCGTCGTGCCGCAGTCCGGCTATGGATTCTCCGCACGTGGCGGACGCCAGACGGGTATGCGCTTTAAGCCCAAGACCCGCAAGCTCAAATAGGGGAGGCCCGTAGATGTCTTCCCAGTTGACGGTTATTATCGCCGGTATCGTGCTGGTTGTGGCCATCGTGGTCGCGCTGGTCATCATGCGTCGTGGCGATTCCCGTTTTACCTACGATACGCAGCATGGAACGGCCCCGCGCGCCACCGAGGGCGAGGGCAATACCGCGGCGACCGCCTTTAAGGGCCGCTTTTCCATCCTCACCACGGGTGTGGGTGCGATGTTTGCGGCACTTGCCGTCAAGCTGTGGGGCATGCAGATGGTCTCGTCGGACTATTACGAGAAGCAGGCCAATAGTAATCAGACTCGCACCGTTACCACACCCGCTGTGCGTGGTCGCATCCTCGACCGCAATGGCGTGGCGCTTGTCCAGAACCGTCCCTCACTTGCTGTCGTGGCCTACCGCGACCTTGCCGAGGATGAGGTTCTGGTTCGCCATCTTGCCAACGTGCTTGGAATGCCTTATGTGGCGGTCCTTCGCAATATTCAGGACAATACAGAGGGCGCTCAGAGCCTGCATACCATCGCGACGGACGTCCGTCGCTCCACGGTTGCCTATATCAAGGAGCACGCCGGCGAGTTCCCGGGCGTCAAGATTGCCGAGCGTACCGAGCGCCAGTATCCATACGGCGAGACGGCATGCCATATCTTGGGCTATACCGGCACCATTACCTCCGAGCAGCTCGAGGCCCAGAATAAGAAAACCTCTGGCGATGATGATGCTTCTGCTGGCAAGATTACGTACCAGTCGGGCGATATCGTGGGCCAGGCGGGCGTTGAGAGCTACTACGAAAACCTGCTGCAGGGTATTCGTGGCGAGCAGACCGTCAAGGTCGATGCCTCGGGCAATGTGACCGGTCAGGCCGGCGCCGTGTCCGCGAAGGCCGGCTCCGACATTAAGCTCACGCTCGACCTTAAGATCCAACAGGCCTGTGAGACGGCGCTGGCGAGCGCTATCGAGCTTGCCAAGACCACTGGCTACAGCAATGCCGGCAACGGCGCTGTGGTGTGTCTCGATCCCAACAATGGCGAGATCCTGGGCATGGCGAGCCAGCCCAAGTTCGATCCGTCCGTCTTTATCGGCGGCGTCTCAAATGACGTGTGGACCGAGCTCAATGATGACAAGGGTTCGCACCCGCTGCTCAACCGCGCCATTAGCGGACAGTACATGTCGGCCTCGACCATCAAGCCGCTCTCGGCACTGGCCGGTCTTGAGTTTGGAACCTACACTTCAACGCAGACAACCAACTGCACGGGTTATTGGACGGGTCTGGGCAAGGCTTGGGGCAAGCGCTGCTGGCTGACGTCTGGCCACGGCACCATGACGCTGCAGTCGGGTATCGCCAACTCGTGCGACCCCGTCTTCTACGACATGGGTAAGGCGTTCTTTTATGACGAGCAACATCCCGAGGGCCTGCAGGAGGTCTTTCGTCGCTGGGGCCTAGGCAAGACCTGCGGTATCGATCTGCCGAGTGAGGGCGCGGGTCGTATTCCCGATGCCGAGTGGAAAGAGTCGTACTTCACCGACGCCTCTGCCGAGGACCGCAAGTGGAATGCCGGCGATATGACCAACATTGCTATCGGCCAGGGCGACATCCTGGTGACGCCCCTGCAGATGGCGTGCGCCTATATGGGTCTTGCCAACGGCGGCAAACAGTACGTGCCTCACGTATTTTTGTCTGCCGTGTCGCGCGATGGCGACGGCGATGCCTATAAGTACAATGGCAAGGGCAAGAAGAAGCGCCTGGAGGCCAAGATCAACAGCGATTCGGATTTGGCTCTTGTTCGCAACGGCATGCACGACGTGATTTACACGGCATCGACGTCCCTGGCGGCGCACTTTGGCACCCTGACGCCGCAGGTATACGGCAAGTCGGGCACGGGCGAGAAAAGTGGCGAGGACGAATACGCGTGGTTCTGCGCCTATGCACCGGCCGATGATCCCAAGTATGTCATCGCTACCGTCCTGGAGCAGGGCGGCGGTGGCTCAGATACCGCGATGCATGTCGTGCGCGACGTGCTCGGCGTGATTTATGACGAGCCCGATACCTCTTCGGCCTCGGGCGATTCTTCGGTTCGATAGGAGGTTGCGATGGATTTTTCTCCGGCGGATCTGTTCCGTTCAACCAAGACCGGCTCTCGCAGCAGCCTGGACCGCGTCAACAAGCAACTTTCGGTCTCGCGCGGCACGTTTCGCCAAAAGGTGCATATCGGTGTGCTCGTGGCTACTGTGGCGCTCGTCGCCTACGGTGCCATCATTATCTGGTCGGCTTCGCAGTTTAAGGCCGATGCATCGTTTTCACGCCATCTTCTGGGAATTGGCATCGGGGCGGTGCTGGCGGTGCTGGTCTGGCGTACCGACCTGCGCGGTATTTCCAATTTCTCGACGGCGTTGCTCGTCATCGACCTGATCGTGATCTTCTCGCCCAAGATTCCGGGTCTGTCCTATACGGGCGGTCTGGGCATGACGGGCTGGATCAAGATTCCCGGTATCGGCTTGACGTTCCAGCCGGTTGAGCTTGCCAAGCTCATCACCATCTTCTTTATTGCTACGCTTGGTTCGCAGTATAACGGTCGCATCGATACCGTTCGCGACTACGTCAAGCTCTGCGGCATGCTGTCCATTCCGTTTTTGGCCGTCGTTGCCATGGGTGACCTGGGCTCGGGCCTGGTCGTGCTGGTTTCGGGCGCCATCGTCATCTGCATGAGCGGTGCACGCCGCGAATGGGTGCTGTCGACCCTGGCCCTGCTCGTGGGCCTGGTGGCCCTCGTCCTGGCGCTTGATTCGGTCTTTGATTCGTTGCTCGGCCACGATGTGCTCATCAAGCAGTATCAGATGAACCGTCTGACGGTCTTTATCGACCCCGATAATGCCGATTCGGACGATGCCTACAACCTGCAGCAGTCGCTTATCGCCGTTGGCTCGGGCGGCTTCTTTGGTAAGGGCCTGGGGCATGCGACGCAGTCGGCCGGCGGCTTTCTGCCTGAGTTCCACACCGACTTCGTCTTCGCCTTCCTGTCCGAGACCTTTGGCTTTTGCGGTTCCTTTTTGCTCCTGTGCCTCTACGTGCTGCTGATCTTTTCGACGATTCGCGTCGCCTTTAAGTGCGAGTCGCTGTTTTTGCGTCTTTCGTGTGTGGGCATCGTTGGCATGTGGGCGTTCCAGACTTTCGAAAACATCGGCATGTGCATCGGCATGATGCCGATTACCGGTATTCCGCTACCGTTTATTAGCTTCGGTTCGTCTTCGATGATGATTCAGCTGCTGACGGTGGGTATCGTACAATCCATATGGCGGCATCGTTCGGGCGCCGCGTAACCGCTGGAGGGGTTTGCTATGAAAATTCCCGTAGATAAGCTGACCCGCGCTTTTAAGATGGGCGCGTCCGTTAAGAAGGATTCCGATACGCCGGTGCGCGTCTCGGTCTATCTGGATTCGTCCGCCTCGCGCTTTCTGGCCGAGACGGTGCGTGACGCCTTTGTGCCGCAGACGACCTCGGGCATTGTGCGCGTCGAGCGTCTGGGGGAGGAGCGAATTGCTCCAAAGACCGATACCGATGTGGTGCTGGTGCTCTCGTGTGGTTCCGACCGCTTGGAGAGTGCCGTGCAGGAGCTCGTGATCGCCGGCGCGCCCGTGTGCGTGCTTGCCGAGTCTGCTGTGGAGGTGCCGTTTATCGAGGAGTCCACGCCCATGCTCGGCGTGGTAGCGGCAATCGATAAGACGTATCTGCTCGAGACGCTTGCCCGCTGGATTCTCGATCGCACCGACAAGGAAACGGCTTTTGCGGCGAACTTTGCCTTCATGCGCATCGCGGCGGCCAACCGTATCATCACCTCGTGCGCGCTCACCAATATGGCGACCGGTGCACTGGTGTTTTTGCCGGGCGCCGATTATCCCGTTATGGCGCTGGCGCAGGTGGGCATGCTCTTTGAGCTCGCGGCCGTCTTTGGACGCGGCATTAAACCCGAGCGTGGCTACGAGGTCGCGGGCGTGCTTGCCGGCGGTCTTGTGATTCGCGCGGTCACCCGCGCGCTCGTCAAGCAGACGCCGCATATTGGGTTTGCCGTCAAGGCGCTCACTGCTGCCGCGGGCACCTATGGCATGGGCCGTGCGCTCGTTTCGCTCTACGAGCGCGATGTCGACTACAGCCGTGCCAATGAGGTGGTCACTGCCACGTTTTCCCGCGTTCGCGATCTTGTGACCACGGTCGCGGGCGCTACCCGTCCTATGGCGTCCTACCAGGACGCATCAGATCTCGCTGCTTAGGGGTTTTCCGTTGCGCGTTCCGTACCAAGATTGTTTTCATTTAATTGAGCCGTTGCTCGCCAAGGTCGAGAAGCCGAGCCGCTATATCGATCACGAGTGGGGCACGCTTTCCAAGGCCGATGCCGACTACCGTTGCTGCCTGATCTACCCGGATGTGTACGAGGTTGGTCTGCCCAACCAGGGCATCGCCATCCTCTACAACATCCTTAACCAGGCCGAGGGCATCTCCTGCGAGCGCGGCTATGTGCCGTGGCCCGATATGGGTGACGCCATGCGCGAGGCGGGCATTCCGCTGCTGTCGCTCGAGGGTGCAGCGCCGGTCGCTTCGTTTGATATCGTCGGCCTGCATGTGCCGCACGAGATGGCGGTGACGAACTTCCTCGAGGCTCTCGACCTCGCTGGCATTCCGCTGTTAGCGGCCGACCGAGGTGAAGACGACCCCATCATCATCGCCGGCGGCCCCTCGGTGTACAACCCCGAGCCGTACGCGGCCTTCTTCGATGCCATCCTCATCGGTGAGGGCGAGGAATCGCTGCTCGAGACCTGCCAGCTGCATCGCCGCCTGCGTGACGAAGGAGTCCCGCGCGCGCAGATTGTTGAGCAGCTTGCATCCATTGCCGGCAACTACGTGCCGTCACTCTATGAGGTTCGTCATGACGAGCCCTGCTCGCCGCATGGCTACACCGTGCCACGTGAGGGCAAGGATGCGCCGACCGTGGTCTACAAGCGCGTCGTCGAGGATTTCGGCGCCACGAATCCGCTGTCGCAGTCGTGCGTGCCCTATGCGCAGCTGGTTCACGACCGCCTGTCTATCGAGATCCTGCGCGGCTGCGCCCGCGGCTGTCGTTTTTGCCAGGCCGGCATGACGTATCGCCCGGTGCGCGAGCGCTCGACCGACCAGATCGTCTCGTCGGTGATTCAGGGCCTGGAAAAGACTGGCTATGACGAGGTGTCGCTGACCTCGCTCTCCACGACCGACCACTCCTGCATTCGCGACGTGCTCGGCAGGCTCAACCGTCGCCTGGAGGATACGGGTATTCGCGTGTCTATTCCGTCGCAGCGCCTGGATTCGTTTGGCGTGGATATGGCCGAGTCGGTCGCCGGCGAAAAGAAGGGCGGACTGACGTTCGCGCCCGAGGCCGGCAGCCAGCGCATGCGCGACATCATTAACAAGAACGTGACCGAGGAGGACCTGGACCGTGCGGCCAAGGCGGCCTTCGAGGCCGGTTGGAACCGCATGAAGCTCTACTTTATGATGGGCCTTCCCGGCGAGCGCGATGAGGACATCGTGGCCATCGCCAATCTGGCCGATCACGTGCTGGAGCTCGGTCGTTCCGTGGTGCCCAAGGCTCGTCGCGGCTCGATTTCGGTGTCGATCTCGGTTTCGGTCTTTATCCCCAAGGCTGCCACGCCGTTCCAGTGGTGCCCGCAGCTCGACTACGACGACGTCAAGCGTCGCCAGAAGCTGCTTATCACGAGCGTTCGCAACCGTGCCGTCCGCGTGCATTACCACGATGCCGAGACCTCGCTCATCGAGGCCGCGCTTTCCCGCGCCGGTCGTGACATGACGCCCGTCATCATCGATGCTTGGCGCTCGGGCTCTCGCTTTGACGCCTGGGTAGAGCATTTCTCGCTCGATAACTGGAAGGAAGCTGCTGCCAAAAACGGCATCGACCTCAATGAGCTCGTGCACCTGCCCTACGAGTTGGACTGGCGCCTGCCGTGGGAGCACGTGAGCCCCGGCTGCACGCGCGGCTTCCTCGAGCGCGAGTACCGTCGCTCGCTCGAGGGCGTCACGACTCCCGACTGTACCCGCACGTCGTGCACCGGCTGCGGGATCTGCCCCACGCTCCACGCCAAAAATGTATTGATGGGTGATCGCGCATGAGTGAGCGCCTGACCGACAACCCCACGCTCTTTAGACTTCGTGTTCGCTATGGCAAGCGCGATCGCCTTAAGTACCTGGGCCATCTCGAAGTGATCCATACCATTGAGCGCATCGTGCGCCGTGCGGGACTTCCCTATGCCGTCACGCAGGGCTTCTCTCCGCACATGCGCGTGGGCTTCTCTTCGGCGCTACCGGTTGGTACGTCGTCGACCTGCGAGTGGTATGACCTGTTTATGACCGAGTTCGTGGCGCTCGACGAGGCGTTTGAGCGCCTGGCTGCGGCGTCTCCGGCCGATCTGGCGCCCATCGAGGCGGCGTACATCGACGTGCGCACGCCGGCATTGACGGCGCAGCTCACGCGCCTGTCGTATCGCATCGACTTACACCTGGATCCCGAGGCGCCCGTAAGCGCCGACGAGGTGCGTCGTGCGATCGACACGCTGCGCGCGGATCATGGCATCGACTACGCGCGCGGCAAAAAGAGCAAGCGCTTGGATTTGGATCACACGCTCGTTGGCTATGAGCTCACGGCGGGGGAGCGCCCGGACCATTTGGTTCTCATGCTCGACACCCATGCCGACAACGAGGGCTCTATGCGTCCGGAAATTTTGCTTTCTGCTGCTGATGTTTTGTTGCAGGGCTTGACCCCGGGCGTGGATGCACCTATTGTTTCCACCGGTATGCAAGACCTCGTGACCATCTGCTCCTACGATGTCGAGCGTCAGAATCAAGCATGCGAGGACGACGAGGGCCGACTCGTCAGCCCCATACCTGTGCGAACTTGTGGATTTGCTCCACATACTCGTTGACGGGGGTATTTTCGCCTGCTACTATATTCGGCTGTTGCACTAACTGATGCATGAAGGGCAAGTAAACATGTACGCAATCGTTAACACGGGCGGCAAGCAGTACAAGGTCGCCACCGACGATGTCATCACCGTCGAGAAGATCGAGGGCAATGAGGGCGACAAGGTCACCCTGCCGGTTATCTTCCTCAACGATGGTAAGAAGATCGTCACCGATCCCGACAAGCTGGCCAAGGCCAAGGTTACCGCTCAGATCGTTGAGCAGTTCAAGGGCGAGAAGCAGCTGGTCTTCAAGTTCCACAAGCGTAAGCGCTATCGTCGTCTGAAGGGTCACCGTCAGCAGCTCACCAAGCTGAAGATCGTGAAGGTCCAGGCTACGTCCCGCGCCAAGAAGGCTGTCAAGGCAGAGGCCGAGGCTGTTGCCGAGGCTCCCGTCGCCGAGTAGATTACACTCGTAACGAAAGAGTAGGTATACACAATGGCACACAAAAAAGGACTCGGTTCCTCCCGTAATGGCCGTGACTCCCGCGGTCAGCGCCTTGGCACGAAGCGCTATGCCGGCCAGACGGTAACCACGGGCACGATTCTCGTCCGTCAGCACGGCACGCACATCCACCCGGGTGAGAACGTTGGCCGTGGTAAGGACGACACGCTGTTCGCGCTGGTCGACGGTACCGTTGAGTTCCACAAGGGTATCAAGCACAGGGTCAGCGTACGCCCGCTCGCGAACGCGTAATTCACCCTTCATAGAGCACATATGTGGGAGGCACTTGAGTTTTAGGATTCAAGGGTCTCCCTCTTTTTTGTAGGAGGCGATTCTGTTGTCACAGTTCACCGATATCAGCCGCATTAACGTGTGCGGCGGCGACGGCGGAGCCGGATGCATGTCGTTTAGGCGCGAGGCATTTGTCCCCAAGGGCGGCCCCGATGGCGGCGACGGCGGTCGTGGCGGCAATGTCGTCATCCAGGCCGATGCTCAGCTGTCTTCGCTGATCGATTACCGCTTTAAGCATCACTTCCGCGCCGAGCGCGGCACGCACGGGCAGGGTGCCCGTCGTAACGGTAAGAGCGGCGAGGACCTGATTCTCAAGGTCCCTATGGGTACCGTGGTGCGCGAGCTCGATCCCGAGACGCAGACCCCGATGTTCGAGATTGCCGACCTGGTGCACGACGGCGAGCGCGTCGTCGTGGCGCCCGGCGGTGCCGGCGGTCTGGGCAACACACACTTTGTGACGTCGGTGCGTCGCGCTCCGGCCTTTGCCCAGCTCGGCGAGCCTGCCGAGGAACACTGGATCGAGCTCGAGATGAAGCTTATGGCCGATGCCGCGCTTGTGGGCTTTCCCTCGGTGGGTAAGTCATCGCTCATTGCGCGCATGAGTGCCGCCCGCCCCAAGATTGCTGACTACCCGTTTACCACGCTCGTGCCGAACCTCGGCATGGTGCGTGCCGGTGAATATTCTTACGTCGTTGCCGACGTTCCCGGTTTGATCGAGGGCGCGAGCGAGGGCAAGGGCCTGGGTCACCAGTTCCTGCGCCACATTGAGCGTACGGCACTCATCATGCACGTCGTCGATATGACGGGTGGTTTTGAGGATCGCGATCCGGTCGAGGACTATCGCATCATCAACCGCGAGCTCGAGCAGTATGGCGCCGAGCTTTCGGAGCGTCCGCAGATCGTCGTTGCCAACAAGTGTGATGCGCCGGGCACGGCCGACAAGATTGCCGACCTTAAGCGTGCGGCGCTCGACGATGGCCATATGTTCTTTGCCGTGTCTGCTGTTACGGGCGCCGGCCTCAACACGCTGATGCTTGCCGTGGGCGAGCAGGTGGCTAAGCTTCGCGCCGAGCTGGCGGTCTCTGATGAGCCGGTCGATCTGCGCGACGAGGAGTGGGAGCGTCGCCGCCTGCAGCGCGAGAAGCGTTTCCGCATTGTCCAGGAAGAGCCCGGTGCCTTCCGCGTGGTCGGTCGTGCCATCGAGCGCATGGTCATCCAGACCGACTGGGAAAACGAGGAAGCCGTCATTTACCTGCAGCATAAGTTTGCGCGTATGGGTGTTGACGACGCGCTCGAGAAGGCCGGTTGCCGTGCGGGCGACGAGGTCCGCATTTGCCAGCGCGCTTTTGACTTTGAGGGCGCCGAGGACTTCTCGGAGTACGAAGAGCTCGAGGATGCTGGCGAGGACGTTGCCGTCGAGGCCATTGACGTGGCCGATGCTGCGGATGAGGGCGTCGAGGTTGTCGATGCGGCGGATGCCGAGGACGATGCCGAGACCTCGGAGGGCGAGTAAGCCATGTCGCTGCGCGGTGGAATCGGTCTGCCCGAGCTTCCTCTAGAGGACGGGCAGGAGTTTAGGCTCGGCATTATGGGTGGCACCTTTGATCCCATCCATTACGGGCACCTGGTGACCGCTGAGCAGGCGCGTGAGTCCCTCGACTTGGATGCCGTGCTCTTTATGCCGGCGGGCACGCCTGCCTTTAAGCTTGACAAGCCGGTGACGCCTGCCGAGGACCGTTATGCCATGACGGTCCTCGCCACCGCCGCGAACCCGGCCTTTTTGGCGAGCCGGTTCGAGATCGACCGCCCGGGCGTAACCTATACGGCTGATACGCTTCATGCCCTTCGCGACTTTTACCCGCCGCAGGTAAAGCTCTACTTTATTACGGGCGCCGATGCGATTATCGATATCGTGACCTGGCATGATGCCGAACGAATCGCTGAGCTTGCTACCTTTATTGCGGCGACACGACCGGGCTTTGATATCGATACAGCGCGTGCCCGAATCAAAGAGTCGGGGCTGCCGTTCGACGTGCGCTATATTCAGATTCCGGCGCTGGCGATCAGCTCGACGAACATTCGTAAGCGAGTTGCCCGCGGCATGAGCGTGCGCTATCTTACGAGCGAGTCCGTGCTCGGCTACATTCGCAAACGCAGGCTATATGCCGATTTGGGCCAAGAAGATTTTGAGTGATGGGGGTCTACGTTGTCGGTAGAGGATCAGTTTGAGGGCGATGAGCGCGCACTGCTCAAGCGCATTCAAGAGCTGCTCGATGTTCGCATGAAGGATAAGCGCAAGCGCTATGTGCATTCGCTGGGTGTTGCCGAGACCGCACTTCATCTGGCCGAGGTCTACGGCGTTGACCGCTTTGATGCCGCTGCTGCCGGTCTGATCCACGACTGGGACAAAGTGCTCTCCGACGACGAGCTGGTTACGCGCGCTCTGCATTACGGCATTAAGATTGCCGGTTCTCCTTCCGCCGCGACGCCGCTTTTGCATGGTCCTGTTGCCGCCTATGAGCTTCCGCAGCTTTTCCCCGAGTTGTCGCCGGCCGTTTTCCAGGCTGTCGACCGTCATACCGTGGGCGCTTGCGACATGACGCCGCTCGATATGGTGGTCTTTGTGGCCGATGCCATCGAGCCCAACCGCCACGGCGACTATGCGCATGCGCTGCGCAAGATGGTGGGGGAGTCGTCGCTCGACGAGTTGTTCTTCTCCTGTTTTGCGCAGGGTTTGGTCTATGTGATCCAGTCCGGGCGCTATCTTTATCCCACGGCTATTTCGATTTACAACCATTACGCCCAGCTGCGCTAGCTCGGGCTGTCTAGAAAGAGGTATTCCATGGCCGACGAGACCATGACCGACGAGCAGATTCTTGAACATGTGGAGCACAAGAGCTTCGCCGCCACGTCCGACCGCACTGCCGCCTCGCTGTCCGCGAGCGGTGTCGCCGCCGAGGATGTCGCCCGCGCCGCCGCACAGGCCGCCTACGACAAGAAGGGCGAGGACGTTCAGGTGCTCGACCTGACCGAGCTTTCCGACGTATGCGACTACTTTGTGCTTGCCACCGGTACCAACAACCGCCAGGTCGATTCTATCGTCGACGAGATCGAGGAGAAGGTCGCCGAGGCTTGCGGCGAGCACCCGTTCTCCATCGAGGGTCGCGAGCAGAAGACCTGGATGCTCATGGACTACGGTTCGGTTGTCGTCCACGTCTTCACTCCCGAAGCCCGCGACTTCTACCGCCTCGAGAAACTCTGGGGAGACGCCCCCCAGCTCCCCCTCAATCTCCTCTAAATGATTTTTCTGGGACGGGGATAAAATAATCATTGCTACCGTTTGCCGAACCGCTCACCTTTGTTGGGCGGTTCGGCCTTTTTCTTCCTTTCCTTTTGTATGCTGTGACTACTGCATCCTTGGAAGGGAGAGTTTCGATGACTCGTGTTGCCCGTGCGTTGTCCGAACTCGGCCATTATCACGTCATGCTCAAGGGCTGTGCTGGCCAGCTGATCTTCGAAGACGATGACGATCGCCTTTATTTTCTCAATCTATTGAACAGACGATTTACGTCCGCTCATATTCGTCTTCTTGCCTGGTGCCTCATGGACAATCATGTTCACCTGCTATTTGATGATCTCGATTATCAGATGAGCGTTGCTATGCATGCGATTGATACGGCATATGCGAAACACTTCAATCAAAAAACCGGCCGCCGCGGACCGGTGTTCCAGGAACGATTCAAGAGTGTGATCATTTCTGACGACAAACAGCTGCTCCGTTGCGTCCGATACATACACGACAATCCTGCAAAAGCAGGTATTTCTTCTGCTCCTCTGTATCGCTGGAGCAGCTTCCATGAGTATTTCTCTCATCCCGAAATTTGTGATTGTGAAGGTATTCTCAATCTGTTTGGGGGTACGGAAGCGTTTTATCTTTCGAGTACCGACGGCAAGCCTAATCCCTATTTTATGCCCGAAGGTAAGCATATCTCCGATATGGATGCGCTGGAAGTTGCCCGGGCTCTTTTGGCTCCGCATGAGCCTTATCAGCTTAAAACTTTGCCGAAATCAGAGCGAAATCGTCTTCTGGCAGTGTTGAGGCATCGGGGGTTTACGATTGACCAGATTTCGCGTCTGACGGGAATTGGGACCAATATCATTCAAAGGGCGAAATGACGCTCCAAATGATTAAAAAATCCCCGTCCTAGAATAATCATTCGCAGCTGCCCGGCTTTCTTTTTGTCCAAAGGCGGTTAATCGTTGAAGCGGGATTGGCGGCCGAAGGATAGGGCGGTGTCGCCGAATTTGTCTCGGACGGCGTCGATGGCGACCGAGAGGTCGCGACGGTCGCTGGATTGGGCTCCGCGGTCGTCGACTTCGCAGAACAGGTCGGTCTGGATGCCGCCCTGATGGTCGAAGTCGCTCATGCCGATGCCCGCCAGGCGCACATGCATGCCTTCCTGCCAGATGTTGTCGAGCAGCTCGAGCGCCACCGCTACAAAGATGTTCTCATCGTCGGTCGGATGCGTCAGCCGGCGCTGTGCCGTACGCCCGCTGCCATACGAATACTTAAGCTTGAGCGTTACCGTGGCACCCGTCAGCCCCTGACGGCGCAGACGGCGTCCCACTGACTCTCCCAACAGCGCAATCGCCGCTTCGATGTCCCCGCGCTCAGTCAAATCTTTCGCAAAGGTGCGTTCATTGCTGACCGACTTGACCTCGCGCTCTTCATCGAGACTTGTGACTTCGGAGATTTCGAGCCCCAGCGCACGTTGGCGCATGCGTTCGCCGTTGACGCCAAAAATAGAGGCCAAGGTGGATTCCGGTGCGCGTGACAGCTCGCCAAGCGTGTAGATGCGCATGCGGCGCAGCCGTTCCTCGGCCGAGCGTCCGATGCCGCTCATAGCAGATACCGGCAGCGCGGCCAAAAAGCGCTGCTCGGTTCCAGGGCGCACGATGGTCAGCCCAAACGGCTTGTCCCGCTCGCTTGCGATTTTTGCGACCGTCTTGTTGCAGCCCACGCCAATGGAGCAGGTCACCCCCAGCGCTGCCACGCGATCGCTGATGCGCTGCGCAACCAGCAGCGGGTCTTCGGGCGCAAAGCGACCCGGTGTGATATCGATAAAGGCTTCGTCGATGGATACGCGTTCAACGCGCGGGGTCTCGTCGGCGAGAATCGCCATGACCTGCGCGCTCACCTCGTGGTAGCGATCAAAGTGCCCGTGCGTCCAAATGGCTTGCGGGCACAGGCGCCGCGCCTCGGCCGAGGCCATGGCAGAGTGCACGCCAAAGCGACGCGCCTCATACGAACACGTGGACACGACGCCACGCGAATCGGCGTCTCCGCCCACGATGAGCGGCTTTCCGCGCCATTCGGGATGATCGAGCATTTCCACGCTCGCAAAAAACGCATCAAGGTCCATCAGGCCCACCGCCGGACCCGTCCAGGGAGGCGGCGTGACGCCCATGGCATCCTCATAACCGTATGTATGTTCGCGTCTTTCCATGTCATGAGTATACCGCGCAGCTCATGTGGGGTGCGTGTATGTGCTTGCAAATCCCGAATTCTTGTCTAAGATATGGATTTGCCCTCGACTACACCGAAGAAGTTGGTCTCACGGACTTCACCTGCCCGCGTCGATGGCGTATTATGTTCAACTGTTTGTTTGTAGTTGCAGCCTAAAGCTGCTTGGTTGGAGGAGTTTCCTTTGGCAGTCAAGATTCGCCTTGCTCGTCACGGCGCTAAGAAGCGTCCGTACTACCGTGTCGTCGTCGCCGATTCCCGCGCCCCGCGTGACGGTCGTATCATCGAGGAGGTTGGCCGCTACAACCCGATGACCGCCCCCAAGACCATCAACCTCGACCTCGAGAAGATCGCCGACTGGCAGTCAAAGGGCGCTCAGCTCACCGACGCCGTCGCCGCTCTGGTCAAGGCCGCCAACGAGGGCGAGAAGACCGAGACCGTCGTCAAGAAGTCCAAGAAGCAGCTCGCCAAAGAGGCCGAGGCCGCTAAGGCTGCCGCTGAGGCCGCTGAGGGTGCCGAGGAGTAAATCGTGCCTGAGGTTGACGCTGCACAGCTCGAGGGTGAGGCAATGCTCTCAGATCGCATCGCCGATCTCGTCGAATATCTCGTTGTTCAGATCGTCGACGACCCGGATTCCGTGAGCCTTGAGGTCATCGATGGTGACGACGCCTCTACGATTGAGGTTTCGGTCGCCGAGGATGATGTCGCTAAGGTCATCGGCCGTCGTGGCCGTACCATCAAGGCCATTCGCACGCTCGCCCGTGCACTGGCCGCTCGCCTCGACACTGCTGTCGAGGTAGAGGTTCTGGGCTAGGACCTTGAGGTCCCAGTACAAAAACATCGCCCGTGTGGTCAAGCCGCACGGAAGGAAGGGGGAGGTCCTCGCGCAGCCGCTGCGGGGGCTTCCTTCTGTATTAGAGCCGGGTATGCGCGTCGCCCTGACGCCGCCGGCGCTCAAGCGCGACCGCTTTTGCACGGTCGTGTCCGTCACCGATACGGGCGATGGCGATCTGGTCTCGTTTGAGGGCATTGACGACTTGACGGCCGCCGAGGGCATCACGGGATGCTACGTGCTGGCAAATCGTGACGACTTTGAGCTCGATTCGCTCGACGCTGCCTATACCGACCTGATGGGTCGCGAGGTGGTCGACGAGCGCTTCGGTTCGCTCGGTACGATCGTCGAGATCATGTCGACGCCCGCCAACGATGTTTGGGTTGTCGAGGGTGATCGGTACGGCGAGGTGCTGATTCCCGTGATCGAGCAGGTCGTGCTCGATCTTCCCGACACAGGAACATTTTCCGTCCACGTTATGGACGGCCTGATCGATATGGACAAGTAGGGAGGACAACATGCTGATCGAGACCCTTTCGGTCTTTCCCGAGATGTTTGAGCCCGTCATGTCCACATCGATCTTGGGCCGCGCCCGCAAGGCCGGCCTTTTTGATTTTAAGGCGTATAACCTGCGCGACTGGACGCACGACCGCCATCGTACCGTCGATGACGAGCCGTACGGCGGCGGGCAGGGCATGCTCATGAAGGTCGAGCCTATCGCCGAGGCCATCGAGGCCATTAGCGCAGAGGGTCCCAAGCCCACTGTGGTGTTCTTTACCCCCTGTGGCGAGCCCTTTACGCAGCATGTGGCCGAGCGCCTGCTCAAAAGTGAGCGCCTGCTGTTTGTGTGCAGTCGCTACGAGGGCGTCGACGAGCGCGCGTATGCGTATGCCGATGAGCGTCTGTCGATCGGCGACTACGTGCTTACGGGCGGCGAGCTTCCCGCTATGGTCGTTGCCGATGCCGTCGTACGCCTGATTCCCGGCGCCCTGGGCGACGAGATGAGCAACGTCGACGAGTCGTTCTCGACCGCCGAGGACGGAGGACTGCTCGAGTACGCGCAGTACACCCGTCCTGCCGAGTTCAACGGCGAGGGCGTGCCGCCGGTGCTCGTGAGTGGCGATCATGCCAAGGTCGATGCCTGGCGTCGCAAGAACGCCATCGAGCGCACCTGCCGCTGGCGTCCCGATCTGATCGAGACGGCGCGCCTTACGCCCCAGGAGCGCGCTTACGCGCAGGAGATTTTGGACGCTGCGTATTCGCAGAGCGAGGAGTGAGAATGGTTCCATCGCAGCATTCCGCGTTGAGGGGCGCTTTTGAGTGGATCGCGGTCATCGCGATCGCGCTCGTGGCCACCTTCTTGATTCGCTCGTTTGTGGTCGAGCCCTTTGTGGTGCCCACCGGCTCCATGGAGTCCACGATCGAGATTGGCGACCAGATCCTGGCACAAAAGGTGAGCCTCGAGCTCGGTCAGCCCGTCAAGCAGGGTGATATCGTGGTGTTTCACAACCCCGATGGCACCTCCGAGCATGATGTTCTTGTCAAGCGTGTTATTGCCACGGCCGGCCAGACGGTCGACCTGCAGGATGGCAAGGTGGTCGTTGACGGCCAAGCGCTCGACGAGGACTATACGACGGGCATGAGCTGGCCACTTTCGGTCCAAGCGCCCGGCGCTCAGGTAAGCTATCCCTACACCGTTCCCGACGGGTGCGTGTGGGTGATGGGCGACAACCGCGAAAACTCTGCCGACTCACGCTACTTTGGTCCCGTCGATCGCTCTGATTTGATCGCTGTGGCGCTTGTGCGCTACTGGCCGCTCAACCGCATCGGCGCTATCGACTAAAAACCGCTATAGTACAGTACCTAACCGTGTAATCGTTTCGACGAGGGGATATTAGAGGCATGAACGCTTCATCGCTTTCCTTCCAAGACATCATCTTGCGTCTCCAGCAGTACTGGGGCGAGCAGGGCTGCGTCATTATGCAGCCCTATGACTCCGAGGTCGGTGCCGGTACCTTCCATACCGCGACCACGCTGCGCTCGCTCGGTCCCGCCGAGTGGCGCACCTGCTATGCGCAGCCTTGCCGCCGTCCCGCCGACGGCCGCTACGGCGAGAACCCCAACCGCATGCAGCACTACTATCAGTTCCAGGTGCTCATCAAGCCCTCTCCGGTCAACGCCCAGGAGCTTTACCTGGGGTCTCTTGCCGCTATCGGTCTGGACCCCAACGACCATGACGTCCGCTTTGTCGAGGACGACTGGGAGAGCCCGACGCTCGGCGCCTGGGGCCTTGGCTGGGAGGTCTGGCTCAATGGCATGGAGGTCACGCAGTTTACGTACTTCCAGCAGGTGGGCGGCATCGAGGTCGACCCCGTGCCCGTCGAGATCACCTACGGCCTGGAGCGTATCGCCATGTACGCCCAGGGCGTTAACTCGGTCTACGACCTGGTGTGGAGCTACCTGCCCGACGGCACGCCCATGACCTATGGCGACGTGTTCCTCGAGAACGAGCGCGAGTTCAGTGCCTATAACTTTGAGGTCGCCAACGTCGAGATGATGCGTCAGAAGTTTGACGACTACGAGGCCGAGTGCCATTCCTGCCTGGAGCGCAAGCTGCCGCTGCCGGCATATGACTGCGTCATGAAGTGCAGCCACACTTTCAACCTGCTCGATGCTCGCGGCGCCCTGTCCGCGGTCGAGCGTGCCAACTACATCCTGCGCGTCCGCGCCGTCGCCAAGGCGTGCTGCGAGGCCTACATGGCCGAGGTCGCCGGAGTCAACGAGAATGCCGATCAGGAAGGCGAGGTGGCGTAAGCCATGGCAGACGCTAAGGATTTCCTGTTTGAGATCGGTACGGAAGAAATGCCCTCCGCACCGCTGAACAATGCCGTCAAGCAGCTTGGCACCATGATCGCCAAGGGTCTCGACGAGGCCGGTCTGGCCCACGGCGAGGTCCGTGTGATCTCGAGCCCGCGCCGCCTGGCTGCGCTCGTTGCCGACGTCGCCACCGCGACCGACGAGGTTCACGAGGTCAAGCGCGGCCCCGCGGCCAACATCGCCTTCGATGCCGACGGTAACGCCACCAAGGCCGCCCAGGGCTTCGCCCGCAAGTGCGGTGTGGCTGCCGAGGATCTGGTCCGTCGCGAGGACACCGACGGCCGTGAGTACGTCTTTGCCGAGAAGAACATCCCTTCCGCCCCGGCCACCCCGATCCTGACGGCCCTGTGCGAGAAGACTATCGCTGGCCTGCAGTGGCCCAACTACCGCTCTCAGCGCTGGGGTCACGAGCATGCGACCTTTGTTCGTCCGGTCCGCTGGATCTGCTGCCTTCTGGGCGAGGACGTTGTGCCCGTGTCGTTTGCCGACGTGACGAGTGGCAACACCACGCGTGGTCATCGCGTGCTTGGCCCTGGCGACCATGTGGTTGCCAGCCCCGCCGTCTACGAGCAGGTGCTCGAGGACGCCGGTGTGCTTTCTGCCGAGCGTCGTCGTGAGGCCATCCTCGCCGGTATCGCCGAGGTCGAGGCTGCCCGTCCCGGCTGCCATGTCGATACGCCCAAGAAGGTCTTTGAGGAGGTCATTAACCTCTGCGAGTGGCCGACGGTGCTCGTCGGTACCTTCGATGAGGAGTTTCTCAAGGTCCCGCACGAGATTATCTGCGAGTCCATGCTCACCAACCAGCGCTACTTCCCGATCTATGACGGCGAGGGCAAGCTCACGCGTGAGTTCGTGGTCGTTTCCAACAGCAAGCCCGAGAATGCCGAGCGCGTGATTGACGGCAACGAGCGCGTCGTGCGCGCCCGTCTGGACGACGCCAAGTTCTTCTACGAGGAGGACCTGAAGATCTCCCTCGACGAGTTCCGCGAGCGTCTGGCCAAGGTCGCCTTCCAGGAGAAGCTCGGTAGCGTGCTCGCCAAGTCCGAGCGCATTGAGCAACTCGCGCTTGCCATCGCTCGCGAGGCCCATCTGGGCGCCCACCTGGCCGCCGACGCTGCTCGCGCCGCGCACCTGTGCAAGGCCGACCTGGTGTCTAACGCCGTCGTCGAGTTCACGAGCCAGCAGGGCGTGATGGGCGGTTATTACGCGACCGCGATGGGGGAGAACGACGAGGTCGCCCACGCCATTCGCGATCACTATCGTCCCCGCTTTGCCGGTGACGAGCTGCCCGAGGGCACCGCTGGCTGCATCGTGGCCTGTGCCGACAAGCTCGATACCATTGCCGGTATCTTTGCCATCGGCGAGCCCCCGACCGGCTCCTCCGACCCCTATGCGCTGCGTCGTGCCGCTATCGGCATCATCAACATCCTGCGCGACCGTCTGCCGATCGACCCCACGTCGCTTATCGACTTCGCCCTCGAGCTCTATGGCGAGCAGGGCATTGAGTTCGACGCCGCCGAGGTCGCCCAGCAGGTTCGTGACTTCTTCCATGGCCGCCTGGTGAGCATGGCCCGCGACGAAAAGATCCCGGCCGATACCGTTGCCGCCGTCTCCGCGGTGCACATCATCGCTCCGTCCGTCTTCTTCGCCCGCTGCGCCGCCCTCGACGAGGCCCGCAAGAACGACGCCGAGACGTTCGACAACCTTGCGACCGCCTATGCTCGCGCCGCGCATATCTCCAAGCCCGAGCTGGGCGTGGAGTACGACCGCAGCCTGATGGGCGAGGTCGAGCTTGCGCTCGCCGACGCCTCCGAGGCTGCTCAGACCGCTGTCGATGCCGCCCTTGCTACCGAGGATTATCCGGCCGCATTTGCTGCCCTCGCCGCCCTGCGCGCGCCCATCGACCGTTTCTTCGACGAGGTCATGGTCATGGACAAGGACGAGCAGCTCCGCGATAATCGCCTTAAGCTGCTCAACCGCTTCGAGGCCGTTTTCTCCGGCATCGCCAACATCGGTGAGCTTGCTCGTAAAAAGTAAGCCAGCCTGCGCGTAAGCGCAAAAGGAGCCCCGCATGGATTGCCCGGTCACCGCTCGTCCCACCGTTATCGTTATCTCCGACTCGCTCGGTGATACCGCTTGTGAGGTGGTGCTTGCGGCGTCCGGGCAATTTGATGAAGGGGCTTTTCGTTTGTTGCGCCTGCCCAAGGTGACCTCGGTGGAGCAGGTGGAGTCGTTTGTGGGCCCGCGCGTCGATGCCGACCATCGCGATATTGCCGTGTTTCACACCATTGTCGATCCGGCGCTTCGCGCCCGCGTGCTCGATTACCTGGGCATGCTGCATATCCGTTCGGTCGACCTGATCGGTCCGACGCTCGCCGTGCTATCGTCGCTCATCGGTGTGCCGCCCAAAGGCGTCGCGGGCGTGATTCACAGGACCGATGACCGCTATTTCCATCGTATCGAGGCCATGGAATATTTCGTTGAGCACGATGACGGGCGCGGTTGCGACGATTTGTCGGGTGCCGATATCGTGCTGCTGGGCGTATCGCGCACGTCCAAGACGCCGCTGTCGATGTATCTGGCTTATCAGGGCTACAAGGTTGCCAATGTTCCGTTGGCCCATGGCATGGAGCCGCCGAAGTCGATTTACGAGGTCGACCCGATGCGCCTGTTCGGCCTGATTTCGACCGTCGATGTGATTTCCGAAATTCGCGATAGCCGCTTGGGCGATGACTACGCTCGTGCCGTTGCCGGCTCCTATGCCGAGCCCGAGAGCGTGCGCAGCGAGCTTGAGGAAGCTCGTGCCCTCATGAAACGCCTAGGCTGCTTTGTGGTGCGTACCGACGGCAAGGCCATCGAGGAAAGCGCTGCCGAGATCATTAGCCACTTGGAGGAAATCCAAGAAGCTCGCGCCCGCCGAGCCACCAGCCGCGCCTAATATTAGTAGCATTTTGATAAAGCGATTTAGCAAAAACATCGCATCTGACCTGCTTTTTTATTGTAGTGGTATCTTCATAAGGTAACCAACTTTACCTACCGTTTACCGCCAGTTTTAGCACGTTTACCAAACCGCGTATCCTCTGCTCAAGCCCGTTCAAATCCGGCCGTATAGTTCCCTCACGGCCCGCATCCGGCGGGTCGATTCGTTACCACGGTCGTGCGCGTAAGCGCATGGAAGGGGAAGTATCGTGAGCGATTGCAAGAGGGTTTACCGTTTTGGTACCGACGCCCAGGGCACCTGTGTCACCGAGGGCGACAAGTCCATGAACTTCGTGCTTGGCGGCAAAGGCGCTAACCTTGCCGAGATGAGCCGTATCGGCCTGCCGGTTCCCGGTGGCTTTACTATTACCTGCCAGACTTGCGTCGAGTACTCCGGTGCCGGCAACGTGTGGCCCGAGGGTGCACTCGATGAGATCGTTGCTGCCGAGGCGGACCTCGAGGCCCGCTGCGGCAAGAAGCTCGGCGACGCCTCCGATCCGCTGCTCGTGTCGGTTCGTTCGGGCGCTCCGTTCTCCATGCCCGGCATGATGGACACGGTCCTCAACTTAGGCCTCAACGACGACTCCGTTCAGGGGCTCATCGCCCAGACGCAAAATCCGCGTTTTGCTTGGGATAGCTACCGCCGCTTTATTCAGATGTTCTCCAACGTCGTTATGGGCGTTGACGCCGACCTGTTCGAGAACGCGCTGACCCAGGCACGCCTGGTCGCCGGCGTCCGCGTCGACTCCGAGCTTTCGGCCGAGGATCTGCAGGAGCTCGTCGAGACCTTTAAGGGCATCTTCTCCGAGAACGTCGATGCCTCCCTGTATCCCGAGCTCGAGGTCGCCGACGGCAAGCCCGTCTTCCCGCATGATCCGGAGCTCCAGTTGCGCCTTGCCATCCAGGCCGTCTTTGGCAGCTGGATGAATGAGCGCGCCTGCATCTACCGCAAGCAGCATGGAATCTCCGACGAGCTCGGCACCGCCGTCAACGTGCAGGCCATGGCCTTTGGCAACAAGGGCGAGACCTCTGCGACCGGTGTCGCCTTTACACGCAACCCGGCAGACGGCACCAAGGAGTTCTACGGTGACTTTTTGGTTAACGCCCAGGGCGAGGACGTTGTCGCCGGCATCCGCAACACCGAGCCCATCGCCGACCTCAAGGCCACCCCGGGCCTCGAGTCCGCAGGCAAGGAGCTCGAGCGCGTGTTCCTGACGCTCGAGGATCATTACCGCGATATGTGCGATATCGAGTTCACCATCGAGCAGGGCAAGCTCTGGATGCTCCAGACCCGCGTGGGCAAGCGTACCGCAACCGCCGCTCTGCGCATCGCTATCGAAATGGTCGAGGAAGGACTGATCACCCGCGAGGAGGCCGTAAACCGTATCGATCCCGCGCAGCTCGACCAGCTCCTGCACCCGCAGTTCGATGCTTCCAAGAAGTATGAGGCGCTGGCCTGCGGTCTTAATGCCAGCCCCGGTGCCGCCGTGGGCGAGGTCGTTTTCTCGAGCGATGACGCCGTCGCGCGCGCCAACGAGGGTCACAAGGTCATTTTGGTTCGCTGGGAGACTAACCCCGACGACCTGAAGGGCATGGTCGCCGCCGAGGGTATCCTGACCAGCCACGGTGGCAAGACGAGCCATGCCGCCGTTATCACCCGCGGCATGGGTACGCCCTGCGTCTGTGGCGTTGAGCGCTTCCATATTGACGCCGCCGAGAAGGTCGTGCGCATCGAGGGCAGCGACCGCGTACTGCGCGAGGGTGATGTCATCTCCATCGACGGCACCCAGGGTATCGTCGTCGACGGCGCCGTTGATCTGGTTTCGGCCGAGCTCACCGGCGATCTGGACACCATCCTGTCCTGGGCCGACGAGATCCGTCTGGACGAGACCGACGGTCACGCCAACCACGTGCGCGTCAACGCCGACAACCCCGAGGACGCCGCGCTCGCACTCGAGTTTGGTGCCGAGGCCATCGGCCTATGCCGCACCGAGCACATGTTCCTGGGTGACCGTAAGAACATCATCCAGAGCTTTATCCTGTCTGACGATGAGGCCGTGAAGCAGCAGGCCCTGGCCGACCTGCTCAAGGTCCAGACCGAGGACTTTCTGGCGATGTTCAAGACCATGTCCGGTCGCGATGTGGTTGTCCGCCTGCTCGATCCGCCGCTTCATGAGTTCTTGGATAATCCTCGCGAGCTCGAGGTCGCCATCACCAAGAAGGAAGCCGCTGGCGCCAACGAGGAAGAGCTTGCCGCCCTGCGCACCCGTCTGCGTCGTATTGACGGCATGGTCGAGTCCAACCCGATGCTCGGCCTGCGCGGTGTGCGCCTGTCCGTCGTCTTTAGCGATCTGCCGTTTATGCAGGTTCGCGCCGTCGCTACGGCTGCTGCCCGTCTCATCAAGGAAGGCGTCGATCCGCGCCCCGAGATCATGGTTCCGCTCGTCTCCATCACGGCCGAGCATGTCCAGACCCGCGAGGTTATCGAGCGCGTAATCGCTGAGGTTTCCGCCGAGGAGGGCGTCGAGCTCAATATTCCCGTGGGCACGATGCTCGAGCTGCCGCGCGCCTGCATGGTCGCTGACGAGATCGCCCATCACGCAGACTTCTTCTGCTTTGGCACCAACGACCTCACCCAGACGACCTTCGGCTTCTCCCGCGACGATGCCGAGGCCAAGTTCATCCCGCTGTACATGCACAAGAAGATCTTGAAGGACAATCCCTTCGAGACCATCGACACGGCAGTACTCGAACTGGTGCGCATGGCTGTCGAGAAGGGCCGCGCCACCAACCCCGACATGCACTTTGGCGTGTGCGGCGAGCACGGCGGCGACCCTAAGTCCATCAAGGGCCTGTTTAACGTGGCCGATGTTGACTACGTGTCCTGCTCGCCCTACCGCGTGCCCCTCGCACGCCTGGCTGCCGCCCAGGCCAAGCTCGAGGCCAAGCGTTCCGCCTAACGTTTTGGGTTTAGACGCCTAGCGTAGCCCCCTTCATGCCGCCCGTCTCATTCGTGAGACGGGCGGTTATCATGTGCGGGTTTTGTCTTTTTGTCTGCGTAAAAAATTGTTCTTGCAGCAGAAACCCGCGCGTGTATACTGGAATACGTTTGTTCAACTACGTGCCGGCCAAGGTGGTACGGCACCTCTAGAAGAGTAAGGAATTGCACATGGATTACATCCGCGCAATCGAGCGTCAGCAGATCCGCGAGGACATTCCTCAGGTTCGCGTCGCCGACAACGTCAAGGTTCACTACCGCATTAAGGAAGGCGACCGCGAGCGCATCCAGGTCTTCCAGGGCGACGTCATCCGCATGGCCGGCGCCGGTGCCCGCGAGACCTTCACCGTCCGTAAGATGTCCTTCGGTGTCGGTGTTGAGCGTACCTTCCCGCTTCACAGCCCCAAGATCGCCAAGCTCGAGGTCGTTCGTCATGGTCGCGTCCGTCGCGCCAAGCTGTACTACCTCCGCGACAAGGTGGGCAAGGCTGCTCGCATCCCCGAGAAGCGCTAAGAAGATCGCAGCGTCTGTCCACTCGTTTGGACACAAGGGTCACCTTCGGGTGGCCCTTCTTTTTATCTGATTTGCATGCAAGGAGGGCCTAGTATGGCCAACATGACGAGCTCGGTTTCGGCATCGCAAGTTGCCGGTGAGTTGGCGAGCGCTACGTTTGAGGAGATTCCCGCCCTCGTGGAGCATTATCGCGAGGACCCGCGCCAGCAGGTGATCAAGGCTTGCGAACGCGCCCTCAAACGTCATGCCAAAGAGCTTGCCGAGCGCGAGCGCGTCAATGACATGTACGAGCTTATGCATGAGCTTGGCGGCGATGGGGTGGTCGTTGGTGTCGACGAGGTGGGTCGCGGATCGGTGGCCGGTCCTTTGACGGTATGCGCCGTCTGTCTTCCTATGGAGCCGCGCATCTGGGGCATCAACGATTCCAAAAAGCTCACGCCGGCGCGCCGCGAGCTGCTCTCGGTTAAGATTGCCGAGGTGGCGACTGCTATCGGCTTTTGCCATATCGCTCCTGCAGATATCGATGAGATGGGTATGGCCCGCGCCATCCGCGCTGCCGTTGCGGGTGCGGTGGCCGATACGGGACTTGAACCCGACTGCGTCCTCATGGATGGCAACCCCTTGGGCGCCGTTCCCAATGAGCGCGACGTGGTTAAGGGCGATGCCAAGATCGCCTGCATCGCCGCGGCGTCCATCATGGCCAAGGTCACGCGTGACGAGATGATGGTCGAGTACGACGCCGAGTATCCCGAGTACCATCTGGCCGAGTCGAAGGGCTATGCGAGCCCCGAGCACATCGAGGCCATTCGCAAACATGGACTTTGTCCGCTGCACCGCGTGAGCTTTTGCGGAAACTTTCTGCAGACTGAGCGCCTTTTCTAGGCCAATTGTGGAGACATGGACCTCTGGGGTTTTATAAACCTGCTGGTAGCGGGCCGTATGCAACACCATTGTTGCGTACGGCCCGTTTTTTGACGGCATTTGGTCAGCTTTTGGTTTGCTTCCGGTACTTACCCGCATGAAAGGTGCCCTCATCATCGGGGCAATGCAGTGTGCGGGAAAGGAGACCCCATGAGTGCCGCAAGCAAAAAGAGCAAGACGCAGCAGCTCAAGGAGCGTTGGGAAAACGGCGAGCTCGACTCCGGGGCGATGACGCCCGAGTTTATCAAGGGACTCAGTCCCCGCGAGCTAGGCATGCTGGGCGAGCTGATCACCATCGACTACTTTAACGAGCGCGGCTACACCTTGCTGGAGCAGGGCTATCGTTGCACCGAGGGCGAGGCCGATCTGGTGCTGCTCGATGAGCTCGACGATGTCGTGGTGATGGCCGAGGTCAAGACGAGACGCGTCGCCCTGGATTGCACCACGCGGGTCTTTCCCGAGGAGGCCGTGGACGCCCAAAAGCAACGCCGCTACCGCCGCATCGCAAGCTGCTATCTCATGGAGTATTATCCGCTCAAGGCGATTCGCTTCGATGCTGTGGGTGTCACCATCCGCGGCGGGCATATCGCCGAGATCGAGCACCAGTACAACGCGTTCGATTGGCAGGTGTCGTGATGGCGTTCGAGACGTTTGCCGTTCACGCGGCCTGCATCCGCGGCGTCGAGGCGATTCACGTCACGGTCGAGGTCTCGCTTGCCGGTGGCGTTCCGGGCATCCAGATGCTCGGCATTCCGAGTATGGAGGTGATGGAGTCACGCGGTCGTATTCGCTGCGCGATGCGCTCCGCCGGGTTCGAGATCCCGCGCTCGGGCATTACCGTTAACCTGGCACCCGGCGATATCCGCAAGACCGGTAGCGGCTTTGACCTGCCCATCGCCATCGCGGTTCTAGCGGCCGATGAGCAGATTCCCCGTGACAACCTCGATCGCTGCCTTATCGCAGGTGAGCTTGGTCTGGACGGTACGGTGCTTCCCGTCAAGGGCGAGGTGGCGTTTCAGCTATTGGCTCGCGACATGGGGCTGTCTTTTATCGCCGGCAGGTCCGACCAGCATGTGCCACTCGCGGGCGTAGATTGCGGCTTTATCGACCATCTGTCTCAGCTTGCTCACGGCATGGGCGATGCCGCACGGCACTACTTGGATTCCGAGGGTGTCGAGGCGACCTTTGAGCCCGAGCTCGACTATGCAGACGTGCTGGGGCAGGAAGTCGCTAAACGCGGCATGGCGCTTGCGGCGGCAGGAGAACTCGGCTTGCTCATGATCGGGTCTCCGGGATCGGGCAAGACGATGCTCGCACGCCGTATGACCGGCATCCTGCCCGAGCTTTCCGTTGAGGATCAGCAGGAGGCACTGTGCATCCATTCGGTTTTGGGTGAGAACATTGATGGCTTGTTGGCGGGGCACCGCCCCTTCCGCAGTCCCCACCACAGTATTTCGACCGCAGGCCTTATCGGCGGCGGGCGCCCGGTGCACCCGGGTGAGATCAGCCTTGCTCATGGCGGCGTGCTCTTTTTGGACGAGCTTGCCGAGTTTCCCACTGGCGTGCTGCAGACGCTGCGTCAGCCCATCGAGCGCGGCTACGTGAGGATCGTACGCGTCGACGGGGCTTTTACCTTCCCGTCGCGCTTTCAGCTGCTGGCTGCGAGCAATCCCTGCCCCTGCGGCTTTTTGGGCGATCGCGAGGTGCCGTGTCGCTGCTCGGCGGCGATGGTCGAGCGCTATCGGTCTAAACTGCGCGGTCCTTTGGCCGACCGTATCGACATGATGATCGATGTGACCCGTCCCGACCCTCAAGTGATTATCGAGGGTGCGGAGGGCATGTCGTCGGCCGAGTTACGTGACTACGTTGTGCGCGGTCGCGCCTTTCGCGCTTGGCGCGAATCCCGCATGGACGATGCGGATGCCGAGGCCGAGGATGACGAGACTCGGTCCATTGACGGCGTCGTTTCGACCTTTGAGCTCGATGATGCGGCGGAGAAGTGTGTGCTCGGCCTGTCGAAGCGCACGCATCTCACAGGGCGTGGCATCGTGCGCCTTGTTCGCATTGCGCGCACGATCGCAGATGTCGCCGAGAGCGAGCAGGTGACGCAGGACCACGTGCTCGAGGCGGCGATGTACCAGGGAAGGAGGGACCAATGATGGCTGAGGGGACCTTCGAGCTGCATCCAGGTGACGCGTTGTATCCCGAGACCGTTTTGGAGCTTTCTGATGTACCTCAGACGCTCTATGTGCGCGGCAACCCCGAGGCGCTTTCGACGCCCGCGCTCTCCATCATCGGTGCGCGAAAGGCCTCGCCGTATGGTCTTGCCGTGGCAGAGCTTGCGGCGAAGGTGGCGGTTGAGGCGGGAGTGACGGTAGTTTCGGGCGGTGCGGTCGGTTGTGACCAGGCCTCGGGTTGGGCTGCGGTCAACGCCGGCGGCAAACACGTCGTGGTGCTGGGGACGGGCGCCGACGTGGTCTACCCGCGTTCGAGCGCGGGGCTTATTACGCGCACGCTCGATACGGGCGGCGCGGTCGTGTCGATCTCTCCGTGGGGCATGGGTCCGCGCAAGTTTGCCTTTCCGCGTCGCAATCGCGTGATCGCGGCCCTGTCGCAAGCCCTCTTTGTATCCGAGGCGGGTATGCCTTCCGGGACGTTTTCTACAGCCGAGGCTGCTATGGATTTGGGGCGCGAACTTCTTGCCGTGCCGGGGTCGATCCTATCGCCCGAGTCGCGTGGCACGAATTACCTCATTGCGAACGGTGCCTGCTGCATTGTCGACGAGGAGTCCATCGAGATGGCTATCTCTCGCATATACGGCACCCTGCGCTACTCGCGCCCCGATGCTCCCGGCATTGCCGACCTGAATCCAACACAGCAGACCGTGATGCATGCGCTCATCGCCTCGCCGCTCAAGGTCGACGACATCGCGGCGCTCGTCTCACTCGATGCTGTCGGCGTACTCAAACTCTTGGGTTCGCTTGAACTCGAGGGCCTTATCGAGCGCATGATGGATGGAAGGTATGCGCCCTCCAAGTTTGCCCTTCACGCCCAGACGCCCTTCGGTCACAATGGAAAACGTGTCAATTAGAAAGGTGTTTGCAGATGCAGTTCGATCAGGTGACGGTTATCGGTGGCGGTCTGGCGGGTTCGGAATGCGCGATCCAGCTGGCAGACCGCGGGTTTGCCGTAAAGCTGTGCGAGATGCGCCCCCAGGTGAGCTCCCCGGCTCACCATACCGATCACCTGGCAGAGCTCGTCTGCTCCAATTCGTTTAAGTCGACCCGTCCGGATTCCGCGGCTGGTTTGCTGAAGGCCGAGCTTGAGCGCATGGGTTCAGTCCTGCTTGACTGCGCCCATCGCGCTGCTGTTCCCGCTGGTGGCGCCCTGGCGGTCGACCGTGTTACATTCTCCGAGCTCGTCGAGGCTGAGGTTGCCGCCCGCCCCAATATCGAGGTCGTTCACGGCGAGGTCACCCAGATCCCCGAGGGCCACGTGGTCATTGCCGCGGGCCCGCTGTGTTCACCGGCGCTGAGCGAAGAGGTCATGAAGCTCGTCGGTGGCGACGCCCTTGCGTTCTTCGATGCCGCGGCGCCGATCGTCGATGCCTCCACGCTCGATATGGACGTGCTGTTTTCGCAGTCGCGCTACGAGGAGCAGGGGAGCGGCGACTATCTCAACGCTCCGCTCAACAAGGAGGAGTACGAGGCCTTTATCGAGGCGCTCACCACGGCCGACCGCGTGGTGCTCAAGGACTTTGAGGGCGGCGATCTGTTCCAGGCCTGCCAGCCTGCCGAGGAGGTTGCGCGCACCGGCAAGGACGCCATTCGCTTTGGCGCCATGAAGCCCGTCGGCCTCACCGACCCGCGTACCGGACGTCGCCCTTGGGCGGCGATTCAGCTGCGTGCCGAGAACAAGGAGAAGACCGCCTATAACCTGGTGGGCTTCCAGACCAACCTGACCTTTGGCGAGCAGAAGCGCGTCTTCCATATGGTGCCGGGCCTGGAGAACGCTGAGTTCTTCCGCTACGGTGTCATGCACCGCAATACCTTTGTCGACGCCCCGCACGTGCTCGATGGCACCTTTGCCGTGCCCGGTACCGGCGTGCGCCTGGCCGGTCAGATCACCGGCACCGAGGGGTACATGGAAGCCGTGGCGACCGGTCTGCTCGCGGCGCTCAACACCTATGCAGAGGCTATCGGCGCCGATTCCGTCGAGTTGCCCCGCGTGGGCGCCCTGGGTGCGCTCGTGGGCTATGCGACCGATCCTGCCACCGTGGGCTATCAGCCCATGCATGTCAACTTTGGCCTGGTGCCGCCACTCGAGGATGGTAAGCGCCGCAGCAAGCGCGACCGCTACCAGGCCTATGCGGACCGTGCGCTCGAGGCCCTTGACGCCTATCTGGCCACTCGCCCCGATCTGTTTGGAGGCGACCGGTCATAGCCTTTGACCTGTACGACACCGTCGACTCGTTTATCGCCTATATCGCACGCGTCGAGGGACTTTCTCCCAACACGGTGACGGCCTATGGCTCGAGGCTGGAGCGCTTTGCTGCGTGGTGCGAACGCGAGGGCATCGACGCTCGCGCCGCCGACGTACGGACCGTTCGTTCCTATTTGGCCGAGCTGTCGCGTGGCCAGGTGGCGGCTCGGACCCTTGCGGCACACCTGTCTGCCATTCGCTCACTCTATCGGTGGATGGCTGTCGAGGGGATTGTCGAGGGCGATGCGGTCTCGGCGATCGCATCGCCCAAGCTGCCGCGCGACCTGCCGGGCGTCCTTACGACTCAACAGGTGGAGGCACTCCTCAAAGCCCCCGATACCTCAACACCCGCGGGACTGCGCGATGCGGCGATGCTCGAGTTGCTCTATGCCTCGGGTGCCCGCATCTCAGAGCTTGCGGCGCTCAATGTGGAATCCATCTCATGGTCCGAGCGCACGCTGCGCCTGTGGGGCAAGGGGAGCAAAGAACGTATCGTCCCCCTGTATCGTCGTGCGCTCGAGGTGACTCGTTTCTATATTGAGGAGGGGAGGCCGGTGTTGCTCGCTCAGGCAAAGCGCCGTGACCCCGCCACCGGGCCGCATCCGCTGCTTATATCGGCGCGCGGCAATCGCATGAGCGCCGCCATGCTCCGGCGGCGGTTCCATACGCTGGCGACGCTCGCCGGCATTCCGGCCGACATCGCCCCGCATGCGATGCGCCATACCTTTGCGACCGACTTGCTCGAGGGCGGTGCGGACCTGCGCTCGGTCCAAGAGCTGCTGGGTCATGCGAGCCTGTCCACGACGCAGATCTACACGCATCTCACACCCGATCGGCTTAAGCGGGCTGTGGCTCAAGCCCATCCCCGCGGCGAATAGTTGCTGGGACGTCCCGCGCCGCACTCAGGTGTGTGGTTTTGATTGCGGGTTGGCAGGAAGAAGCATTCCTGCTATCATTCATCGGGTTGCTTCACGGCAACATGTTTTTATCACGCACGCGCGGCTACTTCATACCGTGGTGCCCGGGCTTTGGTAGCACATGTCCGGGTTGGTTTTGGAGGATGACCCCGCGCGGAGGCAAACCACAGGAGGTTTAACATGGCTACCAAGATTAATATCCGCACCCTGCTCGAGGCCGGCTGCCACTTCGGTCACCAGACCCGTCGCTGGAACCCCAAGATGAAGCCGTTCATCTTCGGTGAGCGCAACGGCATCTATATCCTTGACCTCAAGCAGACCATCCTCGACGCCGACCAGGCCTACACCTTCGTCAAGAACGTCGCCAAGGGTGGCAACGTGCTGTTCGTCGGCACCAAGAAGCAGGCTCAGGAGGCCGTCAAGAACGCTGCTGAGCGCGCCAACATGCCTTACATCAACCAGCGTTGGCTCGGCGGTATGCTGACCAACTTCGTCACCATCCGCTCCCGCATCAACCGCATGGAGGAGCTCGAGGCTATGGTCGAGGACGGCCGCATGGCTGTTCTGCCCAAGAAGGAGCAGGCTGTTCTCGGCAAGGAGCTCACTAAGCTCCAGACCAACCTCGGTGGCGCCCGCGACATGAAGGGTCTGCCCCAGGCTCTCTTCGTCATCGACACCAAGCGCGAGGAGAACGCCATCAAGGAGGCCCAGCGCCTGAACATCCCCGTCGTCGCCCTGATCGACACCAACTCCGATCCCGACGAGGTCGAGTACGGCATCCCCTGCAACGATGACGCTATCTCCGCTGTCACCCTTATGTGCGAGCTCATGGCTGACGCCTGCCTCGCTGGCTCCGGCAAGGAGCAGGTCTCCGAGGCCGAGATGGCCGCTGAGCCCAAGGCCGAGTAAATCAGTCTTAGTTAATTCTTTTTCATCTCTTTGAAAGGAACCACAATGGCCCAGATTACCGCCGCTATGGTTAAGCAGCTCCGCGAGATGACCGACTCCCCGATGATGGAGTGCAAGAAGGCTCTCGTCGAGGCTGACGGCGACATGGACGCCGCTGTCGACGTTCTGCGTAAGAACGGCCTTGCCAAGGCTGCCAAGAAGGCTGGCCGTGAGACCAACGAGGGCGCTGTCGCCGCGTTCGTCTCCGAGGATGGCAAGACCGGCGCTCTGCTCGAGCTCTCCTGCGAGACCGACTTCGTTGGCTCCAACGCCAAGTTCACCGGCTTTGCTTCCAAGGTCGCTGAGGTTGTCGCTACCACCGAGCCTGCTGACGTCGACGCTCTGCTCGAGAAGCCGATGGGCGAGGAGACCGTTTCCTCCGAGCTCACCGAGATGATTCACATCATGGGCGAGAACATGAAGATCTCCCGCTTCGCTGCTCGCAAGGCTGAGAACGGCGCGCTCGCTTCTTACATCCACATGGGTGGTAAGATCGGCGTCCTCGTCGAGTTCGCCTTCGAGAAGGCCGAGACCGCTCAGGCTGAGTCCTTCAAGACCTTCGCTCACGACGTTGCCCTTCAGGTTGCCGCCGTCGCCCCGATCTGTGCTACCCGCGATCAGGTTCCGGCCGAGACCGTCGAGCACGAGAAGCAGATCTACATGGCTCAGGCTGCCGAGTCCGGTAAGCCCGAGGCTATCCAGGAGAAGATGGCTGTCGGCCGTCTGGAGAAGTTCTACAAGCAGTCCGTGCTCACCGAGCAGGAGTTCATCAAGGACAGCTCCCTCACCATCAAGAAGTACGCTGAGCAGGTCTCCAAGGAGCTCGGCGACACCATTACCGTCGTTGCCTTTGACCGTCTGGTTCGTGGCGAGTAAATAAGCTCTTGTAGCTGGTAATGAGCAGGCTGTGGGTTTTACTCACAGCCTGCTTTTTCATGGCTCTTCTTAGAGCCTTTGATAGAATGTTGAGAGTTCAATCTAAAGGAGGATCGCTTTGTCCGACATCCGATATAAACGCGTGCTTCTTAAGCTTTCTGGCGAAGCACTGATGGGCGACGGCCAGTATGGCATCGACCCCAAGGTTACCGACCATCTTGCCAAACAGGTCAAGGAGCTGCTCGCCGTTGGCCATGAGGTCGGCGTCGTTGTCGGCGGCGGCAATATTTTCCGCGGCATGGCCGGCGCTGCCGGTGGCATGGAGCGTGCTCAGGCCGACTACATGGGCATGCTGGCAACCGTTATGAACGCGCTCGCCCTGCAGGATGCCTTCGAGCACAACGATGTTCCCTGCCGCGTTATGAGCGCTATCCAGATGAACGAGATCTGCGAGCCCTATATTCGCCGTCGCGCCATCAACCACCTTTCCAAGGGCAACGTCGTTATCTTTGCCGCCGGTTCGGGCAATCCGTACTTTACGACCGACACCGCCGCGGCTCTTCGTGCGTGCGAGATCGGCGCCGAGATTCTGATTAAAGCCACCAAGGTTGACGGCATCTACGACAAGGATCCCGTCAAGTGCGCCGACGCCGTCCGTTTTGACAAGATTACCTATCACGAGGTGCTCGTCCGCGGTCTGCAGGTTATGGATTCCACGGCTACGGCACTGTGCCAGGACAACCGTATGCCGATTTTGGTCCTCAACATCGATGGCGAGGACGCCGTCAAGCGCGCGCTCGCGGGTGAGCCCGTCGGCACGCTCGTCTATCAGGAGGATTAAGCATGGCAGAGAACATCACCGCCCATATGGACAAGTCGCTCGAGTCCCTCAAGCATAACTTCTCCAAGGTCCGTACCGGCCGCGCCAATGCCAACATTCTGTCCGACATCACCGTCGATTATTACGGTGTTCCCACGCCGGTCACGCAGATTGCCGCCGTCAAGACCCCCGAGGCCCACATGCTGCTCATCGAGCCGTGGGACAAGGCACTTATCAACGCTATCGTCAAGGCCATCGGCGCTTCCGATCTGGGTATTACCCCCAACTCCGATGGCACCGTCGTTCGTCTGCCGTTCCCGGCTCCCACCGAGGAGCGCCGTCGCGAGCTCGTCAAGGAGTGCCGCGAGTACGCCGAGCAGGCCAAGGTGTCTATCCGTAACATCCGTCGCGACTTCAACAACAAGCTCGAGCGCGATGAGGAGCTCACCGAGGACGATGTCCGTCGCGAGCAGGCCAAGGTCCAGAAGCACACTGATGAGTATGTCGCCAAAGTCGAGGAGCTTCTGAAGGAAAAAGAAGCCGAGGTCATGGAGATCTAAGGTGCAATACGACGAGCATAAACTGGTCGAGTACTTTGCCGACGCCCCTGCGGGCGTCGGTTTTTCCGACCTTGACCTCAATAACATTCCGCACCATATCTCGTGCATCATGGACGGCAATGGTCGTTGGGCCACATCGCGCGGTCTTGCACGCACTGAGGGCCACAAGGCGGGTATCGTCTCCCTTCGTGAGATTATTACCGCCTGCGTGCGTCTGGGCGTCGACGTGCTTTCGGCCTATGCGTTTTCTACCGAAAACTGGAACCGCCCGCAGCATGAGGTCAACGTCTTGATGCACCTGTTTGCCAAGACGTTTATCGACGAGCTGCCGCTTCTGAAGCGCGAAAACGTGCGCGTTGTCTTTTTGGGTGACATTTCCGCGCTGCCCAAGAAGACCCGCGACGTTTTTGAACGCGGTCTTGCCGAGTGCGCCAATCACACCGGCATGACGCTGGCGCTTGCCGTCAACTACGGCGCGCGTGCCGAGATTACCCGCGCTGTCCGTCAGATCGCACTCGACGCTGCCGCCGGTAAGATCGATCCTGGCGCAATTGATGACGACATGGTGGCTTCCCACCTCTATACCGCCGGCCTACCCGATCCTGAGCTTGTGATTCGCACCTCTGGTGAGCTTCGCCTTTCGAACTACCTGCTGTGGCAGGTGGCTTATTCAGAGTTCTACGTCACCGATACCTATTGGCCCGACTTTGATCGTTGGGGCCTTGTCGACGCCATTTTGGCCTATCAGGGCCGTGACCGTAGGTTTGGTGGACTGAGCAAGACCGAGGAGGCTTAATCGTGTCCGATCGTCCCAAGGCATCTGCTCCCAAGACGCCTGCGCGCAAAGCTGCCACTGCGGGAGCGCCTGCAGCGAAGAGCGGCACCGGTTCGTGGCTGGCGGGCTTTATTACCCGTGCCGCTGCCGGTATCGTCTACGCCGTTGTCTTTATCCTGTGCTTGGTTTTGGGTATTGTGCCCACGGCCATCTTTGTTTCTGTCATGAGCGGTCTGTGCTGCTATGAGTTTTTCCGTATGACGAGGCTCGATGGCAAGATGGCTAACGAGCGCATGGGTATCGCTGCCGCCGTACTCTTTCCGCTGTCGGCGTTGGGCGATTCGATGTTGCTGAATGCCCTGCTTTTTGCCCTGATGCTCGCTGTGGGCATTTGGTATGTCTGGTCGCCGCGTACCCGCATCTCTGATGTGGCCGTGACGCTCATGGGTCCCATCTACACTGGCTTTATGCTGTCGGCTATCGTGCTGCTGCGCGATGCCGTGCCCGGTTTTGCCGGCGCCCTGCTTTCGGTGGGCGTTTGTGCGTCCCTTTGGGTCTCCGATTCGTTTGCCTACATCGTGGGCAGCCGTATCGGTAAACACAAGATGGTTCCCAAGATTTCTCCCAAAAAGAGCTGGGAGGGGTTTGTCGGCGGCATCCTGGGCTCGGTTTTGATTTGGCTCATCCTGTGGGCGACGCATTTCTACAAGCTCAGCCTGCCCTATGCGCTGCTGTGCGGCGTGGTCGTGTCCATTTTGGGCGTTATCGGCGACCTTATCGAGTCTCGCATCAAGCGCGGTGTGGGCGTTAAGGATTCCGGTAACCTTATCCCGGGCCACGGCGGCATGCTCGATCGTAGCGATTCGCTTATCTTCGGCTGCATCACAGCGCAGCTGATGCTGATGATCGGAGGCGTGCTGTAATGTCATTCCAGACGACGTATGGCTCCGATGGACGTCTCCGTGTTGCCATCCTGGGCTGTACGGGCTCTATCGGCGCTCAGGCGCTCGATGTGTGCCGTCAGCATGCCGATCGCCTGCAGGTGACGGCGCTATCCGTTAACTCCAGTACCTCCGAGCTCGTTGCCGCTGCCCGCGAGTTCTCGGTTCCGGCGGTTGCCGTGGCCGATGTCGCTCATGGCGATGACGCCGTGCTGCAGGAGTTGCCCGAGGGAACGAAGCTCGGCGTTGGCGCGCAGGCGGTTTGCGAGCTCGCGCGTCGCGACGATGTCGACTGCGTGCTCGTCGCTATTGTGGGTGCCGCCGGTCTCGAGGCGAGCCATGCGGCCTTGACCTCGAATAAGCGTCTTGCCCTTGCCAACAAGGAGTCCCTCGTCGTCGGTGGCGACTTGCTTATGCCGTTGGCGCAACCGGGCCAGCTTATTCCAGTCGACTCTGAGCACTCCGCCATCTACCAGTGCTATCTGGGGGAGGACCCGCGCGAGGCTCATTGTATTTGGCTTACCTGCTCGGGCGGTCCGTTCTTTGGCCGTACGCGCGACGAGCTCAATCGCGTGACGCGTGCCGATGCCCTCGCACATCCCACGTGGGCCATGGGTGCCAAGATCACCATCGACTCCGCCACCCTCATGAACAAGGGCCTAGAGCGCATTGAGGCCATGCATCTGTTTAACTGCGACCTCGATTTCATTAACGTGGTCGTGCAGCGTCAGTCCAAGATTCACTCTATGGTCGAGTTTGCCGACGGCTCCGTGATGGCGCATCTCGGTGCTTCCGACATGCGTATTCCCATCCAGTTCGCGTTCTCGTATCCCGAGCGTTGGGATACCCCGGCGCCTCGTATCGATTTCCGCGAGCTGGGGCAGCTCACGTTTGATGCTGCCGACATGGATACCTTCCGCTGTCTGGCACTGGCCGAACGTGCCGGCAAGACGGGTGGCACCATGCCGTGCGTGCTCAATGCCGCCAACGAGGTCGCCGTCGATGCCTTCCTGCACGATGGCTGTAGCTTTACCGATATCGATTGCATTGTGGAATCCTGCATGGATGCCCACGATATGCAGGCGGTCGATTCGTTTGAGCAGCTTCGCGACATCGATGCGTGGGCGCGTGAAAAGGCTGCGCAGGTGCTCGCCGCAACCCGTTCCTAACCCATAAGGATTGCTTTTTCGTTTTATGGATACTGTTCTGAGCGTTCTCTCATCGGTCTTTTGGGGCCTGCTGATGCTTTCCGTCCTCGTGTTTTTGCACGAGGGCGGCCACTTTTTGGCGGCGCGTGCCTGCGGCGTCCGTGTGACCGAGTTCTTTTTGGGCCTGCCGTGCCGCTTTGACATCCATTACACGTCGCGTCGCATTGGAACCAAGTTTGGCGTGACCCCGCTGCTGCTGGGTGGCTACGCTGCCATCTGCGGTATGGATCCGACCGATGTCTCCTGCGCCGATCGCGTGCTCGCGGCTATCTATCGTCATGGTCGCGTGACCGTGGCCGACCTTGCTGTCGAGCTCGAGCTATCCGAGGAGGTTGTGCTCGAGGCATGCGCCTTGCTCTTGGGTTGGGGCTCTATCGCGCCTTGGTATGAGGAAGGGGAGAAGCCCTCGCCGAGCTACTATCCCACCAAGTATCAGACGCTGCCGCGAGACGCGGCGGGTTACACCACCTTTGACGGCCGTCGTTTCGATCGAGAGCATGCGACTACCGAGGGCGATGTGTGGGAGCTGCCGTGCGGCGAGGCTGATTTCTTGGCGCAAGAGCGCTCGCACACTTATCTGGGCCAGGGTTTTCTCAAGCGCGCCTTTATGCTGCTCGCGGGCATTCTCGTCAATATCCTGACGGGCTTTTTGCTGCTTATGAGCATCTACTCTATTGCGGGTGTCACCGTGCCGATGGATACCAACGTGATTGGTCAGGTTGACGAGGGGTCTATTGCCGCCAAGGCGGGTATCGAGGGCGGCGACGCGATCCTTTCGGTTGACGGAGTATCGTGCTCTACCTGGATGGACGTTTACGATGCCATCGGCAAGGCCGCCGGTAAGGACGATATCGCCATTGAGTATGAGCGCGACGGCAAGCAGCATTCGACCTCGGTTGCGCTCAAAGAGGACGAGCGCCTAGGTGTGTATGCCTCTACGCAGGTGGTCCGTTTAGACCCCATCACGTCGGCTCGCCTTTCGTTCTCCTATGTCGTGCAGACAGCGGAGGGCGTGATGCGCCTGCTCCAGCCGCAGCATACGATGGAGATTCTCGATCAGTCTTCTTCGATTGTGGGCATTAGCGTTATGTCTTCACAGGCTGCTGCTGCCGGCCCTGCCACGTTCCTTTCGTTTGCCGCCCTCATTTCGTTCTCGCTTGGCTTTATGAACCTGCTGCCCATCCCACCACTCGATGGCGGCAAGCTGGTCATCGAGATCATTCAAAAGATTGCTGGCCGCGAGCTTCCGCTCAAGGTCCAGACGATTGTGAGCTATGTGGGCATCGCGCTCTTTGCGCTGCTGTTTGTCTATATGCTTCGTTCCGACATCCTTCGATTTATTCTGTAGGGGAGTGTTTGGATTGTCTTTATCCCATCCTTTGCCGCGCGAGCTGACGCGCCCCGTGCATGTGGGCGGTGTGCAGATCGGTGGCGGTGCGCCGGTGGTGGTCCAATCCATGACCTGCACCGATACCGCTGATGCCCAGGCAACACTTGCGCAAGTGTGCGCGTTGGCGCAGGCTGGCTGCGATATCGTGCGTGTGAGCGTGCCCACTGAGGCCGCGCTTGAGGGTTTCCGCACCATCTGTGCCGAGTCTCCGGTGCCAATCGTTGCCGATATCCACTTTAACCACAAGCTGGCCATTGGCGCTGTGGAGGCCGGTGCCGCCAAGCTCCGCATCAATCCCGGCAACATTGGCGATTGGGCCAAGGTCGATGCCGTGATCGATGCCGCGGGCGCCGCTGGGTGCGCGATTCGCATTGGCGTGAACGCGGGCTCGCTTGAGCAGGATATCGCCGAGCGCGAAGACCTCACGCAGCCCGAAAAGCTCGTGATGTCGAGCGAGCGCTTCGTCAAGCACTTTGAGGACCGCGGCTTTACGAACATTGTGCTTTCGGCCAAGGCCCATAGCGTGCAAACGACGCTCGATACCTATCGAGCCCTGTCGCGTGAGATTCCCCACGTTCCGCTTCACCTGGGCGTGACGGAGGCGGGGACCAAGCTCCAGGGCACCATCAAGAGCTCTGTAGGCTTGGGTATTTTGCTTTCCGAGGGCATTGGCGACACCATGCGTGTGTCGCTCACGGCCGATCCGGTCGAGGAGCCGCCGGTCGCCTGGGGAATTTTGCAGTCGCTGGGCCTGCGTCGTCGTGGTCCCGAGATTGTCTCGTGCCCCACGTGCGCCCGCTGCCAGGTTAACCTCATTCCCATCGCCGAGGAGGTCACCGAGCGGCTTAAGAACTACTCCGCGCCGCTTTCGATCGCCGTTATGGGATGCGCGGTCAATGGCCCCGGCGAGGCTTCTGATGCCGACCTGGGCGTTGCTTGCGGACGTGGTCAGGCCTTGCTCTTTTCGCATGGCCAGATCATTGGTAAAGTAGCTGAGGACCAAATTGTCGACGCGCTTATGGCAGAGGTCGACAAGCTTATTGAGGAGAAATAAATGACCCGAGCAATGTATATGTCTAAGCTCTATGCGCCGACGCTTAAAGAGGATCCGGCGGACGCTGAGCTCGCCAGTCACCGCCTGCTGCTCCGTGCCGGCATGATCCGCAAGGAGGCCGCCGGCCTGTATTCCTACCTGCCGCTTGCCTGGCGCTCGATCCGTAAGATCGAGAACATCGTGCGCGACGAGATGGACGCTGCCGGCGCCCAGGAGCTTATGATGCCTATCATGGTCGACGCCGAGTTGTGGCGCGAGTCCGGCCGCATCGACGCCTATGGCAAGGAGCTTGTGCGCTTTGACGACCGTCATGGTCGCGAGTTCGTCCTGGGCCCCACGCACGAGGAGACCGTCACGGCCCTGGTGCGCAACGAGCTACGCTCCTATAAGCAGCTGCCCGTCAACCTGTATCACATTCAGGACAAGTTCCGCGACGAGTTCCGTCCCCGCTTTGGCCTGATGCGCGGCCGCGAGTTCATCATGAAGGACGCCTACAGCTTCTCCGCCACGCAGGAGAGCCTGCAGGAGGAGTACGACAAGATGAAGCAGGCGTACGCCAATATCTGCGAGCGCTGCTACATCAAGGCTCTGCCCGTCGTCGCCGATTCTGGCGAGATCGGTGGCGATACCTCCGTCGAGTACATGGCTTTGGCTGACGCCGGCGAGGCTTCGCTCGTCTACTGCGACGATTGCGGCTTCGCTGCCGATGACGAGGCTGCAAGCACCAAGGTCGTCGTGACCGAGGGTCCTGGTGACGGTACGCTCACCAAGGTTGAGACTCCGGGCATGGGCACCATTGAGGCTGTTGCTAAGTTCTTTGGGTTCCCCGAGAACGGCACGCGCAAGTCGCTGGCACTCATCGACGCCGAGGGCAAGCCGGTCGTGGCCATTGTTCCGGGCGATCACGAGCTCAACGATTGCAAGGCCGAGCACGTCTTTGGCAAGGGCTATCGCATGATGACCGACGAGGAGCTTCAGGCGAACGGTCTGCACAAGGGCTTTATCGGACCGGTTAACCTGCCCGATGGCATTCGTCTGGTCTGCGACGAGAGCCTGCGCGAGTCCAAACAGTGGGCCTGCGGTGCCAACGAGGTCGATTATCACTTTACCGGTGCCTGCCCCGAGCGCGACTTTACCGTCGATGAGTGGGCCGATCTGGTCACCGTTGTCGCCGGCGACCCCTGCCCGCACTGCGGCAAGCCGCTCTCCGCTGCCCGCGGCATCGAGGTCTCTCAGGTCTTCCAGCTGGGCACCAAGTACTCCGAGGCCATGGGTGCCACCTTTATGGATGAGGGCGGCAAGGAGAAGCCGCTCATCATGGGTTGCTACGGCGTGGGCGTGTCCCGCTCGCTTGCTGCCGTCGTGGAGCAGCACAACGACGAGCACGGTATCGTCTGGCCGGTCTCCGTTGCCCCGTACGAGGTCGCGGTGATTCCGCTTGATCCCAAGAAGGAAGAGTGCGCTACCGTCTGCGAGCAGATTGTTGATGGCCTGTGTGCCGAGGGTATCGAGGTCGTCGTCGACGATCGCGATGAGCGTCCGGGCTTTAAGTTTGCCGATAACGACCTCATGGGCTTCCCGTATCAGGTGGTTCTGGGCAAGCGCGGCCTTAAGAATGGCACCGTTGAGCTCAAGGACCGTGCTACGGGCGAGCGCGAGGACGTGGCGATCGACGAGGTCGTTGCCAAGGTTGCCGAGCTTGTTAAGGCAGCCCGCCGTTAATCGACGATTTCGCTTGTAGTTCGATATGTGGGACGGCCCCGCATTTCTCCAATCGGGGAGATGCGGGGCCGTCCTATTATCTTGTAGCATCCTCGATATCTAAAAGGAAAACCCCACAGCCCATGCGAGCTGCGGGGTTTTCCATTATGCCTCCGATGCGAAATAAATCGCTCAGATATTACTGATAATCGACGACGTCGATCCAGTTCTTCAGGAACTCATCGTTCACGTTGCGCTTACGAGCGAGCTCGGAAGCGGCGACGATGCTCGTCCACTGACGCACGACCTGCATGGGCATGTCGGCACGGTCGCAGTAGAGCTCCAGGTAGGCCTCGGCCTGGTCCTTGCTGTTGAGGGCAAAGAGCAGGTAGGTGGTGGCAACGTCGGCAGCTGGGGAGCCCTGGGTGGCGTGTGCCCAGTCGCACACATAGAGCTGGCCGTCGTCGCCGACGATGACGTTGGAGGGGTTGAAGTCGCCGTGGCAGACCTTGAACTCCTTGGTCATGCCGTCCAGACGCTCCTGAAGGTTGTAGCGCGTGGTGGCATTGAGCTGATCAAGGCTGTCGATCATGCGGGCGAACTTGTCGCGCTGACGGTTGAGCAGCGGGGAGGTGTAGCCGTGGATCTCGATCTGGAGGTCGACGAACATCTCGAGGTACTCACCAAAGCGCTGGGGCTCGGCAGTCATCTTCTCGGCAAGGGTGGTGCCCGGAACCTTCTCGGTCACGAGCGCCCAGCCGTTGGCGTTCTCGAGCTGGGAAACCTCGAGAGCCTTGGGGCTGCGGATGCCGCACTCATTGATGCGGGCAAGATTCAAAGCCTCGTTGAACACGTCGGAGACAGGCTTGGTCTCGTTAAAGACCTTGACGATCTTGTCGCCCAGGTCGTAAACGACCTTGTTGCCACGGCGGACGAGCTCGGTCTTGGAATCGGGTAGCAGCATGGTTGCATCCTTTCAACGATGCGATAGAAGCGACGGCGGGGGTGTGTGAAACACCCGTGCACCCCCGCCGCAAAAAACCGTGCTAAAAACTAGCAGACGGCGTAGTCCTGGGGCTCGCGGCCGTAGTAGGCGTCCAGGTAGAGCTCCTTGATCTCGCTCATGAGCGGGTAGCGCGGGTTAGCGCCGGTGCACTGGTCGTTGAATGCCTGCTCGGTCATCTCGTCGAGGGTGTCGAGGAAGTACTGCTCGTCAACACCGTAGTCGGCGATGGTCTTCTTGACACCGATGAAGTCCTTGAGCTCCTCGAGCTTCGTGATGAAGTTCTCGAAGACCTCCTTGTCGTCCTTGCCCTCGATGCCGCAGTACTTGGCCATCTCGGCGTAGTTGTGCAGCGCGTTGGGGTAAGGATACTGGGAGAAGGTACCCATCTTGACGGGAGCCTCGGCGGCGTTGTAGCGCATGACGCGGGTCAGGATGACGGCGTTAGCGATGCCGTGGGGCAGGTGATGGAAAGCGCCGAGCTTGTGAGCCATGGAGTGGTTGAGGCCCAGGAAGGCGTTGGCGAAGGCCATACCGGCCATGCAGGAGGCGTTGTGCATCTCCTCGCGGGCGTGCGGGTCCTTGGCGCCGTTCGTGAAGCTGGAGGGCAGGTTCTCAAAGACGAGCTTGGCAGCGCGCTCGGAGAGGCCCTTGGTGTAGTCGGAAGCCATGATGGAGACGTAGGACTCGATGGCGTGGGTCATGACGTCGATGCCGGAGGCAGCGGTCAGGCCGCGCGGGGCGGTCATGCAGTTGTCGGCGTCGACGATAGCCATGTTGGGGAGCAGCGCGTAGTCGGCGAGCGGCCACTTGATGCCGGTCTCCTTGTCGGTGATGATGGCGAACGGCGTGCACTCGGAGCCGGTACCCGAGGAGGTCGGGACGGCGACGAAGTAGGCCTTCTTGCCCATCTCGGGGAAGGTGAAGATACGCTTGCGGATGTCCATGAAGTCCATGGCCATGTCCTCAAACTTGCACTCGGGGTGCTCGTACATCATCCACATGATCTTGCCGGCGTCCATAGCGGAGCCACCGCCGACGGCGATGATGACGTCCGGCTCAAAGAGAGCCATCTGCTTGGCACCGCGACGTGCGCACTGCAGCGACGGATCGGGCTCGACGTCATAGAAGCAGTCGTGGGCGATGCCCATCTCGTCGAGCTTGGCCTCGATGGCGCGGGTGTTGCCATTCTTGAAGAGGAACTGGTCGGTGACGATGAAGGCGCGCTTCTTGCCCATGACGTTGCCCAGCTCGTCGAGGGCGACGGGCGTGGAACCCTTCTTGAAGTAGACCTTCTCGGGAGCGCGGAACCACAGCATGTTCTCACGGCGCTCGGCCACAGTCTTAACGTTGATCAAGTGCTTCACCCCAACGTTCTCGGAGACGGAGTTGCCGCCCCAGGAGCCGCAGCCCAGGGTCAGAGACGGCTTCATGCCAAAGTTGTACAGGTCACCGATGCCGCCGTGCGAGGACGGGGTGTTGATGACGATACGGCAGGCCTTCATGACGTGCTCGAACAGGCTGATCTTCTCGGCCTGAGCGGGGTGCACATACAGAGAGGCGGTGTGGCCCGGGCCACCGGCGAGCACCAGGTGCTCGGCCTTGTCGACGGCCTCCTGGAAGTCCTTGGCGTGGTACATGGCCAGGACCGGGGAGAGCTTCTCGTGGGAGAACTCCTCCTTGGCGGGGTCGGTGGAGGTGACCTCGGCGATCAGGATCTTGGTCTTGGCGGGAACCTCGATGCCGGCGAGCTCGGCGATCTTGGCGGCAGCCATGCCGGGGATGCGGTGATCGAGGGAGCCGTTCTTGAACATGGCGGCACGCAGGGCCTCCATCTCGGCACCCTGCTTGACGAAGTAGCAGCCGCGCTTCTGGAACTCGGCCTTAACCTGGTCATAGATGGTGTCGATGACGGTCACGGACTGCTCGGAAGCGCAGATCATGCCGTTGTCGAAGGTCTTGGAGTGGATGATGGAGTTGACGGCGAGCAGCACATCGGCGGTGTCGTCGATGATGACCGGGGTGTTACCGGCGCCAACGCCCAGGGCGGGCTTGCCCGAGGAGTAAGCGGCCTTGACCATGCCCGGGCCACCGGTGGCGAGGATGATGTCGACGTCGCGCATGACCATGTTGGTCAGCTCGATGGAGGGGACATCGACCCAGCCGATGATGCCCTCGGGGGCGCCGGCCTTGACGGCGGCGTCAAGCACGAGCTTGGCGGCGGCGATGGTGCACTTGGCGGCTGCCGGGTGCGGGGAGATGATGATGCCGTTGCGGGTCTTCAGGCTGATCAGCGTCTTGAAGATCGCGGTGGAGGTGGGGTTGGTCGTCGGGATGACGGCGCCCACGATGCCGATGGGCTCGGCGATCTTGGTGATGCCGTAAGCCTCGTCGCGCTCCAGGACACCACAGGTCTTGGTGTTCTTGTAAGCGTTGTAGATGTACTCTGCGGCGTAGTGGTTCTTGATGACCTTATCCTCAAGAACGCCGCGGCCGGTCTCCTCGATGGCCATCTTCGCCAACGGGATACGAGCCTTGTTGGCGGCCATGGCGGCCTCATAGAAGATCTTGTCGACCTGCTCCTGCGTGTACGTAGCAAAAAGCGCCTGGGCCTCTCGCATCTGAGCGAGCTTAGCCTCAAGCGCCTCTACGTTGTCCACAATTGCGGGAGTAGTGTTTTCCGGTGACTTTTTCACCATTTGTGTCTCCTTGCGATCGGAGATTTACCCTACGCCTTGCATGATAGCAAGAAATTATTCGGCGAACGGTCAGATTCCTCTAAAAGGCACACTAAAACGCTTCAATAAAATGAAACGTTTTAAGCAAACTAATTACCAGTGCATCGCCTCGTTCATTGGGGATCGACTTATATGAGCGCTTTCACTCATGTAAGTCTGTCCCAAATGAGTGCAAAAAGGCGCCCTCCGTTGGGGAGGACGCCTTTGGTAAGTTCTATGTGAACGCGAGGTCTTTGACCCGGAGAGTCCGAGGTACTTGTTGGTAAGACCTTATTTAGGAGCGCGCAACCTTGCCGGACTTGAGGCAGGTGGAGCAAACGTTCATCTTGCGACGGTGACCATCGACGACCACGTAGACGCGCTGGATGTTGGGGCGGAACTTACGGTTGGTGACGCGGTGAGAGTGGCTGATGGAGCGACCGGCAACGGGGTGCTTACCGCAAACTTCGCAAACTTTGGACATAACTGACCCTCCTTGGGCGACAAACGAACATGTCGCGTTAACAAACAAGCCTGAACTATAGCACAGAAGCAGTTCCCTGTGCGTAATCTACACAGAGATATTTCTCTTTTGGCGATAGTGCTCACGCCACGGCCCTGGACGTAGATCCGATTTGCGTGCAGCAGAGGGGATTATGCCAGCTCGTGCGTACGTTTTCAAGCTCGTCCCACAAATATATATAGGTTTATTGAGCATTGGGCTCCGTTTACGGATTGCCCTGTATTTATGCTCGCAATTAAGCTCGAGGTTGGCTACACTATCCCTTGACCATTAAAGGGGTACGAGATACCCACATGGAATTACATAGCTGCCAAAGAGCAGCCCTTCCTGTGGGTGTCTGGTCCGCTTTGAGCGGTCGGGCATCTATTTTTTTGACTGTGTCAGCAGTCAAGACATGTGAGGAAGGAGATCGATGGGCACGACTTCCCCCAAGGCGGTCATCATGGACGAGACCGCCGTCAATCGAGCGATGACCCGCATCGCGCACGAGATTCTCGAGCGCAACGAGGGCTGTGAAGACCTCGCTCTGGTCGGCATCGTCACGCGCGGCGACCTTCTGGCAAAGAAGCTCGCCGAGGAGATCAAGGAGATCGAGGGCGTCGACGTTCCGCTCGGCAGCCTCGACATCAGCTTCTACCGCGATGACTACGCTACCAATTTCGCTCCCGCGATCCACGCCACCAACATTCCCTTTAGCGTCGACGGCAAGCGCGTCGTGCTGGTGGACGACATCCTGTATACGGGCCGTACCATTCGCGCCGCTCTCGACGCCGTCATGGACCTGGGCCGTCCGAGCCGCATCGAGCTGGCAGTCCTCGTTGACCGCGGCCACCGCGAGCTCCCCATCTCGCCGGACTTTGTCGGCAAGAACGTTCCCTCGTCGCATGAGGAGAACGTGCACCTATATATGAAGGAAGTCGACGGCCACACCGCTGTCGAGATTAACGACGTCGCGCCGGGTTCCCACGTGGGCTCCGCGCCGCTGGGAGGTGAGTAGTACCGTGGCGTTCAACCATAAGCACCTGATCGACATTACCGAGTACTCCGAAGAGGACATCAAGCTCATCCTCGAGACCGCCAAGGCGTTCTCCGAGGTCAACGAGCGTGCGATCAAGAAGGTCCCCACGCTCAAGGGCAAGACCATCGTCAACATGTTCAACGAGCCCTCGACGCGCACCCGCAGCTCCTTTGAGCTCGCCGAGAAGCGTCTTTCGGCCGACAGCCTCAACTTTGGCGGCTCCTCGACCTCCACGGTCAAGGGCGAGAGCCTCGTCGACACCGTCGAGACCCTCAACGCCTATAAGATCGACTGCATCGTCGTGCGAGATAAGCACGCCGGTGCTCCCTACATCGTCACGCAGAACTCGCCCGCGAGCGTCATCTGCGCCGGCGACGGCAAGCACAACCATCCCACGCAGGCCCTGCTCGACCTGTACACCATCTGGGAGCACAAGGGCGACTTCCACGGTCTGAAGGTCGCCGTCGTCGGCGATATCGCGCACTCCCGTGTTTGCGGTTCGCTGATCCCCGCCCTTAAGATCATGGGCTGCGAGACCTACGCCGTCGCCCCCGGCACGCTGCTGCCGCCGGCGCCCGAGGTCCTGGGCTGCGACCACGTGACGAGCGACCTTGATTCCGTCCTGCCCGAGCTGGACGTCGTCTACATGCTGCGCGTGCAGCAGGAGCGCCTCGAGGGTGCCCCGTTCCCGACCATTCGTGAGTACCACAAGCTCTTCGGTCTGACCAAGGACCGCGAGAAGCTCATGAAGCCCGATGCGATCATCTGCCACCCGGGCCCCATCAACCGCGGCGTCGAGTTCGACTCCTATATGGCCGACCACCCGCAACGCTCCGTCATCCTGGAGCAGGTCTACGCCGGTATCTGCGTGCGTATGGCTATCCTGTATCTGCTGCTTGGAGGTGCCGATAATGGCCTTGCTTCTTAAGAATGCCCACGTCGTCGACCCGTCCGTCGAGCTTGACGGTGTCGTTGACGTCCTGATTGACGGCGATAAGATCGCCGAGGTCGGCGAGAATCTCGCCGTCGAGGGAGCCGAGGTCCGCGACCTTTCCGGCAAGTATCTCGTCCCCGGCCTGGTGGATATGCACGTTCACCTTCGTGAGCCCGGCTACGAGGTCAAAGAGGACATCGAGAGCGGCACCCGCGCTGCTGCCAAGGGCGGCTTTACCGGCGTGTGCGCCATGCCCAACACCGATCCCGTCACCGATAACGGCACCGTCGTGGAGTTCGTCAAGTCCCGTGCTGCCGAGGTCGGTCACTGCCGCGTCTATCCGTCGGGCGCCATGACCCGCGGTCTTAAGGGCGAGGCCATGTCCGAGATGGGTGATATGGTCGCCCACGGCGCCGTCGCCTTCACCGACGACGGTCGCGGCGTGCAGGGCGCGGGCATGCTCCGTCGCTGCATGGACTACGGCAAGATGTTCGGCAAGGTCTTTATGAGCCACTGCCAGGACGAGGACCTGGTCGGCCACGGCCAGATCAACGAGGGCAAGGTCTCGACCCGTCTGGCTCTCGAGGGCTGGCCGGCTGCCGGCGAGGAGCTCCAGATCGCTCGCGACATCGAGATCGCCAAGCTGACCGGCGCCAAGCTGCACATTCAGCACATCTCCACCGCCCATGGCCTGGAGATCGTGCGTGCCGGTAAGGCCGCTGGTGTTCAGGTTACCTGCGAGGCCACTCCGCACCACATGTTCCTGACCGAGAACGACCTGGACGAGACCTACAACACCTCGCTCAAGGTCAACCCGCCGCTGCGCACCGACGAGGACGCCGAGGCCATCCGTCAGGGCGTCATCGACGGCACCGTCGACGCTATCGTCACCGATCACGCTCCCCACACCCCGTGGGAGAAGGCGCGCGAGTTCGAGCTTGCGCCCTTTGGCATGATCGGCCTCGAGACCTCGCTGTCGCTCGTACTCACCGAGCTGGTCAACACGGGCAAGATGAGTATGGGCCGCATGGTCGAGCTCATGGCCATCAAGCCGCGTGAGATCCTGGGCCTCGACCAGGTTCAGGTCAAGGCGGGCTCCGTTGCCGACCTGACCGTGTTCGACGCGTCCGCCACCTGGACGGTCGGCGAGGATGGATACGAGTCGCGTGCCGAGAACTCCGGTTTTGCCGGCCGCACGCTCACTGGTCGTGCCACCGATGTGTTTGTCGGCGGTAAGCAGACGCTCGCCGACGGCTGCATCTGCTAGCATAGCCTTATCGCTTTTGTGCGCGGTGCCCTTGCGGTGCCGCGCTTTCTGTTCGTTTTGACCATGCAACCGCATGGGGGATTGGAGCGTCTATGCCCACACCTTCCACTGCACGCATGCACGACTTTGAGGTCGTCTCGAACCGGGAGATTGCCGACGGCATCTTCTCGCTCGTCATCTCGGCCCCCAAGCTTGCAAGTGCGCTCAAGCCCGGTCAGTTTGTGAACATTGCCGTGCCCGGTGATGCGTCCTCGCTGCTTCGCGTGCCCCTGAGCTTCTATCGCGCCGACGCCCAGGCCGGCACCGTCGAGCTGTGGTACGCCGTCGTGGGCGACGACACCCGTCGTCTGTCGCAGATGGCCCCCGGTTCCACCTCTAATCTGCTGGGCCCCGGCGGACGCGGCTGGCTTGTGCCCGAGGGCACTAGGAAAGCGCTGCTCGTTGCGGGCGGCATCGGTGTTCCGCCCGTGCTGTGCCTTGCCGGTAAGCTTGCCGAGCAGGGTGTGGCCGTCGACGTGTGCCTGGGCTTTGGCACCGCGTCCAAGGCTGTGGGTATCGATGAGTTCCGCGCTCTGTGCGATACGGTCGACGTTTGCACCGACGACGGCTCGCTCGGCACGCACGGTTTTTGCACCGATCCTGCCGCCGAGCTGCTCGGCGAGGGCGGCTACGACTACGTCGCCAGCTGCGGTCCCGCCGTCATGATGAAGAAGGTCGCCGCCGCTGCTGCCGAGGCCGGTGCGTACTGCGAGGTGTCGCTCGAGCGCATGATGAGCTGTGGCTTTGGCGCCTGCAACACCTGCAATGTCGAGACGGTCGACGGTATGAAGGGCGCCTGCATGTGCGGCCCCGTGTTCGATGCTTCCAAGGTGGTGGTCTTCTAGTGGGTACTGTGAACATGGCCGTCGATTTCGGCGGCGTCAAGATGCAAAACCCCATCAACACCGCAGCCGGTACCTTTGGCTACGGTTGGCAGTTCCAGAACTTCTTCGATGTCTCCCAGCTGGGCGCCATCACCACCAAGGGTTGTGCTGCCGAGCCCTGGCCCGGCAACCCCGCGCCCCGCATGGCTGAGATCCCGGGCGGCATGATCAACTCCGTGGGCCTTCAGAACCCCGGCGTGGCTGCCTTTGCCCGTGAATCCGGTCCGTGGCTCGAGCAGCTCTCCAAGGACGGTTGCCAGGTCATCTGCCAGGTCGCCGGTCACTCCGTCGAGGAGTTTGTCCGCGCGCTCGAGATGTATGTCGAGCTGTGCCCCTGGGCTGCCGGCTACGAGATCAACGTGAGCTGCCCCAATATCGCCGCCGGCGGTGCCGCCATGGGCTCCTCGCCCGAGGGCGCCTCTGCCGTTATGGCTGCCTGCCGTAAGGTGACCGATAAGCCGCTGTTCGTAAAGATGGCTCCGGTTAACGTCGCCGAGATTGCGAAGGCTCTCGAGGCCGCCGGCGCCGACGGCCTTTCGGTCATCAACTCTATCCAGGGCATGGCCATCGACGTTCACACCCGCAAGTCCCGCGTGGCCAAGCCCAAGGGCGGCCTTTCGGGCCCGCTGTGCCACCACATCGCCGTGCGCATGGTCTGGGAGGTCGCTCAGGCCGTCGATATCCCCATCAACGGTGTCGGTGGCGTCATGACGGGCGAAGATGCGGCCGAGTTTATCCTGGCCGGCGCCACCTGCGTGTCGGTCGGCATGGCTAACTTCGTCGATCCGTGCGCTTCGATTAAGATCGCTCGTGAGCTCGAGGCCTGGGCGGAGTCCCAGGGCGTGAAGGACATCAACGAGCTGGTAGGTGCTTTCGAATGCTAGAAAACGATGCCCGCGACCGCGTTATCGTCGCCCTCGACTGCGACCGTGAGCGTGCGCTCGAGCTCGCCCACGAGCTTTCTGGTCATGCCGCTTGGCTTAAGGTTGGCATGACGCTCTATTACGCCGAGGGCCCCGAGATCGTCAAGACGTTCAAGGACTTGGGCTTTAAGGTCTTCCTCGACCTCAAGTTTCATGACATTCCGCATCAGGTGCGCGGTGCCGCCCGTTCTGCCTCGCTTGCCGGCGCCGACCTGCTTTCGGTCCACGGTCTGGGCTCAGGCGCTATGCTCGCTGCCTGCCGTGAGGGTGCCGAGGAGGCGCGCGAGGACCGCGCCAAGCTCGTTGCTATCACCGTACTTACGAGCATGAACCAGGATTCGCTGGCCGAGATCGGCGTTGAGTCGCCTGTGGCCGAGGAAGCCGCCCGTCTGGCAAAGCTTGCCCAGGCCAACGGCATCGACGGCATCGTGTGCTCGCCGATGGAGGCCCACGACATGCGCGAGCTGCTGGGCCCCGACGCGCTGATCGTGACTCCGGGCGTGCGTCCGGTTGGCGCCGCCCTGGGCGATCAATCCCGCGTGGCGACGCCCTCCCAGGCTATCGAGCGCGGTGCGAGCCACATCGTGGTGGGCCGACCCATCACCGGTGCCGACGACCCGGTTGCCGCCTTTGACGCTATCGTTGCCGAGCTGGTCGAAAACGTCGCCTAAAAGTTTCCCTCAAGTCACCACTTTTGGGTCTCATTAGCACAAATTAGCCCCTGTGCCTGCGAAAACTTTCCCATCCTTTGTGTGGAATCGCAGGTCAGGGGCCTAACTTTGACCTCCGTATATTGCACTTTTCGCAGGTATCGTCTAACCTATGGTGCCGTCGATTGGGCATTTAGTGCGTTTGACGTGCTAAAATGCCAATTATTGAATCAGATATAACCCAACTATTTGGAGGTTCGAATGGCACTCCCTCAGCTTACCGACGAGCAGCGCAAGCAGGCTCTTGAGAAGGCTGCCGCCGCACGTCACGCTCGCGCTGAGCTTCGCGAGCAGATCAAGAAGGGCGAGAAGTCCCTCGAGTCCGTGCTCAACTCCGATGACCCCATCGCTTCCCGCATGAAGGTTTCCACCCTCATCGAGTCTCTGCCCGGTTATGGCAAGGCCAAGGCCGCCAAGATCATGGAGGAGCTCGGCATCTCCGCTACCCGTCGCGTCCAGGGCCTCGGTGTCCGTCAGCGCGAGCAGCTTCTCGAGCAGCTGACCAAATAAGTGAGCGCTCAGGATTCAAAGCTCTTTGTGATTTCTGGACCGTCAGGTGCAGGCAAGGGCACGCTCGTCACTCGTGTGCGCGAGCGTCGCTCGAACCTGGGCCTGACGGTTTCGGCTACCACGCGAGCACCACGCAAAGGTGAGGTCGACGGCGTCAACTACTTTTTCCTGACGCACGAGGAGTTCGACCGCCGCGTGGCAAACGGTGAGTTTGTTGAGTGGGCTGAGGTCCACGGCAACTGCTACGGCACGTTGGTGAGCGAGGTCACATCCAAGCTCGCCTCTGGCTCGTCTCTGATCTTGGAGATTGATGTCCAGGGCGCCCTGCAGGTCAAGGAGCGTTTCCCCGAGGCCGTGTTGATCTTTATCAAGCCGCCTTCGCTCGAGGTGCTTCGCGATCGCCTGGTCGGTCGCGGTACCGAGACGCCCGAGACGATTGAGCTGCGTATGGCAAACGCCGCCGATGAACTTGCCCTTGCCGACCGCTACGACGACGTCGTGGTGAATGACGATCTCGACCGCGCGACCGATGAGCTCGTTCGCGTTCTCGATATGCATGAAAGGATCTGAGGTCCGTGTCCGTTGTAAAGCCTTGCATTGACGATCTTCTGGAGAAGACCGATCACAACCGCTTCCTGCTCGCCTCGCTTGCCTCTAAGCGCGCCTGCGACATTAACAGCATGCTGCGTGGCCAGCACAACCGTGTGCTCGCCGTCCAGGATGTCGACGACATCACCATTGCGCTCTCCGGCGCCGATACCATCTCGATGGCTATGGACGAGATTGTCGACGGCGATATCTCCTACGACGAGGCCCGTTACGAGAAGGCGCTCGGCCACAAGGTTGCTGAAGCCTAAATGGCAGCCCGCGTCTGCCTGGTCCACTATCACGAGGTTGGACTGAAGGGCAAGAACCGCGCACATTTTGAGCATATCCTCATGGATAACATCAAGGCGGCCTTGGCCGCCTTTTCCGTGAATGCCGTGTCTCGAATTTCCGGTTATATCCTCGTGACCTTTAACGAGCATCAGGCCGACGAGGCGGCGCGCGTCATTCGCACCGTCCCCGGCGTTGCCCGCGTGTCCCTGGCATATCACACGAACCGCGACCCGCAGGAGTACTGCGCCGCCGCCGTGAAGGCGCTGCGCGAGTTTGGTCCCTTCGAGTCGTTTAAGGTTCACGCCAAGCGTTCGAACACCGACTATGAGCTCACCTCGATTGATATCAATCGGCAGGTAGGCGAGGTGCTGTGCGAGGCGTTTCCCGATAAAAAGGTCCAGATGCACGACCCCGACGCGATGGTGCACGTGCTGGTGGTCCAGGGTAGCGTCTATGTGTATGCGCGCTCTGAGCGCGGTGTGGGTGGCCTTCCGGTGGGGTCTGCGGGCAAGGTCGTGACGCTGCTGTCGTCGGGTATCGATTCCCCGGTGGCGACCTGGATGCTCGCGCGTCGCGGCGCGGTGTGCGTGCCGGTACATTTCTCCGGTCGTCCGCAGACACCCGATACGAGCGAGTATTTGGTGCAGGACATCATCCGTGCGCTTGAGCCGGGTGTCCAGATCGGCCGCCTGTATGTGGTGCCGTTTGGCGACTGCCAGCGTGAGATTTCGGTCACCTGCCCCAGCAACCTGCGTGTGATCATGTATCGCCGCATTATGTATTCGGTTGCCGAGCGCATCGCGCATATCGAGGGCGCCAAGGCCATTGTGACGGGCGAGTCGCTTGGTCAGGTTGCCTCCCAGACGCTTGAGAACATCATGGCCGTCAACGAGGCCGTGAAGATTCCCGTGTTCCGTCCGCTCATTGGTTCTGATAAGCAGGAGATCATCGCGCGTGCCCAGGAGATCGGCACGTTTGATATCTCGACCGAGGCTGCTCCCGATTGCTGCACGCTGTTTATGCCGCGCCGTCCCGAGACGCACGCTAAACTCGATGCCGTGCATGAGGCGTGGGAGCTGTTCGATCACGAGGAGATGATTGAGCGTTTGCTCAAACAGACCGAGTATATCGACTTCGAGAGCAACACGTATAAGGCCCCTAAGACCTTAAAACGCAAACATTCCGAGCTCGCTCCACGTGAGATTTACCAAGATCACGAATAATATTGTGTATAGACCGGCGGTGATTTTGCATCGTCGGTCTTTTTCTATCTGGGCATTAGGCGACAAACGGTTCATCTGTCGACGTCTGCCTGAATAAATGGACACTTTTCAGCAAGGTTTTGGTCAGCTTTTGGTTTGACCGTGGAAACTGGTGTGGGCGTGCGGAGTCTGCGGCGCTCGTTTCCTGACACGATGGTGTTGGGAGGTGTTTGCTATGGCGCAGCGCGAGCAACACGAACGGGTTAAACGGATGGACCGCTGGGCAGAAAAGCTGCTCGGCCATAAGGCGGTGGTCGTGGCGATTCTGGTTGCCATTGCCGCTGCGAGTGGCCTGGCGATGGCAAATTTTGGTGGCCATTCCAGCAACGTGTCGTTTGAGCGTAGTGACGAGGCAGGCGCCTCGGATGTGCGAGGGGACGGGGATGTGTCACCTGATGATGCCGATGAGTCGTCTGCCAAGAGTTCTTCTGCTGCCGAGGTGTACGTCGATGTGGATGGCGCCGTTGTGAGGCCTGGCGTGTACCGGCTCAAAGGCGGAGCGCGGGTATCCCAGGCAATCGATGCTGCCGGAGGGCTTACGGCCGAGGCGGATGTGACAGGGCTTAATCGTGCGTCCAAGATCACAGATGGTCAAAAGATCTATGTGCCGACGGTGGGGGAGCAACAAGCGGCTGTGGCGGTCGGCGGGGCCGAAAGCGGTGCTGCCACGACTCCTGGTGCGGGGTCTTCGTCGGGGCTCGTGAACATCAATACGGCAAGTGCGGCGGAGCTGCAGACGCTTTCGGGCATCGGGCCTTCTATGGCCCAGTCAATTATCGACGAACGGACGCAAAACGGGGCCTTTGCCTCGGTTGATGACCTTATGCGCGTATCGGGGATCGGTGAGAAGAAGCTCGCCAAAATCAAAGATTGCATCTGCGTATGAGTGCGACCGAGCGCGAGCATGTGATGCCACCGCGGCCCTTGATGCCGTGGACGATGGTCCTTTGTGCCGGTTTGTGTGCGAGCTGTGGCTTGGTGCTTAACGTGGCAGCCGATGTGCTGCTGGGAGAGCGGGCAGCGCCCGTTATATTGCTTATGGCCATTCCCGTTGCGGCTGCGGCGTGCATCGTATTGGCTCGGTCCTGCATGCGTCTTGTGCGATGGAAGCGATGGCTGTATGCCGCGGCTCTCGGCCTCGTGGCGGGGGCGGTCGTGTCCGCTGGTTGGGCGATAGGGGCGCTGCGCGCTTCGAGGGCATTGGATAATCGGGCTGCGAGCAGTCTCGAATTTTATGTGCAGGGCGATCCGTCCATCAATGACGGTTCGTACTCCTATACCTGCGATGCGTATGCGGGCGAAAAGCGCTTGGGTCAGGTACGGCTGTCGTGTGATCATGAACTCGACGCCGGTTCGCATATACGTGCTATCGGTCGAATTTCGCGGTTTGAGAATGATGCTTATGGGCGCTCACGCGTGCTTCGGGGCGAGCTTCGAAAGGTTAAAGTCGTCCGGTTGGTATCGGTCGACGAGGGCTCTCCAGGGCCGTTGCTTCGGCTACGAAACGAGCTCCTTGCCGTTATCGCGCCCGCGACCGATTCGGCGTGCTCGCTCATTGCCGGCGTTGTCTGTGGACGCTCGTCCGAGCTGCGTGCCCAGCCGGCGGGCGATTGGTTTTCGGTAACGGGCACCGCACATCTTATCGCCGTTTCGGGCAGTCATCTTGCCATTGTGGGGTTTGTGATTGAGAGCGCCCTGCAAAAGACGCATCTCTCTCGTGGGCTGCAGCGGGGGTTGCTGGTTCTGGCCCTTGCTGCCTATTCCGTCTTTACGGGCGCCTCGCCCTCGGCCGTGCGCGCGTGCTGTATGGTGGCGGTGACGCTTGTCGCCAACGGCGCCGGACGTCGTCGGCATGGCCTCTCGGCTCTATTTTTGACCATGGCAATTTTTGTGTTGCTGCGGCCGACGGTATTGTTCGAAATGGGTTTTCAGCTTTCGTGCGCCAGTGTTTTTGCCATCCTTTGTTTTTGCCCCTACGCCACCTACGCCTTGGGCGAGCTGGGTGTGCCATCGGGCGTCGCCAGTATTTTGTCTGTCACGCTGTGCTCGCAGCTGGCGACACTTCCCGTTACGATTCCCGCATTTGAGACGTTTTCGCTCATTGCCCCGCTCGCAAATGCCGTGATCGGTCCGGTGATAAGCGTGCTGCTCGCTATATCGATTGTGCTGGTGCCCTGCTCGCTTGTGCCGCTGTTGCGTCACGGGGCGCTCGTGGTGCCCATGATTGTCGCTCGCTGCGCCCTGTTCTTTGAGCAGCTCTTTGCTGCCGTTCCGGGCGCATCCGTAAGCGTGCCGCCCGGTACACCCTTGGTATACGTGGTGCCGTTTGCGCTGGCCGTCCTCTTGGTCTGGTGGCCACGCCCCTGTGCACGGCCCATGGCAGTGGGGCTGTTGTGTTTGATGCTTGCAGCGGGTGTTCCGTATGTCTATTGGGATCGATGCGCACCGCCTTCGGTAACGGTCCTCGATGTTGGCCAGGCCGATGCGATTCTGGTTCGTCAGGGTGGCACCGTAGCGCTCGTCGACTGTGGGCTCGATGAGCGCGTGGTGTCGGCGTTGGTTCGCAACAATGTCCACCATATCGACGCCGTCTTCGTGACGCATTGGGACGAAGACCATTGGGGTGGTCTTCCCGATGTGCTCGATCAGTTTTCGGTTGGAACCATTGCGGTCGCGGCCGATGCGCTAGAAGGCGCGCCTGCTGAGGTTCTGAATCGCCCCGGCGTTACGTATCGGCAGGTGGCCCGCGGAGACACGGTCGATATCGGCGCATTTCGGGCTCGTGTGATGTGGCCGTTTGACACGGTGGATGGCGAGGGCAATGAGGACTCGCTTGTCTTGCTGCTCTCCTATGCTCAGGAAGGCAAGAGCCTGCGCGTGCTCCTCACCGGTGATGCCGAGCTCGATCAGGAGCGCGAGTTTGTGCAGGCGGTGGGCGATATCGATGTGCTCAAGCTGGGGCATCACGGCTCAAAAGTTTCCGTCGACACTGACCTACTGGAAACGCTTAAGCCCGAGCTCTCTATCGCGAGTGCGGGCGAGGGCAACCGCTACGGTCATCCATCCGATGCCTGCATCGATGCCGTTCGCGATGCGGGTGGCGCGTTCGCATGCACCATCGAACAGGGAGATATCACTGTCTCGCCGACTGCAACCGGTTTTGCCATGCGATGTCAGCGACCTTGATGCTGCCGTTGGCGTGGGACCAACCCGTGGGATAGAATGACACGGTACGAGCACGAGAGCCTGCGGGAGGGGAGCGCGATGTCCGAAACCGGTCTTTTGCCGGCGTATCTGATCGTCGGTACCGACGGAGTCAAACGCGACCACGCCGTCTCGCGTATGAAGGCTCGTCTGGAAAAGACGGGCATGGTCGAGTTCAACCTCGACGAGCGCGATATGACCAAAGACCCCGATATCGAGTCGATTATCGGGTCGCTTAACACCTTTCCCATGGGAAGCGAGTTTCGCCTGGTAATCCTTGACGGCTGCTCAAAACTCGTCAAAGCGATCTCCGAGCCGCTTGTCGAGTATCTGGCGAGTCCCAGCCCCACGACGGTTTGCCTCATCATCGCCGATTCGCTTGCCAAGAACACGCGCCTGTACAAGGCAATCGCCAAGATTGACAAGAAGGCCGTGATCGACTGTTCGGGCACCAAGCGCTGGGAGCTCCCGCGCCGCGTGCAGCAGATGGCGACGCAGCACGGAAAGTCCATCTCGACGGCGGCCGCCGAGGAGCTCGTTTCGCGCTCGGGTGAGAACACTCGCATGCTCGATAACGACTTGGCCAAGCTTGCCCAGATGGTCGAGGCGCCGCAAATTGAGCTTGCCGATGTGGAACGCTGGATCGTGCGCACGGCCGAAGTCCAGCCCTGGGATTTTCTCAACGCGGTCTCGGCTCGTGATATGCGCCGCTCGCTTGAGCTCTTTGGGCTGTTACCCACCAAGAGCTATGTGTGGACCTACACGCTGCTGTGCGGACGCATTCGCGAGCTTATCGTCGCCAAGGCACTCGATGCGCGTGGACAGGGCCGCGAGCTTGCCGCGACGCTCAAGCTCCAGTCTTGGCAGGTCAAGAATCACCTGACCTGGGCGCGTCGTTTTTCGATGACCGAGCTCGTTGCCGCGCTCGAGGGCGCGGTCGATGTGGAGCTCGCATTGAAGGGTTCGGCTGATTCCCAGACCGCGCTTTTGCTCTGGATTACGAACATCTTGAGAAAATCGTGATGATACCTGCCTATTTGACAAATTCGTTCTATCCCTTTGAGGGGGAGCGTGCTATAGTAGGCGCTTGCATGACCTCACCGTGTCTCAGAGGTGTCATACATTTTTTGCAAGGAACTCGAAAGGAACTCCAGAAGTGGCAAACATCAAGTCTCAGAAGAAGCGTATCCGCACCAATGAGGCAGCTCGCATGCGTAACAAGGCTGTCAAGTCCGAGCTCAAGACGCTGACCAAGCACGTCCAGTCCGCCGTCGCCGAGGGCGACGCCGAGAAGGCCCAGGCTGCCCTCAAGACCGTCACCAAGCGTCTCGACATGGCTGCCGCCAAGCATGTTATCCACAAGAACCAGGCTTCCAACCGCAAGTCCGGTCTTGCCAAGCTCGTGAACAGCATCAACGCCTAAGTTGTAAATTTCACACCACACAGATTACGCGCATAAATGGAGCCTGTTTTATGGAACAGGCTCCATTTTTTGTACCGCTCGGGTAAGATAGTCCGCATGGATACTTCAATTGACATTTCCCACATCCGCAACTTCTCGATCGTTGCGCACATTGACCATGGCAAGTCCACGATTAGTGACCGCATCCTCGAGCTCACCCATACCGTCGACGAGCGCGACATGGAGTCGCAGCTGCTCGATACCATGGATATTGAGCGCGAGCGCGGCATCACGATCAAGTCCAATGCCGTTCGCGTCTCCTATGACGCCGACGATGGCGAGACGTATCAGTTCAACCTGATCGATACGCCGGGCCACGTGGACTTTACCTATGAGGTCTCGCGTTCGCTTGCCGCCTGCGAGGGTGCGGTGCTTGTCGTCGACGCCACGCAGGGCGTCGAGGCGCAGACCGTCTCCAACGCGACGCTCGCCATGAACGCCAACTTGGATATCGTGCCCGCCATCAATAAGATCGACCTGCCGTCGGCACACCCCGACGAGGTCAAGACCGAGATCGAGGACGACCTGGCGATCCCTGCCGACGATGCCGTATGCGTATCGGGCAAGACCGGCGAGGGCATCCACGATCTGCTGGAGTCCATCGTCTTTTTGATCTCTCCGCCCAAGGGCGATGCAAACGCGCCGCTCAAGGCGCTCATCCTGGACTCGTATTTTGATGAGTACCGCGGCGTCGTTGCCACGGTCCGCGTGTTTGACGGCTCCATCAAAAAGGGCGATACCCTCCTTATGATGCAGGCAAAGGGTGACTTTTTGGTCGATGGCGTGGGCGTCAAGCGTCCCGCCGAGACACCGGTCGACGCACTGACGGTCGGCGAGGTGGGCTACGTGGTCACGGGCCTGAAGGACCCCGAGGCCGTGCGCGTGGGCGATACCCTTACGTGGGCGTCGAATCCCTGCCCCGAGCCGCTTCCCGGCTACCGTGAGGCCAAGCCCATGGTCTACACGGGCCTGTTCCCGATCGACAACAAGGATTACGAGAACCTGCGCGACGCTCTCGATAAGCTGCATGTCAACGACCCGTCGTTGGTGTGGGAGCCCGAGACTTCGGTGGCGCTCGGCTTTGGTTTCCGCGTTGGCTTCTTGGGCCTGCTGCATATGGAGGTCGTCAAGGAGCGCCTGGAGCGCGAGTTCAACCTGGACCTGATTGCCACGAGCCCTTCGGTGGACTATCACGTCTACAAGACCGACGGCGAGATGATTGATGTTCGCAGCCCGCAGGATCTGCCCGAGGCTACGCGCATCGAGCGCATCGAGGAGCCCTACCTCAAGGCCAAGATTATCTGTCCGCCCGAGTATACGGGTGCCGTCATGCAGCTCGCTATCGAGCATCGCGGCATTACAACCGACATGATCCATCTCACGAGCAAATCGGTCGAGATGCGTTTCGACATGCCGCTTGCCGAGCTCATTCTGGACTTTTTTGACCAGCTCAAGAGCCGCACCAAGGGTTACGCCTCGCTCGACTACGAGTTCAACGAATATCGCCCCTCCGAGCTCGTCAAGCTCGACATCTTGCTTTCGGGCGACGAGGTGGACGCGCTGTCGTTTATCGTGCACAAGGATAAGGCTTATGGCCTGGCCCGCGGTCTGTGCGACAAGCTCAAGGAAATCATTCCGCGCCAGCTGTTCGAGGTGCCTATCCAGGGCGCCATCGGCAACAAGATCATTGCCCGCTCTACCGTCAAAGCGCGCCGCAAGGACGTGCTGGCCAAGTGTTATGGCGGCGATATCTCGCGAAAGCGCAAGCTGCTCGAGAAGCAGAAAGAGGGCAAAAAGCGCATGAAGGCCATCGGCTCGGTCGAGGTTCCGCAGGAGGCCTTTATGGCGATTCTCAAGGTGGACGAGTAGGTCCATGGCACTTTCTGAATACAGCAAGCGGTTGCTTGGAGCCTATGCCGAGCAGCCGTTCCTTATGGCTCCCATGGCGGGCGTGACCGATCCCGCCTATCGCATCATGTGCCGCCGTCGCGGTGCCCATCTTGCCTATAGCGAGATGGTGAGCGTGGCGGGCCTTGCCTATGCCAGCAATAAGACGTGGCGCCTGGTACTGCCGGCCGATGAGGAGCAGCAGATCTGCGTGCAGCTCTTTGGCTCCAAGCCCGATCAGTTTGCGAGCGCTGTTGCTGCCGTCGAGGAGCGTGTGGGCGATCGCCTGTCGCTGATCGATATCAACATGGCCTGCCCGGCTCGCAAGGTCGTCACCAAGGGCGAGGGCTCGGCGCTTATGCGCACTCCCGATCTGGCCGAGCAGATCGTCGAGGCGGCGGTGGGCGCGGCGCATGTGCCCGTGACCGTAAAAATCCGTAAGGGCTTTTACGCCGAAGACCGCAACGCCGCGACGTTTGCCCAGATGCTTGAGGGAGCAGGGGCCGCCGCGGTGGCGGTACATGGTCGCTGCGCCACGCAGCTCTATACGGGCCAGGCCGATTGGTCGGTCGTCGATGAGGTGGCCGACGCCGTCGAGATTCCCGTTATCGGTTCGGGCGATGTGTTCTCGGCAGAGGACGCTGCTGAGCATCTGCAAAGCTCGGGTGCCAGCGCGGTGTTTATCGCGCGCGGCATCTACGGCAATCCATGGGTGTTCGGCGATGCCCGAGCCCTTGCACTCGATGGCACGCCGGTTCCTTCTCGCTCCTCGGTTGAGCGCCTGGATGCCCTGCGCGAGCACCTGACGCTCACGCACGAGCTGTTGCCGCTCATGTCGCGTGCCCGCACGTACGCAAGCTGGTATCTAAAGGGCATGCCCCATGCTGCCGCCTGGCGCGCTCAGGTGGTGCGTTGCTCCACATATGAGGAGTTCATGGCACTGGTCGATGATATCGAGCACGATGTGGTGGCCTGTGAGGCCGCACTTGCCGCCGGCGAGTCGGTGCCCGCTCATCCGTTGGGGGCCTAACGGTGGCCGTTACCGCGCTGTACGTGCATGTGCCGTTTTGCGCCCAAAAATGCCGGTACTGTGACTTTGACTCACGCAGTTTTGCTCCGTGCAACATGAGCGTTGCGCTCGATACCTATTTTGAGCAGTTGTATGCGCGCCTCGATGCTTTTGGCGACGCAGGCGCGCTTGCACAGATCCGCACCGTCTATGTTGGCGGCGGCACGCCGTCGCTGGCGGGGGAGCGTTTGGTAGAATTTGCCCGGCGTATCTCTGCGTGGTGCAAGCCTGTTGAGTTTACCTGCGAGGCCAATCCCGAATCGCTGACCGCAGAGCTTGCCACTGCGCTTGCCGGGGTGGGTGTCACGCGCGTCTCTCTGGGCGTGCAAACGCTCGATAACGCCGAACTTACCGCCATCGGCCGCATTCACGATGCCGATCGGGCGCTCGCTGCCATCACGACGGTCAAGGACGCTGGGCTTGTCGTGTCGTGCGACCTGATGTGCGGCCTTCCCGGGCAGACCGACCTAAGCTGGCAGCGCACACTCGATGGCGTGTTGGCGGCGGCGCCGCATCATGTGTCGGTGTACCCGCTCACGCTCGAGGAGGGCACGCCGCTCTATCGCATGGCGTGTCGCGACGAGTCGCTCGAGCCCGACGAGGATTTTCAGGCTGCATGCATGGATGCGGCGCGTGAGCGCCTGAGTGCGGCCGGCTATCACCCGTATGAGGTGGCAAGCTACGCGCTCGACGGCCATGAGTGCGCCCACAACATTGCCTATTGGACCGGACAGGGCTATCTGGGTTTGGGCCGCTCTGCCGCCGGTATGCTCGATGCCGGGGACTTCGATCGCTTGGCCGGGCTGTTTCCTGACGTACCCGCTCGCGGCGAAGCGTATCGCGTGCGTCTGGTGCAACGCGACGACACCGCGACGACGTTTGATGCCGAGTATCTGTCGCAGCGCGAGGCGGCGGCCGAGGATTTGATGCTCGCCTGCCGCATGACGCGTGGCATTGGGCCCGATCTGTTGGTGCGCTCGGCAAGCGTGATCGCTGCAGACGAGCTGGCGGCGGCCTGTGACCGTGCGCTCGAGTTAGGCCTTGCCACCTGGGTGCCCGATCATGTTGAAGGGCTTTCGGGGCGCGTCGCCTCGAAAGACGTTATCGCGGGTCGCGCCCGCGCCCGCTTGGCGCCCACCCACTTGGGCTGGCTCGATGGAAATGTGCTGTTCGAGCTGTTTTGGGGTCTAGCCTAGGCCGCTCGGGTAGAATTACCGCAATATATACGCTGCTGTGAGCAGGAGGTTGCCGCGCATGGCGACGATGAACGAAAAAGATTACTACGAGATTTTGGGTGTCTCCAAGGACGCCACCTCGCGTGATATTCAGAAGGCCTTCCAGCAAAAGGCCCGTAAGCTCCATCCGGACGTCAACAAAGAACCGGATGCCGAGAAAAAGTTTAAAGAGGTTTCCGAGGCCTACGCCGTGCTTTCGGACGAGCAGAAGCGTGCGCGCTACGACGCCATGCGCTCGGGCAATCCCTTTGCCGGCGCTCCTACGGCTTCGCCCTATGCCGGCGGCTACGCCGGCAGCGCGGGCTACGGCAATCCCTTTGAGGGCGGCTTTCCCTTTGGTGGCGCCTGGGGTCAGCCGCGTCGCGGGCAGGCTGCCTATAATCCCGAGAACGGCGCCAACGTGGTCGTCGATATTAAGCTCGACGCCAAGGAGGCCAAGGGCGGTGCCCGCAAGACCGTCCGCTATACGCGCTTCGATACCTGTGGTCACTGCGGCGGTTCGGGCTCTGTTTCGTCCGAGCATGCACATACCTGTCCGAGCTGCGGCGGTCGCGGCCACATCGATGTCGACCTGTCCTTTCTGTTTGGTGCCGGCACGTTCCAGTCTGTCTGCCCTGAGTGCGGTGGCTCCGGTAAGGTCGTCGCCGACCCCTGTCCCGATTGCGGCGGCAGCGGGCGAACCCGTGTGACCTCCGAGCAGACGATTGAGTTTCCCGCCGGCACGCACGATGGCGACGAGGTCCGTATTGGCGGCATGGGTCACGCCGGCACCAACGGCGCCTCTGGCGGTGATCTGGTCGGTCGGGCCCATGTTGAGGCCGAGCGCCTGGAAGGCAAGGCCCGTACCGGTTTTTACCTGATGGGCATCGTGGCGCCGTTTTTGGTGCTATCGGCCATCTCGGGCGTGTTCTCGGCCTTTGCCGTGATGTGCTTTATTCCGTTTGCCATGGGCCTGTTCATGGTGCTCTCGGACGGCGTGCTGCACCGCAGCCTGCTGTGGTGGAAGCGCGGCGCGATGCAGTTTGCCAACGGTTTTGCCAACGGATTTATGTTTGCGCTCGTGTCGGTTTGGTTTGCGAGCTGCTCGCAACGTGCCATGCTTTCGCCCTACGCAATGCAATAACATCAAACCCTCTGTTTGCGGCCGGCCCAGCTTGGGTATAGGACGCACTGTGACAATAATGAAAGTCGGAAGGATTCGGTCGTGTCGGAAAATAGGGATTACTACGAGGTGCTTGGCGTCGACAAGGATGCCGACGCGCGGACGATTAAGCGCGCGTTTCTAAAGAAGGCCCGTACCGTACACCCGGACGTTTCGGACGACCCCGAGGCCGAGGCTAAGTTCAAAGAGCTCAACGAGGCATATTCCGTTCTTTCCGATGAGCAGAAGCGTGCTAACTACGACCGTTACGGCACTGCCGACGGCCCCGGTGGCTCCGGCTACGTCGATATCAACGATATCTTTGGTGGCATGGGCATGGACGACTTGTTCTCGTCGTTCTTTGGCGGCGGTGCCGGCGGTGGCGCCCGAAATCGCCGTGAGCGTCGTCGCGGCCGCGATATGGCCATCTCCCTTTCGGTGACCCTTGAGGAGGCGGCACTCGGCTGCAAAAAGACCATCAGCTATGACCGCCTTGCCCCCTGTGAGGATTGCAACGGCTCCGGTAGAGCCGAGGGTGCACAGGAAAAGCAGTGCAGCCGCTGCCACGGCACGGGCTATGTCACGACGGTCCAGCGCTCGTTCCTGGGCCAGGTTCAGTCCTCTTCGCCTTGCCCTGACTGCCACGGCGAGGGCACGGTTATCGACCATCCCTGCGAGACCTGCGACGGTCAGGGCCGCACGCCTTCGCATGAAAAGATCGACATCGATATTCCCGCCGGCGTTTCGACCGGTCGCCAGCTGCGCGTGAGCGGCTTTGGCGAGGCAGGCCTTCGCGGCGAGCCCTCGGGCGACCTGATCGTCAACGTGCGCGTTGCCGACCATGAGCGCTTTAAGCGCAACGGTGATGACCTGTACCTGGTGAGTGATATCTCGATTGCGCAGGCTGCGCTCGGCTGCGAGATTGAGGTCGAGGGCATTATGCCCGACGAAGTCGTCAAGGTGACGGTCCCCGCCGGTACGCAGTACGGCGACACCGTTAGCGTCAACAATTTCGGCATGCCGCGCATCGGCGGTGGCGGCTCACGCGGTCGACTGATCGTGCAGCTGCGCGTGGTCGTCCCCACCAATCTCTCCAACAAGCAGCGCGAGCTGCTTCGCGCTTTTGCCGACGAGATGGGCGATGACGTCGCTTCCGGTAAGAAGTCGGTAACTGATCGCATCAAGAGCGCTCTCGACGACATCCTCGATTAAGGAGCCCGCGTGCTCGCACCTCATATCTCTGTCGTCAACCTCGGCTGCCGCGTCAACCGGGTTGAGTCCGACCGTATCACTGCCGATCTTATGCGCCTGGGGTTTGCGATGGTGGAGCCTCAGGATGCTGAGCTGATTGTCATTAACACCTGTGCCGTTACGGGCGAGGCCGAGGCCAAGACCCGTAAGGCCGTTCGCCATGCGCTGGGCTATCCAAACGAGCCCTATGTGGTCGTGACCGGATGCGTGGTCAATCTGCACCCCGAGGAGCTATTGGAGCTTTCGGACCGCGTGATCGCCGAGCCGTCCAAGATTGATGTTGCCGAACGCGTCTGCGAGGTGTTGGGCGTTGAGTCCGATAATGTTCCCGCCTGCAGCGACGGCGAGGTGGTCGATGCACTCGGTCGCTCGCGTCTGGGCGTGAAGATCCAGGACGGCTGCAACCATCGTTGCACCTATTGTATTGTGTGGAAGGCCCGCGGCCCCGAGCGCTCTGTGCCGGTCGAGTCCGTGCTCGAGCAGGTTCGCGAGGCCCAGGAGGCCGGCGTGCCCGAGGTGGTGCTGACAGGTGTGAACCTGGGCGCCTACGATGGCAAGAGCGCGACTGATGAACACGTCGAGATCGATGAGCTGCTCGAGGCGATTATGGAGCGCACGTCTATTCCGCATGTGCGCATTTCCTCGGTCGAGCCCATGGATATCTCCGAGTCCCTGCTTAAGGTCATGGCGCGCTATCCGCAGCGCATCGCCCCGTTTTTACACCTGCCCGTGCAGTCCGGCTGCACACGGACGCTGCATCGCATGGGCCGTCCCTATAGCGCCGAGGCCTTCGAGGAGACGGTGCGCATGATTCGCACCAACTTGCCTCAGGCGTCCCTTTCGTGCGATGTCATCGTCGGTTTTCCCGGCGAGACGGACGAGGATTTTGAGGAGTCGCTGGCGCTGTGCCGCCGCGTGGGCTTCTCGCGTATGCACGTGTTCCGCTACAGCAAGCGTCCCGGTACCCTTGCTGCCGATATGCCCGACCAGGTGCCGCCCGAGGTCATGGCCGAGCGCAGCCGTCGCATGCGAGCCGCGGCGCAGGAGCTCGCCATTGCCGACGCTCGCCGTCGCGTGGGAACCGTCGAGCGTGCCGTGCTCGAATATGGCGACAACCTGACGCTCGGTTCGTTCCATCATGCCCGTCTTGACGATACCTGTGGACTCACAGCCCCGTGCCTGCTCGATGTTGCTATCATCGGAGTCGATGATTCCGGCTTGGTCCATGCACGCAGGGAGGTTCATGGAAGCCTCGAAGATTAGACTTACCGTTCCCGAGGGTATTGACCCCTCGCGCGTTTTGGGCGCCGGCGACGGCGTCCTTCGTGCGCTGGAGAGCTTGGTTCGCGCCCATGTGGTCGCCCGTGGCGACAGCATCGCCGTGAGCGGTGACCCTGACGAGGTCGAGCTCGTGGCGCGCTTTTTCGAGCATGCTTTTCGCGAGGCGGCTGCCGGACGCACGCTGTCTGCCGACGATGTCTCTCGCTGCCTTGCCGTCTTGCGCGACGGTGAGCACGAGGCTACGTCGCTTCGCGACGACGTGCTGCTTTCGTATCGCGGCCGTGCCATTCGCCCCAAGACGCTCGGCCAAAAGCGCTACGTGGATGCTATCCGCTCGCATACCATCACGTTTGGCCTGGGCCCCGCCGGTACCGGTAAGACCTATCTGGCCATGGCACTCGCCGTTGCCGCGCTCAAGCGTCACGAGGTAGGCCGTCTGATCTTGACGCGTCCGGTTGTCGAGGCGGGGGAGAACCTGGGCTTTTTGCCCGGAACCCTCGAGGAAAAGATCGACCCCTACATGCGTCCGCTCTACGACGCCCTTTTTGACATGATGGATCGCGAACGCACCGATGAGCTCATGGAGCGCGGCGTGATCGAGATCGCCCCGCTTGCCTACATGCGCGGCCGCACGCTGAGTGATGCCTTTGTGGTGCTCGACGAGGCTCAAAATACCACGCCCGAGCAGATGAAGATGTTCCTGACACGCCTGGGCTTTAACTCCAAGTTTGTGATTACCGGCGACCTGAGTCAGCGCGACCTGGTGGGTCGTCGTGGCGGTCTTGCCGACGTTGAGCAGATTTTGGGCCGTGTCGACGATGTCGCATTTTCGCACCTCGAGCGTGCCGACGTGGTGCGTCATGCCTTGGTGGGGCGTATCGTCGAGGCATACGACGCTTATGATGATGTACGCGAGAAACGCGTGCACGACCGAAAGGAGTCCCGTTGAGTGTATTGATCAGCAACGATGCCGAGCTCGATACGCTGCTCGACGCGCAGGAGGTAGAGCACATCTGCGAGGTCGTGCTTGCCGCCGAGGGCGTTGAGCGTGAAGTTGAGATTTCCCTTTCGTACGTCGATGAGGACGAGATGCACGAGCTCAACCACGAGTGGCGCGGTATCGACCGTACCACCGATGTCCTCTCGTTTGAATGCGACTCGGCCTTTGACGAGGATATTCCCGCCGATGAGACGCTCGAGCTCGGCGATATCATCCTGGCCCCGCAGGTCATTGCCCGTCAGGCCCCTGGCTTTGGCAATAGCCCTGCCGACGAGTGCCGCCTGATGCTCGTGCATGGCATGCTGCACCTGCTGGGCTATGACCATATCGAGGACGACGAGGCCGAGGTCATGGAGGCTCGCGAGGACGCCATCCTTCGCGATCTGGCGCTCGAGCGCGGCGAGGACCCCAAGCTGGTCCACGTCGGCCCCATCACCAACCACGCCCACGACTAGGAGCCGTCTATGATTCCCGGATCGAACAAGGACCATCCATCCTTCTTAAAGTCGTTCTCCTACGCCATGGAGGGCTTCGTCACCGCCGTCAAGACCGAGCGCAACATTAAGGTCATGCTCGTTGTGGGCGTGTGCACTGTCATTGCCGGCTGCATCGTGGGGCTCGACATTGCCGAGTGGGCCACGATTATCATCTGTTGTGGCCTGGTGATTCACGGCGAGCTGTGCAACACCGCCATGGAGGCGATTGTCGATCTAGCGACCCAGGAACTCCATCCGCTGGCAAAGCGCGCGAAGGATATCGCCGCCGCCTCCGTTTACGTACTTTCCATTACCGCCGCGATTGTGGGCTTGCTGGTATTTGCCCACGCGCTCGGCTTTATTTAGAAAGGGATTTCCATGTCCGACAATATGCAGCCTATCGAAGAAATTTTGGACGACGAGTCCCTGGATGCGGTGGATGCCGAAGCGAACGATGCCTATGAGGATGTCGAGGAGTTCGATCCGTTTGAGGGCATGAGCGACGAGGAGCTCGACGCCCTGTGCGACGAGGACGATAGCCTCGCGGGCTTTGGCGACGTTGAGCCCGGTTTCCGCAGCGGCTTCGTGGCCCTGGTCGGCCGCCCCAACGCCGGCAAGTCCACACTGCTCAATGCCTGCTATGGCAAAAAGGTCGCCATCACCTCGCCAGTGGCCCAGACGACCCGCCGCCGCATGCGCGCCGTCGTCAACCGTCCCGGCTACCAGCTGGTCTTTGTCGATACCCCGGGTATCCATAAGCCCAAGGACGGCCTGGGGTCCGAGCTCAACAAGAGCGCGCTGTTCGAGTTGAACGATGTCGACGTCGTCGCGTTTTTGATTGATGCCACCAAGCCGATCGGCAGGGGAGACGCCTGGGTTGCCGAGCGCGTCAAGAACGCTCGTTCCAAGAAGGTCCTGGTGCTCACCAAGGCCGATGAGGCCGACCCCGCACAGGTCATGGAGCAGCTTAAGGCAGCCCACGAGCTCATGGAATATGACGACGAGATCGTGACGTCGTCGGTCAAGAACTTCAACGTCGATGCCTTTATCGAGACCGTTGCGCACTTTTTGCCCGAGGGCCCGCGTTGGTTCCCCGAGGACATGGGTACCGACGCTTCCGATGAGACGCTCGTTGCCGAGTTTGTGCGCGAGAAGGTCTTGCGCCGCACCCGTGATGAGATCCCTCACTCCGTTGGCGTAATCTGCGACGCGCTCGAGCAGACCAAGAAGGTGCTGCGCGTGCACGCCACCATTTACGTCGAGCGCGAGGGCCAAAAGGGCATCATCATCGGCAAGGGCGGCGAGATGATCAAGCATATCGGTATCGACGCCCGCCGCGATCTTGAGCGTATCTTTGGCACGCAGGTCTTTTTGGAGCTGGACGTGAAGGTCAAGGCCGGCTGGCGTGACGACGAGGCCCAGATTCGCCGCTTTGGCTACAACGCCGAGGACTAAGGGCGCGCGGCGCGCATGGCAGGCTCCCGGACATATCGCACGAAGGTGCTCGTCCTCGACAAGACGAAGCTCAAAGAGACGGACCTGATCCTGACGATGCTTGACGAGCGGGGTCGGCAGGTTCGTGCCGTGGCAAAGGGCGCCCGCAAACCCGGTGGGCGCCTGGCTGCGCGCTGCGAGCTGTTCTGTACTGTCGATATGCTGCTCGCGCATGGACGGTCGCTCGATGTGGTTTCCCAGGCCGAGCTTATGGAGGCGCCGCTCGGAGCTGCGCCCGATTACGAGACGACCTGCGCCGCAAGCGCGATCGCCGAGGTCGCGCGCGTGTGCTCGTTCGAGGATGCCGAGGACCCGTTTACCTTTGCCATCACGCAGCGAGCGCTTGCCCTGGTGGGCAGCGGGCTCGACACGGCGCACATGGATCTACTTGTGGCGGCATATGTGTTTAAGCTGCTATCGCACGTTGGCTATCGACCCGATTTCTCGGCCTGCGTGCTGTGCGGAGACCCCATGCTGTCGTATTTTTCGCCCCAGGCCGGCGGGCTCATGTGCGGCTCGTGCGCGTCGAGCGTTCCGGGTGCAGAGTTGGTATCGACCGGTGAGGTCGCATGGCTGCGCGCCCTCATGTCCATGACCTTCGATGCGCTTTTGGCTGAGAGGATCGATCCCCATACTGCCGCTTTTTTGTTGGGGCTTTCGCATGTCTGGGCGGCAACACATGCCGATCAGCGCCTCCGTGCGATGGAATTCATGTTGGGTCGGTGATGATGCGCGGGCGCGGGCTGCTTGTGGTAACATACCGACCTGTTGGTACCTCGACCTTGGTTGCTCGCTCCACCGGCGGCTTCCCAGTCCGAGGCGAATCGAGTCGCCCGCGGGCGACGTAAAACGAAAGGTGAAACAATGACTGTTTCCAAAGAGCGCAAGGCGGAGCTGACTGCCCAGTTCGGTAACACCCCGGTCGACACCGGTAACCCCAAGGTTCAGGTCGCCATCCTGTCCGAGCGCATCAAGGAGCTGACCGAGCACATGAAGTCCCACCAGAAGGACTTCCACACCCGTCGCGGTCTGCTCATGCTCGTCGGCCGTCGTCGTCGTCTTCTCTCCTACATCAAGAAGAACGACATCGTCGAGTACCGTGAGCTCATCAAGGCTCTGGGCATCCGCGACAACATCCAGTAGGATTTGTACATGCTAAGACCGTCCTGCGCAGCGGGGCGCTCTTTTTGTGTAAGGGCGTGAACAATCACGCTCTGAAGCGTGGCGGGGGCAGGGGGCCCGCGTCACATGAGAAGCCCGCAGGCAAGGGGCCTGTGGGGTAAAGGAGAACAATGACACTCGTATCCAAGACCTTTGAGCTGTACGGCAAGACCTACACCTTTGAGTCGGGCGAGCTTGCCAAGCAGGCTACCGGCGCGTGCCTGGTCAAGCAGGGCGACACCACGATGCTCGACACCGTGGTCGTCTCCAAGGAGCGCAAGAACTACGACTTCTTCCCGCTGACCGTCGACTTCAACGAGAAGATGTACGCCGCCGGCCGCATCCCGGGTGGTTACCTCAAGCGTGAGGGCCGTCCCAGCGAGAAGGCCACGCTTACCGCGCGCATGATCGACCGTCCGATTCGCCCGAGCTTCCCGGACGGCTTCCGCAACGAGGTGCACATCGTCGCCACCTCGCTCGTCGCCGATCAGGTCAACCCCTTCGACGTCATCAACGTCATGGGTGCCTCTCTGGCCATGACGCTTGGCGGCGTGCCCTTCGAGGGCCCGCTTGCCTGCGTGCGCATCGGCCGCAACGTGGAGACCGGCGAGTTTATCGTCAACCCCACCTATGAGGAGCGCGAGAACTCCGACCTGGACCTGGAGCTGGGCGGCTCTGCCGACTTCATCTCGATGGTCGAGGCCGGCGCCGAGGAGATCTCCGAGGACGACATGCTCGCCGCCATGAAGTTTGGCCAGGAGGCCCTTGCTGCCTTCTGCCAGGCTCAGGACGAGTTCGTCGCCGAGTGGGAGCAGGTCAACGGCCCCATCGTCAAGAAGGAGTACCCGCTCGACCAGCCCGTCGAGGAGGTCCAGGAGCGCATCTTCGCCCACTACGACGAGATGGCAGCCGCCCTTCGCGACGCCGACAAGCTCTCCCGTATCGGCAAGGTCGAGGCTCTGAAGGAGTCCATCCGTGCCGAGTTCACCGAGGAGGAGCAGGCCGCTTGGGAGCGCGAGATCCCCGTGGCGCTCAAGAAGCTCGAGAAGAAGGCCATGCGCACCATGGTCGTCGAGACCGGTGAGCGCGTCGACGGCCGTGCCGCCGATGAGATTCGCCCCATCATGGTGAAGGACAACTACCTGCCGCTCGTTCACGGCTCCGGCCTGTTCCAGCGTGGCCAGACCCAGGTGCTTTCCGTCCTGTCGCTCGGCATGCTCAACGAGGGCCAGCGTCTGGATACCATCGAGCCCACCGAGGGCAAGCGCTATATGCACCACTACAACTTCCCGCCGTTCTGCACCGGCGAGACCGGCCGCATGGGCAGCCCCAAGCGCCGCGAGATCGGCCATGGCAACCTGGCCGAGCGCGCCCTGCTTCCGGTGCTCCCCGACGAGAACGAGTTCCCCTACGCCATCCGCGTCGTCTCCGAGGTCATGGAGTCCAACGGCTCCTCTTCGATGGCTTCGACCTGCGGCTCCACGCTCGCCCTTATGGACGGCGGCGTGCCCATTAAGCGCCCGGTCTCCGGTATTGCCATGGGCTTGATCCAGGAGGAGGGCAAGACCGTGGTCCTGTCCGACATCCAGGGTCTCGAGGACTTCCTGGGCGACATGGACTTTAAGGTCACCGGCACCACCGAGGGCATCACCGCCCTCCAGATGGACAACAAGGCCACCGGCCTCACCTTCGACATCTTGGCCCGCGCCCTGCAGCAGGCCAAGGAGGGTCGCGCCTTCATTCTGCAGAAGATGCTCGATGTGATCCCCGAGCCGCGCCACACCACGCGCAGCACCGCTCCGCGCATCGTCTCCATTCAGGTTCCGACCGACAAGATCCGCGACGTCATCGGTTCCGGCGGTAAGGTCATCCGCGGCATCCAGGACGAGACCGGCGCCTCGGTCGACATCCAGGAGGACGGCACCGTCTTTGTCGGCGGCACCGGCGAATCCGTCGACCAGGCCGTCGAGCGCATCAAGCTCATCATCAAGGTTCCCGAGCCGGGCGAGGAGTACACCGGTCGCGTGGTCTCCATCCAGCCCTTCGGCGCCTTCGTGAACCTGCTGCCCGGTAAGGACGGCCTGCTGCACATCTCCCGCGTCGCCAAGGGCCGCGTGGAGAAGGTCGAGGACGTCCTCAACGTCGGCGACGAGGTCAAGGTCGTCGTCATCGAGGTCGACGATCGCGGTAAGATCTCGCTCGATCGTCTGGATAAGCCCGAGGCCCCGGCACGTGCTGAGGGTGCCTCCGAGGGCGACGGCGAGCACTTCCAGCGTCGTGAGCGTCCGCGTCGCGAGCGCTCCGAGCGCAACGACCGTCCGCGCCGTCCCGGTGACAATGGAGGCCGCAAG
>NZ_QSSH01000040.1:0-223 GCF_003438495.1 Collinsella sp. TF05-9AC
CGGCGGGCTCGGCCGAGCTCGGGCGCCTCATCGCCGCCGCGAGGTCCGAGGCCGACGCGCTGGCGGCCGCCGGCGGATGGGCGGCCGTCCGGGTCGGTTTCGGGGATGCCGAGACCATCGACTGCGAGACGGGCCGAACGGTCTACGCGACCGAGGCGGAATAGCCACGGCCGCCACCCGCACGGGCATGCCGGCGACGGCGTGCCCCTCGCGGCGTTTCCCC
>NZ_QSSH01000040.1:354-923 GCF_003438495.1 Collinsella sp. TF05-9AC
GATCGCCCCGCCGTGTCACGCCCCGCCGGCTCTCGCTCCGGCTACGTTCGATGGCTCCCTATGGGTCGCCATCACTTCGCCTACGCTCACCTGCCCATATCCGGGAAAACGTGTGGGTTCCCTACTATGGGCATGCAAGATGTGGGAATGTGTACACATTCCATCTTGCCGGCGCTTCCGCGCCGGGGCTCCGGGCGGTCGGAACCGCGCCTGCCGGCGCTCCCCTACGCCCTGCGCGGGGACGGCGAGCCGCGCCCGTTGGCGCTCCCGCCGGCCCCTTGCCGAAACAACCGGAAGGGGGCCGTTTTGGCCAAAGAGAAGAAAGAGACCCAGATCCACCTCCGGATCAGCGAGCGCGACGCCGCGCTCATGCGCGAGCGCGCGCAGGCGGCCGGGCTCGGCCTGTCGGCCTACGTCCGCCGGTGTGCGCTCGCCGGTGGCGCTCCCGCGCCCGTCGCCGACGCCCGCGAGCTCCGTCCGATATACGCGGAGCTCCGTCGGTGCGGCAACAACGCCAACCAGATCGCCCGCGCCCTCAACGCCTACGGCATCGGCGGGGGGGCGGGGGG
>NZ_QSSH01000040.1:933-12359 GCF_003438495.1 Collinsella sp. TF05-9AC
GCGGGGCCCCGGCGGCCGATGTCGCGCGCGCCGTGGCCCAGCTGGAGCGCGCCGCCCAGGCGGTCGCCGACGCGATGGAGGCCGCGAGGCCGTAGGGTGCGATTGTGAAGGGTTGGTATAGGGGTAGAACAGGGGTATAATAGGGGCAACACATAAGGGTCGTCGAACGGAGATTGCCATGCCGACCATCAAGCCAAAACGCACATTCGTCTACTCATCCGAAAGCGCCAGGCGCGCCCTCGAGGCCGCCCTCGCGGACCGCTGTGAGGTCAATCGCACCAACATGAGCCAGGAGATCGAGAGTATCCTCATCGGCGCCCTCATTCCGCATGACGGTGGGCTCGCCGAGCGCGCCATGACGCGCATCTATTACGGGCAGACTGGGGTGCGCGACGAGGTTGCGGCCGCGTTCAGCGATGCGGCCGCCGTATACGACTGGGAGACCGGAACCTCCGACCTTCGGCCGCTCGTCGAGATTGCTGCCCAGCAGTCGCTCGGAGCGCTGATCGACGCGTCGAAGGAGGAGGCCGACGGCTCGCGCCCCATCTACCATCTGAGGACCTGCTGGGACTCCGTGTGCAGCCGTCTGCACCACGTCTGCGAGAGCGACCCGGACAGCCGCGAGGCCCTGTCGGCCGCCGTCGACGAGGGCGTCGCCCGCGATCTCTCCCGCGCCCTCGATGCCGGTTGCAAGATGGTCGAGGCGAGGGCGTTCTTCGACATCGCCCTGCGCAACTGGGCCGTCCTGGGCGGGTTCACGTACACCTATCGGTCCCTCATGGACGTCGTTGGCCTCGCCGACGAGTGGCCCGAGACCGCCCGCGCGCGCGAGGACCTGAAGGAGTGTCTGTGGTCCATCTCTGACGGCCGAGGCGGCGAGTGACATGGATCTTGGTCGATACCGCAGCACCGCTTTCCTGGCAGCGGCCTTCGCCGCCGTCATCGATATAGCTCTCTATCCAATCGTGGCCCCTGCGATCGCGTGCGTGGTCGCAGGGGCCGCTTTCGACTGGTTGGGGTGGCTCGACGCCATCGGCCTGGACCTCTGGGAGGCGTTCTGGACGTCCGGCGAATGGCTCTGGCACATGCCGTTCATGCTCGCCGGCTTCGCGCTGGCGTTCTTGATTCTGTTCGGGTACTCGGTCGCCAGGGAGGGGGAGCGCACCCGTGAGGTCGAAAGCGGTATCTACGGCGACGCCCGCGTCATCCGCGGCGCGGCGGAGCTCGTCCGCCGGAACGATTTCTGGGACGGTCGCGGGACACCGGAGAGGGCTGGGCTCGTCCTCGGCGCGACCGCGAAGGGCTATTGGTTCGACTCTTCCGTTCCCCATGCGCTGACCTGCGGAAAGACCGGTTCAGGCAAGACCCAGCTTCAGGTGCTTGAGACCATGCACCTGACGTTTGCGGCTGGTTGGAGCGTCGTTTCCACCGGCAAGCCCGAGGTCCTTGAACTCACGGCCGACAGGGCGTGGGGACTGGGATACAAGGTTGTTGTCCTCGATCTGACCGGCTACCCGGGGGCAAGTCGGTACAACCCCATCGGCCTTGTCGTCGATGCCGTCGAGGCTGGGGACACCGATGCGGCCGTGAGGACGGCCCGCCAGGTCGCCGTCGATCTCATCCCCATCGGCGGAGAGAAGAACACCTATTTCCCCAAGGCCGCGCGCAACATGCTCGCTGCGTGCATCCTCGTCGTCTGCACCGCCGATATCCCGCGCAGGCGGAAGAACATGGCGAGCGTCGCCGCGCTCGTCGAGCGCGGGACCGCCGGAGACGACCCGAAGGACCCATCCGCACCCCTCAAGGACTACATTCGCAACCTCGGCCCGTCGCACCCGGCGTTCTCGCCGGCGTCCGACCTCCTCGGGGACGGCGGCGCGACGACCGCCGGAAAAAACGTCGTCTCGACCCTCAAGGAGGCCCTGAGCATCTTCTCGGACGGCGCGCTCCGCGCCGTGACGTCCGAGAGCAGCGTGTCGATCCGCGACCTCATCGAGAAGAAAACAGCGGTCTATATCGAGATGCTGGACGAGGGCGACCCCTACGGCGTCGTCTACACGTGCTTCCTCGACCAGTGGTGGCAGGTGGCGCAACAGGTCTGCAAGGAGAACGGCGGCCGGATGCCGCACGAGACGGCGCTCGTCCTCGACGAGATCGGCAACCTTAACGTCAAGGTCGCGTGCCTGCCGGCTATCGCGACGCTCGGCCGCAGCATGAGGATCCATGAATATTTGTTCGTGCAAAATTTAAAACAATTGAATGCATATAACGAACCAGGCGACGGCGGGGCCGGGCGCGACAAGCTGATAGGCTCCATCGGCACCAAGGTCGCCCTGTCGCTCTCGGAACCCGAGGACTTCAAGTTTTTTACCGCACTCGCTGGAAAACGGACGGTGCGCTCGATGGGAACTTCCAGCCAGAGGGGCCAGGGCCGCGCCTCAGTCGGGACGAGCTACAGCGAGGCTGCCGTTCCGCTGATTAACGAATGGGAGTGGCAGCAGCGCATCCCCATCCGCGACGGGCTCATCGCCATCAAGGGCGGGGAGAACTCGAAGCCGGGCCGCGAGGGCGTGTTCGAGCTTCCGCTCGACTATGCCAACCGCACCCCGGCGGGCTCCTTCTTCGGGCTCGGCGACGAGGAGGCGGAGCGCCAGAAGCGCTCCGCCTACTACGCCCGCGCCAAGGCCTCCGCGCAGAACGAAGTGTATGAGGTGCCGGAACCGTGGTGTCCCGAGTTCAACGTTGGCGATGAGACGGACGATGATGACGAGATCGCGCCCGACGACGTGTTCAAGGCTGACGAGGAGAACGCGACGTTCGAGGACGAGTGGGCCGCGTGGGACGAGTGAGGGGGCGGTAAACATGACGGCTATCAAACAGGTATCGGTGACCAGTGCGCAGCATATGAAGAGTCTTGCTGGTTATCTCGACAGGTCGAGCAATAAGCATGACGCACTCGACCTCGACTCCCGGAATCTCAACGACCCGGAGAACTGGGCTCGCGAGATGGACCGCACCCGCGATGCCTATGGGCACAACGAGTCCGGCCGCAAGGGCTCGAAATGCACCTACTGCTACCACCAGATCATCGCCTTCAATCCAGACGAATGCGACGTCAACGGTGGTAGGCTCACCAGGGCCGGGTGCATGGGATTCGCCCGCGAGTGGGTGGAGCGCTACTATCCGAACCAGGAAGCCGCCTGGGCGCTTCACCTCGAGCACTCGAAGGACGGAACGGACCGTTACGCCGTGCATATCGCCATCAACCGGACCGACCTCGAGACCGGACGCAGGCTCGATGAGGGCCGAGCAAGCCGTCAGAAGGTGCTCCACGCGTCGAGGATGCGCGAGATGGACGAGAGATGGGGTCTCTCGCAGCTCGAACGCGGCCAGAGGAATAGCAGGTCCCATGCTCGCCAGGAGTCTCCCGGCGAGCGGAGGGCCCGCGAGGCCGGCCGCGCGTCGTCGCCGCGGTTCGAGACAGATCTTGACCATGTTCGCCGCGTCGTACGCGAGAGCGTTCGCGAGGTTGCCGCCTCGGGAGCCCCCAACAAGATGCGCGCGCTCAACGAGGCGCTCGAGAAGAGAGGGGTTCATATGCGAATGAGCCGAGACGGGCGGGCGAAGGCTAGGGACGTGGTCTTCGAGTATCGTTCGACCTACGACCGCAGAGACGGCCGCGGCAACCGTATAAGGGTTTCCGCAATCCGCGGACATCGTCTCGGTCGCGGGTTCAGCATCGCCGGTATCCAACATGCCCTGGGCGTCGGCATGGCCATGTACCGCATGGCCGAGCGCGCCATGGACGACGGGAACGGTAACGATATGTGATCGATGCTCAAGATGAGGAAGCGCGAGCGAGGGCATCCGGCATCTAAGGAGAAACCTCCGACGTGTCTATATAGAATGTATATACTTTCTATATAGACACTTTTCGCTTAGAGCAGTGTAAAATAACTTTATCCTTAACATACGTCCTGTAATGCCATAGGTATTCCCCTCGGGGTGGCTCCTAAGGTCTTTACCTCACTCCGTTTCTTTTCATCTGTTTCATGCAAGCCAGAGGAGAGTTTTTATGCCAGTCTCGCGTCACAAGGCCCAGAGCAAACACGACGGCTACTGGTACGAGGATGAGCGCCACAAGAACCAGCAACGTAACGAAATGCTGTTCAATACTCCGGGGTGGTATTGGTGTGATGCCGACTCGTTCTATCGCTCGCTCTTTCCGGAGGGTAGCTTGCAGAAGAAGGGTGCTGATTCAGACGGTAAGCCCAACCTCATCGTCCTTGAAGATACGGGTAAGGAGATTGACCATGGCACCGACGCGAAGGGCAACAAGCTCGTCAAGCGTGTCATGCACCGCTACACGGTCCACGACGATCTCGACGAACTTGAGCATCTGAGAGACGTGTCTATCTCACAGAACACTTTCATGTTTCTCGCCCCGGTCAGTTACTACGGCAAGAGCCGCAACAGTAAGAATGCTCGTTTTCTGCACGCAATCATGATCGACCTCGATTACGTCGGGACTAGGCAGCTGGTGAACCTGCTGCACGAGATGGAGCGCGGTGTCATTCCCTATGCAAACTATCTCGTCAGCTCAGGAACCGGGCTTCACGTCGTGTACAAGCTCGATCGTCCCGTGCCACTTATGACCCGCTATGTCACCGGACTACAGGTTTTGAAGCGCGAACTGACCGATAGGGTCTGGAACGCCAACACGAGCGATAGCGACCCCGACAAGAAGCAGAGCCAAGGCATATTCCAGGGGTTCCGCATGGTTGGCACCGCGACGAAGCTCAATGGCGATATTGGTAACCCCAAGTACAAGCAACCCTACGCTGTCGAATGCTTCTCGCACGACGAGACGCCGCCCGCCACTATCCCTTACTTGCTCTCCTTTATCCCGAGGCTAAGGGACAAGGAGGACATGGAAGGTCTCGACGCGCTCAGCGCCCTCACGAAGGAGGTTCGCAAGACGACCCCGATAGCCGAGGCCAAGGAGAAGTGGCCGGAGTGGTACGAGAAGCACGTCGTCAACGACGAGCCTCTGGGCGGGTGGCTGTATGGCCGTGCGGCCTATGACCGCGTGCTGAGTGTCATCAGGGAGCATGTTTCGGTGAGTCACCGCTATTGGTGCATCTTCTATCTGGCCGTAATGGCGAACAAGTGCGGCGTGCCCCAAGACGAGCTCGAGGACGACGCCTACGGTCTTCTTGAGCGGTTCGATGCCCTGTCAGTCGAACCTGACAACAGGTTCACCGCCAACGACGTCGCAGCGGCCCTTGAAGCCTACGAGGGCGGCTTGGCATCGGGAAGGGCAAGGCGGTACACCCAAGATTTCTGCGAGCGCAAGGCAGCGGTCGAGTACGGTGAGAAGATGGGGCACGGGAGCAACCCGCCGGAAAAACGGCTTCCGAAGGACTTGTCGCTCAAGAAGGCCAGGTACGAACGTGATCTCAAGCAGGAGATGAATGGCACCACCTGGTGGAACAAGGACGGCGCACCGAAGAAGGCCATGCAAGTATGGCGAGCCGCAGCCGAGAATCCCGGCCTGAGCGTCGCCGCCCTCGCCCGTAAGGCCGAGGTCTCTAGGCCGACTGTGTACAAGTGGCTCAAGCCTGGCTGGGAGGCCGAGTATGCCGCGACGATGCGCAAGGATGAAACATCTCGACCCACGCCGCGACCGGCTCGGCACAAAGTCATCGAGGAGCAGGCGGAGCAATTCAAGAGGCGATACGCTGAGGACAGCGGTGCGTTCGAGGCAATGGTCGTTCGCCACATCGCCTCGCATCCATGGGAGCCGTTCGGCCAGACGGCGGCGTTTTTCGGCCTACCCGATGCTGCTGCCGTCGAGAAGATTGCAAGCAGAAACAAGACCGAGCTTGATAGGGCAAGGCTCGGGCTTGATGAGCGTTTCCGCGCGTGGAACTCTGAGACTGACGACTACTTCGACGCCATGACCGCGGCCAGGGTCTTGGGCAGGTTCGATGAGTTTATGACTGCCCGTGCGAGCGGTGTTCAGTCATCGATTGAATGGGCGAGGAGCGAGATCCCTGCCGCCTTCGCGCATCTGCAAGAGATTAGGGCTGAGGGACGTCAGCCGACCGCCGAAGACCTTGTCGCAGTAAAGGAAATGTATATACACTCTATATAGAGTGTATATACTATCTATATAGGCAAATTGAAGGGAACTCGATGATTATCTCGACAATCAACCTGAAGGGCGGCGTCGGCAAGACGACCACGGCCATAGCTCTCGCCACCGCCGCCGTTCGCGACGGCAAGGACGTCGAACTGTACGACTGCGACCCGCAGTCGAGCGCGAGCCTCTGGGCGATGATGGCCGAGGAAGCCGGCGACCCCCTGCCGTTCCCCGTTACGCCCGCCAACGTCGCGACCGTCCGCATGGCGGGGCACAGACTCAAGAGCACCGAGGACAAATGGCTCTTCATTGACTGCCCGCCCAACGGGCGCGTCATGGACGAGGCGGCGGACTGCTCCGACCTCATCGTCGTCCCGACCACGACTGGACCAGCCGACATGGTGAAGACGTTTGAGACGACGGATACCCTCGGAGCAAGGGGCTTTCTGTTCGCTATTCTGCTCACCCGCGTGCTCCCCGGCACCCTCAGCCTCAAACAGTCCCTCGGCGAGCTTGCGGACCGCGACACCAGCTACTTCGACTACCAGATTCCTAGCCGCGAGGGCTTGAAGAACTTCTTTGGCAATTCCTTCGGCGATGACCTGTACGGCTATGAGAAGGTCTACGAGCAAATCAAGCAGAGCATCAAGGAAGACAAGGAGGCCTACGGTGCCAACTAAGCGACCGCAGCGCCGCACCGCCCCCGCGGCGGAGACGGCCAGCATGACCCTCATGGGCAACCAGGACCTTCAGTACAAGGGCGACTCAACCAGCTCGCGCAGGAAGGATAAGTGCATCACCTTTTGGGTCACCGACGAGCAGAAGGCCGAGATCTCGGCCTTCGCTGCCGAGCACAACACGACCGTCTCACGCCTTATTGTCGAGGGGCTTGAATTGCGGATGAATCAAGGATAGTTATATAAGAAGTATATACACTCTATATAGATTCTATATAGAGTGTATATACATTAAGGGGTGACAATGGCTGGAAATAGCAGCCTTGCCAAGGCGAAGGACGCGAGGCAGGACGAGTTCTACACGCAGCTCACAGACATTGAAAAGGAGCTGCGGCACTATCGTAGGCATTTTCAGGGGAAGACCGTCTTGTGCAATTGTGACGACCCCTTCGAGTCGAACTTCTTCAAGTATTTCGCGCTCAACTTCAACCGCCTTGGTCTCAAGAAGCTCATGGCCACCTGCTATTCAGGTTCCCCCATCACCGGGACGCAGCTCTCGCTATTCGGCGACGCCACCGAGGAGGAGCGACGTACCCCCTACAAGGCCGTCGTCACGTCGGTCCATGACGCGACCGGTAACGGTGGCGTAGAGATGGAGGACGTTGCCGAGTTGTTCAGGAACGGTGAGAACACGATCGAACGGCTTGAGGGGAACGGTAGCTACGACAGCCCCGAGTGCCTCAAGCTTCTTGACGAGGCCGACATCGTTGTCACCAATCCACCGTTCTCCCTGATACGCGATTACGTCCTCACTCTTATCGCGCACGAAAAGAAATTCATCCTCATTGGTCCCCAGAGTGTCACCAAGTACAAGGAGACATTTCCCCTCATCAGGGATGGGAAGATGTGGCTTGGCTATGGCTTCGACAAGGGTGATGCCTATTTCAGCATTCCAAAGGAGAGTGCCAGGGACTTCGCGCAGGGCGTATACAGCGAAAGGACTGGGCTTGTTCACTTCCGTAACTGCGTATGGGTTACCAACTTAGACATCCGCAAACGTCATGAGGAACAGATTCTTTTCCGCAGGTACAAACCAGAGGATTACCCGGCATACACCAATTTCGATGGCATCGACGTCGCGAAGGTCGCTGATATACCGTGTGACTACCCCGGAAACATGGGGGTTCCCATTACCTTTGTGAATCAGCACAACCCTGAGCAGTTTGAAATCGTTGGCCTTGGTGAAGGAGATCTCGCCAAAGAGATGGGCGTGACAAGGAATCACAGGGGGAGAAGCGATCTTGAAGTTCAGACGTCAAGTGGTGCGTTCAAGCGTCCTTATGCGCGTATTGTGATCCGTAACCTCCATCCCGAACAGCCGAAGGAGGCCTAGCCGTGCGTATTGAGGAACGAAAGGTAACCGTCGGCGAGGTCTGCGACGGCTACCTCAACGATGCCGAAGAGGGTGTCGTTGGCTACGGCGAGCGCTTGGACATCCGTCCTTGTTACCAGCGTGAGTTTGTTTACAAGGACAGGCAACGAGACGAGGTCGTTAGGACCGTCATGAAGGGACTGCCTCTCAACGTCATTTACTGGTGCAAGACCGGAGGGGACTCCTATGAGGTCCTGGACGGCCAACAGCGCACCATTTCGCTGTGCGAGTACGTTGACGGATCGTTTTCGGTTGACGATAAGTATTTCTATAACCTGCCCGAGGACCAGAAGAGAAAAATACTCGACTATCAACTGTTCGTTTACGTTTGCGATGGCACGGACTCCGAGAAACTTGATTGGTTCCGCATCATCAATATCGCGGGCGAGCAACTGACCGACCAGGAGTTGAGGAACGCCGTCTACGCTGGTTCCTGGACATCGAGCGCCAAGCGCTATTTCTCGAAGACGGGCTGTGCCGCATCGACTCTTGCTGGCGACTACCTCAAGGGATCCTCAATACGCCAGGACTACCTTGAAACGGCCATCTCGTGGGCTGCGGCTGCTGAGGGAAAGACAATCGAGGGCTACATGGCTCAGCATCAGCACGACCCGAGTGCGGTATCGCTGTGGAACTACTTCCGTTCCGTCATTGATTGGGCCCAGGCGATCTTCCCCAGGTACCGCAAGGAAATGAAGGGCCTTCCGTGGGGTCTTTTCTACAACGATAACAAGGACCGCACGGATCTCGATCCCGCGACGCTTGAAGCCGAGGTATCCCGCCTCATGGCCGACGAGGACGTGACCAAGAAGGCCGGTGTCTACGAGTACCTACTCACCGGGATGGAGCGCTGCCTCTCCATCCGAGCGTTCGACGACCGCATGAAGCGTGCGGCCTATGAACGGCAGGGTGGAGTCTGTCCGTATTGCGGGGAGCATTTTGAGCTCTCTGAAATGCATGCCGATCATATCGTGCCCTGGAGCAAGGGCGGCACGACGACCGCCGATAACTGCCAGATGCTTTGCCGTGACTGCAATCTCAAGAAGGGCGACGACTGACATCTGCGGGATTGATTGATAGCCCCTTTTAGGCCCTATCGCGGCGTTCCGTCTTTGGCGGACGTCGAGTAACGGTTGGGTAAGAGGGCCGGCGCGGCCGGTCGCTTGTGGAGTACATCCTTCCGCCCGTCCAGGTTACGGGCGGAAGGATGTACTCCCGGCTTATCGAGCGGCAAATGAATATCGGAGCCAGGTCTATCCTTGTGCGGTCGCTTTGGCGTCGTTATCCGTGATGCAATCGACAAGATTTCCGGCAAGGCGGTCAACTTGGCCTGCGGCGAATTCGACGACTCTCTCTGGGTCTTGGATATCGCCACGTGAGGCGGCGACGAGCGTTGCCGCGAGCCCCCTCATCTCGTAGCTGATATCGAAGATCCGATTCTGTTCGAGCTCGGTCATGAAAATGCTCCTCAACGGTAGGGATATTGGTCTATAGTATAGAACATACGTTCGTACTATGGGGGGCCGTATTGTTCAAGAAGCACTCGCTGGCCGGGACGTGTGGGATACCGGTCGAGGAGCGTCGTATCTATATCGACGTTGATACCAAGGGGTCCGTCAATTTCAACCATGGGCCGGCGGATCCCCGGGTGATTCACTGGCCCGACGGCCGGTCGTGGACAGTCGAATCTATTTATGACAGGCGGGAATATGGTCGCGCGATCTTCGGCAACCTTTGTGTCGAGGTCGGCGTCTGCATCGCGAAGCAGCGCAAAACCATCTGGTGGGAGGGCGGCAGATGGTTCGTGGCCAAGGGTTCCGGTATGGCGGCGACGGCCATATGAGGGACGTCTTCACCGGCGAGTACACCGCCCGGTCGGTTGGGCCTGATCACAGCCGTCGCGCCCACAAACAGTACGTCGACGTCATGGTGAGGACATCGAGTTCGGGCGAGGTTCGCCCGTTCGCGGTCCTCTGGCCCGACGGCAGGAAGTTCCTCGTCGACGAGATCCTCGAGGTCGCGCCTCCCGGTCCGGTGCTGAACGGAAGCAGCAGCCAGTCGTACACGGTGAGGTTCGGCCGGTGGAAGACTGCCATGTATCTCGAAAGGTCGGTTGGGCAAGACCGGGCGGATACGGTTCGCTGGTGGGTCTGGGCCTTCGACTCGATGGAGATCAAGAATCCGGTCGGATAAACGGCGCTCGGTTCGTGCTTGGTGTTTCCGGCGCACCTGAAAAACAACTCCTTTTCTTCGGGCCCGCCGGCAACGGGCCTTTTTGCTGCCGCGACACGGCATACGCCGCCGTATGGCCACGGCTCCGCGGCCGGGTGGCACCTCCGCTACGCCGCGTCAAGGGGGCCCATGAGACCCCGCACAAACCTCCGCTCCGCTCCGGTTGGTGGAGGTCGTCATGGACCTCCCTTGACCCGCCTTCGCTCCGGTGCGGCTTTGCGGGGAGCAAAGCCGACGACGACGCGCGGCGTCGCCATTCGGCTTTGCCCGCAGGGGCGAGATGTTGAGGGCAGGGTGCCCGGAATGGAGGAAGACATGCAGCGGCTGATGACCGAGGAAATCGCCAAGACGGTGCCGAGGCTCTACGAGCAGGACGGGGCGGAGGACCCCACGGTCTACGCCCACTACTTCTCGTGCGTGAACGGATGGGACTGGTGGCTGCTCGAGTTCGACGGCACGGACGAGGCGTTCGGCCTCGTCGAGGGCTACGACGACGAGCTCGGCTACTTTAGCATCAAGGAGATGGAGGAGCTGAACCGCCAGATGGGGTTCGCCGCCGTCGAGCGTGACGAGCACTTCTCCCCGAAGCCGCTCAGCGCCGTCAGGAGGAGGTAGCCGCATGGTCACGGTCGAGTTCGACTCCATGGGCGAGGCGGTCCGCCTCGCCCTCGTGGCCGAGGAGTACGTGGGCGGTGGCCTGGCCGTCCTCCTCCTCGACGCCACGGACCCGCGCTCCGAGGGCTACATGGCCGAGTGGGGCGTGCTCACGGCGAACGTGCCGGCGGCGGCCGAGTGGTGCCGCGGGCGCGGCAACATCGCCATCGACGCCGCGGTCCCCGCGGCGCTCCTCGGGGCGCTCGAGGCCGCCGGCATGCTCCGCACGGTCGGCAGCTCGGCGGCGTCCGGGATGGCCCGCTACCCGCTGGCCACGGTCGCCGGG
>NZ_QSSH01000041.1:0-4532 GCF_003438495.1 Collinsella sp. TF05-9AC
TGCATCCCCGCGCGGGCGCCCCGCGGTGCGGTTCGCCGGAATGCAGTCTTACTGGCCCTGCGCGCGGTAGCGGGCCTCGGTGGCCTCCTTGGCGGGGCGCCACCAGGACTCGTTGGCGACGTACCAGTCGATGGTCTGCTTCAGGCCCCCGGCGAAGTCGGTGTGCGCCGGCCTCCAGCCCAGCTCGCGCTGGAGCTTGGTGGAGTCGATGGCGTAGCGGCGGTCGTGGCCGGGGCGGTCGGCGACCCAGTCGAAGTCCTCGGGGTCCTTTCCCATCGCCTCGAGGATCATGCGGAGCACGGTGATGTTGTTCTTCTCCCCGTCGGCGCCGATGAGGTAGGTCTCCCCCGTGCGGCCGCGGGTCAGGATGTCCCAGACGGCCGAGGAGTGGTCCTCGGTGTGGATCCAGTCGCGGACGTTCTCGCCGCGGCCGTAGAGCTTGGGGCGGACGCCGTCGATGATGTTCGTGATCTGGCGCGGGATGAACTTCTCCACGTGCTGGTAGGGGCCGTAGTTGTTGGAGCAGTTGGAGATCGTGGCGCGAAGCCCGTAGGTGCGGGTCCAGGCGCGGACCAGCATATCGGAGGACGCCTTGGTGCTCGAGTACGGCGAGGACGGCTGGTACGGCGTCTCCTCGGTGAACTTGGCGGGGTCGTCGAGCGCGAGGTCGCCGTAGACCTCGTCGGTGGAGACGTGGTGGTAGCGGACGCCGTATTTGCGCACGGCCTCCAGCAGGCGGAAGGTTCCCTCCACGTTGGTGCGGAGGAACGGCTCGGGGTCGGCGATGGAGTTGTCGTTGTGGCTCTCTGCGGCGTAGTGCACGATGGCGTCGTGGCCGGGGACCAGCTCATCGAGAAAGGCGGCGTCGCAGATGTCGCCCACGACGAGCTCCACGCGGTCGGAGGGCAGCCCGGCGATGTTCTCGGGGTTGCCGGCGTAGGTCAGCTTGTCCAGGACGGTGACGTGGACGTCGGGGTGGTTGTCGACCACGTAGTGGACGAAGTTGCTGCCGATGAAGCCGCAGCCGCCCGTGACGATGATGTTCCTGGGGGAGAAGGTCTCCTCTGCCATATGTATATCTCCTCAGTTCCTAGTACTCGCGCGGGCTGTTGACGATCTCGCCGGCGGCGACCTTCTTGAGGTGCCGCCCGTAGACCGACTTGCCGTAGGCCTCAGCGGCCTGCCTGAGCCCCTCGGTCGTGATCCAGCCGTTCTCCCAGGCGATCTCCTCGGGGACGGACACGGGCAGGTCCTGGGAGTGCTCAACGGCGCGGACGAACTCCGCCGCCTCGTGGAGGCTCTCCATGGTGCCGGTGTCCAGCCACGCGTAGCCGCGGCCGAGGGTGACCACTGACAGCGTCCCCTCCTCCAGGTACATCCGGTTGAGGTCGGTGATCTCCAGCTCGCCGCGCGCGGAGGGCTGGACCCTATGGGCCTTGGCGGCCACGTCGCCCGGGTAGAAGTACAGGCCGGTGACCGCGTAGGAGCTCTTGGGGCGCTCGGGCTTCTCCTCGATGGAGACGGCACGGCCCTCGCCGTCGAACTCCACGACGCCGAAGCGCTCGGGGTCGTCCACGTGGTAGCCGAAGACCGTGGCGCGGCCCGACTCGGCGTTCTGCACGGCGCGCGTCAGGTGGCGCGACAGGCCGTTGCCGTAGAAGATGTTGTCGCCCAGCACGAGCGCGCACGGCTCGCCGGCGATGAACTCCTCGCCGATGGTGAAGGCCTGCGCCAGGCCGTCCGGGCTCGGCTGCTCGGCGTAGGAGAGGTTCACGCCGTAGCGCGAGCCGTCCCCGAGCAGGCGCTCGAAGTTGGGCAGGTCGGTCGGCGTGGAGATGACCAGGATGTCCCGGATGCCCGCCAGCATGAGGGTGGACAGCGGGTAGTAGATCATGGGCTTGTCGTAGACCGGCAGCAGCTGCTTGGAGGTCACGAGTGTGAGCGGGTACAGGCGCGTGCCGGACCCGCCGGCGAGGATGATGCCTTTCATTGGCTATGACCTTTCAATTCTTGCGGCTCTGCGACCGGCGCGATTTCCAAGGAGACGGGCGCAGCAGTCAACTCCGAAGGCAACTAACTCGCCAAAATTACCTTCCCGAAGAAGCTGAGAGGAGACTGACCTGACGAGCCGGCCCCCTTCACCGATCTCACTTGCTTGCATGAGATCGTCCGCATGCGTTTCGAGAAAGAAACCGACGGCACGGTTGCGGGCAAACTGTTGGGATGGCGTCAAGTTATGCGAGTGATAGACCTCGGCACGCGGCTCGTAAGCGACCTTCATACCCGAGGCGATAAACTTGGCGGCCATGAGCATGTCCTCGTTGGTATTAACATGATCGAATCCACCGCATTCGAGATATGCGGTCCGTCGATAGGCAGAACAGGCGTCAGATGCAAAAAACGTCTTAATGCCAAGTTTTTCGAGATCGCCTTTCGAACGCACGGATGGTGAGTCAGGATAGTTAAAACAACGTACAAGTTGTTCAAAACGACGGGCATCGGCCTTGGGAAGCTGCCTACCACTAACAAGGGCGATATTCGAGTCTTCAACCATAGGGGCAACAAGCCGCTTCAAGTAGTCATCGGAAACGGGCACAGCATCTTGGGTGAGAAAACAGACGAAGGCGCCACTCGATTCATTCAGCGCCATGTCTCTTGTGGTGCCGTGGTTAAAATCCTGGCGATCAATCTCCAGCAAGCGAACTCTTTTGTGCTTCTGGACCAACTCAATAGTTTTGTCTTCCGATGCGGAATCGACGACCAAAATCTCATTCGGCTGAATTGACTGGCGATCAAGGGCAATTAAAAGCGCCTCAATTTCATGTTCAGCATTAAGAGTCGGAATGATGATAGAAATATCCATCTATCGCCCCGTCTTCTTCTTGCCGAACATGGCACTGAAGGTGCCAGTGAAGCACTTCCAGTCCATGCGAAAGCAGCGATTGCGCACGTAATTTAGTTCAATTTTTTGACGCAAACCGCTCTCGAAGGTAGCGGCATTACGATCAGTCGCCTGCCACAGGCCCGTAATGCCAGGCTGAACAGAAAGCAACTCAGCTTTTTCTTCATCAGTAAAATGCTGCTCGAGCTCATCCTGTGTAATGGGGCGCGGCCCAATGACGGAAAGATCGCCGTTCAGCACGTTGAGAAACTGCGGCATCTCGTCAATTGAGCACTTACGGATGAACCGACCAACCTTGGTAATGCGGGGGTCATCGTCAACCTTGCGCTCAACTTCCCACTGATGTAGCTGCTCAGGGCTAAGGTACTTATGTACTTCGCCAGCGTCGGAGACCATGCTGCGGAGCTTAAAAATCTTGATGGTCTTTCCGCCCTTGCCAACTCGTTCTTGCGTATACATAGGACTGCCAGGCGATTCAAGGCTGATGAGCGCACACACAATGGCGATAGGGATAAGCAGCAGTACGCTCATCAAAAGACTGAATACAAGGTCAAACAGCCTCTTAATAAAGCGGTAGCCAAGCGTACCGCTCGGTTTAATCTCTTTAATAGCCAGTGCGTCCCCCACGGATACACAGCTCTCTGTTACTTCTTTTTCAGCCACAATAAAACATACGGTCCTGTCCCCAGGCCCCCCCCCCCCATCTATGAACTCAAAATTTGAATTAACTGCTGGCGCAACGTCCCCTTACGTCTTGCTGGGCACGTCCAGCGGAAGCAGCTCCCTGAAAGCGGAGTCGCCTTCGCCCACGTCCACCAGGCACCAGCGCTTATGACGATCGATCCTCTTTACGCGGGCTTCTTGCCCCACCAAGGGCCCCTGCTCTATGTACAGCACGCCGTCTTCTATACGGGCCACGCTGTTGCGCACAACGCCGTCGTCGTCGAGCACGCTGCGGTACCAGTCCTGCGCGTCGTCCGGCATGGGCACATAGGCCCGCTCCCTGCTGCCGGCAATGCGGCAGCCAAAGCTCAACTGGGCCAAAGCCCTATCGAGTGCGGCGGCATCGTGCGTGGCGACAAAGAAGTATTCTTTGTACATAGGTTTGGTTTGGAGCGACCAGGCACCATCCCGCTTAAACCAGAACTCCTTTTGCATTACAAAAGCGTCCTGCATAAGGTTGTGCGGGATAATGCGGCGGACCTTTTCGCAGGTCTCGCGCTCTTTTCCGTTGGGGGTGTGGACCAGATACCAGCGGACGCGACCGTGTTGGCTGTTGGTGGTGACGCCGTTAAAAGCGCCCGGCAGCTGCTCTTGGCGCCGTGCCGTCTGTTCCATGTTCTCGCCCCCTCTTTTGGCTTTGCGATGCACGCAAATGCAGGGGCGTTTAGAACAGGCTTCTCGCTCGCAGCTAGGCGCAGTCGCAAAAGTACAGGTTTTTGTATCTTTCAACTGACAACAATATATTAGCAATTATTCAGCGTTTGCCCAGATTACGCCAAATGTACTGCCAGTAGGTGCATCTCCATACCCCCTACAAAAACCTGTACCTTTTTGTGCAACAAAAAAAGCCGCTCAACCAGCGGCTTTTCTTATTTCGGCATGAAAAAGGCGACCGTCCTTTGTGGAC
>NZ_QSSH01000041.1:4542-12264 GCF_003438495.1 Collinsella sp. TF05-9AC
ACCGTCCTTTGTGGACGGTCGCCTTTGTTAATTGTTGTGTTGCTTGCCTTAGGCGCGGGTCTTGATCTCCTCGGTCACCTTCGCAACAAACTCGTCAACGCTCATCTGAACGGTCTCGTTGGAGCGATCGCGGACGGAGATGTTGCCGGCCTCGACCTCCTTCTCGCCCAGGATGAGCATGTAGGGCACACGGTCGATGCTGCGGGCCTCGCGGATCTTGTAGCCGATCTTCTCGTCGCGATCGTCGCAGACCACGCGAATGCCGGCCTCCTCCAGCTTGGCGCATACCTCGTGCGCGTAGTCGCGGCTCTTCTCAGAGACGGGAAGTGCCTTGACCTGCACGGGAGCCAGCCAGGTGGGGAACTTGCCCGCAAAGTGCTCAATCAGAATACCGATGAAGCGCTCAATGGAGCCAAAGCAAACGCGGTGCAGCATGATGGGGCGCTTCTTGGTGCCGTCGGCATCCACGTACTCCAGATCAAAGTTAAGCGGCATCTGGAAGTCGAGCTGGACGGTACCGCACTGCCAGGTACGGCCGAGCGAGTCCTCCAGGTGGAAGTCGATCTTGGGGCCATAGAAGGCGCCGTCGCCCTCGTTGACCTCGTAGTCCATGCCCAGCTTCTCCAGAGCGGTACGCAGGCCCTCCTCGGCGCGCGCCCAGTCCTCGTCCGAACCCATGGAGTCCTCGGGGCGGGTGGAAAGCTCAACGTGGTACTTAAAGCCAAACTTCTGGTACACGGAGTCGATCAGGTTGACCACACCCACGATCTCGTCGGTCAGCTGGTCGGGGCGCACAAACAGGTGGGCGTCGTCCTGGTTAAAGCAACGCACGCGGAACAGGCCGTGCAGGGCGCCACGCAGCTCGTGACGGTGCACCAGGCCAATCTCGCCGGCGCGAATGGGCAGCTCACGGTAGGAGTGCGGCTTGGAGGCGTACACCAACACGCCACCCGGGCAGTTCATGGGCTTAATGCAGTACTCTTCGTCGTCGATGACGGTGGAGTACATGTTGTCCTTGTAGTGGTCCCAGTGGCCCGAGGTCTTCCACAGCTGCTTGTTCATGATGAGCGGCGTGGAGATCTCGACGTAGCCGGCCTTGTGGTGAATCTCGCGCCAGTAGTCCAGCAGCGTGTTCTTAAGGATCATGCCGTTGGGCAGGAAGAACGGGAAGCCGGGGGCCTCGTCGCGCATCATAAAGAGGTCCATCTCGCGGCCGATCTTGCGGTGGTCGCGCTTCTTGGCCTCCTCCAGCATGTGCATGTGCTCGTCGAGCTCTTCCTTGGTGGCAAAGGCGACGCCGTTGATGCGGGTGAGCATCTTGTTGTCCTTGTCGCCCTTCCAGTAGGCGCCCGAGACGCCGGTGAGCTTAAAGGCCTTCAGCGCCTTGGTGTAGCAGATGTGGGGACCGACACACATGTCAATGTAATCGCCCTGCTGGTAGAAGGTGATGCGGGCGTCGTCGTCCAGGTCGCCGATGTGCTCGACCTTGTACTTCTCGCCACGCTCCTCCATAAGGGCGATGGCCTCGGCGCGGGGCTTCTCGTACACGGAGAACTTGAGGTTCTCCTTGACGATCTTCTTCATCTCGGCCTCGATCGCGGGGAAGTCGTCCTCGCTGATCTTGACGCCCTCGGGCAGGTCGACGTCGTAGTAAAAACCATTGTCGGTCGCGGGACCATAGGCAAAGTCGGCCTCGGGATAGAGACGCTTGATGGCCTGCGCCATGATGTGCGCGGCAGAGTGGCGGATGACGTGCGTGACCTCGTCCTGCGGGAGCTCGGCCACCGAGCCGTCATTGTAGAGTGCCTTCATGGGTATGTTTTCTCCTCTCGGATGCCTGATGCAAGTGCGTACGATGCGCTCGGCGTTTTTGACTTGCATCATTATAGGCAGGTTGCCTTGGTATACAAGCGCCCGCCGCACCTTAATGGCACGGCGGGCGATTTTCTACGCATGCTTCATCGTGTGGGGGCGGGGCTGCGGGACGCGCGTTCGGCTTGCGCGTGACGCGCGGTGCCCGTGGCTTACGGCCGCCCCGGCGATGGATGCGTTACTGGATGCGAGTTCGGCAGTAGGGGCAGACCTTCCAGTGCGCGTCGAGCGGGCGATGGCAGCTGGGGCACACGTTGCGAACCTGGGTATCGCACACGGGGCAGACCACAAAGTCCTTCTCGATGGGCGCGCCGCACTGCGGGCAGGTGCCGTACTGGGCAAGCTGGCGCTCGCGCAGGGCCATGTCCAGCTCCTGCTCCTCGCGATCGGCCGCGTAGGAGTGCGGACGCAGAACCAGATAGGCGATGAGGCCCACAAACGGGATGAGGGCGATGATGCCCCATGCCACGTAGGCGCTGGCGCCGCGGCGGCGAGCGTCGATGAACACATAAACGACCGACAGCACGTACAGGGCGATGATAAAGCCAACAAAGGCATAGATGACGCCCATAAGCTGCGGCGACATGAGCTCAGAGATGTACTTGGACATTGAGGTGTACCTTTCGGAATATTTACAGTCCGGATAAGTTTACCACGGGGTTTGTTTATATGGGACCACGGCTGGGTACGGGGCTGGCGCGGACACAAACATCTCAATCTGTAACAGTTACTCGGCTAAAACAGTCCCAGACGTTACAGATTTAGACAAACCCTTCTCTCCCCGACTTAAACCTCGATCTGTAACATCTAGAACCCAAAAACAGTTCTTACTGTTACAGATCGAGACAACCAGAATCCGTCGGAAAGATTGTCTCGACCTGTAACAGAAAGGAACCAAAAACCCTGCCAGCTGTTACAGATCGAGACATACGAGTAACCCGACGGGCTACCGTCTCGATCTGTAACACGTAGGACCGCAATTCCCCGCCTATCGTTACAAATCGAGATGAACGTGCGCCTGTGGACGCAGCATCTCAATCTGTAACAGGTAACGGCGACGACCGCGATGTTTGGTGGGAAGATCTCGCGGTCTAACGTGGCCAGCATCCGTGCTGGGCCAGCCCGCGCCTGCCGTTGGCGGGTGTTGCAGGGCTATTCGCCGCATTGCCGTCGCACTGGGGGTGTGCAGACCCTAGGATAGTCTTATTGACGGCCTGTCAACTCGTCTGGGAGGCACTGTGACGGAAACGTTTGATATCGTGATTGTCGGCGCGGGCATCACCGGATGCGCCATCGCGAGGCAGCTCGCGCGCTATGACCTGTCCATTTGCGTGGTCGAGGCGGCTAACGATATTGCGCTGGGCGCGTCGAAGGCCAACGGCGGTCTGGTGCACGCCGGCTACGATCCGGCACCGGGAACGGTAAAGGCGCAGGTCAACGCCCGTGGTTGCGAACTATATGGCACGTGGGCCCAGGAGCTAGGCTTTTTGTTTTGCCGTACCGGGTCGATGGTGCTGGGGTTTAACGACGAAGACGGCGCACAACTGGAGCAGCTGCGGCGCAACGGCCTTGCCAACGGTGTGCCCGAGCTGTCGATCGTCGGACCCGACCGCATCCACGAATTGGAGCCGCGCGCCAGTGCCGATGCAACGTGTGCGTTGTGGTGCCCCTCGACTGGATTTGTCGACCCGTTTGAGGTTGCCATCGCCGCGCTGGAAAACGCCGTCGCCAACGGGGTGACCTTTATGCGGTCCGCGCCGGTGGAGGCGATTGAAGTCGCGGGCTCGGGCGACGACGGGCGCTTTACACTGGCGACCCCCGCTGGCAACGTGCGCTGCCGCTACCTGATCAACGCCGCGGGCAACGGCGCCGCCGACATCTCGCATATGGCGAGCGCCGAGGAATTCCAGATGGTCTGGCGTCAGGGCAACATCGTGGTGCTGGACAAGGAGCCGCGCACGCTCATGCCGCTCTACCCCGTGCCGACGCCGGTGTCGAAGGGTGTTATCGTCACGGGCACCGTGCACGGCAACACCGTGATCACCGCCACGGCTGCCGTGCGCGAGCCGGGCGACACGCAGACCTATGCGAGCGATGTGAACGCGCTGCTGACCGGCGCGCGCAAACTGGTGCCCGATCTGGATACGCGCCACGTGGTGCGCGCATTTGCCGGCGGGCGTCCGGTCATTCAGGGAACGAACGACTTCTTTATTGGACAGTCGGCCGTGGTGCCGGGGCTGTTCCAGGCGGCGGGCATTCAGTCGCCGGGTGTGGCAAGCGCGCCGGCCATTGCCGAGCGCATGGAGCTTGTGATGCGTGAGGCGGGCGTGGAGCTGCACGAGCGGGCGGACTGGAACCCCATTCGCCGCGCGCCGGATGACTTTGACCGCGCACCGCTGGCGCGCAAGGAGGAGCTGATCGAGTTCAATCCCGCGTGGGGACAGATTGTCTGCCGCTGTGAGACGGTACCTGAGGCCGAGATCGTGGCCGCGATCCGACGCCGCCCGGGCGCAGTTTCGGTCGAGGGCGTCAAGCGCCGCTGCCGTGCCGGTATGGGCCGGTGCCAGAGCGGTTTTTGCCAGAGCCGTGTGGTGGCGATCCTGGCGCGCGAGCTGGGCTGCGACCCCAGCGAGGTACTGCTGGAGGACACTGGCTCGTGGCTCGTTGAGGGACCTTTGAAGGGGGTGCGCTAGGATGGCGGGATTCAAATCGAGCGCGATTGATTGCGGCGTCGTAGAAGCCGTGCAAACACAAGCCTTCGACGTGGTCGTTATCGGCGGCGGACCCGCTGGCATGGCGGCTGCGCTTGCCGCACATAATGCCGGCGCCCACGTGGCCATCGTGGAGCGCGAGCAGCACCTGGGCGGAATCCTCCGCCAGTGCATCCACCCCGGCTTTGGCCTGTCGCACTTTAAACAGGAACTCACCGGTCCCGAGTACGCGCAGCGCTTTATCGACCAGGTGCGCGCGACCGACATTGCGCTGTTCCTGGGCAGCATGGTGCTTGGGATTGATTCGGCCGAAGGCGACCCGGGCACGGGCAAGACCGCGGGAGCTACCGCAGTCCATACCGTCACGCTCATGAGCCCCGCCGGCATGCTTCAGCTCACCGGACGGGCGGTTGTCCTTGCCATGGGATGCCGCGAGCGCACGCGCAGCGAGATCAAGATCCCCGGCAGCCGTCCCGCCGGCGTGTTTACGGCGGGCCTGGCGCAGCGATACATCAATATCGAAAACCTCAAGCCCGGCTCGCGTGCCGTCATTTTGGGTTCGGGCGATATCGGGCTGATCATGGCGCGCCGCTGCACGCTCGAGGGGATTTCGGTCGAGGGCGTGTACGAGCTCATGCCGTACGCCAACGGTCTGCGCCGCAACGTCAAGAACTGCCTGGACGACTTTGGCGTTCCGCTACATCTGTCCACCACGGTAACGCGCGTGATCGGGCATGACCGCCTGGAAGCCGTGGAGGTGAGCCAAGTCGACGAACGCCTAGCGCCCATTCCGGGGACCGAGCGCATTATTCCGTGCGACACGCTGCTGCTTTCGGTGGGCTTGATTCCCGAGAACGAGCTTTCGGTTGCCGCGGGCGTAGAGCTTGACCCGCGCACGCGCGGCGCCGTGGTGGACCAGAGTCTGCAGACGGGCGTACCAGGCATCTTTGCCTGCGGCAACGTGCTGCACGTGCACGACCTGGCCGACAACGTAACGACCGAGTCCGAGAGAGCTGGCGCAGCTGCGGCGGCGTACGCGCTGGGAACCGGCGCGGGCGCCGTTCCGGACTGCGAGCTCACCGTCTCCCCTGCCGGCATTGCGGGATACGCACTGCCGGGACGCATTACGGCTGTGGCGCTCACCAAACTCAACTTCCGTGTGCGCCGACCAGTCGATGCCGCCCGCGTGCGCATTCTTGCTGGCGGCGTTGAGCTGTTTGCAGGCAAGGTCCGCCCGTTTAAACCGAGTGTAATGGAAAGCTTCCCACTGCCGGCAAAGGTCATCAAGCAGGCGCTCGACCTGGGTGCCAGCAAGATTGTCTTGTCCGTCGATCCCATTGAGGAGGCATAGCTCATGAGCACGAATGTGACCGAAACGTTGCAGTTCAACTGTACGACCTGCCCATCCGAATGCCTTCTGACCGTAGAGGTGGAGCGCGACGCCAATGGCGCCGTGGTGGAAGTGCGCTCCGTAACCGGTAACAACTGCCCGCGCGGCGATAAGTTCGCACATCAGGAGCTCACCTGCCCCATGCGCGTGCTCACGACGACCGTGGCCGTCTCCGGCGGCGACGAAGCCCTGCTCCCCGTGCGCACGGCCGAAGCCATCCCACTAGAACTCCACGCCCAAGCCATGGCCCTCATCCGAGGCCTAGTCGTCAACGCCCCCATCCGCATGGGCGACGTCGTGCTGAAGGACCTCCTCAACACCAATATCAACCTAATCGCCAGCATGGACATCGAGTAGCTAAATTGGGACGGGGCTCTTTTAGCTGCTTTTGCAAGGAGTGTCCCCCGGTGCCGTCATAAAAGGAACGTCCCTATGTGCCGGGCTTGGGATACCATGGTGGCAGCCTAGCGAAAGGACGATGTATGGCACATATCGATGACCAGCGTGTGGTGCGCGTGCTCGATGCGCTCGAGGCTCAGCACCCCGGCGCGCAGCTGCTCGTAAACGACCCGTGGTCGATTTATTACCTGACCGGCTTTTATGCCGATATGTTCGAGCGTTTTTGCGGCGTGCTGCTCGCGCGCGATGACGAGCCCGTGATCTTGGTCAATGCCCTGCATCAGCTGCCCGAGTACGACAATGCCCGCGTCGCCTACCACACCGATACCGATGTCGTGACCGACGCCATCGCGAGTGAGATCGACCCAGCCAAGCCGCTTGGCATCGACACTGTCATGCGTTCCGGCTTTTTGATGCCGCTCATGGAGCGCCACGCCGCGAGCGAGTTTTTCCTGGGCGACTTTGCCGTCACCGCCGCGCGCACCTACAAAGACGCCGCCGAGCAGGAGCTCATGCGCGTGTCCTCGGCAGTCAACGACGCCGTGATGGCCGACGCGATCAAACTCGTCCACGAGGGCGTGACGGAGCGCGAAATCGCCGACCAAATGCTCGGCCTGTATCGCAAGCACGGCTGCGAGGGCTTTAGCTTTCCGCCCATCGTGAGCTTTGGCGCCAACGCCGGCGACCCGCATCACGAACCCGACGACACCGTGCTCAAGCGCGGCGACGTGGTGCTGTTCGACATTGGCGGACGCCGCTGCAACTATTGCTCGGACATGACGCGCACGTTCTTTTGGGGCGAACCGGACGAGGAGACGGCACGCATCTACGACATCGTGCGCCGCGCCAACGAGGCCGCCGAAGCGCTCATCGCACCGGGCGTGCGCATGTGCGACCTGGACCGCGCCGCACGCGATGTGATCGAGGACGCAGGCTATGGGCAGTACTTTACGCACCGCTTGGGACACTCGATCGGCCTGCAGGACCACGAGCCGGGCGACGTCTCGCTGGTCAACGAGCAAGTCGTAGAGCCAGGCATGACGTTCTCCATCGAACCGGGCATCTACCTCCCCGGCCGCACCGGCGTCCGCATCGAGGACTTGGCCCTGGTGACCGAGTCCGGCGTCGAGATCCTCAATGCCTACCCCCACGATCCGGTCCGCCTAGACTAGGCAATGCGGCAAAGGGGCTGTCCCTTTGTCACCTTCCGATTAGCTGCGCCACGAAAGCGAGCTATCTACTACGTTTAACCCGCATGGGTCGACCATAACCGGGTTTTCGCAAAATCCGCAAGCCATCTACCTGCACTGATAATTGTTCTCGGGGGAAGCGGGCACTGCGGGGCGCGGC
>NZ_QSSH01000042.1 GCF_003438495.1 Collinsella sp. TF05-9AC
GCACATGTACGGATGAATGTGGGAGGTGTTCGGATGAAGTCGATAATCAAGGTGTTTGGGCATCGCGTTTTACAATCTGGAGATGCGTCGACAGAGCGTGGTTGTCCACGATATATTGAAGCTCGGCGTCGTCGGAAATCTGATTTGCCCCGACGGTCCATTCCCCTGCACGTTTAAAACCCTCGGGGACGGTTTCCGGAACCTCACGAACCGTGTAGCCGGCACGGTCGTATGGGACGGCTCCGTGGACACCGGCGGGTCGCTTGCCTGTGCCGAACCATGCTTCGGGCTGATCTTCGGTGGAGGCAAAGCCATAGATGTTTGTGGTCAGTGTGCCAACAACCTGCTGAGAGCTGTTGCTGACAACCTCAAAGACAACACCACCCGCCGGCTGCTCCAGGCCGGATTGGTCGCTATTGCCGTAATCCTTGAATTTGGAAATCTCAAGGTCAAAAGCAATGGGGATATCGGAAATGCGAGATTCGATCTCGACCACGCCTGAATCGCCGAGCTGGTCGGCTCCAACGGTATAGGTCCAGCTGTCGTTGGATGGCAGGTAGCCCTCGGGGGCTTTTGATTCGTAGATGGTAAAGGTTCCTAAGGGGACATCGGCGAGGGTGGCCCGACCGCTTTCGTCGGTCGTGAGGATTTGCGCCCATCCAGGGGTTGATTGCGACACACACGTGAACTCTGCTCCTGCGAGTGAAGATCCCACCTGGGGGCCGGCATTCGTCGCGGCATCGAGTTTTACGATACGCAGGTTGATGGTGCCGGGCTGTTCATCAATGGCGACCTGTCCACCGTCATTCCCCGTGGTAAAGGCGATGCGATCACGACGGGGGACATAGCCGGCCGGCGCCTTCGTTTCAACTAGGTAGTATGCCGTGTTGGGCAGAAGTGTTGCTTGCGCCCGACCGTTGCTGTCCATCTGGACGGTGCCGACATGCGCGCCGCTGGCGCTCTCAAAAATATCGAATGTTGCCCCGTCAAACTGATAAGTATTGTTTCCGCTGGTAATGGCGGCGTTTGCAGACTGTTTTTTGAAGGAAACAGAGACCGCCGGCAGTACATAGAGCATGTCTTGACGTTTGCTGCCGCCCGATACGGCTCCTAGATAGCGCCGCGCGCGGTGCGGAGCGGCTTTGATGCTTCCTGATTTTGCGTTGTCGTGGAGCCACCGCGCAGCCGCCACGACTTCATTGTCGGCGGTAAAGTGCCCGCTCTTGGTTTTGCCCTGAGCGGTCGTGTAGGAATAGGTACCGTCGACATGGGTAGTGCCGTTGAGCATCCATACGGCAAGCTGGGTTGCGGCGCGGGCGCGATCGGGTGAAAGATGGTAACCGCCAAACGACGTGACGGTAGGATATCCGTGACAAACGATTGCCGCGAACTCGTCGTCGAGCCACACCCAGCCTTGATCAAAGTTGAGCCATGGGCCGCCCGGCTTGGTGGGGCCGGGGCGCTCCTGGTTCATGCAGTAGGCAATCGAGGCGTCTTGAGCTTCATACTTGCCGATGAAGAAGGGCCCACAATCATCGCTAATAGTGCGGAAGCCGAGTTGGTCGTAGCCATCGACGGCAAATGCGGCTCTCGGTGCCAGGCAGCCGAAAAGCAGGAAGAGGAGCAGGAGCAGCGGACCTGTTGCGATTGCGCTGTGGACAGAGTGCGTGGGTGTGTTGGACATGGCTGCTCCTTATCCCTCGTGCGCCGCATGGGGAGGCTGCGACGCGTAGGATGAGGCTACCCCCGAGGTTCATGCGGGTAAGTACCGGAGCCTGACCAAAAGCTTGCCCAATTCCTGACAAATTGAGCTCAAATACAACAATCAAGCAAAAGCGCAGGTAGAAGATAGGGAGAACAGGAGGTCAAAGGTCCTCATCTCCACAATTGACGCGATTTTCAAACGAATCTCCACAGCTAAAACAAGCATCGCCACCCTTGTATCGAACAAGACAACCGCGTTATACTAGCCAACACACAAGCGGGCATCGCCAAGTGGTAAGGCATCAGCTTCCCAAGCTGACACTCGCGGGTTCGAGTCCCGTTGCCCGCTCCAGTAAAAAGCACAAGCACGGCAGCGTTACGTTGCCGTGCTTTTTACTACCAAGCGCCGGGACTCGAACCCGCCAGGGTGCGAGCGTTAAGCAAACGCGAAGCGTTTGTAGCGAGCAGGCGAAGGCGCCGACAGGCGCCTGAAGCCGGTGCGTATTTGCGAAGCAAATGCGCGGACGTCCCCATGCTCGCTCCAATTCCAAAATGTTAGGTTAATGCCTGCTGCCCATACTTGCACCTGCGCACGGTACAATGGTTGGGTTACGACCAACGTGCCAATAACCAAAAAGGAGCCGCTATGATCGATCGCTATACCCGCCCGGAGATGGGACACATCTTCTCCCTCGAGAACAAGTACGCCATTTGGCAGGAAATCGAGGTTCTGGCCTGCGAGGCCCAGGCGGAGCTCGGCAAGATCGGTATTTCCAAAGACGAGGCCCAGTGGATCCGCGACCATGCCAACTTTGAGAAGGCGAAGGTCGATGAGATCGAGGAAGTCACGCGCCACGACGTCATTGCCTTCCTGACCAACATGAAGGAATACATCGATGCCGATGTTCCCGAGGGCGACCCCAAGCCCAGCCGCTGGGTTCACTATGGCATGACCAGCTCGGATCTGGGCGACACGGCCCTGTGCTACCAGCTCACCCAGGCCTGCGACCTGATCATCGAGGACGTCAAGAAGCTCGGCGAGATTTGCAAGCGTCGCGCCTTCGAGGAGCGCAACACGCTCTGCGCCGGCCGCACTCATGGCATCCATGCCGAGCCGATGACCTTTGGCATGAAGTTTGGCTCTTGGGCCTGGGAGCTCAAGCGCGATCTGGACCGTCTTGAGGATGCCCGCAAGAACGTTGCCTTTGGTGCCATCTCGGGCGCTGTCGGCACGTACAGCTCCATCGAGCCGTTTGTCGAGGAATATGTCTGCGAGCACCTGGGCCTGGTTCACGACCCGCTGTCCACGCAGGTTATTAGCCGCGATCATCACGCCTACCTCGCCGGCGTTCTCGCCACCACCGCGGCCACCTGTGAGCGCATCGCTACCGAGGTTCGCAATCTGCAGAAGACCGATACACTCGAGGCCGAGGAACCGTTCCGTAAGGGTCAAAAGGGCAGCTCCGCCATGCCGCACAAGCGCAACCCCATCACCATGGAGAAGGTCTGCGGCCTGTCGCGCGTCGTGAAGGCCAACGCGCAGGTTGCCTTCGACAACGTCGCCCTGTGGCACGAGCGTGACATTTCGCACTCCTCTGCCGAGCGCGTCGCCCAGGCCGACAGCTTCATCGCCCTCGACCACATGTTCCAGTGCCTCATTCGCGTTATCGACGGCCTGCAACTGTATCCCGCCCGCATGATGGCCAACCTCAATAAGACCCGCGGCCTCATCTTCTCTTCCAAGGTACTGCTCGCCCTCGTCGACACGGGCATCACCCGCGAGGACGCGTACGCCATTGTGCAGGAGAACGCTATGGCAACCTGGCACGAGGTACAGGATTGTGTCTCCGGCCCCACCTTTAAGGAGCGTCTCGAGGCCGACCCGCGCTGCACCGTCAGTCAGGAGAAGCTCGACGAGATCTTTGATCCGTGGGACTTCCTCACCCGTATCGACACGGTCTTTGATCGTCTGGAGCAGCTGAGCTTCGAGTAGGTTCGGGCATAACGTTAGCTTTTTAGGGCGCTTTGCTGGTAATGTGTGTTGCCGGCAAAGCGCCTCGTTGCATTTAGGGAAAGACGGGGATAATAGTCGTCTCGAATAACATTCTGAGAGGGGATCGCATGATTTCGTTTGATTACAAGCCTCAGGGCGTGTGTGCTCGCAATATTCACCTTGATCTTTCCGATGACGGCAACAAGGTGATGGGCGTTGAGTTTACCGGCGGCTGCGACGGCAATCTCAAGGCTATCTCCAAGCTGGTCGAGGGCGCTCCTGCCGATCGCGTAATCGAGGTTCTCGCCGGTAATACCTGCGGTATGAAAAAGACCTCCTGCGCCGACCAGCTTACACGCGCTATCGAGGCCGCTCGCACCGAGATCGCCTAATGGGTATCGCCGATCACATCAAGAACGGAATATCGCGTCGCGGCTTTGTACTCGGTGGGGCTGCCGCGGGCGCTGCCACGGTGCTTGCCGGATGCTCGAAAAAAACGGGCACCAGCGATGATGCCGCCGGCGAGCCGCAGGTTATCAAGGATGATTCCAAAATCATCTCGATTACGGATGAGTACGAGGCAGTCGACATCGATCTTGAGCCGGCGGCGTCGTGGACGCTGCCTCTGGGTACGCTGCTGTACTACTGCGACGGCGATTACGCCGCGGCAATGATGGCGCCCGCATCGGCACTGCACGCCAACACGCTCGGTGTGCTCAACCTGGGCGATGGCTCGCTTACCACATTAATCGAGGATCCTATCGAGGGCACGGGATATGCATTCTACGATGTCCGTGCCGGCGACGGCGTATTCGCGTGGGTTGAGATGAACTTTGCCAATTCATCGTGGAAGCTCTACGCTCAAAATCTGTCGGGCGCTTCGCTCTCTGGCGACGTGGTTGAGCTCGATCGAGGTGGCAAGGACTACGATCCGCCGCTGTTTACGGCGTTCGGGGCATCAGTCATCTGGTATAAAATGCCTTCGGCAGGCGGCAATAAAACGAGTAGTGATTCGTTTTGCTATCGTCGCTCGCTTGATGAATCCAAGGCCGAGGTAATTTGGAAATCGACGGGCCGCTTTGCATCGGCCCCGCGCGCGAGCGACGGCATTTTGACCATCTCGCCGCGTGTCCGCAACGACGAGGGCGTCTACTACGGCATAACGGCAATCGATCTGACCGACGGCAACAACACCAAACGTGCCCAGCTAGTCCTTCCCTCGTCAGTCTCGCCTTTCGAGGCCGTATATATGGGCGATACCTTCGTGTTTTCTATCGAGGCGGCCTATAGTGGCGTGGGCAGCCTGGGCAATATGGGCACATATATCGGTAATGAGGGAGGGCCGTACCTCTTCCTGTCCCGCGAGCCGCTCGCATGTGCGGCTGGCAAGAAGAATAAATACCTTGTTAAGGTACAGGCGTCGCATTTCCTGATCGACACCTCTGCCAAGACCTATGGCTCGCTGCTGTCGCCCGACCGCGCTTTGGAGTATGGCGATTATCCAGCTACGGCGGGAAAATCGGACTCATTCCTTACGTACGCCACGGTGCGCAACAGCCAGGGTATACCAGAGACGGTCACTGCACGTCTATTCTCTCTTTAAGCTTAGAGGGGTTAAAAAGGCGCCAACAGGGGAATAAACGCGTTGTAATTGTGAGTACCGCCCGCCGAGCTGCCGCGTCATAGCGGCATCCGGCGGGCTCAGGTGCGTTAAAATGGGCTTGTTCTTAGCTAATTGAGACAGGGGGGCCGTGTTATGGCTTCAGATGCAAAAAAGATTCTGCTGGTCGAGGATGAGAAGGCAATCCGTGACGCCGTCGCTGCCTATCTCGAGCGCGAAGGCTACTGGGTTGTGGGCGTCGGCGACGGCCAGTCCGCGATCGAGGAGTTCGAGAAGCATCAGTTCGACCTGGTCGTGCTCGACCTTATGCTCCCCAAGATTCCCGGCGAGCGCGTTTGCCGCACCATTCGCGATACCTCGGATGTCCCCATCATCATGCTGACGGCTAAGGGCGAGATTGAGGACCGTATTATCGGTCTTGAGCTCGGCGCCGACGACTATCTGATTAAGCCGTTCTCGCCGCGCGAGCTCGTCGCCCGCGTTCGCGCTCTGTTCCGCCGTGCCCATCAGGCCGACGAGCCCGCCGTCGAGGTACTCGACTTCGGCGATCTGGTCATCGATATCTCGGGCCACAAGATCTTGGTCGAGGGCAAGGAAGTCGATCTGACGGCTTCCGAGTTCAAGCTGCTCACCACGCTTGCCCGCCATCCCGGCCGTGTGTATAACCGCATGGAGCTGGTCGAGAAAGTGCTCGGGTATGACTTTGAGGGCTATGAGCGCACCATCGATAGCCACGTGAAGAATCTTCGCGCCAAGCTGGGCGATGATCCCAAGAAGCCCAAGTGGCTCTACACCGTCCATGGTGTCGGCTATCGCTTCGAGGCTCCGGCCAAGACCGATAAGTCGGACGAGAAATAGGGAAATCACATATGACACCTGCGCGCTTTGAAATCGGACAAAAGCACAAGCAGGAGAGCGAGGCGGGTTCCAAGGCTAGTTGGAACACGCCTCGTTCCGATTCACGGCCAACGATGAGCTATCCCTCGCGCATGGCACTTGCTTTTGCTCTGACATCGCTCATGACAGTATTGGTGCTGGTGGGCGTTGTCTCTGTTGTGTGGGGCACGGTCTTTTCGGATTACACACGCTCCAATATCGTCGAAATCGCAAATTCCGCTGCCGAGAAGTTGGCGACCTCATATGAGGAAAACGGCTCTTGGACCGCGGGAGAACTGCGCACGGTCGCAACGTCGAGTTTGGTTTCCGACGATCTGGGCATGCAGGTCGTCAATAAAAAGGGCGTGATCGTTTATGACGATTCCTGGCCCTCGGCAAGCGCCACCGCCGATGTACGCGAAAACCAGGCTACGACCGACGACACGAGCGGCAAGAGGGCATCGCATAGCCCGGTCTCGTCTGCTCCAACCGACTCCGATAGCGTTGCTAACGTCGAGATTGTAACGTCTTCCGGCGAGCATGTCGGACAGGTAAAGCTGTGGGCCATCGGCTCCGACGCTCTGCTCACCAAGGCGGACTCTGCGTTTAGGGAGAAGACCTTTAACGCCATGGCCCTCGCCGCGGTTGTTGCAATCTGCATTTCGGTCGTTATCGGATCGCTCGTGTCGCGCATGCTCACCAAGCCGATTCATCGCATCACCAGTACCGCAAAGCAAATCCGTGACGGCGACCTGTCGGCTCGCACGGGACTGCGCGGTGATGACGAGATCGATCAGCTGGGTGAGACCTTCGATGAGATGGCCACTTCGCTCGAGAAGGATATGAAACACGAGAAGCGCCTGACCTCAGACGTTGCACACGAGCTTCGCACGCCGCTTATGGCCATGCTCGCAACGGTCGAGGCCATGCAGGATGGCGTGTATCCCACCGACGATGAGCATTTGGAGACCGTTGCTTCCGAGACGCGTCGCCTGGCTCGTCTGGTGCAGCAGATGCTCGACCTATCGCGTATGGAAAACAGCACGGCTCCGCTCAATCTAGAACCGGTGGACATGGTTCCGTTCGTGCGATCGATTGTGAATGGCCAGGAGCGCCTGTTTGCCGACCGTGACCTGCGTTTGCGCTTTGCAGATGAGACGCAGGGCCACGATGACGTTGTCGAGGCAGATCCCGACATGATCACGCAATGTGTTATCAACCTCATGAGCAACGCCATGCGCTACACCCCCGAGGGCGGTTGGGTCGTGGTGTCGGTGCTCAGTGACCGCAGGCACGTCAGCATTGCCGTTTCTGATACCGGCATCGGTATTGCCAAGGACGATCTGTCGCGCATTTTCGGGCGGTTTTGGCGCGCCGATGCCAGCCGCGCCCGCGAAGCTGGCGGCCTGGGCGTCGGCCTCGCCGTGACCAAGCAGATTGTCGAGCGTCACCATGGCTACATATCCGTGGAGTCGGAGCTTGGAAAGGGTACGACTTTTACAATTCATCTGCCCCGCGAGCACACGGCAGACGCGGCATCTACTACAATGGAGCACTAGCTTTTCGCTATTCGGTGAAGGAGGGGCCGCGTCCCTGCCGCTCCGAGTTTGCGAAAATATGCGGGAAAGAACCCGCATTTCTGTCGTATTTAGGTAAGGAGTGACTCACGTGACAACGATGGAGCGTCGTCCGGATTCCCGTGGCAAGGTTCGTGATATTTACGATGCCGGTGAAAACCTGCTGATGGTCGCCACCGACCGCATTTCTGCGTTCGACTTCATTCTTCCCGACGAGATTCCGTTTAAGGGAGAGGTGCTCAATCGCATCTCGGCATTCTGGTTCGATAAGTTTGCCGACATCGTCCCCAACCATCTCGTTTCCATCGACCCGGCGGATTTCCCCGAGGAGTTTGCTGAGTATCGTGACTACCTCGCTGGCCGCGCCATGCTGGTTAAGAAGGCCCAGACGATTCCTATCGAGTGCATCGTCCGCGGCTATCTGACCGGTTCGGGCAAGAAGACCTACGACGAGAACGGCACCGTCTGCGGCATCCAGCTGCCTGAGGGCCTGACCGAGGCTTCCAAGCTTCCCGAGCCGTTGTTCACGCCGTCCACGAAGGCCGAGATCGGTGACCACGACGAGAACATCTCGTTCGAGCGTTGCTGCGAGATCGTGGGCGAGGACATCGCCACGCAGATTCGTGACCTTTCCCTCAAGATCTACAAGGCCGCTGCCGAGTACGCCGCGACCCGTGGCATCATCATTGCCGACACCAAGTTCGAGTTTGGTGTTATTGATGGCAAGGTCACGCTGATCGACGAGTGCCTCACGCCCGACTCCAGCCGTTTCTGGCCTGCTGCCAGCTACGAGGAGGGCAAGATCCAGCCTAGCTACGACAAGCAATTCGTCCGCAATTGGCTCAAGGCCAACTGGGATATGACGGGGGAGACCCCGCACCTGCCCGCCGAAGTCATCGATGGCACGTCCGAGCGCTATCGCGAGGCCTTCCAGATCATCACCGGCTCCCAGTTCACAAGCATGAAGGAGAACGCATAAGTGAGTACCCGTAGCGCCACGAACAAGCGCACGCAATCCCACGAAGTTACCGGGGTTGCGCGCAAGTCTGCCGCATCTGCTAAGCCCGCCCGCCAAGCAGCGAGCTCCGTTCGCATCGTGCCGGCTTCGTCTAAGGCACGCCGCAAAGAGCTCGAGAAGGGCGAGAACCTCGAGGGCCTCTCTAAAGAGGAGAAGCGCGCCCGCAAGGCCAAGCAGCGCGCCAAGGAGGACCGCATCTATACGGTGTCGAATATCCTCCTCAAGCAGGACGAGGACTACACCAAGCGCCGTCGCATCTGGTGGATTGTGCTCGCCATTGGCATGGTGCTCGTCGTGGCAATTTGGGCCTCGCTGTACTTCGCTCCCGCTGGCATGGTGTCCAGCCCTGTCCAGATGGTCGGCATCGTTTTGTCCTATGTCATCATCCTAGGTGACTTTATCTACGACTTCGCTCGTATTCGTCCCTTGCGCAACATGTACCGCGCGCAGGCCGAGGGCATGTCCGAGAACAAGCTCAACGCTCTTATTGAGCGCGCGGCTGCCGAGGAGGACCAGAAGGACTCCAAGAAGAAGTAGCGTTTGCATACATACTTATCGCTAAGATATAAGGCGCGTCGTTTTTGCGGCGCGCCTTTTTACTGTTCTATAGATAGATGGAGTGGCACATGATTCGAGCTGCCCTGACGGTCGAAGAGGCTCTGGAGGGCATGAAGGCCCTGGAGCCCAAGATTAAAAACTACGCGCGCCTGGTCGTCCGCAAGGGCGTAAACGTCAAGCCCGGCCAGGAGGTCGTCGTTCAGTCTCCGGTCGAGTGCGCGCCGTTTGCGCGCGTGGTGGTCGCGGAGGCCTATGCTGCCGCCGCCGGCCACGTGACGGTCATTTGGGCCGATGATGCCGTGACGAGGCTCACGTACGAGCATGTCGAGAAAAGCTATTTTGAGCAGACACCCGAGTGGAAGCGCATGCAGCTGGATTCCTTGGCCCAGGATGGTGCCTGCTTTGTCTTTATCGAAGGTGCGGATCCTGCGGCCCTCAAGGGCATCGATCCAGCCAAGCCGGCCGCGGCATCAAAGGCGAGGAATACGCAGTGCAAAGTTTTCCGCCGTGGACTGGATTACAACATCAATCCGTGGTGCATCGCCGGCGCTCCGGTCGTGGCTTGGGCGCACGAGGTGTTCCCAGGAGACGCCGATGAGGTTGCAATCTATAAACTATGGAATGCGATTCTGCACACCGCGCGCGCCGATGGCCAGGACCCGGAGAGCGACTGGGAACTCCATGACGCCGCATTCGAAAAGAACCTGCGTTTCCTGAACGACAATCGTTTCGACTACTTGCATTACACCGCGGCAAATGGAACCGATCTGACGATTGGCATGACGAAGGGTCACGAGTGGGCCGGCGGCAAGGGCAAGACGCCCGATGGACACCCCTTCTTCCCCAACATTCCCACCGAGGAAGTCTTCACCTCGCCCGATCGCATGCGCGCCGACGGTATCGTGTACTCGGCCATGCCGCTCATCCACCACGGCAATAAAGTCGAAGATTTTTGGATTAAGTTCGAGGGCGGCCGCGTGGTGGACTACGACGCCCGCGTGGGCAAGGCAACGCTTGCGAGCATTATTGACACCGATGAAGGTGCCGCTCATCTGGGCGAGGTCGCGCTCATTTCCAAGAACACTCCGATCCGCGAAAGCGGCGTTCTGTTCTATGACACGCTCTATGACGAGAACGCTAGCTGCCATCTCGCGCTAGGTGTCGGTTTCCCCGAATGCATCGAGGGTGGGTATGACATGTCCAAGGAGGAGCTCCTGGAGCATGGTGTTAACGTCTCGAGCACGCACGTCGATTTTATGATCGGCACGGACGACATCGATATTACGGGCATTACGCCTGATGGACGTGAAGTTGTGATTTTCCAGAACGGCCAATGGAGTTGGGAATAGTTCCAGACCGTGGTACAATGCCACCCGCGGGCCGTTAGCTCAGCTGGCAGAGCAGGGGACTTTTAATCCCAAGGTCCAGGGTTCGAACCCCTGACGGCCCACCCAAAGATTGTTGAGACGGTCAACTTCGGTTGGCCGTCTTTTTTGTCGCCCTTTCATGGGTTCGAACCCGTCGGGGCGCGGAGCTGAATAAACGCGCGAGCGTTTGCCAGCGCAGCGCGCAAGGCGCGAAAGCGCCGCAGCGGCCGCCTGCGAAGCAGGCTGAACCCCCGACGGCCCACCCAAAGAAAGGAAAACGAAATGAAAACAGACAGATACGGAATTAGCGGCAGCACATTAAAGATAATAGCGGCCATTTCGATGGTTCTCGATCATGTAAGCAGGATCGTCCTGACCAATGGAATCATGACTCACGCATCGTACAATCAGATATCAGACGAGCAGTGGGCGATTCTAAGCGAGGCTTCGGATGTGCTTCATGTTCTTGGCAGAATTGCATTTCCCTTATTTTGCTTTTTGATAGTTGAGGGATTTTTGCATACTCATGACATAAAGAAGTACCTGCGAAATATGCTTGTCTTCGCAATCATTGCGGAGCCCATATACGATTTCGTTCAAACCGGGCAACTATTCGACCTTCGGCAACAAAATGTTATGTGTGAGCTCCTGCTTTCCCTTGGTCTTTTTGATTATTCTGGAAAAGATACAAAGTCTTTCAAAATGGAAGAGGCACATCGCAGAATTTGCTCTGATTGTTTTGATAGCACTGGCAGCTGAATACACTAAACTAGATGGCGGCGTGTATGGCATTCTGCTTGTGGCTGCATTCTATTTATTCCACGACAGCAAGGCCAAGATGTTCTTTGCTGCAGTATGCGTAGTGCTCCTTTCGTCATGCCATATAGTTGGCGGCGGATTTGAGTTTGCTACAGCTAATGTATTTAATCCTGATGTTGCTGCCGCGGTCGTTTCGTTGCTGCTTATCAATCTTTATAATGGCAAGCGAGGGCTGAAGCTGAAATACTTCTTCTACGTTTTCTATCCGGCACATCTTGCTCTGCTTTATGGTGTCTCACTTATTGTTTTGAACTGTCTTTAATAACTCTCAAACAAGTCTCTGAAAGCAGAAACAAACTGACCCTAAGACTGCTTGTGATTTTCCGGAAGACCTGAGAGATGCGAGGATAGACAACGAGGGCTGCAGAAAGATGCTTCTCAGTTCTCTGGCGGATCGCACGTATCTGTATGAGGATCACTTCCGCACACTCATTAATAGCAGTGATAAACACGGCAGATCCTCAAAACATGGGACTGCGGAGGTCGAACGATGCTTCGACAGCATGAATGGCAGCGAGAAAGTGAGTTCGGAAACATCCTTTGGATGCTCCACCATAGAACAGAAAGCGATCGACTCCGGTTGATCGCTTTTTTGTTCAAGACTTTAGTCTGCTGGCCGCGCAGCGGCCAGCTTTAAACCAC
>NZ_QSSH01000043.1 GCF_003438495.1 Collinsella sp. TF05-9AC
TTTATTCCGTTCTAAACGACGGGCTGATTGCGCGCAGGAGGACCCCCAGGCGGGCCGGGGTGTAACCTCCGCGCGCAGTTTCGCAGCGAAGCGAGAATGTTTGAGCACGGAAGTTACACCCCGGCCCGCCTGGGGGTCCTCCGTGAAACAAACCTACCTACTCGAGCTCAAACGCTCCGGTATAGAGCTGATAGTAGTAGCCGCGCTTGGCGATCAGCTCGTCGTGGTTGCCGCGCTCGATGATACGGCCATGATCCAGGCAGATGATCGCGTCGGAGTTGCGCACGGTGCTCAGGCGGTGTGCGATGACAAACGTCGTGCGACCCTCCATGAGCTTGTCCATGCCCGCCTGCACGATTGCCTCGGTGCGGGAGTCGATGGAGCTCGTGGCCTCGTCCAGAATCATCGCCGGCGGATCGGCGACGGCGGCGCGCGCGATCGAGATCAGCTGGCGCTGGCCCTGCGACAGCTGCGCGCCGTTGCCGGTGAGCATGGTGTCGTAGCCGTCGGGCAGGCGGGTGATAAAGTCGTCCGCTCCCGCGAGCTTGGCCGCCTTGATGCACTCCTCGTCGGTGGCGTCCAGGTTGCCGTAGCGGATGTTGTCCATGACGGTGCCGGTGAACAGGTTCACGTCCTGCAGCACCACGCCCAGCGAGCGACGCAGATCGGACTTGCGAATCTTGTTGACGTTGATGCCGTCGTAGCGGATCTTGCCGTCGGCAATGTCGTAGAAGCGGTTGATGAGGTTGGTGATGGTCGTCTTACCGGCACCGGTGGCACCGACAAACGCGACCTTCTGGCCCGGCTTGGCGTACACAGACACGCCGTGCAGCACCTCGTGGTCGGGCGTGTAGCCAAAGTCCACGTTATCCATGACCAGGTCACCACGCAGCGGCACGTACTCGATCTCGCCGGTCGCGCGGTGCGGGTGCTTCCAGGCCCACATGCCGGTGCGGTGGTCGGCCTCCTCGAGCTGCCAGGTGTCGGGATTCACCTGTGCGTTGACAAGCGTCACGTAGCCCTCGTCGGCCTCGGGCTCCTCGTCGAGTAGCTCAAAGATACGCTCGGCGCCGGCAAGGCCCATGACCACGGCGTTGATCTGCTGCGAGATCTGGCCGATCTGGCCGCAGAACTGCTTGGTCATGTTGAGGAACGGCACCACGACGGCGATGGAGAGCGCCATGCCCGAGAGGCTCAGGTTGGGCACACCCAGCGCCAGGAAGATGCCGCCGGTCAGCGCGACCAGCACGTAGAGCAAGTCGCCCAGGTTCCCGAGGATCGGCATGAGGATGTTGGCGTACATGTTGGCCTTCTGCGAGACCTCGAAGAGCTTCTCGTTGCGCTCGTCAAAATCGGCCTCGGCGGCGGACTCGTGACAGAACGCCTTGACGACTTTCTGGCCGTTCATGACTTCCTCGATATGGCCCTCGACCACGCCGAGCTCGGTCTGCTGCGCGATAAAGAAGCGCGCGGAGTTGGAGCCGAGCAGCTTGGTCATAAAGGTCATAAAGGCGACGCCGGCAATGATGACCAGGCACATCCACGCGCTGTAGTACAGCATGATGAAGAACACGGTGACGATGACGATGATCGTCATGAGCAGGTTGGGCAGCGACTGGCTGATCATCTGACGCAGCGTGTCGATGTCGTTGGTGTAGTGGCTCATGATGTCGCCGCGCTGGTGCGTGTCGAAGTAGCGAATCGGCAGGTCCTGCATGCGGTTGAACATCTTTTCGCGCAGCTTCTCGAGCGAGCCCTGCGTGATGACGGCCATGGCGCGGTTCCAGAAGAGCGAGGAGGCGACGCCCACGGCGTAGATGCAGCCGAGGGTGGTCACGAGCTTCAGAATCTTGGGCTGCGCGGCCGTCCAGTCGCCCGACTGCCACGATTCGCTAATGACCTGCAGCGCGCTCTGGAGAAACGTCGCGCCGATGGAGTTGATGATGGCGCAGAGCACAACGCCGGCGACGACGAGGGGCAAAAGCACCGGGTAGAAGCCAAAGAGCATCTTGATCAGGCGCGTCATGGTGCCGCCCTTGCGGTTGCGCGCGCGCTCGGCGGTAGCGGCCTTACTCATGTGCCTCGCCTCCTTCCTGGGTCTGAGCTTGCGGTGCGGATGCCTCGGTGTCGGCTGCGGCGGTCTCGCCCGCGTCCTCGCCTTCGGCACTCATCTTATTTTGCGAGGTAAAGGTCTCGCGGTAGATCTCGCTCGTCTTGAGCAGCTCATCGTGGTTGCCGATGTCCTTGATGCGGCCGCCCTCCATGACGATGATGCGGTCGGCGTCCTGCACGGAGCTGATGCGCTGGGCGATGATGAGCTTGGTCGTGTTGGGCAGGTAGCTCGCCAGGCCCTCGCGGATCTTGGCGTCGGTCTTGGTGTCGACGGCGCTCGTGGAGTCGTCCAGGATCAAGATCTTGGGGCGACGCAGCAGGGCACGCGCGATGCACAGGCGCTGCTTCTGGCCACCGGAAACGTTGGAGCCGCCCTGCTCGATCCAGGTGTCGTAGCCCTTGGGGAAGCCGTCGACGAACTCGTCGGCGCAGGCCAGATGTGCGGCCTCGCGGACTTCCTCGTCGGTGGCGTTCGGGTCGCCCCAGCGCAGGTTCTCGGCGATGGTGCCGCTAAACAGCACGTTTTTCTGCAGGACCATGGCTACCTGGTGGCGCAGCGCGTCCAGGTCGTAGTCGCGCACGTCTACGCCGCCGACGCGCACGGTGCCCTCGGTGACATCGTACAGGCGGGCGATCAGGTTCACGAGCGTCGACTTGGCCGAGCCGGTGCCACCGATAATGCCGATGGTCTCGCCGCTCTTAATATGCAGGTCGATATCGTCGAGCGCCTGGCGGCGGGCATGCTCGGAATACTTAAAGCTCACGTGATCGAAGTCGATGGAGCCGTCGGCAACCTCGTGCACGGGCTCGGTCGGGTTGGCGATCGTGGGCTCGGCGGCCAGCACCTCGGTAATGCGGTGCGCCGACTCGTCTGCCATGGTTACCATGACAAAGATCATCGACAGCTGCATTAGGCTCATCAGAATCTGGAAGCCGTAGGTAAAGATGGAGGAGAGCTGGCCCACGTCGAACAGGGTGCCCTGGCTCGTGATGATGAGCTTGGAGCCCAGGTAGATGATGACGACGAACGCGCCGTTGACGCAGATGTTCATCATGGGGTTGTTAAAGGCAAGGAGCTTCTCGGCGCGGGTGAAGTCCATCTGGACGTCGCGCGCAGCGGTCGCGAACTTCTCCTTCTCAAAGTCTTCGCGCACATAGCTCTTGACCACGCGCATGCCGGTGACGTTTTCCTCGACGGATTCGTTGAGGGCGTCGTACTTGTGGAACACGCGGGCAAAGATCGGGCGCACCTTATAGATGATAAAGAACAGGCCAAAGCCCAGCAGCGGAATGATGACCAGGTAGACCATGGCGACGCTGCCGCCCATGGCGTATGCCATGGTAAAGGCAAAGACCAGCACCAGCGGCGAGCGCACGGCGATGCGGATGAGCATCATAAAGGCCTGCTGCACGTTGTTGATGTCGGTGGTGAGGCGGGTGACGAGCGAGGAGCTCGAGAACTCGTCGATGTTGGCGAAGCTGAACGTCTGGATCTTGTAGAACAGGTCGTGACGCAGGTTCTTGGCAAAGCCGCAGCTGGCATGGCTGCAGGTGATGCCCGCGGCGGCGCCAAAGGCGAGTGACGTCAGCGCGATGAGTACGAGAAGGCCGGCGGTGGGCAGCATCTCGGTAACGGCGGTGCCGTCCTTGATGGCATCGATCATGTCGGCGGTGATAAACGGGATCATCATCTGGCAGATTACCTCGCCAAGCACCAGCAGCGGCGTGGCGATCGTGACCTTCATGTAATCGCGGATGCTGCCCATAAGGGTTTTAATCATCCAGTTCCTCCCAGGTTACGCGGATTTTCTCGAGCATCTCGGCAAGCTGTTCACGCTCGTCGTGGTTGAGGGCACTAAAGGCCTGCTCTCTAAAGCGGATGCGGGCGGCTTGGTCGATGCGGGCCTTCTCCCAGCCGATCTCGGTCAGGCGAATGGTGAGCTGCCGGCGATCTTTTGGATTGCGGCTGCGCTCGATGATGCCGGCGCACTCGAGCTTGGACAGGATTTCGGAAAGCGACCCCGGCTTGAGGTCGAAGTGCATGCCGAGTTCCTGCTGCGACATCTCGCCGTTTTCCTGCTTGGCAAGCAGGCAGACGATGGGCGCCTTGCCGGACACGCCGCCGCCGTGAAAGTGCATGTAGTGGCCGCAAAAGCCTAGGCCGCTCAGGATGCGCTTGGCGAGCTTGTCTTCGCCGTTAACTGCTTCGGGCACGTCTGCCGGCTGCGACGGGTCGCCGCCGGGCTCGTGCGGACGAAGGTTAAGGGGTTCATCGCACATGAATTCGTATCTCTCCTTTCTTTAGTTAGGTAGTGGGATTGTTTTGTGCCTAACTAATCTAGGAGTGCCCCGCGGGAATGTCAAGGTACCAAACTGATTGTTACGCGGTTTTCCAAACCTATTGGTCCCGCCGTTCTAACGAACGGCGGACCAGCCGACGCTGCGCGGGCCGCATTTGGACAATCTGACGTTCAACTTCAAGGGCGCGACCAGAAGGTCAGCGCCCTTTCGTTTCACGTCACCTTGTCTCAAATGCGACCCGCTCGCTGGCATTGCCAAAACATCGACGTTTACATGTTGGAATGATCCGTGGGGGACGGAGGAAAAGGGATCATTTTCCGAAACCTTTCCGCAACAATGCGCTCTTCGCGGCCCTGGCGCCTGCTCGCAACGGTCCCTGCGCTACACTTAGTCGCACTGTGGCGACTTTGCGCCGCTCCCGACCCAAGGGGGACACTCATGAAGAACACTCAGCTGCTGCTGATCAACGATATGTGCGGCTACGGCAAGGTCGCGCTCTCTGCCATGCTGCCGGTGCTGTCGCACATGGGCTACCGTATCCATAATCTGCCGACGGCACTTGTGTCCGATACGCTCAACTACCCCAAGTTCTACATCCACGACACCACGGAGTACGTGCGTCAGAGTCTCGCCATCTGGGAAGAGCTCGGCTTTGAGTTCGACGCCATCTCCACTGGCTTTATCGTGACCGAAGAAGAGACGCGCATCATCTCAGACTTTTGCCACCGCCGCGCGCAAAAGGGCACCAAGGTATTCGTCGACCCCATCATGGGCGACAACGGCAAACTTTACGCCGGTGTGCCCGAGTCCACGATCGGTCTCATGAGGCATCTGCTCGAGTGCGCCGACTATGCGGTGCCCAACTATACCGAGGCGTGCCTGCTCACCGACACGCCCATTGCCGAGCAAATCACGCCTGACGAGGCCCACGCCCTTGTGGACGCCATGCGCGCGCTGGGCGCCAAGTCGGTGGTCATTACGAGCGCTGTGGTCGACGGCACGAACGCCGTCATCGGTTACGACCACGTGGCGGGGGAGTACTTCACGATTCCCTTCGACCTGATCCCGGTCTATTTCCCGGGCACCGGTGACACGTTCTCGGCGGTGCTCGTCGGTCGCGTTATGGCTGGCTGGAGCCTGCAGCACGCAACGGCCGATGCCATGCGTGTGGTGGCCGAGCTTATCGAGCGCAACGCTGACCAGGAGGACAAGTCTGCCGGCCTGCCCATCGAGGCCTGCCTGGATGTGATCGACCATGAGTAGCGCCAGCGAAAGCGGCCCCGAGCCCGCGAGCGAGGGCAAGTCGCTCGGCGCGCCACGCGGCAAGCGCCCACGTATCCGCATTAGCTGCGTGGACCAGCTGGGTACGTGTCGCTGCCACCATGGGCACAAGCCGGGCGACGTCTTCGACTTCGACCGCGATCGCGGCAAGATGTGCTCCATGGCCTGCCACGTGGGCTTTCCCTATATCGACATCCTGCGCTACGGCGGCACCGTGCCTGGCAACAAGCCCGGCACGGCAAAGTTCTGCTGCCCCGAGGTCGATACGTTGAACGTCTGGCTCGCCGAGATCGTCGACGAGTAATCGAGCGTGGATTTTCGCCCGCCAAGATAATGAGCGTGGATAATCTCCCGTTTAGAGCGTGGTTTTACGCTCAAAGTGGGAGAAAATCCACGCTCAATTTGTATGCGGGAGATTATCCACGCTCATTTTATGCCGATGGCGTGGCTCACGCATCCGCGCCGCCCGGGCGCCTACAGTTGCTCGAGCATGGCCGTGCAGCCGGCGAGCACATCGCGGTAGGTGGCATCGAAGTTGCCGGTGTACCAGGGATCGGCGACGTCGCCGGGGCGATCGGTCCAATCCAGCAGCCGCGAAATCTTGCCGTCGGCATCGTCGCCGAAGATGCGACGCAGGCCGCGCGCGTTCTCGGCATCCATATAGACGATGTGGTCCCAGTCACCATACTCCGCGCGACGAACCTGGCGCGCGCGGTGCGCAACGACGGGAATCCCGACCTCGCGCAGCTTGGCGACGGTGCCATGATGCGGAGGGTTGCCAATCTCCTCGGTCGAGGTCGCGGCAGAATCAATGACGAACTCCGCCTCGCGCCCAGCACGGCGCACCAGCTCGGCAAACACCGACTCAGCCATCGTCGAGCGACAGATATTCCCGTGGCAAATAAACAGTACGTGCTGCATATGATGGTTCCTTTCTGGGCGGTCGCGCGGGGGTTACAGACTGCCCTTGAGGCAGTTTGCTCCGATAAAGCCCGCTGCGTACAAGGGGAGATGGCGCAGCTCGCGTCCGTCATCGGTTTCGCTGCGGGCAAAATTGTTCTCGGACAATATGTAGGCATACGGCGACCGGGCTTTTTCCATAAACGACCCGAGCGTTCTCGCGCGCACGTTGCGTGCGGATTTTACCTCGACGGGAACGATCTCCATGCGGTCGGTCTGAAGTAGAAAATCGAGCTCGCCGTTCGTCTTCCAAGACGACGGTGGCATCCAGTAATACGTCTGCAAACCATTGCCCGAAAATGCCTGCATGACCGAGTTCTCCGCCAAGGCACCTCGAAAGTCGGAAGACAGCGCAATGGCGGAATCCTCTTTGAGGTCGAGCCAGAGTCGCGGGTTGATACCGAGTTTGTAGAACATGAGGCCCGTATCGAGAAGATAGACCTTAAAGAAGCTCCCGTCTTCGTCGTCGAAGGGGACGAGGGGAGGTTCGATGCCTTCGGTCAGGTTGTTGACCGATATGATGCCGGCGCCCTCGAGCCAGTCGAGTGGCTCGATGAGCTTTGAGCGTCGGCCTCCGCGTTCGACCTCGGAGTACTTGAATTTCTTGGTTGAGGATCGTAGCAGCTGGGATGGAATGGAGCGCCAGACCTTGCGCGCTGCTACGCCGCTGATCCCGTTTTCGGGGTCGGTCATATCGGCGGTGTAGGTCTCGTCGATTTCGCGCTGCTCGACGCGCGCGTCTTCGATGGAAAGCGTCTTGCGATATGCGTTGACGGCGGCGGGCATGCCGCCCACGATTTGGTATCGATGAAACAGGTTGAGCGCGGCTTGGTGTGCGGCGTAGGTCTCGAGCGTGTCGGCGTGGGTACGAACGGCATCGGCCATCTGCTCCTCGCCGAGCGCCCAGAGAAACTCCTCGAACGACATGGGATGCATGGTCTCTTGGCGGACGCCGCTGGGAAAAGGCAGCTTGCGCTTGCGCGTGGCGACGCCGAGCTGACTGCCGGTCGCGCATATGCGCCAGCCCGAACCCGAGAAAAAGCGAAGCGAGTTGAGCGCCCGTTCACAGAGCTGAACCTCGTCAAACAGGATGAATGCGGTTTCCTTGCGAATGGGGGTGCGTTTATAGTCTGAGATTCGTGCCACGATGGTGTCAACGTCGTCGGTGGGGCAGTCGAACAGCGGGGCAATCAGCTCAAGATCGGTCTGAAAGTCGAGTTTGACAAACGCATCGCCGGCGATTCGTCTGCCGATTTCCTCGGCAGCGTACGTTTTGCCCACGCGTCGTGCGCCACGGATGAGGAGGGGGCGCGAGGCGTCCTTTGTCGCCCATGATTCGATAACGGATTCGATTGATCTGCGCATGGGGCTGCCTTTCCAATTTCATGTACTTCAAATACATAGTTTAGTACGATTTCGTGTACTTGAAATACACGAAATCGTGGAAAACGTGTATTTCAAGTACACGAAATTGAACCGCTGGAGCCTGCGGGCGGATAAACACTGCTCGTATGGTGTGGTTTTCATCGGACGCCCGCTGCGCTGAGCTGTACTTGCGCCTGCCTCGATCCCACCCCTATGCCTGCATCGAAGATTGTGCTGCCCGCTTGCGCTCCCAGCGTGCCAGCTTGATCGTCACTAGCGTGAGTATCCAGGCTACGAGCGAGAATGCGGCGCCAACCGCGCCCACGTAGGCAATGCCAATCCCGCTTACCACGGCGCCGCCCACCGCGGTGCCAAACGAGATGCCGACGTTAAACGCCATGGGCTCCACCGAGCTCGCGAGCACCATCGATTTGGGGTGGCGGCTGCGGGCCACGTCCATAAAGTGCGTGATGCACGAGACCGAGAACAGATACATGAGCATCGCCAGACTAAAGACAAAGGCAAGCGCGAGGGGCATGGTGCCGCCAACGGCAAACAGCCCAAACAGAGCCGCGGCCTGCAGCGTAAACGTCACGAGCAGCGCCTTCATGCCAAAACGCGCGTCGATCCATCCGCCCAAGATGTTCGAGATCAGGCAAAACACGCCGTAGGCCATGAGTGTAGTGCTTGCCTGGACGGTGCCCATGCCCAACACCTGCTCCAGATAGGGCGTCACGTAGCCGTAAAACACGTAGACCGACCCCACGCCAAACAAAAAGATGAGCATGCCGGTGATGATGCTTGGCTCGCGCAGAAGCCCCGCCTGCTCGCGGAATGTGGCAGGCTCATCGGTCTGTCCGGCACGCGGCATAAACGCCACGAGCGCAGTACAGATCAGAACGGCGAAGGCGAGCGTACCGTACATGGCAACGTGCCAGTCGAGCGTATCGGCCACAAACTTGCCGATCGAGGTCACAAAGACCATCGCCACGGAGAAAGCGCCGTACACCACCGAGATGGCGAGCGAGGTCTGCTGCGGAGACAGCAGCTCGGGGATATACGTCACGCCTACGGCGAGCAGTGCGCCCGAGACGGAGCCCAAGATGATGCGCGAGGCAAACAGCACTTGGAAGTTGGGCGCCAACGCCATGACAAGATTGCCGAGCACAAAGACAATGCTGTAGCACACGAGCAGCTGGTAGCGGCGGAAGCGTCCCGTGCTGAGCGCAAGCACCGGCGTCGCGATGGCGTAGACGAGCGCGAACACGCTGATGAGCTGGCCTGCGGTGGCAAGTGAGATGCCGAGTTCCGTCGCCAGGTCGCTCTCGATGCCGATAACCACGAACTCCGAGCAGCCGAGCGAAAAGCCCAACAACACGAGCAGCGCTAGGCAGAGGTTGGTGCGCGCGGGGGAAAGCGCGGCAGCGGTTGACTTGCTTTTAGGCGTGGTTGCGGCGGTCAAGGTTGTCACTCCAATGTCGCATGAATAAGCGGGATTCAATCCCTGCAACTCTAACAGAATGTGACAAAGGGACAGCCCCTTTGTCACATTGCGCTGCCAGCCAGTCGCCCAAACCATCACAACATTCGGCGAAAATCTCGAAATCGAGGAAAAGCGTCGAATGTTGTGATGGTTTTCCTGTCTGTGCCGGCGAGCTCCAGCGCCGTCTGGGGGTATAAGGCTAGCAAGTGTTTATTTGCGAGGCCTAAGGGGCGCCCCGTATGGATATCGATAACTTTGAATGGTGGTATAGCGAGGGCGAGGCTCCGGACGAGTCCTGGGATGAGCCGTTGACGGACGAAGCGTCGAGCAACGAGGTCGAGACCGGCAGCGATGCCGCCGAGCCTTTGACCTTCGAACAGGCCTGGGCCCAGGCTGAGGCCGACGAGGCAAAGGCCGATGCGACGGCAACGCTTGATGAGCCGGCCGACATGTCGATCTCGCCGGCAAAGACCCCGCAGCCGCGCCACACCATCGATCCTGACAGCACGGCGTCTTTCAGCATTCTCGACGTACCCGCGCAGGGTGCCCAGGCGCCCGCCCCCACGCATCGTCCCAACTTAGCTCGTGAGGAAGACGCGGGCCGCCGCTCGCCACTCGGCCCCATCCTCATCGCCTTTATGGCCGGCGTCATCGCCTGCTCGGCAATCGGCAGCGTCTGGAGCCATGTGGAACGACAGCGCGAAGACGCCGCCAAGGTCGAGATGTCTGTCGAGCAATCGCTCAGCCGCACGCGCTCGGTGCATGTGTCGGTCGAGGTCAAGGACGGTGCGACATGGGATACCGCCCGCGGCGACAGCCAGATGCTCATCCACATCGTGGGCCGCACGCTCAAGGGGCAGGCGGTCGATGAGTATCAATATGTCAACTCTGACGGTGACGGCATCGAGCTCAAGCCCGGAGACTACGAGCTCACGGTCGATGAGGCGCCCGTCGCCACCGACGGCACGCGCTTCCGCGCCTCGAAGCGCATGGTCCCCGTGAGTTTTAACTCGCAGGCGCCCGATACGGTCGACAGCACGCCGCAGGGCGGGTTCGATCTTTACGTGGACGCTCAATAATTGCGTGCCGCCTCTTCCCGCAGCCAAGAGTGGGACAATAGCCCTCGACACTATTGTTTACTTTTGGAGGAAGTAGCATGTCTACCGTCACTACCATCAAGCGCGGCGGCCTCACCGCGGCCATCGATTCCATGGGCGCCCAGCTCACGAGCCTTGCCCTTAACGGCAACGAGTATCTGTGGCAGGGCGACCCCGCCTTTTGGGGCAAGCACGCGCCCATCCTGTTCCCCATTGTGGGCTCGCTGCGCAACAACACGGCAACGTCTGCGGCCGGCACCTGCGAGATGCCGCGCCACGGACTCGCGCGCATTGTCGAGCACAAGCTGGTCGAGGTTTCGGAGGACGGCTCCTCGGTAACGTACGAGATCACCGATACGCCCGAGTCGCTCAAGGCCTTCCCCTTCCACTTTAAGCTCAACATGATCTATGCGCTCACCGGCGACGCTACGCTCACCCAGACCTTTGCCGTCACCAACACCGGCGACGTGGATCTGCCGTTTTCGGTGGGCGGTCACCCTGCCTTTAACGTGCCGGCCCCCGGTGCCGATGACGAGGCGTTCGAGGATTACGAGTTGGCATTTACCGAGGCATGGACCAACGAGGCGCCCATCATTACGCCCGATGGCCTCATGACGTTCGAGGGCAGCTACAAGGCTCCCGACAACTCGGACGTGCTGTCCATCACGCACCGCAGCTTCGATAACGACGCCATCATGTTCACCGACGTTCCCGGCTCCACGCTCACCCTGCGCGGACGCAAGTCGGGTCACGGCGTGAAGATCGACTTTGAGGGCTTTAAGTACATTGGCGTGTGGTCTGCCGCCAACGACGCCCCGTTTGTGGCGCTCGAGCCCTGGACCGGCCACACCACCATGGACACCGAGGACGACGTCTTTGAGCACAAGGTCAACACCATCACCTTGGCGCCGGGCGAGACGGACGAGCGCAGCTTTAGCGTTACGCTGCTCTAGGGGTTCCGCACGGAGCGGTCATAACTTGAGCGTGGATGATCTCCCGTTTTGAGCCCGTGTGCGAGCCAAAAGTGGGAGATTTTCCACGCTCATTCCGATGCATGGGTCGGGGCAGCTAATTTGGGACGGGGCTATTTTGACTGCTTTCACATGCAAGCAGTCAAAATAGCCCCATTACAGTTTGAGTCGTCCGAAAGGGCGGCTCTTTTCCGTTGCAT
>NZ_QSSH01000044.1:0-8214 GCF_003438495.1 Collinsella sp. TF05-9AC
ATGCCGAAATGGCGCGAAGCACGCGGTTGACAAAACTATAGAGACACGTCCCATTTTACCTACCCTACATCAGCCCGCTCAGGGCGATGTCGACGGCTTCGTTGAGGTCGTCGGTGATGTGGACAAGGTCTGGATCGAGTGGGCTGATCATGCCGGCATCCATCACCGGGCCGTTGAGCCAGTCGAACAGGCCCCTCGCGGTACCCACTGGACAAAAAATGGCAAATATGAGTACCGCCACCAAATTAGTAGCAGCAAAATCTCGCCGGAATTGATCATTTCGATCAATTCCACGTCTTGCCAAGGCTCAAAATTCCGTGTTTAGTGGGTTAGATATATAGAATAATGTGGAATTGGTATTCTATTCTTACCAAATGTTATGAGACTACATTAACAACAGTACTCATATTTGACGTTATTTGACCACGGAGTCATTCGAGGACCCCTCCCCACGCCGCCAACACGCCCCATAGCCGCCAAAACACCTTTAACAACAGCCGCCGCACGTTTTGGCACCGGCTAATTGCCACTCACGGATCGGTACCCCACTATTACCGAACCCTAATCGAAGTCGCATATCTCATAAAGCTGAAATGACGTACCCTCATCCCAATGAACGCTGACAAGAATGGCATTCAAATGAGCAACGCCGTGCATCAATACGCCCTTTTCGGGAACGCCTTATTCAAACTCAATAAAACGGTTGTCCACGCTTCAGATCCGCGTAAGCAGATCGTAATCTGTAGCAACGGTCCAGACATCCGTTACGCAACACTCGAAGAATGGGACAAAGCCGGCAAATCTTTCGGCGAACGTGCACAGACCGAGGGCATCGTTACCAGCGCGAGCCCAGCGCGCGACAAACTCGAGCTCTTTCGCAATCTTTTTACCGGCCGCAAAGATGTGCACGCTCACGGGTATCGCAGAAAAGACGGGGGCATCGGCTATACACCCGCCTGCGCAAATGAGTGGAAGCCAGGCATTTGCCCCAAAGCAAACCATCACAGAATTAAATGCGCTGAATGTCGCAGCCGCACATTCCTTGAGCTGAACGATGCCGCCATTATCGCCCATTTCAAAGGCAGCGACGACAGGCTCCGGGACGTCATAGGTCAATATGTTCTCGACAAAGACTGCAACACAAATGTCCTTGTCATTGATTTTGACAAAGCCGATTGGAAAGAAGCGACAAACGCTATCAGGCTTGTCGTAAAAAAGCATGGAATTAACGCTGCGGTCGAGCGATCAAGGTCAGGCAACGGCGCGCATATCTGGTTTTTCTTCCTAGAACCTATAAACGCAAAGACAGCACGAGATTTCGGTAGCTGCCTTATCGCCGAAGCAGCGGCACTCAACAAGACAATCACCTTCGAAGCCTTTGACCGAATGATACCCGCGCAGTCCACCATTCCTGAAGGCGGCTTTGGAAATCTCATTGCGCTGCCCTTTCAGGGAAAAGCGCAGCGGGAAGGAAACAGCGTATTTGTTGACGAACGATTCGAGCCCTTTCCCGACCAATGGCTTTACCTTTCGCAAATCCAACTAATCTCGCGTGCGACGGTGGATCGTCTGATCGAGGACACCAAAAACAAACCGCTTGGAATAGCAACAGCTGCAGCGACAAACAAAACCAGGCGCAATGTCCAAAAGCCACGAAAGCGGCTCCCGCTCACGCCACGAGACTTCCCCTCGAACCTGCTCGTCACACAAGCCGATATGCTCTACATCCCCGAAAAGTCTCTGAGCCCGGCAGCTCAAATGGAAATCCGCAGGCTTGCGACATTTGCCAACCCGGAGTTCTTCCGTGCGCAATCTATGCATCAATCAGTATTCGGCAAACCGCGACTCATAGACCTCAGCGAACTTAGAGATGGCCGCGTCGCGATTCCCAGAGGCTGCAAAGCCCAACTTGAGCAGCTGATTCAAGAAGCCCACGTTACTGCCCATTATTCAGACGAACGTAGCACAGGCAATCCAATTGAGATGGCATTCAAAGGGACCCTTCATCCCGAACAGCAAATTGCCGCCGACCAGATGCTTGAATACGAAGACGGAATCATGTCTGCGCCAACGGGCTTCGGTAAAACCGTCATCGGAGCTTATCTTATTGCCGCCGTTGGTCTTCCGGCGCTCGTCATTGTTCCAAAGACCGCGCTCATAGCCCAATGGAAATCGCAGCTCGAACGATTTCTCGACATTACGGACACCAGAGAGCCGGTCCGAACGCCAAAAGGACGAATCAGCAAAAAGCAACCTCCCCTTATTGGACAAATCGGAGGGGGCAAAACCGCCGTCAGCGGCCTTATCGACGTCGCTTCCTTTCAGTCGCTATCTGGCAAAGACTCCCAAACCGGGGAGCCGATAGTTAAGAACCTTGTTCGTAATTACGGCCTCATTATCTGCGACGAATGCCACCATGCTGCCGCGCCACAGCTCGAGCTCGTCCTCAAGTCCGCTCCAGCCAAATATATATATGGCCTCTCCGCGACACCCGAGCGCTCCGACGGACTCACGCGGGCGCTCTCGATGCTCTGCGGCCCGCTTCGCTATGTCATCGATCCAAAAACGCAGGCAATTCAGCAGGGCATCCAGCGCATCGTTCGACCGAGATTTACCGGCATTCGGCTATCCGCCTACGAGCCGGATGCAAGCTTCAATCAGATTCTCGATATGCTGTGTGCACATGCGGCAAGAAACGAATTGATTGTCGATGACGCCCTCGAAGCAGCGTCAAACGGTCGACATCCGCTCATACTATCCAAAAGGAAAAAGCATGCTGAGGAACTGTTCAGGTTGCTTAATGATCGCAGACACGAGCCCATACTCTTAACCGGAGAAATCGGCGCCAAAGAAAGAAAAGCGATACTGAACAGTCTTCCCGGCTTTGAGCATGAACATCGAATCATCGTCGCCACCGAAAGCCTTCTGAGCGAGGGCTTCGATCTGTCCTACCTTGACACCCTTTTCATTGCCACGCCGATATCTTGGGACGGCAGCGTAACGCAGCAGGTGGGCAGACTGCATAGAAGCCACGAGGGCAAGCAACAGGTTGAGATATTCGACTACATTGACCTGTCGATACCCATGCTCGCCCGCATGTACCAGAAAAGACTCAAGACGTACGCCAAGTTGGGGTACGAAATTTATTCAGCAGAGGACAGCGAGCAACCCGATTACAACATTCTCATAGAGCCGGCAAACGCTATTGAGGCATTAATTAAAGACATCACCGGTGCCACAAAGAGTGCCTTCATAGCCGCATCCTACGCATCCGCCGCATGCCTCACGAAACTCACCACCACACTCGCAGGCGCAGCCGCCCGTGGGATTACCCTTGAGGTTTATGTTGCCTCACCTCCGCGCGATGACGCGAAAGCGATTTTTGCCGAGATGAACGTCGACTATTCCGTCAAGGCCAAAGGGCGGCTGTGCGCGGCCGTGATTGACGAGGAAACTGTCTGGTACGGGACTATCCCGCTGCTGGCATTCCCCAAGAAAGAAGACCGCAGCATCCGTTTCAAAAGCAACGAAGTCGCCGCTGAGTTTTTGAGCGAAATCCAGCAATGAGGAGAACCGGGGGCCGCAGCAGCGAACGGGGCGCGCCTATCAGTTGCGGTGAAATAGGGACTGTTTTTGGCCAATCGACCGCAAATCAGTCCCTATTCCACCGCAACTTGGAAATCGGCGATCAGCCCAGCGGACCCTGAAACAGTTCCTCATGCGAGCCCATTCTCACCAGCCTAATCACTGGGTTAGTCTTATGGGGAAGATAAAGAACGACCACATCGACCAAGCCATCGGATAGGTGGAAATCGATGTGGCCGTTGTAGTTTCCGCCCGGGTTTGAGAGCTCGTGGGCGCCATACTCCGCCGGAAGTGACCCATGAGCCACAAGCTCTGCAACCGCCGCTTTAAACTCACTTTTTAGCTGCGGATGCATGCGCATCGTTCGCTTGTAGTCGGCCTTAAACTGAGCCTCGACTTTAATCTCAAACATCGCTAGTCCTCATCGAGGAACGACATAAGCTCATCAGCGTCGTTGAATGACGGGCTATCGTCCGGCAAAATCCCCAACTCATGAGCCTCGGCGATTACCATGGCACGCCTCGTCGCCTCGTTGGGCACTTCCGCCCTTCCTACAATCTCAAAAGGAATCTTTCGCTGATTTACAAGCTGCCGAACGGCAAGATTGAGATAGGAATTGAGGCTGAGGCCGACCGAATCCAAGAACTCAGTCGCCTGCTCCTTGAGCCCCTCTTCGATGCGAACCGTCGTAGGCTTAACCGTTGCAGTAGACATACGCGACCTCCTCGCCCTCGTCTTTTGCATCAGTATACCCAATTTAGATGGCAGTCTGATGTTAAATAGCATCAATATGCCCTTCTCATTACTACAACGACAGACACGCTCGCCCTACATCAGCCCGCTCAGGGCGATGTCGACGGCTTCGTTGAGGTTATCGGTAATGTGTACCAGATCCGGATCGAGCGGGCTGATCATACCGGCGTCCATCACCGGACCGTTAAGCCAGTCGAATAGGCCCTGCCAGTACTCGCTGCCTACCAGCACAAGCGGCATGCGCTTGACCTTGTGCGTCTGCACCAGCGTGAGTACCTCGAACATCTCGTCGAGCGTGCCAAAGCCGCCGGGGAACACGATGGCGCCCGAGCTGTATTTGACGAACATGGTCTTGCGCACAAAAAAGTAACGGAAATCCATGCCGAGGTTCACGTACTTGTTGAGCCCATGCTCATGCGGAAGCTCGATACCCAAGCCGACCGACTTGCCGTTGGCACTCGCCGCTCCCCTGTTGGCCGCCTCCATGACGCCGGGACCGCCGCCGGTGATAACCGCCACGCCGCGCTGGGCGATTTTGCGACCGACCGTGCGCGCCGCCTTGTAGAGCGGATCGGTCTTGGGCGTACGGGCGCTCCCGAAGATGGTCACCGCGGGCCCAAGCTCGGCAAGCGCGCCAAAGCCATCGACAAACTCGGCCTGAATGCGCAGCACGCGCCACGGGTCGGCATGCAACCAGTCGGTCGAGTCCTCAGGCGCCAGCAGGTTGGCGTAGGTGTTGTCCTTAGGAATCATGGGGCCGCGCATGACCACGGGGCCGCGGCGGTACGTCTCGTCGTAGGCGGGCTCGCTCTCGACGTTCTCATTCTTAATCATGGGTACTCCTATCGAAAATAGAAACGGACGGGGTCGACGCCATGCGTCAAACACCCGCCCGAACATCAACCATTCGGTATGGTACCCACGATGCATCAAGCGCTTACAAGGCATCGGTCAGCGGTCGTGCAGGCCGTGTTAGCGAACGCGACGACCGACCGCCGCTTGACCTTTGCCGTTGCCCACGCTCTGTAAGCGCGCCTGTCGCCCTTAGTAATCCACCGCGGCAGGACTATTCATCCAATCGCTCACGAATGCGCCGTAACGGCCCTCGATAATGGCCTGACGGGCACGCTGCATAAGGTTGAGCAGGTAGTAGATGTTGTGCATCGACAGCAGAATGCCGCCGAGCATCTCCTTCTGCGTGACCATGTGGCGAATGAGTGCGCGGCTGTAACCGCCCGTGCACACCGGGCAGGTGCAGGTGGGATCGATGGGGCCGTCGTCGTGCGCAAAGCGCGCGTTGCGGAAGTTGAGGCGACCCTCACTCGAAAACGCCGTGCCCATGCGGCCGGTGCGCGTCGGTAGCACGCAGTCGAACATGTCGATGCCCACACCCACACCGCGCACGAGGGTGGTGGGGTTGCCGACGCCCATCAGGTAGCGCGGCTTGTGCTTGGGCATGTACTCGCTTACGAGCGGTGCCAGGGTCTCGAACATGGTCTCGTGGTCCTCGCCCACCGAGTAGCCGCCGATGCCGTAACCGGGGAAGTCGCCGCACTCCTCCAGATGGCGCAGCGAGCGCAAGCGCAGGTCCAGGTGCATGCCGCCCTGAACGATGCCAAAGAGTGCCTGGTCGTCGCGGGTATGCGCCTTATAGCAGCGCTCGGCCCACATGCTCGACAGCTCAACGGCGCGCTCAACGTAGGCGCGCGTGGCGGGATAGCCCGGGCACTGGTCCAGCTGCATGCAGATGTCGGAGCCGAGCTTCATGGCGATCTCCATGTTGTCCTCGGGTGTCCAGAACACGTGGCGGCCGTCGTAATCGTTGACGATAAAGCGCACGCCCTCGTCAGTGAGCTTGACGGCATCGTTGTGACTGAAGACCTGGAAACCGCCCGAGTCGGTGAGGATAGGGCCGTGCCAGTTCATAAACTTGTGCAGGCCGCCCAGCTCGGCGATGGTGTCCTCGCCGGGACGCATGGACAGGTGATAGGTATTGGCAAGCACGATCTGGGCGCCGAGCTGTTTGACGGTCTCGGTAGGAATGCCCTTGACGTTTGCCTTGGTGCCCACGGGCATGAAGATCGGTGTCTCGATGTCGCCGTGCGGGGTGTGCAGCACGCCGGCACGCGCATGCGTCGTCGGGTCCTCGGCGATCAGGTCGAATTTAAAAAGGCTCTGGTCCATAAACTGGAACTCCTTGGTTGCGGTTCATACGCAAACCATTATACGGGCAACCCGCAAAGAGCACCGACTCGACAGAAACTGGTGCAAAGGAAACCTGCCCCTTGCGACAACGGATCATTTCCGACAGCCACAGCAACGCCGATGCTATGGCACCGACAGACACTATGACCCAATCCGAGGGCACTAAAAAGATAGGAGCCCCCGCTCGTGACCGCGGGTCGGGGCTGCGACAATGATGTTGAAGTGCCATAGGCGCAGCCGCGCCGCAACGAGGTTGGGAGGCTCCCATGCCAAAGTATTCTACCGCGTTCGGGATGGACGTCCACCTGAGGTCGACCACCGTCTGCGCCCTCGACGCGGACACCGGCGAGGCCGTGACGAGGAGGTTCCCCGGCAACCCCTGGGGCGAGATCGCCGGGTGGATGGATAGGTTCCCCGGGCCGTCGCTCGCGGCCTACGAGAGCGGCTACCTCGGCTTCGCCCCGCAAAGGGAGCTCGCCGGGCTCGGCGTCGAGTGCGTCGTCGCCGCGGTCTCGAAGATCCCCAGGTCGGCCGCCGACTCGGCCTCCAAGAACGACAGGAACGACGCCGCCAGGATGGCCAAGGCGATACTCGCCCACGACATCTCCCCCGTATGGGTCCCCTCCCCCGAGGTCGAGGGCATCAGGGACCTCGCCGGCGCCTACGACGGGGCGACCGCGCGCCTGGCGACCGCCAAGCAGCGGCTGCTCGCCTTCCTCGCAAGGCGGGGGTTCGTCTACGGCGGCACCACGCCCGCCGGCAACCCGAGGAAGTACTGGACCTACGACTTCCTGAGGTGGCTCGACAAGGTCAGGCCTGAGGACGATGGCGGGGTTCGGGCGCTCGCCGCCCTGAGGAACGAGGTCGAGGCCGCGGCGGAGGCCCGGGCGGACCTGCTCTCCGAGTACAGGGCGGCCGTGGATGCCAGCCCGATCGCCGCGGAGGTGGCCGCCCTCCAGTCGATCAAGGGCTGCGCCTTCGCGCTGGCCGCAGCCTTCTCGGCCGAGGTCGGCGACTTCACGAGGTTCCGTTCCGGAAGGCAGGTCACGGCCTATTTCGGCCTCGCGCCGAGTCAGAGGTCGAGTGGCGACTCCGTGCGGCTCGGAGGCATCAGCGGTGCGGGCAACGCGCTCGTGAGGAAGCTGGCCGTTGAGGGCTCATGGTGCTACGCCGCGGCACGGCACCAGCCGAAGCTCATGCCAAGGGACACGGGCGTGCCCCTCGAGATAAGGATGCACGGGAGGAAGGGGTCCGAGCGGCTCCTGCGGCGGCGCGAGGAGATGCTCGCCCGCGGCATGCCCGCGGCGAAGGCCAACGCGGCCACCGCGGCCGAGCTCGTGAGGTGGCTTTGGGCCCTCGGCATGATGTGCCGGGAGGGCGCGGAATAGACACAGCCCCCGTCCCGGCGAGCCGGGCGGCCTTCGGGGATACCCCCTATTTCGCTGTGCGCGCGGAGCCCTCCGCATGCGCCTCGACAGACTTGGGGAACCCCGCCGAAGGAATGGAGTGCGGGCCGACAGAACGGTATCCGCGGATATGAGACTGAGCCGAAGGCGTCGATGACATGCCGGGGGCGGACCGGGACGGGTTAACGGCAGGCCCCGCCGACCGATTGCAAGCGGTCGGCGGGGCCATTGTGGCTCTTGACAGCGGATTGGGTCATATGAGCGA
>NZ_QSSH01000044.1:8300-11711 GCF_003438495.1 Collinsella sp. TF05-9AC
AGCGAGCGGGTCGCATTTGAGACAAGGTGACGTGAAACGAAAGGGCGCTGACCTTCTGGTCGCGCCCTTGAAGTTGAACGTCAGATTGTCCAAATGCGGCCCGCGCAGCGTCGAGCCGTTACGCGGTTTGGTAAAACCGCGTAACCCCTACGGCCGCTGGCCCATGCCACCCTCGAGGGTGACGGTCTCGCCGTTCATGTACTTAAAGTCGGGACCGCAGAGCTGAACGACCACGCGGCCGATTTCCTTCTCGACGTCGCCGTAGTGACCAGCCGGCGGCATGTGGACGTTGGCCTTGAACGCCTCGGGATAGGCATCCTGGAAGTTCTCGAGCGCAGCGGTCCAAGCAAGCGGGCACACGATGTTGACGTTGATGCCGTCCTTGCCCCACTCGTTGGCGGCAACGCGGGTCAGGCCGCGGATGCCCTCCTTGGCGGCAGCATAGCTGCACTGGCCATAGTTGCCAAACAGGCCGGCGCCCGAGGCAAAGTTGACCACGGAGCCCTTGGTCTCCTTCAGGTGCGGATAGGCCTTCTGCATGTACAGATAGGTAGCATACAGACCGGAGTAAATGGCCAGGTTAAACTGATCCATGGTGTGATCGGCGATGGTCACGCCCGAGGCGCTAGCCTGAGCATTGTTGACGACGGCGTCGATGCGGCCGAACTCCTCAATGGCCTTGTCGATGACGTTCTGGACGACGGCCTCGTTGTCCTGACCAGCCGAGACATCGGCCTGAACAGGCAGAACCTTGACACCGTACTCGGCCTCGAGAGACTCCTTGGCGGCCTCGAGCTTGGCGACGTTGCGGCCGGTGATGACGAGGTTCGCGCCCTCCTTGGCAAATGCGATATCGATGCCGTAGCCGATGGAGCCAGCGGAACCGTCCTTAAGCGTGGCCTTGCCGCCGCCGGTGACGATCACGGTCTTACCAGTGAAAAGTCCCATACAAAGTCCTTTCAAATCGCGACGGGCACGCCCGCCGACTGCGCGTATCCAACTTCACGCGCCAAAAGCTGAGATGCAACTTTAGCGTGTTCAAGCAAAAATAAAAGACCGCGGTAGGCGAACGGCACCACGTAGTTCGGCGAAGGGATTGTCAAGTACAAACTGGATAAAACGGCCGAGCTATTGTTATCAGATCGAGCCATCGAACACGTTTTGAAACTTTGCTGCGGCGCGCGGGATGTCGGCGCGAGACCTTATCATAGGGTGACAAACAACGATGAGGAGCACATGCCTATGACAGACGAGCTGGACCCCCAGACTCAAGAGCATATTGATCATTCCGCAGACGCCGTCGACGACTGCGATACTCCTACCTGCGTCGACGCCTCCACCGATGCGCCCGCCACCGCAGATGCGCCCGCTGCCGCAGATGTGCACGCTGCCGCAGATGTGCACGCCGATGCGGATAAAGCAACAGACACAGACGATACTGTCGAGCATGACGAAAGCGAGCAGCCGGAGCCGAGCGATGCCGAACCCGACACAGACCCCGCGCCACAGGCGGCAGGCCCCATCGAGGTGTCTTCGGAAGAAGAGCTCGATGCCGTCATGGACTCCATGATGGATGCCGTCAAAGCGATGAAAGACGCCGTCGCCGATGCCGATATTGATGCCGAGGAAGAGGAGGCCGCCGAGGCGGCCTCGACCTTTGTGCCCGGCGAGACTCCGGTTGCCGACCAAGGCAGTACCATGCCCTCGTTTCTGCAGCTCGAACATCCCACGATTGGCGCCGATGCGGTCGATCCGCACGCAGCAGGCTTTTCTGTGGTCGAGGGCGGTACCGGCAATATCGCCGCGCCGCAGGCTGCCGATGCGGACGCTGCCGACACCGCTCGCCCGACCGCCCCGCATTCCCCCGCCGCGAGCCGCGATCTGGGGACCGCTGTCTCGAACACCGCGAACGCCGTGGGCACCTTTATCGCCCAGGGTGCCTCGGCCATGCGCGAGATGAACGCCGCGAAAAAGGCACTTGCCGATGCCCGCGCCCATCTGACCGAACTTGAGCAGCGCATTGCCGATCAGGCCGAGGAACTCGAGACGCGCCAGGATATCGCAGGCCGCTACGACCAGATCGTCGCCGACCAGCGCCAGGCGATTGCCACGGCCCAAAAGACTGCAGCGGCCGCCGAGATTGACCGTGATGCCCACGCCGCCAAAGCGACAGAGCTCAAGGGTCAGTTCGAACAAATGAAGACAGAGGATGACGCGACTGAGCTCCGCCTGAAGGCCGCGCTCGACGCCGTGGAGGCCCGCGAGGCAAGCTCTCGCGAGACCGGCAACCGCCTCGTTCGACGTCTTGAGGATTCCAAGCGCATCCGCGACAAGGTGAAGGCCGAGCGAGACGCCGGCATTGCCGCCGCACAACAAACCGTCGACGCCACGCGCGCCCAGCTCGAGACGCTGCGTCATGAGTATGCCGAGCTGCAACGCAATCCCTCGGCAAATCCCGCCAACTATACGGTGCGCACCAGCGAGCTCTCGATGCAGATCTCCGACACGGCAGATGCCCTGCGTAAAGCCGAAGAAGATGTCCCGCGCATCACCGCCGACCTTGAGCACTCGCTTGCCGCAGCCGAGCAGGCCGTCGAGCAGGCTCAAGCCCCCATTGCCGAAGCCAAACGCGCGCACCAAGCCGTGACGACTGAGGCTGATGCCGCGCGCGACGAGCTGCAGACGGCGAAGACTGCCGCCGCGACGCGCCAGCGCGAACTGCGCGAGAAGATCGCTGCCGAGGACAAGGCACGCCGCGACCAAGAGCAGAGCATCGCCAACGCCCAAGCAGATGCCGCGCATGCGCAGTCGATTATCGAACAGGCGACCGAGGTACACGACCACCCAGAGATCACTGAGTCGCTTGCAGGATCCTTGGCCCGCGACAAAGCCGAATACGCCGAGACCGAGCGAGAAGTCGCCCAGCTCGAGGCCACCGAGGACGCGGTGCGCGAGCGTACCCGCGACTCACGCATCAAATTCACCGGCGCCATCGTCTGCATAGTCGCCGCAATCCTGGTGATCATCCTGGTCTGGCTGTTCGCAAGCAAGTAAACCAGCTGCCAAAAAACGCTCAACGCAGTTGCGGTGAGATAGTTCCTGTTTAGCCCCAAAAAGGCCAATTCAAGAACTATCTCACCGCAACTTATTTAGATCGACGCAAGGCAACCTACCCCTCTTGCACCAATCTCTTGGACATAAGGAGTGTCCCCAGGTGCCGGCACATAAGGAACGTCCCCAAGTGCCAAGTGCCGTAAGAGTGTCCCCTTTGACTAGTCATTTAAGAACGTCCCCAATGACTACCCAATGACTACCCAATGACTACAGCGACAACCACGGCAACGCCGATGTTTTGGCAACGACAGACACTATGACCCAATCCGAGGGCACGGAAACGACAGGAGCCCCCGC
>NZ_QSSH01000045.1 GCF_003438495.1 Collinsella sp. TF05-9AC
CCGCCGCCGCGCACGGCCATACGGGCGGCGATCACGCCGGCCACGGCCTCGCCCGTGACATTCGCCCCGTCCGCCCGGGCATCGACGGCGCAGCCGTCCACCACGAGCGCCTGAGAAGCGTGGATCGCGCACTGCGAGCCCGATGCCGCCAGGGACCCGGTGCCGCGAAGCGTCAGGTCGCCCCACACTTCCATGCCGCACTGCGTGATGTCCGCATCGGGCGCATGCGACTCGACCACCGAGTTGCGCCCGGAAAGCGTCACGACCAGGTCGCCGTCGGCGCCGATGGCGTCGCCCGCGTAGCCGTCAAGCTCCAGATGGCCGGCATCGGTCCAGGTCCAGCCGGGGCCCGACACGCCCGGCCCGTAGTACGTCGCGCCCGCGATGATGAGGCTCTCCGCGCCCGCGGCATAGGAAGGCCCGCCCAGCAAGACGCATAGGCAGGCCATGGCAGCGATCGCGATGTGATGACGGCTGGTGTGGGACTCGGCGGCAAACATACCCGCTCCGATCTTCGCAGGAGCCAATTGAATGTGCACCAGAAAATGCCCTGGTAGCAGCAGCTATCAGTTTAGCGAGATCGATGCGGGAGCAAAGAGAAATCGCGTGAGGAATATTCGCAATTAGGTGTAAATCGTTTTGCCAGTCGGTGAAAGGAGGAATCGACTTACGAATGCTCGGTAGCGTCGACCTTGCCGATTCCAACTGGTTCGGGCTCGACACGAGCGACTACAGCTTCGTTTACATCGCCTCGTGGAGCACCGGCAAGAAAATCTCCGAGTTGCGTGCATCGCTCAACATTGTTCGCCTGGCGTCACACGGCATCATCGACGGCATCGAGGAACAAACACTTGGGACACGAAAACCGGGGGAACGGGAACGTGAAGAGATGGGAAGGACGCTACGACGCGGTACCAGGCACCTGGTACCGCGTCCGCTGAGAGCCGAACCACCGAGAGGGCCGTCGATACAAGCCGATAGAATGCGCAAACTAAGAGACATCGTTCGATTTGTCAGTTCACCGTAGCTGCTTCGTCTATCTTCTTGGAAAGAGCGTACAGCCAATCAGGAACAAGATAAGGCGCTTTTCTGTACTCGAAAATCTTTTCCTGAACTTTCAGGATATTCTCTCTCGAAGATAGCCTGAACGATGACAAAGAACCCGCAAGTGCCCCAACCCTAGTGAAAGCATCACGGTATTCAAAGAATCTCTGAACCATCCACTCTATAATCGAGAATAGGAAAAAGAGGTTGAAGGGATTGATATCCAGGCAGAAAACCAAAACGGTCAGCGCAGCAGCGACAATAACCGCGCCGCAGATCTCGATGCATATACAGCGTTTGAACAAGCGTTTTGTCCATTCGGTATTTTGACGTTGGCATCTGGTGATTGCGTCACCCGGCCTTGCGCCCTCGATGTCTACTGAATACCAGTTATCAAGTCTTAACTTGCCGTCGTCGTCACCATGACGTTCGCGATAGCGCCCAGCCTGAAAAGCGATTCTCCTGTCGTCTCGGCACACGTTCTCGAATTTGATTCCGAAGACATCCGAATCGAAGCGCTGCTGCATGGCAGCAGCTTCGTCGATAAGGTACATGGACCGCTTTGGCAGGCAGTTGCCTGCAACCACGGTCGCAATCCAAACCAGGAAAAGAGCCTCCCAAGGCACGTTCAGAAAGATCTGTGCAACGGTAACCCCTAGCGGCAGCAGAAGGCAAACGCAGGCATTCACCAAGTCCACCAGTTTCGCATCCGTATACGTCTGGCGCTGAGCCGCCAACAGTCGTTTGCTCTCTTTACTGTTTTGAATCTCGCTGATCCTCGCGCCACTATTCAACACGATCACCTAACGCTCCAGAGTTCAGGTAGGGCAGCAACTCCTTGACAAGCAAATGGACCGCCGTGCCCGGATTCGAGTCTGCAGGAGCAAGGCCCCTATTGAGCTTCTCGAGCCTCTCCGCATTCGAGATAGCCATACGCATGCGGCCTTCGAGGATATCAAACATGTCCGTTCGGTTCTTTTCGTACCTGCCGAAACCCTCGGCGCATAGGTGACGCGTGAGGATGGGTTCGTAAGAACCTCTGTCCAACGCGGAATCGACGTAGGCGAAGTGGAGTATGTACCACAGCTCGAAGGCCTCGTTGGTCCACGCTGCGCGGTATACCGTGCCTTTGTCACTTGCGGATGCGCAGCGTTCCTCAACGGCGTTGAAGTCGCGGGAAGGGAAGCTGTCCTTGTCATAGACGACCCAGACCTGCGTGAACCCATCGGGATCAGCAATAGCGATCGCCCTTGCCCTCTCAAACAGCGATACGGTGTTATCGCCCATGCCGCACACCCGCAGCGTCACGTACTCGCCATGATAACCTGCGTTGATTCGCTTCCTGAAACTCTCGAAGTAATAGGGCTCAGTCTTGGTTCCCTCGGTAACGATGAGGTAGCGCTCGGGGCGGATCTTGATTGAGGGAGCTGCGGCGCGCGGCTTCCCCCAGCTCGCCCTCATCCTCTTCGCCGTGCTCTCCTTCTTCTTGACCTCGCTGTGCTTCGGGGGCTTATTGCTCATCGCAACCGCCCCATTCCAACATGCTCCTGAGGTAGGGATCGGCGCCATAACGACCCGCGAGGTATTGCCTGTCGTACGCATTCTGGGTGCGGATGCGCTTTCCGTCGATGTCAGCGATATCGGAAAGCGAGTACAGCGTTGATGGGCCTTCGGGGGTCTTAGCTGCGAACCAGATCTCGTCGCGTCGGAAGACGGAACTGTTGAGGATCGTCATGTCGTGCGACGTGAGCACCAGCTGCGCGCCGTTCTTGTTGATATCCCTGTTCGTGAACAGCATAATGAGATACCGGAGGAGCTTCGGATGAAGTTTCGCGTCAAGCTCGTCGGAAACAACAAGGCAGCCGCTCTCGAGCGCCCTGAGAAACGGAGGAACGAGGTTGAGCAGTTTCCTCGTGCCGTTCGACTCCTCGCCGAGCTCCAGCTCGGTGCCGTCGCTCGACTCATGCGTAAGGTAGATCTCCAGGCCCTCATCGTCTTTCTGGTAACGGATTCCCGTGATGTCAATGTCCATAGCGTTGAGCATACGCACTATCAGCTGTCTCTCTTCGTCGCCCCTCGGCTCCATAAAAAAGTCCTCGAAGGACGATTCAGAGTAGTCGAGGACCTGGCAATCGAGGAACCAGCCGAACGCCTCCTCCACCGCCTCTATATCGTAGTTGATCGCCAAGAACGACAGGTAGGGCATCATCGAGTCGACGTCAATGTTCACCCCCTTGCGCCTCAGGGAGGAGCCGAGTTCGACGGCGCCGTCAGTGCGCTCGAACAGCGTGGCCTCCGCCCCCCTGCCCGCCTTTCGCCTATGCAGGTACTCCTCGACCACCTCTCCGCCGAGCACCGAGAGGATATAGCGGTATGTGTAATCGCCGACCTGGAAAATTACGCAGAACGTCGTCGCTTCGGACCGGCTCTCCGCCTCGAAAGCGTATGGCCGGCACTCAATATGGGGCGTCTTCGAGAGACGCGCCCTCAGGACGAGATACGGCATGGTGATCAGTCGCTCCAAGCACGTGAGGGCTTGGAGCACGCTGGATTTTCCCCCGCCGTTCGGACCGTAGATCGCCGCAATCGGAAGGAACTTCTTTTTACCCGAACCCGGGATGAGCGTCTCGGCATGCTCGTCAATGGGAGCAGCGGTCATCTGCAGAGTGGTCTCACCCCGGTAGCACTTGAAATTCTCGAATGTGAACTCGATAAGCATTTTAGTTCCTTAAATAATGTATCTGTACAATGTCTATGGTAGGAATCTTACCATTCCTTTGTTCCAATTTCAAATTGTGGTAGATTGAATGTAATAAGAAACATTTGAAGCAAAGATGCCATGCGCGGAACGGAGTAGAGATGAACGAGATCGAAATCAACAATATTCTGTCGAAAGGCGCAAACCTCCTCGACATCACACCCTCGATGTTCGATGAGGCGACGTCCCATTACAAGGCTGTAGGAGAATTCTTAGGAAACCACGGCATCGATGCGGACATATCGCCATGCGGCTCCATCTTGACAGGAACCGTGGTGAGGCCCTATTCCGAAAACGAGGACGCGTACTTCGACATCGACGTCCTCATGAATCGTCCGGGCTTTGACAGCGCAAACAACACACCCGGGGAAGTCAGAGACCCCGTCGATGAGACCCTCCTCAAAAGCGACAGGTACGGCAACATGGCGAAAGAATACGACGAGTGCATCACCGTTGAATACGTAGCCAACGGAATCGAGGGAGGGTTCCGACTCGATTTGAACACCTGCATAGACGACAAGACTTGCAAGACGCGCCAAGAGTACGCGGACAGTTCGGTCTCGATGGCGTGGAAGAATCCCGAACGGTGGCACGGAAGCAACCCACGCGGGCTGTGCCAGTGGTTCATCGACAAGAACGAACGCTTCGCCGCCGTGGAAAGAGCCCAAAGGAAGGCCCGAATCCTGAAGGAAAACCGAAGCCTCTACGCATCTATCGAAGATGTACCGGACTCCCTTGACCGCTCGGAGATGCAGAGAGCGGTCCAGGTTCTGAAGCGTTCTCGGGACGAGTTCTACCATCGCTGCGGTAAGTCTGAGAAGGCACCGGCATCCTGCGTAGTCACCGTCATCATCGGAAAGGTATCCGATCACCTGCCCAACAACACAAAGGCGATCGAATTCCTGGAAAGCTTCATCCAATGCGCGAGATCACTCGCAGCAGCACGGAGCCTACCTAATCCGGTTTACGATGAGGATCTGCTCCAAGAATGGGATGACGAGAGTTTCGCGCTCCTTACATTATGGGCAGAGGAAATCGATCGAAGCCTCGGCAACCTGCGCTGCGGAGCGCGGGCGAAGGGCGGCGCTGCAGCCGAAGCCATCTTCGGGAGCAAGATTGGAAAAAGAGCAATGCCCGTTACAGCGGCAGCCGTCGTTCCTAGCGTCGTCACTCCCTTGAAGCCATGGTCGATGTAGCGATGACCAGCCCCGAAAGGGCTATCGAGGAGCTGCTGAAAGTGCGCACTGGATTTAAGCGCGAAACTGGACAGCAGGGAAAGGTCATCCTCACTGGACCATACTCTCTTGACGCGACCTACAATGGCGTTCGCTTGGCGGAGGATTTCGACCTTCAACTGGTTGTCCCAGGCGACTACCCTGCAAGCCTCCCAACGGTCAGGGAGACATCCGGCGTCATCGATCCCGGGTACGAGCATCTCTACCTTAACGGGACCTTCTGTCTAGGGGTTCGGGGTGAGTTACTCCTGGCCCAACTTGAAAACCCGTCCCTTGTAGCGCTTCTCGATGGGCCGATCCGAAGCTACCTGTACTCTTATCTCTTCCGAAAAAGATACGGAAACTACCCTTTCGGAGACAGAGCTCATGGAGTCCGGGGGATCCTTCGTTACTACGAGGAGCTTTTCGGGGAAGCGGATTTTCCAACGATCATGAAGCTGCTTGGGGCCGTCTGTTTCGAAAACTACCGCGGACACCTCCCCTGCCCGTGCGGATCGGGACTTATCGCTAGAAAATGCCATGGAGAAACCATCCTCAAGCTCAAGAAGAGCGGAGCGACGGAGGCCTTCTCTTCCGACTTTACAACAATCGCGTGTGAGCTGACCTATCTGCAGCAATCGGCTGTAAAAAGGGAGCAAGCACTTCGTCAAACCCTTATAAGCCTCCCTGGAAAGTACCGCGCGTCGAATATTGATTAAACAACCGGATTCCCTGTCCGCCGTCCCGGTGCGCGAGCTATACCATCTTGCATGCGACGAGATAGCGGGCTTTTGCCTGAAGGCATCCGCCTTACTCAAGGAAGCGGAGGCAGATGCCTTGGCCTACCTCAACTTCTCCCATGCGCATCGCAAGCGCCTGTGCACCAACAACGTGCAGGTGCGCGCCAGCCGAAGACTCGAGCGTCGATCCCGCGTGGCGCAGGTGTTCCCATCGAGGAGGTCCCCCATCCGCATGCTCGGGGCCGTGTTTGCCGAGATGGATGAGGGCTGGGCATCGAGGCACAGGTTCACCGAGGATTCGATCGTGAAGGCATATGGGAAGAACGCGGGCGTTCCGGCGGGTTCCTGCACGGGGGGGGGGACGCCAAGGAGCATGCCAAACGCATTATCGAGCTCGTGGTGGAGGATAATCCGACAGGAAGGAAGGCGGCATGATGTTGGGACAGGATGACGATTGGATTCTAGGCGATAGCACCAACAATCGGGACGCTGCCCAACCGATGGTTGCCTTTCGGGAAGTGTCGAGAAAGATGGTGTAAATCCCGATCCGAAGCGAGTCGGCCCGGCGTTCTAGAATCCGGAATACGGTTGAAATCCCATGCCGCCTCGACCCTGCCCACAAGCTCGACGCCGGACTCGAGCATCTTTCCGGCCTCCGCCTCGAGCCGCGCCCAATCGACGGGACCGTCGATTCCCCGGGTGCGTCCGTCGTCGCAGGGCTCGTCCGTCCTCGCCTCCGTGAAGTACTTGGACTCCTGCCATATCTCGTCCTGTCCGCACATGACCGCGCTTGCGAGACGCACCGGCGAGCCCGTGGAGGGAAGCACCGGCACGACGCGCGACCTGTGCTTGTTCTCTCAGTTTGTCCCCTCCTGCGCGTAGTTGGTGCGCAGGCGCTTCCAGTGGGTCGGCAGAAAGTTGTTACCGTCAATGGGAAATCGGTCAATTGGGGCTAGATGGATAAATCAGGCAGGGCCATTGCAGCACTACGTGCCGAAAACTCGGCCAGCGACGAGAAGTTTGTGAAACGTTTTGTGAAGCGTGGCAGGACGAAGCTACCTCTCGGCAAAGGTACCCCAACCGCCGGCAGGAACGTCGACACAGCTTTCGAGGTAACTCTTCATGATGTCTTCCAATGTGGGCACGCGTCCTTCGGCCAATATGCCCAAGGCATCCAGCACATCGAATACGGCGGCTGCGTCATCGACCCCGAGGAGGTCTTCGTTGCACAGGTCCAACCTCGCACCAAGCACAGTATACCCGTGCTGCACAGCGACCCTCGCAAGGGTATCGTCATCGGCAACCAGCGGGTGCCTTTGGATCTCGACAACCAGCCCATACCCTTCGCCGGGCTTTCTGGAATCAAGATCGAACGCGAGCCCGATCTCTTGGACGACGAGCCACGTTTCGGCATATAGCTTCCCTTCCTCGTCCAAGAATAGCCTCGTCATGGCGGGCACGACATCCCCATACCCAAGAAACTTCCCGCAAAGAAGCGTTTTCGACAGGGAAGAAACCTTCGGATAGCGAGACAGCCACGCCCTGCCCTCTCGAGTTTTAAGCAAGGGGCAAACCTCTTCGGGATTTCCAAGCATTTCCGTAAGCATGTAGAACCTGGCACAGAAGGCGGCGGCGGTAATGTTAATCCGAATGCCGGGCGCGTAATGGCTCATCGGAGTCTCGAAGCCGGAGGCCCTTTCATACGCGCCTCTGCACTCGGCACGCATACCAAGCAAGGCGTAGCACAGGCTCATCTCGAGATAGGGATATCCGAGGGACGGTTGCTTGTTGAGCGTAGCGAGGCGCTCTTCGGCAATCGAGAGCTGCATTTTTGCCACCTCGGGTTTGTCGTACAGTGTCAGCCGGGCAAGCTGCCATCGACACTCGAGCGCCGCCATAACCTGCAAGCTTCCCTCAAGGAGGCCTATAGCCTCATCAGTGTACGACACGGCGCGCTCAACGTTCTCTCCCACCATTAAGGCTAGGGCAGCGCGTTCTCGCAGCACTTGGGAGCGCCGCAGAATCGCCTCGGGAGGAAGGCCATCCTCCATCACATCCAAATCATGCTCCGCGTCCCCATCCTTGAAATACCGCATTACGCTCTCAGCCAAAGTATTTAGGGAGCGGTCATCCACCGCCAAGCCCGAAAGCATCGCCCTCAGGTTCATATGGGCATAGTAACGTGCATCGGGGTCGCTCACGCACAAAAACCGATCGCATCCTTCGAAGAAATTGAGCACGGGGGCGGGGTCGAGCCCGTCGGCCCACGCGATTCTTCCCAAGCTCGCCATAGCGACGACGCGCTGTTGCTCGGAAAGGGAGGCATTGCTGAGGGTGCTTTCGACCTCGGCCAAATACAACTTGTTCCTGTCCTCGATGCTTGCCCCTATCTGCCTCATGAAAAGAAGCCGCAGATTGAAGAGCTGCCCAAAATCGTTGGGGCCAATCGGCGCAAGCGCCTTTTCGCATTCCTCAATCAACCCCCACCCTTCTTCAATGCCGCCATCAGGCAAGCCGATTTTCGTTTTATTCAATGTTGCATTCTCAAACAGAAGCAAGAGGAACGACTTATTCCGAACGCCCAGACGCTTGGCTTCACGATACGTCTTCTTGAACTCGTCGTCGGCGACTTTGAACTGACCGTTCACGATATAGCCAACCGCGCGGTTGTGCCAAAGCTGGACTTTGATGAAAGGGTCTGTCTTGTCGGATATCTCGGCCAAGGCGCTTTCGAGTTCCGCTTGCGACCCAGCACGATCGCAAGCGGAGTTCGCGATAATATGGAGGGCGAAATGCCTGAAAGCCGGTTCTAAGTTTTCGTCCTCAAGCATCCTTTTTGCAACGCCGTTGTTTCCCAAGTAGATGTTGCAGAAAATCCTGTCCTTGTCGAGGCAGGCGAGCTGCCTTCTGGACAGTCGATCACGGTCAACCGAGTTCATCAGCCTGAAGGCAGCTACGTAGTCGCAATCGGGAAGAGAGGGATCAGCCTTGCCCACTATGTCATCTAGCCGCTGCGCACACCAAAAATAGTTGGCGGGAAGAGCGAGCAGACACACCGCGAGAAAAACCGATGCCACACCCGTCAACCATAAAAGGCTAAGCCTAACCGATGCAAACAATGCGACGAACGCCAGTGCCACAACAAAGATATCAGCCTTGTAAAACCGCGCCAAAGCCTGCTTACACAACCACAGCAACGCCGGCGCGACGACAATCGAAACCGCCAGGATAGAAAGGGCCGGGTCAGGCCCCGTGATGATATCAATCGCAGCAAGGATATCTTGGAACCCCATAATCCTCCGCTAGACTCGAGTCCAATACTCGTTTGCTATTGTAGCTTGCATTCTATAGTGATCTTCCTTCATGTAGTTTCAAATAGAACACATGTTTTGGAAATTGTTTTTGCAATGACTGGGATATCCGCAACCCGCCGCCAGCATAAAACGCGCATTGTGAGAATTACCTGATCAGCCAGTTTGCAAATACTACCAGCGGACTGCATATGCCAGCTCGATTGCGAGCTACGAGGGCTTCGCGGCGTGCGCATGTTCACCGGCGACAAGGCCGTCGGCATGGTCGGCTCGCTCGCCGAGATGTTCCCTGGGGCCAAGTGCCGGCGCTGTGCAGCGCACTTCATCCGCATACAGTGGTCTACTGCCCCTGCGCCCTGTACATAGCCTCGGTTGTCTCGTGGGCGCCGGCCGCCGTCAGGGTGGCGCCGTGCTCATGGCACGCCGTCCAGACGGGCTCGCCCCCGAAAAGCCGTACGAAGGCGAAAAGTAAGGCGAGAAAATGGCCTTCCTGTTGCACCTGATTGGAATGGGTATGGGGCTGTGCACGCTCGTCGCCTACGCCTGCATCAAGGTAGGGGCTGAAAGCGAAGCGGTTGACGACGCGAGCTGATTAGTGATCGTCAAACTGTTCGGAACCGAACGAAAATAGAGAGGCCCTTTGCAAAAAGGACCTCTCTGCTGATGGCATTCTAGAGAACAGCCCTGGATTGCCCTAAGGCAACAGTAGTGAAATCTTTTCCTTGACCTTACTTGCCATGGCGTAAGACTTAGCAGCTTTGGATGTTCCGCCAAGGGCCAGATAAACATCCATCACCATGTCCGCAACAGTTTGAATAATTTCATCTGAAAGCTTGTCAAGGTCGAGATTCTCTATGTCACCAAATGTCAGGCTATCTTTATTGGACAACATGGAAGCAACGCCCATTATCACGTAAAATCTTATGTCGCTTATTTGGGAACCCTCTAAGTCTCTCTTAATTTGTGGAAACTTCAGGCAAACCTGTTTTCCGAGACTAGCGGCTCTGTAGTAAGCCTCAAGGTTGCCATCCTGCCCAAATATTTTCTTATATTGAACTTCGTCAGACAAAAGTGTCGACGGTCTTGCCCTTGCCTGATCCGGCCTGCCGAGAAGTATCGACATCATGCATTGCGCAAGAAAGGAGAGGGTTACGATCTCTTCTCTCTTCCTCCCCTGGTTTTTGTAATAGTTCTTCCGCCTTTCGTAATACAGTCCATTTCTTTTCATGTAGAGTTCTATCTGGATATGGATTTGGTCAGTAGCGCGAAGCGATGTCTTTTTCACCTGAGTTTGGTTGTTCGTCGCCAGTATCACTCTGTTTCTGGTCTCATCGCTTCCCGGCACAAGGATTTTTACCATCACATTTCTGGAATCTTCGGCGTCTTCTGTGCGAGACTCCATAAATTTATATATTTCATACGACGTTTGAAGTCCATTAACGATGCGAGGCTCTTCCATTTTCACTTCTGCTCCTGCTATTTGGTAGGCTTCAGAAGCCAGTATCGTTACCCCGTTGTTGAGCCACCAGAAATCGTCTTCGCTAGGATGCTCCAACGTTTCCCTGATTCCTTTGTTGACTGAAACATTTCCCTCGTAATCTCTGACGTTCGCCTCAAAAAGATAGCTACGGAGCTGTCCTTGGTCGTCAGTGAGGAAGCGGTAGTAATCCGACAAAGACACCAGGCCAAAGACATCCGTTCTCTGAGGAACTGATGCATAGGACCCCGAAAAACGCATAACAAGCCCACTCTCTGCGGGAGGCGACCAGATGCGCATCAATTCGTCTGCTCCAACTAAAACACACGAAGAACTAAATCGGCTTACGCCGACGATTTCGTCAATGGCAGCGGGAAGCTGCTCTTTCTGAATCTTAACGCCGTCCGATGGTGAATCCGCATTCGCGATGTACACGAACTTCATTCGGATTTCGTTTCCGGCCATCGCCGCCGCTTGAATCGCTTCTCTTATTCTTCCAAAAGTATCGATAACGCGATCAGAATATTTATCGTCGAAATCATTTAAGTTTTTATCGAATGTCAGAAGGTCATTGCAGGTGTCCTTCCACTTCAAGAACGCGTCTTCTTTGAATGATTTTGAAACCTTAGTCTGAAGAATAACAATTTCAACCCTTGATCCACGATTGATGTAGTTTTGAATCTGGACATCCTCACTCAAGAAATAATTGTTGGCGAAGATGTAAATAGCATCGCAGCCCCCGTCTCGCGACCCTCCAATGAGCCCTTCCGCTATCTCATCGTCGTCAAGGTCGTATGGAGCCATGTATCGAGAAGAAGCCAACAGTTCAAAGTAGTCCCCTTTAGAACTATATTCAGTCTGCTTAGAGAATTCGTCCGAAATGAATCCGTCTATCAGAATCTGGCTGTTGGTTGGCATTCTTCCTCCCAAAGATGAATAAGCTAATGAAATGATACGACTTTTATGATTTTAGTGTAAGCACCAAAACAACCGCGTCTTAACAGCCTGATAAGCTCCTTGATTATCGACTTCATCCGAACACCTCCCACATTCATCCGTACATGTG